>NZ_CP108568.1:1418333-2127500 GCF_036010485.1 Streptomyces sp. NBC_01198
CCTTCGCGACCCGGCAGTAGGGGGAGACCACACCGTTGACCGTCATCCGGTCGCCGATCATGCCGCCGTCCCAGTGCCCTTGCGGTACCGAGCGCAGGGTGCGGAAGTTCAGCGAGCCGTCGGTGTGGAACCTGCGGTCGGCGAGGGTCAGCGGCACCTCGAACTCACCGCCCGGCAGACCCAGTGGGTTCGTGGCCGTGCCGGTGTCGTACTGGTCGCGCAGCAGGTATGAGCCGGCCAGTCCGGCGACCACGTTGAGCCGGGTGATGCCCATCGCGTGATCGTGGTACCAGAGGTGTGCGGCCTCCTGCCCGTTGGGATGGCGGTAGGTCATCGCGCCGCCCGGGAGGAAGGTCTGCTCGGGGTGGCCGTCCATGCCGGGTGGGGTGACAGCGCCGTGCAGGTGGACCGAGACCCTCGGTTTGGTGCGGTCCTGCTCGGTGGCGCCCTCCAGGGAGGGGTCGACGTCGGCGGCGAACAGGTGCCGCCCCAGCTGGTTGTTGAAGGCGAGCGCGATGGGCTGGTCGCGGTGGGCCTCGATGGTCGGTCCGAAATACTGCTGGCCACCGTAGGACCAGGTCGGCGCCATACCCAGATCACGGTGGAAGCGGTGCCGAGAGGGGGCCACCGAGAGCGTGCCGCTACCCCGCAACGTCGGCAGGACCGGCAGCTGGTCCACATAGGGCGTCAGCTCCGGCGACGGGAACGAGAGCTCTCCCGCTTGATCCCGTACGGCCAGGTCAGCGCCCCGGGCTGGAGCCGTACTGGTGGCGAGGGTCCCGGGGCCCAGGATGGTGGCCGCGAGCAGGGATCGGCGGGTCGGACCGTAGGGCATGGTGCTCCTCCTCGTGGGGACTCTTCCTCACCTTCGGCGCCTTGGTGCTGTGGCGTCGGCGCCCCGCCTTCCTTGTCATACGGACGGATGGCGGCCACTTGCCGGAACTGCACCCCGCCGGCTTCGCGGTCGGTGAAGAGCGCAGTCCCCTTGCGGTGTTGCCCCGTCTGCCTGCCCTGCCACCGCACACGGTCGAACGAGCACCGCAGGACCGTGACCCAGCGATACCGTTGGCAGAACCGGCGGGAGACCCGCCTCCTACGGTTTCGCCGCGGCGTGTCTGGCGCCGAGGGCGGTGTACAGGTCCGTCCAGCGCTGGTCGGTGCTGGTGGGTGGCTTGCCGTCGCAGAAGGCTTTGGCTCCGTTGGCCGTGTAGTAGCGCAGCATCTGCAGGACGGCGCCGGTCTCGGCCCTGGCGCCCGCGGCGTATCTGCTGCCGGGCGGCTGCCGCTGGTGGACGCGGCACGTGGGGGCGGGGTCAGTGGCCTGTACATCCAGTACCCCGCCGGCCGCGGCGCCGCATCCGCTCAGGACGAGGACGCCGAGCAGTGCGGCAGCGGGGGCGATCGGTCGGCGTGCCATGGGACCTCCCGGGTGCTACAGGACGGTTTGCAGGCTGCGCGCCATCATGCTTAGGCCGACGACGAGGACGAGTGCGGCGGTGAGCAGGGCGGTGTAGGGGGTGATGCGGCGCAGCCGCGCGAGCAGCGGGCGGTCGGCGAGGCGTCCGGCCCGGCTGCCGAGGCGGACCAGGAGCAGCCCGACGGCGGTGAGTGTTGCCGCCATGCCGAGACCGTAGGCCAGCACAAGTACGGCGCCGAAGACGGTTCGGCCCAGTGCGATCGCGCCGAGGAGGACGACGAGCGCGGAGGGGCTGGGGACGAGGCCGCCGGCGACGCCGAGACCGATCAGGCCGCGGGTGGGGAAGGGTCGGGCTTCGCCGTCGCCCGGCGGGTGGGTGTGGTGGTGGCCGAACGGCCCGTGGCGGTGGGGTTCGCTGTGTTCGTGGGTTCGGCGTTCCAAGCGGTCGCGGTGGTGAGAGTGGTCGTCCGCAGGGCTGTGTGCGTGCTCGTGCTCGGTCGCGGTCCGGTTCGCAGAGGAGCCCGGCCCACCGGTTCCGGAGGAAAGGCTTGCCGCGCCGACCAGGGCCACCGGGACCGGCTGTGCCAAGTCCTCGTCGGGCCCGGCTGCGGCCAACCGGGTCCGCCGGTGTGGGCGTCGCACGGTGTCGGCGAGCAGGACCGCCCCGACCACTGCCACCAGCGCACCGCTGACGACGCCGAGCCAGTTCAGTACCGCGTCGCCTGCCAGTGCGGAGAACATGGTGAGGCACATGCCGATCACGAGCACGCCGGCGGTGTGCGTGATGGTCACGGTGGCGCCGACGGTCACCGCGTCGCGGGTCCTGCCACGCCGCCCGGCGAGGTAGGCGGCCATGACTGTCTTGCCGTGGCCGGGAAGCAGTGCGTGGCCGGCGCCCAGGACGATCGAGAGCAGCACCGCGAGCAGTCCGACCAGAACGGTGAGGCGCCGGGCGCCGGCCAGCGAGGTCAGCTGCCGGGACAGGGCCTCGACCCGGCCGGTGAGACCGCCGTCGGCGCCCGGCCCGGCCATCGGGGCGGTGGCGCCGGACGCACCCTCGCCCGCGACCGCCGTGAACCGTGCTCGGGTGTCACCGCGCGGAGTGGCCAGCAGGTCACGGGGATAGTTGCGCAGCTCGTCGGTGACCGAGGACGCCGGCACGGTGGACTGCCGCAGGTGGGTACCCGCCCCCTTGGCGGTGATCTCGTTCCAGCCGACGCGGGTCGCGTCCACACCGGTGGCCACCTCCAGCGATACCGGTCCGCGCGCCAGTTCCAGCGGCGCGTGCAGACGGCACTCCAGCCGGCTGGTGCGCAGCCCCGCCTGGCCGGGCCGGTAGACGTAGGCGGCCGAATCCACCGTCAGGGCCAGGCGCCGGGGCGTGGTGACGGCCAGCCGGCGGGAGGTGTCGGCACAACGCGCCGCGGCCCACGCGGCGCGCTCGGCTGCGCTCTGGCCGCCGTCGTGGTCGGTGTCGACACTCGTGGCCGCCTGCAGCGTCGGAATCTCGGCGGTGTCGGTCACGGCGAGGACGTCGAGACGGCCGGAGCTGATCGTGAAGCCGGTGTAGTGGTTGATGGAGAAGTTACCGAGCGGATGGGCTTGGGCGGGGGGCGCCGCCGCGCAGGCCCATCCGAACAGCCAGAGGACGACACCCGCCACTGCTGCCGTACGCCGCACGGAGCGGGTGAATCCCATCAGATCCCTCCGCGCGAGGGTCGTGGCCGGTGCTGGTCCCGTCGGACGTCTCCGAACGGCATCCGAGGCGTATTCCGTCCTGACGACGGCACTGGTACCCGGTCGATCGCCGTGTCCGGCGACCGCAGGAGGGATCCCACCCGAGCGGCCCACCCCGGCCACCGAAACAGCCCACGGAGGACGGGTCCTGTGGGTAACGCCCGGCAGCTCGAGGAGGTTGCCGGGGATCTCGACGACCGATCGGGGCGTCGCTCGGGGAACAGCGTGAGCGGCGTCGTCGCCATCCCCCTCGCGGGTCCGGAGCGGTCGTCCCCGTTCGGCTCCACGGCGTTGCGAGCTTGACACCTCCGTGATGACTTATTCATAACTTAAGTCGCATTACGGATGAATCAACGAGAGCCTGCACCCGTTGGGGAAAGGGTCCGGAAGATCCGTTTGGGCTTCGAGTGTCCACCGCCGTCAGCCTGCCCCTCCCGCACCCGGAGGGCCCCGGCTCCCACCCGAAACGGATGGCCCATGCCCCGCACCCGCCCGCGCCGGAGATTCCCGGTCCTCCCGGCCGAACGCGTCCTCGCCACCACCGGCGTCCTCGCCCTGGTGTCCGCCGCAGCCCTCACCGGTCTGACGCCCGGCGTCAGCTCCGCCTCCAGCCACCGCGAGGCGCCGCTGATCGCGGGCGACCCGAAGGCCGACAACACCGACGTCTACGCCTTCACCAGCCCCGACAAGCCCGACACCGTGACGATGGTGGCGAACTGGATCCCCTTCGAGGAGCCCAACGGCGGCCCGAACTTCTACCCGTTCGCCAACGACGCCCACTACAACATCAAGATCGACAGCAACGGTGACGGCAAGGCCGACACCACCTACACCTGGTCCTTCACCGACCACATCCGCGACGCCGCCCACCAGTTCCTCTACAACACCGGCGTCGTCAACAACCTGGACGACACCACCCTGAACTTCCGCCAGACCTACGACCTCACGGTCACCGACGCCCACGGCGCCACCCGCACCCTGCTGAAGGACGCCCCCGCGGCCCCCTCCAACGTCGGCAAGGCGTCGATGCCGAACTACGCGTCGCTGCGCAAACAGGCAACCCTCTCGCTGCCCGGCGGCGGCCAGACACTGGCCGGGCAGACGTCGGACCCGTTCTTCGCGGACCTGCGGGTCTTCGACCTCCTCTACGGCGGCAACCTGTCGGAAACCGGCAACAACACCCTGGCCGGCTACAACGTCAACACCATCGCCCTCCAGGTTCCCAAGAAGGACCTCGCCCTGGGCGGCGACGCGACCCGCAACCCGGTGATCGGCGTGTGGTCCACCACCGACCGCCAGGGCGCGCAGGTCAGCTCCTCGATGAGCAAGGGCACCGAGGGGACCGGCTCCTACGGCAACGCGGGCCCGGCGGACGACGGGAAGGCGCCGGGCAGGGACGGGGCCGGCGGGGCCGGCTGGCACCAGGTCTCCCGCCTGGGCAACCCCCTGGTCAACGAGGTGGTCGTCCCGCTGAAGTACAAGGACGCCTTCAACACCCTCAGCCCCTACCAGGACCACACGGTCACGCCGGTGGTCAACGCGGTCAAGGACCCGATCCTGCCCAAGGTCGTACAGAGCATCTACGGCATCCCGGCCCCCGCGACCCCCCGCAACGACCTCGTGGAGATCTTCCTCACCGGGATCTGCAAGGCCTGCGGCCCGATCAACGCGGACCTCAACTCACAACTGCTGAACGGCGACGTGGACAAGAACGCGTTCACGCCGGGCGAGGAGCTGCGGCTGAACATGTCGGTGGCGCCCACCGCCAGCCCCAACCGCCTCGGCGTCCTCGGCGGCGACCTGGCCGGCTTCCCCAACGGCCGCCGCCTCACCGACGACGTCCTCGACATCGAACTGCAGGCCCTGGAAGGCGCCGCGCAGACCGGCAAGATCGTGCCCGCCCTCGCAGCAGGCGACGGCGTCAACGCCCCCTACCGCGCGCCCGGCGCGACATTCCCCTACGTGGCACTGCCCAGCAACATGTCGGTCAACCAGGCGTTCTCCGCGCAGCCCGACGGCGGCGTCGGAGCGGGCTTCGGCGGCACCGCCTTCGGCGGGCACTTCCCGGTGGTCGCGGTGACCGCTGTCGGTGGCGGGGTCCTGCTGGCCGGGGCGGGAGTCATCGCCCTGCGCCGACGGCGGACCGACCGGGTGTGACCGGCAACCCCACGGCAGGTCGCCCGCCCTCCGCACCGGAGGGCGGGCGACCGCGGCGCGTCCGCAGGCTCACCGCGGCCGCCGTCGTGGCCGGCCTGAGCCTGGCCGCCGCAGGTACCACCGCGCTGATCACCGACCGCTCCCGCCCGGTGGCACACATAGACATAGGGGCCCTGCCCGCCCCCGGAGCCGCCGGCGCCCAGCACCTCCCCGGCCGTAACGCTCCCGCTGCCCGCCCGGTTCGCATACGCATACCCGGCATCGGCGTGGACCGCTCCCTGGCCGACCTGGGTGTCCAGTCGGACGGCCACCTCGCCGCACCCGAGGACCCCGAACAGGTCGGCTGGTGGAGCGACGGCCCACGCCCCGGCGACGCGGGCGCCGCGGTCATCGTCGGCCACGTCGACTCGCTCACCGGCCCGGCCGCGTTCTACGGCATATCCGCGCTCCGTCCGGGTGACTCCATAACCGTCGACCGCGCCGACCACTCCCACCTCGACTTCACCGTCCAGGCCCTGCGCCAGTACAAGAAGGACGACTTCCCCGACAACGAGGTGTACGCGACCACCGGCCCGCCGGAGCTGCGCCTGATCACCTGCGGCGGCCCCTACGACCCGGCCGAGGGCGGCTACCTCGACAACGTGGTCGTCTACGCCACGCTCGCCGCGCCGAGCCCACCCCACTCGTCCCCATCGCCTCCACATACCCCACCCCGGAGCGGGAATTGACCAGATCCACCAGGTCCCTCAGCCGGCGCCCGACGCGCCGACGCATCATGCTGTCCGCCGCCGTCACCACCGTTCTCGGCGTCGGACTGTTCCTCGCCGGGGGACTCGGCCTGTCCCCCTGGCCCGCAGCACCCACCGACCCCGGCTCCGCCCCGCCCGCACAGGCCGGCAGCCCCGCAGCCGGAGCCGACCCGCTCGCCGCCGACATCACCCGCCTCCAGACGAAGGCCCAGCAGAACCCCCACGACGAGGTCACCCTGGCCACCCTCGGACTCGACTACGTCCAGCAGGCCAAATCCACCGCCGACCCGTCGTACTACCCCAAGGCCGAAGCCGTCCTCAAGCGCTCACTGGCCCTCCGGACCACCGACAACTTCACCGCGATGGGCGGCATGGCCGCCCTGGAAGCCGGCCGCCACCAGTTCGCCCAGGCACTGGACTGGGCTCGCAAAGCCGTAGCCGTCAACCCGTACAACTCCGCCCTGTACGGAACCCTCGCCGACGCCTACACCCAACTCGGCCGCTACTCCGAGGCCGCCGACGCCGTCCAGCGCATGGTCGACCTCCGCCCCGGATCACCGTCCCTGTCCCGGGCCTCCTACGTCGCCGAACTACGCGGAGACATCACAGGCGCCCGCACCGACATGCGCCGCGCCCTCAATGACGCCGCCGGACCTGCCGACGCGGCCTTCGCCCACTACTACCTCGGCGAACTCGCCTTCAACAACGGCGACCCCGCCGCCGAACTCACCGAAGCCGAGGCCGGACTGCGCACTGCCCCCACCTACACGTCCCTGCTTCAGGCCAAGGCCCACGCCGAAGCCGCCCTCGGGAACACCACCGCAGCCATCACCGACCTCGACCAGGCCGTGCAGCGCGTCCCCCAGCCCGAGTACGTCCTCCAACTCGGCGAGCTCTACCAGTCCCTCGGCCGCAACGAGCAAGCCGCCCAGCAGTACCAGGTCTTCCGCGCCGAACAGCAGCTCTTCGCCAGCAACGGCGTCGCCCTCGACTCCGACGCCGCCCTCTTCGAAGCCGACCACGGCAATGCCGAACAGGCCCTGGCCATCGCCCGCCAAGGCATCAAGACCAGGCCCTTCATGGACACCCACGACGCCCTGGCCTGGGCCCTCCACGCCAACGGCCAGAACCGCGACGCCCTCACCGAATCCGACCAGGCCCTCGCCCAGGGCACCCGCAACGCCCTGTTCCACTACCACCGCGCCATGATCCAGCAAGCCCTCGGGAACACCGCCGCGGCGAAAAACGACCTCACCGAGGCACTTGCCATCAACCCCCACTTCAGCCCCCTCCTCGCCCCCAAAGCACGCGCCGCTCTGTCCGCCCTGAGCGGAGCCGCATGAGGCGAGCGGATGGATCCACTGGTCCAGTCGAGTAATGCCTGGCGGGCTGACCCGGAAGTCCCGCTGCCAACGGGTGGTCTACGTCATCGGCGTGACCAGCCCCGCCTCCTTCGCGAAGATCGAGTACGCCAAGGACCTCAAGACCGCCCTGCAACTCGCCAACAACCCGGCCAACGGCGTCACCAAGCCCATCCCGACCACCATCTTCCTGTGGTTCCAGACCCTCCCCGGAACAGTCCCCAGCCACAGCTGACCGATGAACGGCCGCTCCGGCACAGCCCGGAGCGGCCACTGCACTGTTGTCCCCAGATCACCGCCTCCGGCAAGACCGGCGTCGCCCGCAGCCACACCGCGTAGGACCTCGGCTGCCACGCGGCTATGGCCTTCGGCATGGCCATCATGCTTGTCACGACGGCCGGAAACCGTGACGAGTGGGCGGTGCTCGACCAAGGAGTGACCGTACGGCGCGGCCAGGGCTGCACCCTGCGCGTCAGCGCCGTTCCTGCGCCGCCTCCGGTTGCGACAGCGGCTCCTCCGTCGGGCGCCCCCGGGAGATGGCGTCGCGGTCGGTGCGACGGGCCCAGAACAGTTTCTGGGCGAGCAGCGTGAGACTGCCGGCCACGATGATGCCGGCCAGGTTGAGCGCCAGCTGCCAACTGGAGGTGAGTGCCTCGTGCCAGGCGCCGTAGGACAGGGCAAGAGCGGCGTCGGCTGCGGCGGGCACGGTGGTCACCGAGATCGCCACGCCGACCAGCGCACCGGACTTGGCCGAGGTGAGGGAGAGCATGCCGGCGATGCCGGCGAGGAAGGCCACCACGAAGGAGTCGGCTGTCGGCTGCCAGATGAACTGCGTTGCCGGGTGGGGGGCGTCGAACCGCGCGTGGCTGAAGAGTCCGAGGACGTCCATGAGCGCGCTGAAGGCGCCGGTCGCCGCCATCGCCGCGGGGAAGCCGACCAGCAGGGCGGTCGACGAGCGGAGTATCAGCCGGTGTTGCCGCTGGATCAGGCCGGTGCAGAAGCCGGCCAGCGGTCCGAACTCCGGTCCCACCGCCATCGCGCCGACGATCAGGATGGCGCTGTCCAGCATCACCCCGTAGGCGGCGAGCATGGTGGCCAGCGTGAGGAAGGCGATGTAGGTGACGCTGAGGGTGGACTCCTCATGGGTCAGTTCCGTCATCGACGCCCAGAGCACGGCGTCCGCGCCGTCACCGGGGGCGGCCTCCTCCGCGGCGTCGGCGCGGCTGGACAGCAGGAGGTCGACGGAGTCGGCGGAGATCGATCCGCTTTGGTCGATGCCGAGTGCGCGTAGTTCGGCCAGCAGGGTGTCGGCGGCCTCGCGGGCGACGTCGGCGGTGACCAGATCTCCGACCGGATCGAGGGCGGCGCCCTTGATGACCGTCAGGTGGGTCGCTCCGACGGCAGCGGATATGCGCTTGGTCACCTCGTCGGTGAGGTCCGTCGGGACGATCAGCCGCAGATGGAGCACTGTGGGCCGCCTCCGGTGGTTGTGGTCGTGCCGGGCGCCCACCGTACGCGAGCGCCGGGCGTCCGAGCCTACGCAACCAGGATCCCTGCGGGCATCGCGCCTTGGAGCGCGGCTGGTGCGCGTCGGCCTCGCGGTCCGGACCAGCCTGCGTCAGTCTCCCCGATGGGCTCCGGCCTCGACGTGTTCGATGCCGCTCGGCGCCCGGCTCGGGTCCAGCGGAGGTGGAGGGCTGCCGCGATGATCAGCGTGGCGAGCAGGGAGACCACCGGCCAGCCGCGCAGGAGGTTGATGACCGAGGTGAAGGCCACTGCGACAGCCGCGATCCCATTGCTGGGTGTCAGGGCGGTTTTGTGTTCGGTATAGGTGAAGCGGGTCACGGCGAACAGCAGCCGGCCGCCGTGCCCGAACCAGGTCTGCGCCGCGACGAGGACCGGGAGCACCAGGGCCAGCGGGATGCGGAGCGCACGTCAAGCCGCCCGCCAGGGCGATGGCTGCGGTGGTCGCCGCGGAGATGGACAGGCCGATGGTCAGCACGAAGTCCACCACCAGGGCGCCGATCGGCAGGAAAGTCCAACCCGGACCGAACGCCCGGCCCGCCGCGGCGGCCGCGCCGCCTTCGGGAAGCGGCGCACCAACTGCCAGTGGTTCGCCGTCACCAGCACGAGCCCGACCACCACCGCCATGGTCGGCAGCGACAGCGCAAGATCCCCGTGCAGTGCCCGCAGGGCGGCCTCGATCGCGTAGGCGACGGACGAGACGGGGTCGGCGATCACCGCGAAGGCGAAGGCGAAGAAGAGCACGGACCGGCGCGGACCGGCCCCCGGGGCCGAGCGGGTCCGTGTGGCGCCGGGTCGCGCTTGCGGCTTCTCGGGAGAATTCATCGACGAGGCCTTCCGCGCCTGGTCAAGTCGCGGGCAGTCCCCTGGGCATTCGACGACTTCCGAAGCCAACGAGAGGCGACTCCGTAGGAAACGGGATGATCAGCGCCCTATCGCGGCGGCGCGCCTGCCAGGAGGACAGCGCCGTGATGACGAGGGCCCTTCCGCCGAGGCCGTGGCCATCGGCCGCCGTGCGTGGAATGGCGTCATCGTCGATGGGACTGAACGCGGCGGCGATTCACCGGCCGGCCAGGGCCGCACCATGGTTTAAATGGGACCCGGCAGGCGGCACGGGCCATATGCGAGGAGTGAGCACACATCCCCCATGACAGCCGGGACGCACGCGGGAACCGTCGCACCCCCTCGGTGGGCCGTTTTCACCCCGGGAAGGGAAAGTCTCCGGCGACGCCAGCGCGGCGGGAAGGAATCGGAGTGAGTCCCAGGCTGCGGACGGGGGTACGGCTGCTTGTCCTGTCCGCCTCCCTGCTCGTCGGAGTGGGCGCTGTCGGCCAGGCCGTGGGTTGGATGCTCTTGACCACGACGCTTGGTCCGACGGCATATCTTCTGCTGGCTCATCCGCAGACGGAAGCCGCCCAGATCCGCCGTTCCGTTCTCGGCCATGCCGGTGCCACCGTCTGCGGATTGGCGTGCCTGGCGGTTTTCGGACTCTGGCGGCATCCGTCGATCATCGAACAGCAGCACGACACCTGGCGGCAGATCGGCGCCCAGGCTCTGGCGGTCGGGCTCACGCTCCTCGTGCTTGTTCTCCTCAACGCCCACCATCCGCCGGCAGCGTCAACCGCGTTGCTCATTGCTTCAGGAGTGGCCCGCCCCGGGCCGCCTCTGTACGGCATGCTTACGGGTATCGCACTGATCATTGCCGCAGCCACCCTCTTGTCGCGTGTCTCGGCCACGGCCACTGGGCAGGATCGAGATGAGTAGGCGCCAGCGTGCTGTTCTGCCTGGACCAGGCCGCCGAGACGGTCGTCGGGGTTGGCAACACGAAGCAGCGGACGGGTACCGCACTTCACGCGAGGGCGAAGTAGCGCAGCCACAGGTAGAGCGCCGAGACGGCGATGGTGGCTGCGGTGACGATCAGGCCGTAGCGGGTGAACTGCCAGAAGGAGATGGGCTGGCGGGCTCGTTCGGCGATGCCGAGGACGACGACGTTGGCGGAGGCACCGATGGCGGTGGCGTTGCCGCCGAGGTCGGCTCCTGCGGTAAGAGCCCACCACATGACGTGGTCGGTGTCCCCGCCGACGTGGTGGACGAGGTCGGCGGTGACTGGAGCCATGGTGGCGACGTAGGGGATGTTGTCGATGACGCCGGACAGCACCCCGGACGCGCCGAGCATCAGCATGGACCCACCGAGTTCCCTGTCGCCGACCGCGCCGGCGAGAGCGTCGGAGACTCGGCTGATGACGCCGGTCTCGATGAGGCCGCCGATCATGACGAACAGTCCGGCGAAGAACGCCAGCGTGGGCCACTCGACTTCGGCGAGGACTTCGTTGGTGTCGGCCGCGGAGATCGCGACGAGCAGGCCCGCGCCGAGCAGGGCGACGATACTCGGGGCGAAGTCCAGCACGGGGTGCAGCACGAACCCGGCGATGACCAGAGCCAGGACGGTCAGGCCTTGGACGAGCATGCGGGGATCGCGGATGGCTTCGCGTTCGTCCAGCGCCATGATCTGCGCCGCACGCTCGGGGTCGTAGACGAAGGAGGCCCGGAACATGATCCGGGCCAGGGCTATCAGGACCAGGACGAGGACCGCGGCCAGCGGGGCGAGATGGACCAGGAAGTCGTTGAAGGTCAGGCCGGCCCGGCTGCCGATGATGATGTTCGGCGGGTCGCCGACCAGGGTGGCTGTGCCGCCGATGTTGGAGGCGAACACTTCCGCGATCAGGAACGGCGCCGCGGGCAGCGCCAGGCGTTCGCAGACCAGCAGCGTCACGGGGGCGACCAGCAGGACAGTGGTGACGTTGTCGAGCAGGGCCGAGGCGATCGCGGTGATGACGATGAGCATCACCATGACCCGGAAGGGTCGGGCCCGGGCCTTCTTCACCGCCCAGATCGCCAGGTACTCGAACAGTCCGGTGCGTTTCAGCACTCCGACGATCACCATCATGCCCATGAGCAGGAAGATGACGTTCCAGTCGATACCGGAGTCCACCGAGTAGAACGCGGAGGTGTCGTCGGTGGCGCCGATCAGCAGCATCAGGCCTGCCCCGCCAAGGGCGGCCGCGACGCGGTGCACCTTCTCGCTGATGATCAGGGTGTAGGTGCCGGCGAAGACGGCCACGGCCGCCCAGGCGTGCCAGTCGTTCATGTCACCTCAAGAAGTCGGTCCAGCGGGTGGGAGGCGGTGATGACGCCCAGCAGACGGTCACCGTCACGGCGGTCCACGACCGCGACCAAGGGGCTGCGTTCGCGGGCCATCAGCGCGGCCACCTCCAGCGCGGTGTCGTCGGCGTCGGCGACCGGGGGCTTCGTCCGTTCCCGCGGCAGGGATTCGGCCACGGTCCGGCCCGACAGGGCCTGGCAGAGCCGGTCGGCGCGCTGCTCGTCGATCACCGCGGCGAGCGCGGGGTCCTCGATGACGTAGGCGGGCACCAGCAGCTTCACGAGCCGGGAGGCGGGCAGCACCGCGTACGGTCCGCCGTCCGCGTCGACCACCAGAACCCCTGGCAGCCTTTGGACGGCCAGCATCCGAGCCGCCTCCAGGGCGTCACTGTCCAAGGTCACCGTGGGATACTCGGTGGCGAGTTCACGAGCGTGCATCGCCGGTCTCCTCCCTGCGGGCGGCGGGCATCGACACCCGGGCCTCCCCGGAAGTCTCACCCACGTCCAGACCGTCACCGCCGGCGTCCGTCTCCGGCTCAGCCGCGTCGGCGGTGAGCTTCTCGCGCTGGTTGATGCTTGTACCGGCCGGTGAGACCCGCAGCGACGCCGGACGTATCAGCACAATCGCAAGGACCACCGCTACGTAGCCGCCGACCGGCAGATCGCCGAACAGGCTGGGTGTGAGCAGGGATCGGAAGACCAGCAGCGCGGCGAACTTGCTCAGCTCGGCCAGGGACTCGCCCAGCGGCTCGAAGGCCGCTTTCGACTCCGGCGACACCGATGCCAGGACCGCCCCGGCGGAGAACGCCGCCAGATAGGGGTTGGCGTGAGTGAGCTAGCAGGTCGCGTACAGAATCACGCCGGTCGCCAGCGGCATCCCCACCCCCAAGGCCCGCACCGGGTTCCGCCAGGCGGACCTCAATGAGGGGAGGGAGACATGCATGCCATCGGTGAAAAGCACCGTGGACAAGGCCAGGTCCGCGGTGGTTGCCACGATTCCGCTGCAGGGGCCGATACAGAAGCACCGCCACCAGCAACGCCGCCCCGAAGACGGCTATGAGCACCAACACAAACGCCACCTGTCAGCGAAGAGAGTTCTCCCATATCGCCGACCAGGCTTCCCGGCACACCACAGGACAACTTACAGGGCCCACAAGCGATCTTGCCGAGGTTCAGGGGACTCGATGACGCCTCTCAGCGCTGCACAACGCGGGGGGACGCCGACCCGCGAAGCCCCTTTTGGACCGTGGTGCCGGGGACGGCACCACGGGTTCTAACGTCCGCTCGTGTCAGAGGGCGACGATTCCCTCGCCACCGACCGCGTTGGGCACGGTGACGGTACCCGCGGGGGTGAGTGATCCGTCGGCGCCGATGCGGAAGGCGTCGACCGCGCCGACCCCGCCGGTCTGGACGTAGAGGAAGTGGTCGTCAGGGGTGACGGCCGCGTCAACGGTGCCGGTTCCGGTCGGGGTGTTGCCCAGCGGCTCCAGGGACGCGCGGCGGGTCTGCCGGAATCCGGACAGGGTGTTGCTGCCGGCGTTGGAGGCGTAGAAGTGCCCGCCGGCGCGGACGACCCAGCAGGTGGCCTGCTGGCCGGTGGGAGCGTCGTCGAGCTGGACGATCCTGCCGTCGCGCTGGAGCCGGAAGGTCAGGACGCTGTTGTTGACGCCGTCGGTGATGACCAGGCGGCCCTGCCCGTCGAAGGTGAAGCCGAAGGGCTGCTTGCCCTCTTCGGTGGTGACCGTGGGGTGGGCCGCGGGGGCCCCGGCGGGGCTGAGGCCGAAGACCTCGATGCTGCTGCCACCCAGTTTCGTGGTGACCACGAGCTGGGTTCCGTCCGGGGTGAAGGACACCTGGGCGGGGGTGTGGGTGAATTCCGGTGCGGTCGTGGTGTCGAGGTGGAGCTTGCGGTTCCAGCCGGCGACGCGCTGCAGCCGCTTGTCCTTGGCGATCCGGTAGCCCTGGATGGAGCCGCCGTCACGGGCGTTGAGGACGTAGACCCGGTCCTTGTGGACGGTGACGCTGACCGGGAAGTTCCCGCCGGAGGTGATGACCTGCTCGCGGTGGAGCCGGTCGCCGTCGACGGAGAACACGGTGACGGTGTTGCTGCCCGCGTTGACCGCGAAGAGCAGGTGGTGGTCGCAGTCGTAGGTGAGGGAGTGCTGGGAGGCGAGGTGGTCGACGACCGAGCCGTCGAGGATGCCTCCGTTGCCTCCGGTGGGGAAGGTGCCCTGCTGGTCGAGGGAGCCGTCGGTGGCCCGGCGGTAGGCGACGATCTCGTTGCCGGCGGTGTTGTCGGTCTGGACGAACACCGGGCCGCGGGGGCCGGCCTCGGATCCGCCGGTTCGCGGGGCCGGCGAGGCGTTCGCGGACGCGGCCGGAATGGCGAATGCGGCCATGGAGGCCGCCACTGCGACGGCGGTCTTGGCGGTATGGGACAGCGTGGGCACGCGCTTCATCGTTCCCCTTCGGGCCGGCGGATAGGCGGAAGTGTTCGGTCGCCGCCCGACTCGTCCGGGCGATGCGCCGTTCGGTCGTCAGGATCAGGGAGGCGACGTCCATCTCCGTCGACCGACAGGCCCGGGAACCGCCGTTCGGGCGAGCCGCTCCGTCGAACGGCGGATCCGCATGCGGTGTCCTCGGCAAGGGGGCGCCGCTTCACTGCGGCGCCCCCTTTCATTCATGACCTCCAACGTGCGGTTCCGCCCGCCCCGGCCCTGCCGAGGGGGTCGGGGGGTCGGGGGGTCGGGGGGTCGGGGGGTCGGGGGGTCAGGGGGCGACGATGCCCTCGCCGCCGGCGGCGTTCGGCACCGTCACGGTGCCGGTCCTGGTCAGGGAGCCGTCGGAGTTGATCCGGAAGCTGTCGATGCCGCCGCCGGCACCGGTCTGGGCGTGGAGGAACTTCCCGTCGGAGGTGACCGCCGCGTCGACCGTGCCCGCCGCGGTGGCGGTGTTGCCGATGCCCGTGAGTGAGCCGTGCTGGTCCTCGCGCAGGCCGGTGAGGGTGCCGCTGCCGGCGTTGGAGGCGTAGAAGTGGTCGCCGGAGCCGATCACCCAGCAGGTGGCGGCCTGGCCGGTGGGGGCCTCGGAGACCTTGGTGAGCTTGGCGTCGCGGTCGAGGGTGAAGGTGGCCACGGAGTTGGTGGCGCTCTCGGTGACGACCACCCGGCCGGCGGCGTCGAAGGTGAAGCCGAACGGCCCCTGCCCGGGGGTGCTGGTCACCACGGGCTTGGCGGCGGGGCCGAGCAGGCCCAGCGGGAAGACGTCGATGCTGTTGCCGCTCTTGGTGGTGACGACGAGCTTGCCGCCGTCGGGGGTGACGCCCACCTGGCCGGGGGTGGTGCCCGAGGGGAGGCCGAGCCCGCGGTGCCAGGACGGCACCTTGACCAGCAGGCCCCCGACGCTCAGGTAGCCCTGGACGGAGCCGCCGCCATCGGCGTTCAGGACGTAGACGGCACTGCCGTGGACGGCCACGCTGACCGGGAAGCTGCCGCCGCAGGAGAGGGTCTGACGCCGGATGAGACGGTCGCCGTCCACCGAGAAGACGGTCAGGGTGTCGCTGCCCGCGTTCACCGCGAACAGCAGGTGGTGCGCGCGGTCGTAGGTCAGCGCGCCCTGGGAGGCCAGGTGGTCAGGGCCGGTGCCGGGCTGCTGGCCGCCGAGGCCGCCGGTGGGATACCTACCCGCCTGGACGAGCGAGCCGTCGGCGGACTGGTCGTAGGCGACGACGGAGTTGCCCTGGAGGTTGTCGGTCTGGACGAACACCGTCGAGCCGCCGTGCGGGGAGTGCGCGCTGGCCGGGCCGGCGAAGACCACGGCGGAGGCGAGGGCCGCGGTCAGGAGGCCCGCGGCGCGGAATGCGGTGGAGGTCATGATCGTCCCTTTCGGAAGGCGGATCCGGGGAGTCGGCGGCGGGCGCCGTTCCCCATCACCTCGTCTGCTGCCTGCCGGGGCCTCCCTCTTACATAACGCAACCCTTACGCCGGCCGCGCTCGCGCCGCCGACCGCCGACCGGCGTCACCGCCACCTGCGCTCGTTTCCGCAAGGCGGCCGCCGGACATGGGCGCTCACGCGCGGTGTCCGCGCCGGCGCCGGCGTTTCGCCTCGGAGATCTCGCCGGCGACGGGAAGCCAGTAGTAGACGATGAAGGCACCGATGGAGGCCAGGCCGAGCACCGGAATCACAGCACCGAGCGCGGTTCCGGCGGCGAGCCAGACAAGGGCGAGCCGGAAGCGCCGGGTGACGGCTGTCACCCCGGCGTCGTCGATGGTGTCGTTGAGCAGCCAGCGGTCGCGGCGGACCCACCACCAGATCGTGTTGAACAGCACGGCCAGGAGTTCGAAGGCCGCCCCGTGCAGGACGACCGCCGTGCGCTGCCCGTGTCCGTCCCGGAACGCCTCGGCCAGCACAGAGGCGGCGAACGGCAGGAACGCGATGTCCATCAGGACCAGGGTGTTCAGGAAGAGCACCACCCGGTCCGCGCTGCGGATATGGTCGAACATGATGTGGTGGTTGGCCCACACCTGCCCGATCAGCAGGAAGGTGAGGATGTAGGCCAGGTAGGACGGCCAGAGCCTGCCAAGGCCCTCCAGCAGGTGGCGGGTGTCCCGCGGCGGCCGGATCTCCAGGACCAGCAACGTGATGGAGATGGCGATCACACCGTCGCTGAACGCGAGCACCCGGGAGGGGTCGCGCTGCGCGCCGAACGACGTGGCCCTGCCCTCTGGCCCACCCGGTGCGTGAACAGGTTGTGTCATCACCCCAGCCTCTGGCACCGCACGCTCCCACCCGCGCAACCGGACAGCGTTTCCCCACAGACTCTCGCGCCCGGTGCCGTGCGGGTTCTCGACCCGTGCGCTGGTGCTGCCTACGGCTCGCATCCGCTGGCGCCTGACGGCGCTCAGGTGCAGTCCCGGACGTCCCAGATCCGACCGTTGTCGGGGCCGGTCAGCCGCCGCAGGAGTACGGCGGCGGAGTCCTCGGGGCTGATGAGGGCGCCCCGCTCGTGGTTGCGGAGGAAGTTCTGGTGGGTGGCGTCCCCCAGGCGGTCCTTGCCGTTGTCCCTGATCCACGCCTGCATGGCGGTGTCGACGGAGCCGGGACGGTAGACGTTGGCGGTGACCCCGCTGCCGTCGAGTTCGGCGGCCAGGTTGACGGTGTGGGCTTCGAGTGCGGCCTTGGTCGCGGCGTAGGAGTTGCCGCCGATCATGAATCCTGGGTTGGCCGCGATGCCGCTCGAGACGTTGACAACCCGACCCCAGCCGCGCGCGAGCATGCCCGGCAGCAGCGCGAACGCGAGGGTCGCGGGCACGGTCACGTTGAGCTGGAACGCCGCGTTCCATGCCGCGGTGCCCACCTGTGTGCTCGGCGCGAGCGGCTGCACGGTGGCGGCGTTGTTCACGAGGACGTCGATCGGACCCAGCGCCGCCTCGGCCCGGCTGACGACTTCGGCCACCGCGCCCGGGGAACCGAGATCGGCGGGAACAGCGACCGCCCGCCCGCCGCGTCCGCGCACCAGCTCGATCGTCTGCTCCAGCTCGTCCGCCGATCGGGCCACCAGCACCGACACCGCGCCGAGGTCTGCCAGGCCCAGCGCTATGGCGCGGCCGATCCCCCGACCGGCTCCGGTCACCACGGCCGTACGTCCTTCGAGACGCATGATCACTCCGTTCACCCGCATGGACAGCAATACCGCTCATTCGTGAGCGTCGACCGGGACCGGGGTCTTACCGGCTCACTGTCGGACGGGGCTGTCGTGCTGGGGTGCGCCTTCGACGACGGCCTGAGCCCGCTCGGGCCTCCCGGTCCGGCCGCCGGGGCGAATCTGAGCGCGCCTGGTAAGACGCGATCCGCCTCCTGCCGCTGACCTTCTGCGGACCCGATCCGGCCGCGCGCTCGACCCGAACGACAGGAGACCTGTGATGCCCGACCTGCTGCACCCCGGAGACACCTTCCCGGCCCTGACCGTCACATTTCCCGGTGGCTCAACGGCAGCTCTGCCCGATCTGCTGGAAGGACACTTCGGCGTCGTGCTCTTCTACCGCGGCTCGTGGTGCCCGTACTGCAAGGCACAACTCCTGGCCTTCCGGCGCGCCCAGGGCACCTTGGACGAGCTCGGCGTGAAGGTCGTCGCGCTCTCCGTGGACGACGAGGCAACCACCTCAGCCCTGGTGGACAGGTTCAAATTGACCTTCCCCGTGGGCCACAGCGCCGACGCCCGGGCCGTCGCGGATCTGACCGGGGCGTTCGTCAACCCCGAGCCCGAATACCTGCAGACGACCGGCTTCCTGCTCGACCCGCAGGGCCGGGTCGTCGTGGCCGTCTACTCCAACGGCGCCATCGGCAGTCTCGTACCCGAGGACGTTGCCGGGCTGGTCCGCTATGTGAAGGAGCACGCCGAGCAGTAGGCGAGACGGTGGATCCTCCGGCAATCAGCGGACGGGCCCGCTGTTACGGTTGCCGCCATGGGACACAGGGACCTCGAAGGCGGCGGTACCACCACCGCGGTGTCGGGCCTCGACCCGGAGTCCGCCGCGTGGGTGGCGTCGCTGGGCGACGCGTCCGCCCGGACGCGTGAGGAGGCCTTCGAGCGGCTGCACGCCGTACTGCTTCGCATTGCCAGGAGCGAGCTGCACCGCCGGGCCTCCGACGCCCGGATCACCGGCCCGGAGCTGGACGATCTAGCTCACCAGGCCGCCGCCGACGCTCTGCTCGCCGTCACCCGCAAGCTTGCCGACTTCCGGGGGGACAGCCGCTTCACCACCTGGGCCTACCGCTTCGTGATCCTGGAGGTCTCCTCCAAGATGGGTCGCCATTTCTGGCGCCGACCGACCGAGGCGCTGGCCGCGGAGGACTGGGGCCAGCTGCCCGACCGACTCGGGCTGGACCCGGCCGACGAGTCGCAGTGGCGTGAGCTGGTACGCGCATTTCGGCAGGCGGTGGACGACGTGCTCACCGAGCACCAGCGTCAGGTCTTCGTCGCCGTCGTGCTTGAGGGGATACCTCTGGATGCCCTGGTGGTGCGATGGAACACCAACCGCAACGCGATCTACAAGACCGTCTTCGACGCGCGGCGTAAGGTGCGGGCCCAACTCGTCGCCAATGGGCACCTGGGCCGGAAGGCAGAGGACACGTGAACGAGTCAGCGGCGCGGATCGAGCATTTCCTGCACACCGATCCCCGCGACGTGGGCTGCGACCAGGCCATGGAGATGCTGCACATCTACGTCGACCTGGTGGCAGCCGGTGAGGGAGCGCAGGCGCGCTACCCGGGTATGGCTGCCCACTTGCGCGCCTGCGGGCCCTGCGCCCAGGACTTCGAGGGGCTGCTGGCGGCGGTGGCCAACTGACCGAAGCAGTAGCCGGCGGACCGGCCGGCCTTCCGACGTCGGCGGGAGAAGGCCACCGGCTGGCTGTTCGTTGCCGTCGGAGCGGGCGTCGCCTCCATCGGCTGACACTGGTACCCGCCTGACCGCAGACGTCTCGGCCTCCTCGGCCCTGGCGTGTAGGCGGGGCCTTACCGTGCACGAGTTCGTTAGCCGTCCGCCGTCGTGTCGTTGCCGCCAACGCTGCTGGTCCGGCCGGACCTTGAGCCAACCGGGGGCAGTGGCGGTGGCGGACCCGACAGGCTGGTCTCTCGACGGCGGTCCCGCCACTCGAAACCCTCGAACATCAGAAGCCCGAAGACGAACGTACCGGCTCCCCCGATCACCAGACCTCGCGCGTGGATGCCGCTCTCCCAGGCGTTCAGGGCATCGATCCATACGGCCATGAACAGAGCCCTGCCAACATTGGCCAGGCGCAACTTGCCACCCCCTCACACAGCCCAGACCGCGCCCCGGCGGCGGGACCCTCGACCAAGGTCTCTACGGCGACCGGCCTCACGCGCCAGAAGGCGAACAACAGGCCACCAGAATGCCCTACTCCGAACCGTGAGCGCGCCTGGAACGCTCGCAGGTCGATGCGCTGCTCGCACTCCGCCTACCTAATACTCCAGTGAGGGTGCTCCGTATGTCCTGGTCAGCGGCCTGGTGGCGGTAGCTGCGGGGGCGGGGGAAGCGTCGTTGGAATGCCGCCTCGGCCTCCCCCGGCGATCAACGACTGCCGGTATCTGCCCTCCTAGCCGCGGCGATGCCCTCCAGCCAGCCGGATGCTCGCGGCTTTGCGCCGTGCACCGTTCGAGGCCAGGGTGCGATCCCCAGGCCAACCGGGCAACCACCGACCACGAAAGCGACGGTTCTCCCACTCCGGGCATCAGGAGTGGGAGAAACGCCACTGCGCAAACGATCCGTTCAGGCGCGTCGACCGGTGACGACACGGTAGAGCGCCAGCAGAATCATGGATCCGACGATCGCGGCGATCCAGGTCGACAGGTGGAAGAAGCCGTTGATCGAGTGGACGTGGAAGATCACCTTGCCGAGCCAGCCGCCCAGCAGACCGCCGGCCACGCCGATGAGCATGGTGATGATGATGCCGCCCGGGTCCCGGCCCGGCATGAGCGCCTTGGCGATGGCCCCGGCCAGCAGTCCGATGATGATCCACGCGATGATACCCACGGTCGTGCTCCTCTTTTGGGCTGTCATGTTCTTGTCGATCACCTTCTGAACCGCATCTCGTTCTTCAAACGTCCGTTCGCCTTCGAGGCTCTGAGGCGAGGCGTCGCCGGGGCAGGCTCAAAGGCGGCGGCCCGGCGGCGTGGAGTGGATCCGGTCATGCGGGCAAGGCGCAAGTCGTATGTGCCGCGTCCGAGCTCCCTTGGCGCAGGCGAGCGGAGAAGGACCGACACGGCCGCACGGCCGCGGTAGGGAAGTGCGCGGCGATGAGCGGCAACGGCACGGCTGCGGGCGACCGTGTCCGGCAGGTGAGAGCGGAGCCCCGTTCCCCTTGCCCGTGCTGAGGGAGCTCCCCTTACAAGGGCCGCCGTCTTGCACCAGCCCAGGTGCTGACATGGATGGCGGACGCCGGAGTCCCCCTGCACGTCCTGCGGTTGATCGCCGGACACGGCTCCCTGCACACCACCCAGCGCTACCTCCGCCCCCACCTGCAAGCCGTCGTCCGCGCCGGCGACACCCTCAGCACCCACTTCACCACGAAGCCCGGCCTGCCCCCACCCCCGCCGAACCAGGGGCGAACACTCCGAGGTTTCCAGGAAACCGACAATCGGGCGTCCCGCAAGAATGATCTTGAATCGGGCTGAAAACACGCTGACCTGCTGATTTTTCACGCCCGTGGTCCCCAGTTGGTCCCCAGGACCCTGACGCGACGTCACATGGAAACCGCTGCCGACAACGTTAAAGGCCCGCCGACCTGGCCATATGCCAGTCCAGCGGGCCTTCGGCGACATAGCGGTATGCCGTCGTGGTCCCCACGCCGAACCCGCTGGCGAGCTGGGCGTAGGTGTGTCCGACGCGCAGGTGGGCGAGGGTGAGAAGGGCTTGGCGGCCGGCGGTCAGCCGTCGCCAGCGGGAGTTGATGGCACGGCGGTGCCGCCGCAACTGATCTGCAAAGCGAAGAGCGGAACTGGACACGTCCACGCCGGACGGGTAGACAAGCATGCGAAGCCTCTGGTGGACACGGTTCTCTTGGTCGAAAACCCATCTACCAGGGGCTTCACCTCGTTGTCACCCCAAGTGCGCAGCTACTATGGCAGGTTGGAAAAGGCTCACTGTGTGGAACATCCTCGACCAGGCCGGCATCGACCCCGCCCCTCGCCGTACCGGACGGAGCTGGAAGCAGTTCCTCACCGCCCAGGCCGAGCACATCGTCGCCGTCGACTTCCTGCACGTCGACACATCAACCTCACACGCATATACGCCCTGGTCCTGCTCGAACACGGCAGCCGACGTGCCCACCTGCTCGGCGTCACCGGCAACCCCACCGGCCCATGGACCACCCAGGCCGCCCGCAACACATCGCAGCCATCAACCTCATGACCCGCCGACTCACCACGGAGAACACACCCACCTGGCGAGACAACCGACCCCAAATGAAACGGACAACAAAGAACCAAACGCCCACTCACGGTCTGGTCTTCTGCCGGTGCGTGCGCGTCCCATGGCCTCAGTGGCCCAGGCGGCGGATGCGGCTGCGAGAAGGCAGTCGCGCACACGGGCAAGTGTGATCCGGCAGCAAGGGACGGCCTCGCCGCGGCATGCGGTCACCTCGCACCGCGGGAAATTCCTCGCCGTTGAAGCTGTTGTGGCAACGGGCTGGCACCATGGCGGGATGAGGTCCGGGCCCGGGTTCCGTCTGGCGCGTTCCGCGGTCTTCGCGGGCGTGTGCGTGGTGACGAGCGCGCTCGGGCACGCGATGATGTCCGGCTCACCGATGCCGGCTTGGGCGGTGGGGTACGCGTTGGCCGGCGTGACCGCCGGCGCGTGGTGGCTGACGGGACGCGAGCGCGGCGCCCTGGTGGTCACCGGCTCGACCGTCGTGACCCAACTCGCCCTGCATGTCGTGTTCATGCTCTCGCAGATGGTGCACGGCACCGGCATCCCTACGACCGGCCCGGCCGCCATGCCGGGCGTGCCCGGCATGGACCCCGCCCTGTACGGAGGCACGGCTGCCTCGGGTTCGTCGGCGGTGGCGCATCCGGGCATGGGCATGGGTTCGCACGAGTGGTCGACGGGCATGCTGCTGGCGCACACGCTGGCCGCACTGGTGTGCGGGCTGTGGCTGTGGCGCGGTGAGGCCGCCGTGTACCGGCTGGGCCGGGCACTGGCCACCTTCTTGGCGGCCCCGCTGCGGCGAGCGCTCTTTGCGTTCGCCGCCCCAAGGCCGCGTAAAGCGCCGCGCACCCGTGCCGTTGCCGCGCCAGCAGCACGACTCGGGCACTGGGCGCTGCGGCACAGTGTCATCCGCCGGGGCCCGCCGCTGAGTCCGTTCAGTTGCTGACAGGCGCCCGTTTCCGGTCATCCGGCTGATGGGCGCGGCACCGGCGCGCGCTGTTGACCGCGCGCCGGGCTCACTGACCCGTCGGCTTCCGTACGGCCTGAGTGTTGGCGAACCCCCGTGCCAGGGGGTTGAGCCCGCATGCCCGGAAGCCGTTCACCGGCGGGACCGCCGCGTGTCACGTCGAATCCGGCGGTCCCGCGGAAGCGAAGGACCTTCATGATGGCCCCTGCCCGGAAATACCGGGGCGACCGGCTGCCGGTCGCACGCAATGACTCCCAGGTGACGGCCTGGGCACTGGCCGCTGGGAACGGCGACCGCGACGCCCTCGAACGGTTCGTGCGTGCCACGCACGGCGACGTCCGCCGGTTCGTCGCGCATCTGACAGCTGACGTGGCCGGGGCGGAGGACCTGGCGCAGGAGACGTTCCTGCGTGCCCTGGTCAGTCTGCCGGGCTTTGCCGGGCGCTCCAGTGCCCGTACCTGGTTGTTGTCGATCGCCCGCAGGGTGGTCGTGGACCGCTACCGCTACGACGCCGCCCGGCCGCGGTTGGCCGGCGCGGCGGACTGGCTGGACGCCGCCGAACGCAGCCAGCCCGATGGCGTGCCCGGCTTCGATGAGGGTGTGGCGCTAGTTGACCTGCTGCGCACTCTTGAGACCGGCCGCCGGGAGGCGTTCGTCCTCACCCAGCTCCTCGGAATGCCTTACGCCGAGGCCGCGGTGCGGGCCGGATGCCCGGTCGGCACCGTCCGCTCGCGGGTGGCGCGGGCCCGCGAGGACATCGGTGTGATGCTGCGGGCCGCGGAACGGGAAGTGCTGCCCCTGACCGGCTGACGGCTCACCTGGGGCGGGGTGGTCGGTGGGACCGCCCCGCCGTCGGGCGGTGCCGCAGTGCGGTTGACCGGGCGCGAACGCATCCCCTTCTTCATTGGTCGTATCGGGTCATGGGCGGGTTCCGGTGGCCGCCCGGTCGGTCGGTGCGCGAGGGGCACAGGGGCGCGCGGCCCGCCCTGGTCGCGCTTCGGTGCGGTTCGGGCCGTCCGCGTGCCGCCGGGTGGGCGCGGGTATTTCGCTCACGAGCCGAGACGGCGCGGTCCGACCGGACCACCGCCCAGCCCGGTACCGACGGCCCCCTCACGGGTGGAGGAACGATGACCGACCTCAGCAAGCTGGAACCGCTGGCGACGTTCTGCGGCAAGTGCGACTGCGGCTGCCCGCAGCTCTTCGTCGACCCGGCCGCGCCGGCCGAGCGCCGCGTGGTGATCACCGACGACTTCGGGCAGCGCGTGGAGATGAGCGCCGACCAGTTCGCCGATCTGGTGGAGGAGGCGAAGGCCGGGAAGCTCGACGCGGTGGCGGTCGCCTGATCAGCGTCCGCGAACGGCCGTCACACCGGTACGCACGCGGACGTGCTGCCGGTGGTGGGCCCGCTCACCGGTCGATCGGCTGGGCGGGCCTGCCACCGGCCAGGGGCTGGGCGGCGTAGGTGATGCGGATGACGCCGTCGGCGTGCTGTTCGGTGCTGGCCTGCACGCCGAACACCTCGCGCAGGGTGTCGGGGGTGAGGACGTCCAGGACCGGGCCCGCGGTGACGACGGCGCCTTCGTGCAGGACGACGAGGTAGTCGCAGAGCCGGGCGGCCAGGTCGAGGTCGTGCAGGGCGGCCAGGGTGGTGGTTCCGGTGGTCCGGATGAGGTCGAGCAGTTCGAAGCGGGCGCGGATGTCCAGGTGGTTGGTCAGTTCGTCCAGGACGAGGAGCTGCGGGCGCTGGGCCAGGGCGCGGGCGAGCAGGACGCGCTGGCGTTCGCCGCCGGACAAGGTGGCGTACTCCCGCTCGGCGAAGGGCCGCACCCCACAGCGGTCCAGGGCCTCCTCGACAGCCTGGTGGTCCTCGGCGCCGTCGCGTCCGAGCAGGCCGTGGTGGGGGGAGCGCCCCAGGGCGACGATCTCGGTGACGGTTAGTCCTGTGGTGTTGCCGGTGGCGTCCTGGAGGACGGCGGCGGTGCGGCGGCCCGCGGCACGGGCGGATAGTGCCCACACATCGTCGCCGCCGACGCGGACCACTCCGCCAGCCGGGCGCAGCGAGCGGTAGACGGCCCTGAGCAGGGTGGATTTGCCGCTGCCGTTGGGGCCGACGAGCCCGACGACGTCGCCCTGGCCGGCTTCCAGGGTGACGTCGCGAAGGATCGGGTGGTGGTCCAGGGTGATGCGGAGCTGGTCCACAGTGAGTTTCATGCGGAGTCCAGACCCTTGTTGTGGCGCAGCAGCCACAGGAAGAAGGGGGCGCCGAGCAGGGCGGTAAGGATGCCCAGCGGCAGTTCGTTGGGCCGGTCCAGGGTGCGGGAGAGCAGGTCGACCAGGACCAGGTAGACGGCTCCCAGCAGTGCGGTCAGCGGCAGGAGCCTGCGGTGGTGGGCGCCGGTGGTGAGGCGGACGATATGCGGGATCATCAGACCGACGAAGCCGACGCCGCCGGCCACCGCGATGACGGTTCCGGTCAGCAGCGAGGACAGCACCAGGAGAACGGCCCGGAGCCGGTTGACGTCGACGCCGAGGGCAGTGGCCGACTCTTCCCCGGCAAGCAGGACGTTCAAGCGTCGCCCGAACAGCGCCAGGACCGCGGTGGTGCCGAGCACGACGGCAGTGACGGTGGGAAGTTGGCTCCACTGGGCGCCGGCGACACTGCCGAGCATCCAGAACATCACCGTCCGCGACTCGGTCGGTGTGGCCCGCAGCTGGATGAAGCTGGTCGCGGACAGGAAGACATAGCCGACGGCGACTCCGGCCAGTACCAGCCGGGTCGGGGCCAGTCGGCCACGGCGCTGGCCGAGAGCGAAGACCAGGACACCGGCCGCGAGCGCACCGAGAAACGCCGCCGCCGACACCCCGAGCCCGCCGACCGCGGCGCCGCCCGCGGTGATGACCACAACGGCGCCGAGAGAGGCTCCGGAGGAGAAGCCGAGCACGGTGGGATCGGCCAGCGGGTTGGACACCACCGTCTGCAAGACGGCACCTGACACGGCCAGTCCTGCTCCGACCAGGGCGGCCAGCACCACCCGGGGGGCCCGGAAGTTCCACACGATCTGGTCCAGCGCCGGGTCACCGGACGCGCCACGGCCGGTCAGATGGTGGATGATGATCCGCCACACGTCGCTCAGCGGGATGGTGACCGCGCCGATGCTGACCGCGACCATCATGACGGCGATCAGCACGACCGTGAGTCCGAGAAGGGCGACGGGGTAGTGCAGGCGTTTCAGAACCGGTCGGGGTGGAGCATCTTGGCGATCTTCGCGACGGCCAGGTCGTTGCTGGGGCCGAGGTACATGGAGTCGGACAGCACCGTGTAGGTGTTGGTCTTCGCGGCCGGCCACTGGGGGAACTCCTTGAGAAGCTGTTTGGCGTAGGCCGCCGGGTCGGGGTCGTTGTAGCTGATGACGACGAGGGCGTCGACGTCGGTGGCGGCGACCTTCTCCTTGCTCAGGTCGGCGAAGGTGGTCCTGGATGCCGAGGCGAAGGCGTTGGTGCCGCCGGCGGTGGCGAGGATGTCGTTGACGATGCCGTTGGCGACGACCGCGCTGAAGGCGTTGCTGCCCATGGCCATGTTGGAGAAGAGCACCATCACCTTCGGCTTCTTCGCGCCCTGCACCTTCGAGGACACCGCGGCGATGTTCTTCTGGGAGGCGGCGATAAGCTTCTCCGCGCGGTCGCTGACGTTGAAGACCTTGCCCATGTCGCGCAGCAGGGTGTAGCTGTCGGCCAGGGTCATCTTGGAGGGTTCGTCGTCGCAGCCCTGTGGGGAGATGTAGCTGTTCGCGCCTGCTGTCTTGAGCTGCTCGCGGGTGGCGAAGCCGTTCTTCGCCTCGAATCCGTAGGACGTCAGGGACAGCACGAAGTCCGGCCGCAGGCCGATCATCGCTTCGCGGGGGATGTCGTAGGCGTCGTTGAGCTTGATGCCGCCGGTGGGCAGGGCCTTGATGGCCTGGGCGCGGCCGGGGACCTCGGACATACCGTAGGTCTGCTCGTTGGCGACGACCCGGTCCCCGAGGCCGAGGGCCAGGAGCGTGGAGACCTCCGCGACCGAGGCACCGTTCATGACCACGACCCGGCTGGGGGCCTTGGTGAACGTCTCGGTCTGCCCGCAGTTGGTGACGGTCACCGGATAGCCGGAGTGCGGTGCCGCCGAGGGGGCGTCGTCGACGCCCCCGGTGTCGCCGGAGGAACCGCCGCATGCAGAGAGGGACACCACAAGGAGCGTTCCGGCCAGGGCCGTGGCGGCGGTTCGTCTCTTCGGCATACGTAACTCCCGGGTGCGGGGTGAGGGCTTCTGGCCCAGTAGTCGGACGGTGATACGGCGGGGTTCCCGCAAACCGTGCGCCACTTGGACTTGGAGGCTGGGCGCAGGGATTTGCACGACAGCGAAAGGCAGCGCGCCCGGTGGACAGGCAACCGGCGGGAACTGACCTGGCCACCGGTCCGACTACTGAGGTGTGAACCACGAACAGGGACCCGGAGCGACTGCTGCTCCGGGCACAGCGCCGCTTCCTCAGACCGGCCGCCGCACCAGGCCACCTCTCGCAGTCCTCGCCCGGGGCGCCGCCGTGCCCTTGGGCGCCTGCCTGATCGTGCTGCTCGGGCTGACCGCGTACACCGCCGCCGGGGCGGCCGGGGCGCCGCCGGCCCGGATCAGTGTGACCGGCGCGCGGGTGGTGGTGCCGAGCAACCCGGACGCGACAGCGGCGTTCTTCGTGATCCGCAACACCGGCCGGTCACCTGACACGCTGGTGTCGGTCAGCTCGCCACAGCTGCGCCGCGCTGTCCTGAGCCGGACCGTCGTGGCCGAGGGTGCCGGGCACATGGAACCGGCGCCGGGTGTGGTCGTGCCCGCGGGCGGCACGGTCTCCCTCATACCCGGCGGGGTGGACGTGATGGTCCCCGATCCCCCCGCTCTGCGAGTCGGCCAGCAGATCGCGCTCGACCTGCGGTTCGCCGCCAGCGGGATGGTACGCGTGCTGGCCATGGTCGTCCGCCCCGGCTCCTGACCCCCGCCTGCGGCCCCCGACGCCGCCCCCGTTGCCCTGCCCTTTCGTCCCGTGGAGTCGCTGTGCCCGTGAGTACCCCCGCTGCTGCCGCCCGGCAGCTCCCGCCGTCCGCTTTCCTCAGCGGATTCGTCCTTCTGCTGGCGCTGATGTTCACCGCCGCCTACGCCGCCGGTGCGCTGGCAGGACCAGTCAATCCGCACCTGCACCCGGTGCGCGGCGGAGTCGAGAAGAACGGCCACGGCAGCGGCATGGGCGGCATGGGATGAGCGGCGTCCAGCAGGCCCTCGCCTCGACAACGGACCTGAAAGTCACCGGTATGACCTGCGCCGCGTGCGTGAGCCGGGTCGAGAAACGCCTCGCCCGCCTCGAAGGGGTGACCGCGACGGTCAACCTGGCCACCGGGACCGCCCGGATCAGCCACCCGGCCGCCCTGACCGCCGAGGACCTCGTCGCGGCTGTGGAAGCCGCCGGCTACGGTGCAGCGCCGATCACGCCACCGGAAGACGGCACCGATGACGATCCGCAGGACGCCGAGCGGGCGGATCGGTGGCGGCTGCTGGTCGTCGCCGTCCTCGCGATGCCGGTGCTGGCCCTGTCGATGGTGCCGGCCTGGCAGTTCACCTGCTGGCAGTGGGTCTGTTTCGGCCTGGCGGTGCCGGTGGCGACGTGGGGCTCCTGGCCGTTCCACGCCCGCGCCCTGCGCGGACTGCGCCATGCCGCGGCCACCATGGACACCCTGGTCTCCCTCGGCGTGACCGCGTCGCTGGCCTGGTCCACCTACGCCCTGTTCCTGGGCGGGGCAGGCGGCGTCGACTACCGGATGCCGTTCTCCCTGCTCTTCTCCGACCACCACGGCACCCATGTCTACCTCGAAGGGGCCGTCGGTGTACCGCTGTCCGTCCTGGCCGGGCGGCTGCTGGAGACCCGCGCCCGCCGCGCCACCGGCTCCGGACTGCGCGCCCTTGCCGAACTGACCGTCAAAGACGTGACCGTACGAGACGACGAAGGCCGGGAACGCCTCATCCCCGCGGCCGGGTTGCAGGTCGGGCAGGACTTCACGGTGCGGCCCGGGGGACGCGTCGCCACCGACGGCCAGGTGGTCGAAGGCGCCTCGGCCCTGGACCAGTCACTGGTCACCGGGGAGAGCGAACCGGTCGAGGTCGGCCCCGGGTCCCCGGTGGTGGGCGGCGCCGTCAACGCCGGCGGGCTGCTCCTGGTCCGGGCCACCGCCGTCGGCGCCGACACTCAACTCGCGGCCATCACCCGCATGGTGACTGAGGCCCAGGCGGTCAAGGCCCGCGTCCAACGCCTCGCCGACACCGTCGCGGGCGTCTTCGTGCCGGCCGTCCTCGCGGTGGCCGTGACCGTGCTGGGCTTCTGGCTCGGCGCGGGCGCCGACACCGAATCGGCGGTCACCACGGCCGTCGCCGTCCTCGTCGTTGCCTGCCCCTGCGCGCTGGGCCTGGCCACCCCCACCGCCCTGCTGGCCGCCACCGGACGCGGCGCACAACTGGGCATCCTGGTCAGCGGACCCCAAGCCCTGGAGTCGCTGCGCGACATCGACACCGTCGTCCTGGACAAGACCGGCACCCTGACCACCGGCCACATGTCCGTCACCCGGATCACCACCCGCCCCGACGCGCTACCCGCCGGCGATGTACTGCGCCTGGCCGGCTCGGTCGAGCAGGGATCCGAGCACCCGCTGGGCCGGGCGATCACCGCCCACGCCACGCACTCCTCCCCCGCCGGCCCCGGTGAACCGCTCCCGGCCGTGACCGACTTCCGCGCCACCGCCGGCGTCGGCGTCACGGGCCTGATCGAAGGGCGCCGCGTCGTGATCGCCTCCCCCGACGAGAGCCTGGAAGGCGTCCTCGCCGACGCTGTCACCGCGGCGGAGGCCGCCGCGCACACCTGCGTCCAGGTCACCGTCGACGGCCACCCGCAAGCGGTCATCGAACTCGGCGACCTGATCCGGCCGGGCAGCTACCGTGCCGTGGACCATCTGCGCCGCCTCGGTGTCAAGCCGGTGCTGGCCACCGGCGACCGCGAGGCCCCCGCCCGCGCGGTCGCCGCCGCGCTCGGCATCACCGACGTCCATGCCCGCTGCACGCCCGGAGGCAAAGCGGACCTCGTCAGCGAACTGCGAACCCAGGGACGCCGGGTGGCCGTCCTCGGCGACGGCGTCAACGACGCCGCAGCCCTGGCACGGGCCGACCTCGGCATCGCCATGGGCGGCAGCACCGACGCCGCAGCAGCCGCCTCCGACGTCACCCTGGTGCGCGCCGACATCCACGCCGTCGCCGACGCCGTACGCCTGGCCCGCCGCACCCTGGCCACCATCCGCGTCAACCTCACCTGGGCCTTCGCCTACAACCTGGCGACCCTGCCGCTGGCCGCCACCGGCTGGCTGGACCCCATGCTCGCCGCTCTCGCGATGTCCGCCAGCTCCCTGCTGGTGGTCGGCAACAGCCTGCGGCTGCGCTCCTGGCAACCGCAGACCCTGCGGCCGGCCGGCCGGACCCGCGGTGGGCGTCAACTGCCCCCGGCGGCGCGGACCGACCAGCGCTCCTCGACCTTCGCCAGCCGCCAGTAGGACAGCGCCGCCGCCCACACCACCACGAACAGCCCGACAATGACATAGCCGACGCTGTCCAGGTCCGGCCCGGCACCACCCGACCGGTGACCGCGTCGGTCAGGTCGAGCTTGTCGTGCAGAACACCGACCAGCTCGCGGCCTCGTCGTAGGTAGCGGCCCGCGTCGCTGAGAAGACGCCCAGGATCCCAGCAGGGCCACCAGGTTGAGCGCGGCGATCACGTAGAGGAACGTCCCCGAGACACTCTCGCCGATCACGCCGAGCATCCGGTGCGTGCCGGAATCGTCATTAATCAGCGTTCCGGCCAGCCGGGCGCAGCCTGCCGCCAGCGCGGCCCGGGCGACCACCACACTGAAATGGCCCAGGGCGAACCAGAAACCGACCGATACCGGGTGCTTGCCGTCGGCCATCAGCTTGCGGGCCGTGTTGTCCATGGCGCCGATGTGGTCGGCGTCGAAGGCGTGCCACATCCCCAGGGTGTAGGCGGTCGCGTCCAGTCCGAGGCCGAACGCCTCGGACTCGACGCGGTAGCGGTCGGGCACCACCAGCACGATCAGCACGCCGAAAGCGACCACGTGCAGGGCCAGGATCTGTAGTTCTGCGACCGATCCAGCCGCTCCGGATCAGCAAGGTTGCGCAGCCCCCGACGTCACGCCGGGCCGCTCGCCTCACCCGGGCCGGCGCGGGACGCGCATCGGTTCAGTCCGGCGTGGCCGCCAGTTCGGCCTCGGATTCCCTGGACGTGTTCACGGATACCATCATCGGGTCGACCGCGCCTCTGGAGCGTAGCCCGATCCAGATGAAGGCCACGCTGACAAGCGTGACCGCGACGTCGACGCCCAGCGCGAGGTGAATACCGGTCAGCTCCCCGCTCTGGGTTGCGGCGATTGCGCTCAATACCGGGATACCGATGGTGATGGCAACCTGCTGGGTCATCGAGGTCAGACCACCCGCCAGGCCCTGCTCCTCGTTCGGCAGGCCCGAGGTCCCGGTCACGGTGTACGACACGATGGCGGGCACGTGGCCGAAGAACCCGACGAACAGGGCGGGGATCACGATCACCAGTGCGATCCGGTGGTCGCCGACGAACAGCAGCGGGACGGTTGCCAGGCTCTGCACCCCCATGCCCAGGGCCAGGATCTTTCGGCTGCCGTGGCGCCCGATCAAGCGGCCTGCGAGCACCCCGGCGGCCACCGCTGCCAGGCCGGGGACACCGAAGATCAGACCCGTGATCAGCGGCGAGAAGTCCAGGACATTCTGCAGGTAGATCGTCATCAGGAAGATCATCGCAGTCTCCATGGAGAAGATCACGAGCCCCGCGTAGTTGCCCCACTTGACCGTCGGCCGCTTGAGAATGTGCAGCGGGGCCAGGGGCGCGGACGAGCGCAGCTCGATCACCCAGAAGACGGCCAACAGCACGACGCCGACGATGGCCACCGGAATGGTCTTCTCGATGATCGAGTAGATCACCGCCAGCAGACCGCCGGTGACGGTGACCGCTCCGGGCAGGTCCAGCTTCACCCGCTGCGGCAGCACGCTCTCGGTGATCAGGCCGGGAGTGAGTACCAGGATGGCCACGGCGACCGGGACGTTGATGAAGAACGCGGCCCGCCAGCTCAGCAGGCTGACCAGGGTGCCGCCGACCAGCGCGCCGATCGTGAAGCCGGCCGACAGCAGTGCGCCGTTGAGACCGAGGACGCGGTCCCGGACCGGGCCCTCGGCGAAGGAGGTGGTGAGCAGCGACAGCGCGGCCGGCGCGGCCAGCGCGGTGGACAGGCCCTGCAGTACTCGTCCGGTGAGCAGCAGTTCCGAGTTCTGGGCGAACCCGCCGATCAGCGAGGCGACGATCAGCAAGGCTATACCGGACAGGAAGATGGTGCGCCGACCATAGAGATCGGCGACCCGGCCGAACAGGAGAGTAAGACCGGCTGCGGGCAAGGCGTAGGCGGAGGTGATCCAGGGAAGTCCGCTCAGTCCGAGCCCGACCCCGGCACCGACTTTCGGCAATGCGACGTTCAGGATGGAGAAATCGACGGAGAGCATGAACCCGGCACCGAGCAGAACGAAGAGAATAAGTCGCTGCCTGCTGCTGAAATGCGTGGGCGAGGTTGTTCCGGTGGTCATATGTCCAGCCATATTCGAAAGAGGACTTCATGGGGGAATTTCCCGGCCTGGGACGACCGAATTTTTGCCGGAGTTCCGTCCCGGATGAACACCGGCTTCACATGGTCGTCGTGAATAGCGACCGCGACGCAGGCTCCCGACGCTGCGGTCCCGAAACGCGGGCCAGTTGTCGAACACTGGCCCGCGTCAACAGCGCTCGTGATCAGGACACTTGAGCCATCGCGTCAGTGCCAGTCGCTGATCTTCACGTCCCGTGGATCCGGGGCACCTTCGCCGGTCTCCACGAGCTCCTTGAGGCTCAGCAGGAAGGTGGCCCACTTGGTGCTGCAGTGGTTCATGAACTCGACCGGCTCACGCCACCCTTCGTGCTTGAACAGCACGATCGTGTAGTCGCCTTCCTGCCGCAGCTCCCACCGCACGGTGGTGCCGATCCACTCCTCCGGGCCGCCGACGACCTCCCAGCGGACGAGCCGGCCCGGATCGAGCTCGATGACCTTCATGTCGAACCCACCCGGCCGAAACCGGAATTCGATCACGCCGTCGAGGTCGGTGGACCCGGACGCCTTCTCGGTCCACCAGCCGGCCAAGCCGTCCAGTGTGGTGAGTGCTTCGTACACCCGCTCCGGCGAGGACTGCTCGACGCCGATGCGGTGAAGGATGTCCACCATCTCCGTACTCCCTGTCCACTGCTGTCTCTTGGTCTCATTACGCCTGTCCTTGCCTCGCCGGATCGTCCCGGCGGGTCCGGCGAGGCGTCGAAGTGGATCTCCCGCTCGATCGTTCCCGATTCCACGCTTGCCACCTCGTGCAATGTTTGGTTGCACGTCACTGTAACCAGACGACTCGGAAACATGCAACCTTTGAGTTGCGTAACCTTGGTCGCGCGACGGCACCGCCGGCCCGGGTCCCGCCGACGGCCGCCGGATGGCTCGACCCCGTGTTCGCCGCCGTCGCCATGTCCGCAGGCTCTCTGCCGGTGGTCGGCAGCCTGCGGCCGCGCAACGTAACTGGCAGCCGCGGACCCTGGCGCCCCGGCGATCGGGACCCCAGCAAGAGTCAACTCCCTACAGAGTCCGGCCGGGACATCCGCAGGTGACCGCATCGGTCAAGTCGAGCTTGTCGTGCGGGAAACCGATCAGCTCGGTAGTGCCGATGGCGAAGGCCACCGAGAGCTCGCCTCGCCCGAAAAACCCTTCCACCGTCGAAGAGTGAATGCCCAAGGATGACGTCATGATGACACCCTGTGGAATCGGCACGATGCACATCGACCACACCTTCAATGTTCCCCTCGACCATGGCCGGCCCGATGCCGGCCGGATCCAGCTGTACGCACGTGAGATACGCGCCGCGGGGAAGGCCGACCGTGATCTCCCGTGGTTGTTGTTCCTGGGCGGCGGCCCTGGATCGGAAGCCCCTCGCCTAAACGGTGGTGAAGGCTGGCTGAACCGCGCCCTGCAGGAATACCGCGTGCTCATGCTGGATCAGCGCGGCACCGGACGCTCCACTCCTGTCGACCGGCGTCTTCTGGCCCAGATCCGGGATCCCGGCGCGCAAGCGAACTACCTGTCGCACTTCCGTGCGGACGCGATCGTGCGGGATGCCGAGATGATCCGCAGGGCAATCGTTGGGAACCGGCCGTGGAGCGTCCTGGGCCAGAGCTTCGGCGGCCTCTGCGCAACCACTTACCTGTCCTTTGCTCCGCACGGTCTCGCCGAGGTGTTCATCACCGGAGGACTGCCCGGCCTGGGCGCGACCCCGGACCAGGTTTACCGTGCCCTGTATCCCCGGGTCACCATCAACAATGCCGAGCACTACGATCGATTCCCAGACGACGTGGACCAAGTCCGGTACATTGTCCGTTACTTGCGCGACCACCGGGTGATCCTGCCGAGCGGTAGACTTCTGACCGTCGAAGCCTTCCAATCCCTGGGCAACATACTCGGCGGCACCGACGGAAGCCTCCGACTGCACCAACTTCTCGAAGACCCCTTCACCGGGGGTACCCAACCGTCGGACGCATTCTTGCTCCGCATCGACCGCGAACTGGCCAGCGTTGCCGGCGGACCGCTGTACTACCTGCTCCACGAGGCCACCTACGCCCAAGGAGCGGGAGCCACCCGTTGGTCCGCCCACCGAGTCCGGAGCGAGTTCCCCGCCTTCGACGCCGCAGCCGCGCTCGACTCGGACACGCCCATTCTGTTCACCGGGGAGATGATCTACCCCTGGATGTTCGATACCGACCCGCTGTTGCGGCCATTCCGCCAGGCCGCCCATCTCATAGCCGAGCGCCCTAGCTGGCCCGCCCTTTACGATATCAAGCGCCTCCACGGCAACACCGTTCCGTCCGTTGCCGCCATTTACCACGACGACATGTACGTCGACCGTGAACTGTCGCTAGGCACGACTGAGGTCATCCGCGGTCTGAAGCCCTGGGTTACCACCGAGTACCAGCACGATGGCCTCCGCATCAGCAACGGGGCCGTCTTGGAACGTCTTCTCGCTCTCATGCACGAGCAGTCGTAGAGATCCATTCCGCGGATCAGCGGAATGCCGCATCGTGCCAGGGCGGGTGAGTTGCAACCGCGTGGTGTTCCGGCGTCGCGCCCGACCCTGTCCCTGCCGAGAACCTCATCCATGCAGCTCATCGCCACTTTCAGCCATCCCCGGGCGAGTACCGAGCGCGATCCACTTGAACATGTTCAACGGACGGTCGGCCCAACGTGAACACGTTCAAAGAGGGCCGTCCTGTACCAGCGCTGCAGACCGCCGAAATGCCTGCTGACCTGTGTCGATGGCATTTTCGGCACCCACCCGGTCGGTCCCGCCGGCGCAGACCTTCCTGGAGCGCATGCGCGCGGGTGGCGAAGGCTGTGGCCGAAGGCGCGTGTCCCAGCTCAGCCCAGGAGTCGGGTCCACGGGGCTGCGGCCGCCGCGAGGACGAGCCGTTCCCTGGGTGGGTTGGGGCCGACCGGGAGCCAGGCAAGGGCGGTGTCCGCGGCCACGGCGGCCCGCGGTCGCAGGGCGACGAGGTGGTCGCCTCCCAGCAGGGCGTGGCGGAAGAGGGTGTGGTTGGGCTCGGCCGGGACGGTGGCCGGCCGCCAGCCGTTGGTTGCCAGCTCGGTCAGAACAGTGGCGGCGTAGTCCGGGGCGCGTGTGTGCGGGAACCAGAGCAGGCCCTGTTGGGCCAGGTCGGACCAGGTGAGTTCGGTGTGTGCGGCGAGCGGATGGTCGCAACTGAGGACCACGCCGAGCGGTTCGTCGCTCAGGATGCGCATGACCAGGCGTTGGTCGTCGATCGGTGGGCGCAGGATGCCGAAGTCTAGTCGGCCGCTCGACAGCAGCTCCGCCTGCCGATGTGACTCGAGGGATTGGTAGGCGGGTTGCAGCGGACGCTCTCGGGTGAGGAGTTGCTCGGCGGCCGCGAGGACGGACTGCGGAACGCCGGCGCAGACGCCGACGCGGACGGTCGGCACGGCGCCACGGATGTCCGCGAGGGAGGTCCTCAGTTCTTCCTCGGCCCGGCGTCCGGCCGCCAACAACGTCCAGCCGGCCTCGGTCAACGCCATCCCCTTCGGGCTGCGGTCGAACAGCGGAACACCTACGCGGCGTTCGAGCGCACGGATCTGTTGACTGAGGCTCGGTTGGGCGATTCGCAGACGGCGGGCCGCCGCGGTGACGGTCCCTGCGTCCGCCACTGCGGCGAAGTAGCGCAGGTGCCTGAACTCGATCCCGGAGAGCTCCTCCCTCAAGGCCATAGGAGCAATCCTATGGCCTTGCGGGGGTTCGGTCTTGGCGGGACCGCCGGGCGATCTGCAAGCGTGGGACCATGTTCCTCATTCTGTTTGACTACCAAGTGCCGCTGGAGCGGATCGACGAGCTCAAGGATCGGCACTACACCAACCCCGAGGGCGTGTTCGCCCGTGGGCTGGTGCGGCTGGCCGGCCGCCGGGTGCCACGAACGGGCGGCCTGGTGATCGCCGAGGGCGACCGCGCCACGGTTGAGGCCGCCGTGGCCTCGGATCCCTTCGTGACAAGCGGCGCGGCGACCGTCGAAATCATTGAATTCGAGCCCACCTGGCCACTGAGCGATCCCTCAGGCCAGCAGGGCCTGTAGCTCCGGAGTCGTTGCTCTTTTTGAACCTCCCGGCTTCCCTGTGTGTAGGTGCCGTCACGGCGTCCCAGTGCCTGGCCGTGGTCGCCGAGGCCGTGGAGGCCTTCGGGCGGGTCGATGTCCTGGTGAGCAATGCCGCCTACCAGATGACCAGGACCTCCCTGGAGGAGATCCCCGACGAGGAGTGGGACCACACGCTGGCGCTGAACCTCAGCGCGTTCTTCCACCTGGCCAAGGCGGCGGTCCCGCACATGGGCCCCGGGTCGTCGATCATCGGATCGTCCTCGGCCAACAGCGACCAGCCGTCCCCGACGCTGCTGCCCTACGCCGCCACCAAAGCCGCCATCGCCAACATGACCGCCAGCCTGGCACAACTGCTCGCCGACCGGGGTATCCGCGCCAACAGCGTGGCCCCGGGGCCGATCTGGACGCCGCTCATCCCGGCCACCATGCCGGCCGAGCACGTCGAGACATTCGGCTCCAACGTCCCGCTGGAACGCCCGGGCCAGCCTGCCGAGGTCGCCCCCGTCTACGTCCTGCTGGCATCCGACGAGGCCTCCTACGTCTCCGGCGCACGCGTCGCGGTCACCGGCGGCAAGCCGATCCTCTGACTCGGAAGGCACTTGTCACCTCGCCCTGACACGACAACCTCACAGGAGGGAGATCGGGATGGCCGCCACCACCCGGCGGGATGTGATGCACGCGCTGCTGGACGGCTACGGCCGCACCTATACGGCAGAGGCCGGCATCCGCTTGAAGGACACCCCTCAGCCCCTCTATCGCCTGCTGGTCCTCGCCTGCCTGCTCAGTGCCCGCGTCCGGGCGGACCTCGCCGTCGCGGCGGCGAAGGAGCTGGCCGAGGCAGGGATGCGGGACCCGCGGCGGATGGCCGAGGCCACCTGGCAGCAGCGGGTCGACGCGCTGGGCCGCGGCGGCTACCGGCGCTACGACGAACGCACCGCCACCCAGCTCGGCGACGGCGCGAAGCTGGCCATCGAGCGATACGGCGGCGACCTGCGGAAATTGCGCGACCAGGCCGGCGGGTACACCGAAGAGATCCGGCGGTCCCTCCAGGAGTTCCCCGGCCTCGGGCCTGCCGGGGCCGACATCTTCCTGCGCGAGGCCCAGGCCGTATGGCCGCAGGCAGCCCCGTTCATCGACGGCAAGGCCCTCCAAGGTGCCGAGGCCCTGGATCTGCCGACCGCCCCCGGGGCCCTGCTCCGCCTGGCGGCCGGCGCGCAGCCCGCGGTCCTGGCATCCGCCCTGGTCCGCGTAGCCGTCGACAAGAAAGCTCCGGCCGCCGTCCGCGAAGCGGCCCGCGCGGCCTGAAGCCGCCACGCCGGCCTCCGACGGTACGGCGCTCGGAGGGCCGGCGGGCGTCCGCCCGTGAGCATCGGGTGCGTAATCCGGGACGGCCCGGGCATGCGGACGGCGACGGCCTCTCGGACGCCCTGCCGGGTCCGGTACTGCGCCCGCGAGGTCGCGCATCAGCCGAGCGAGCAGGCCCGCGCAGGTGAGCCGGCCGACGACCGGAGAGGTGGATGCCATGCCCAGGGGATCGAGTGCCAAGCGGGAACGGCAGTACGAGCACATCAAGGACAGCGCCAGGGACCGCGGCGAGTCCGAGAAGCGCGCGGAGGAGATCGCGGCGCGCACGGTGAACAAGGAGCGGGCCCGTTCGGGCGAGTCCCGCACCGCGAGCCGCACCTCCACCCGCGACATGTCGTCGTCGAAGCGCGGCGGGCAGCGCTCCCACACCGGTTCGCAGGGCCCCACGAAGGACCAGCTCTACAACGAGGCCCGGCAGCGGGACGTCAAGGGCCGATCGACCATGACGAAGGCCCAGCTCAGCAAGGCGCTCGGGCACTGAAGGCACGGACGTCCCCCCGGCGGACCGCCCTGGCTGCCCGCGGAAGCCGGGCGGAAAGCCGCTCGGGAAGGGAACGCATGACCGGGAGCTCAGGTGCGGAAGGCGTCGCGGACGGGAGCCGCACCATCGACGTCGCGGCCCTTGAGGAGGAGCTGCGCGCCGAGGTGGACGGCGAGGTGCGCTTCGACGCCGGCAGCCGCGGGGCCTACGCCACCGACGGCTCGAACTACCGGCAGGTCCCGATCGGCGTCGTCGTCCCCCGCTCCGTCGATGCGGGGGCGGCCGCGGTGGCGGTGTGTGCGCGGTTCGGGGCGCCCGTGCTCTCCCGCGGCGGCGGCACCAGCCTGGGCGGCCAGTGCACCAACACCGCGGTCGTCATCGACTGGACGAAGCACTGCCACGCCCTGGTCTCGGTCGACCCCGAGGCCCGCACCTGCGTGGTGGAACCCGGCATCGTCCTGGATGAGCTGAACCGGCAACTCGCCCCGCACGGCCTGATGTTCGGGCCGAAGCCGGCCACGCACAGCCACTGCACCCTCGGTGGCATGATCGGCAACAACTCCTGCGGCGCCTCCGCCCAGGCGTACGGCAAGACCGCGGACAACGTCCGCCGCCTCGATGTGCTGACCTACGGCGGTGTCCGGATGTGGGCCGGCCGCACCTCGCCGGAGGAGTACGACACGATCGTGGCGGCCGGCGGCCTGCGTGCGGAGCTCTACTCGGGGATGCGCGCGCTGGCCGACCACTACCTGGCCGACATCCGCCAGGGCTTCCCGAAGATCCCGCGGCGGGTGTCCGGCTACAACCTGGACGACCTGCTGCCGGAGAACGGCTTCCACGTGGCCCGGGCGCTGACCGGCAGCGAGGGCACCCTGGTCACCGTGCTGCACGCCGAGCTGGACCTGGTCCCGGTGCCGGCCGTGCAGGCGATCCTTGTCCTGGGATACCCCGACATCTGCGCTGCCGCCGACGACGTCCCGCGGATCCTGGAACACAGCGACCCGGCGCAGCTCGAGGCGCTCGACGACCGCATGGTCCAGCTCATGCGCGAGGAGCACACGCACCTGGAGTCGCTGGGCTCCTTTCCCGAGGGCGGCAGCTGGTTGTTCGTCCAGTTCGCCGGCGACGACAGGGCCGGCGTCGAACGGCGGGCGCGCGAGCTGCTGGCCGCCCTCGGGCGGAGCGAGGACGACGCGAGTGTCACGTTCTCCGACGACCCGGAACGCGAGCAGCGGATGCTCAAGGCCAGGGAGGCGGGACTCGGCGTCACCGCGCGTCCGCCCGACGGCCGGGAGACGTGGGAGGGCTGGGAGGACTCGGCGGTGCCGCCGGACCGGCTCGGGGACTACCTGCGCGACCTGAAGCAGCTCTTCGTCGAGTTCGGCTACGACCATCCCACGCTCTACGGCCACTTCGGGCAGGGATGCGTGCACACCCGCATCCCCTTCGGCCTGCGCACCGCCGAGGGTGTGGCCGCCTTCCGCGCCTTCCTCAGCAAGGCCGCCGACCTGGTCGCCTCCTACGGGGGCTCGCTGTCCGGCGAGCACGGCGACGGCCAGGCACGCGGCGAGCTGCTGCCGAAGATGTTCGGCGACCGTCTCGTGGGAGCCTTCGGCGAACTCAAGGCGCTCTTCGACCCCGACGGCCGGATGAACCCCGGCAAGGTCGTGCACCCCCGTCCGGTGGACGAGCAGTTGCGCCTCGGCCCGCTGTGGCGGCCGCGTGACGACTCCGACGCCCGCTTCGGCTACCCCGACGACGGCCACTCCTTCAACCAGGCCGTGGTGCGCTGCGTCGGGATCGGCAACTGCCGCAGCCACGAGGGCGGGGTGATGTGCCCTTCCTACCGGGCGACCGGCGAGGAGGAGCACTCCACCCGCGGCCGTGCCCGGCTGCTCTTCGAGATGATCGGCGGCCACCGCGACTCCCCCGTCACCGACGGCTGGCGCTCCACCGAGGTCCGCGACGCGCTCGACCTGTGCCTTGCGTGCAAGGGCTGCAAGTCCGACTGTCCGGTCGGCGTCGACATGTCCACGTACAGGGCGGAGTTCCTCTCCCACCACTACCAGGGGCGGCTGCGGCCCGCGGCGCACTACGCGCTCGGCTGGCTGCCGCTCTGGGCGCGCGCCTCGCGGATCGCCCCCGGACTGGTGAACACGCTGTTGCGCGCACCCGGCGTGGCCCGGATCGGCAAGCGCCTGGCCGGGGTCGCGGACCGGGACGCGCCACTGTTCGCCGAGGAGTCCTTCGTCCAGTGGTGGCAGGCCCGGGCCACGCCCCCGCCGGAGCCCGGCGACCCTCGGGCGGTCGTGCTGTGGCCCGACACCTTCATCACCTACTTCCACCCCTCGGTCGCCAGATCGGCGGTCCGCGTGATGGAGGACGCCGGCTTCCGGGTGTACGTCCCCACCGAGGCGGTGTGCTGTGGACTGACCTGGATCTCCACCGGCCAACTCGACATCGCGCAACGGGTGCTCCGCCGGACGCTCGCCGTGCTGCGGCCGTGGATCGCGGCCGGCACCCCGGTCGTCGGCCTGGAGCCGTCGTGCACCGCCGTCTTCCGCGCCGACGCCCCCGAGCTGATGCCGGACGACGAAGACGCCAAGCGGCTCGCGGGGCAGTTCCTCACCTTTTCCGAGCTGTTGCTGCACCGCGCTCCCGCCGGATGGCGGCCGCCGACGCTCGCCCGGGCCGCCACCGTGCAGACCCACTGCCACCAGCATGCCGTGACGAGGTTCGACGCCGACCGCGAGCTGATGCGCCGCGCGGGTATCGACGCGGACGTCCTGGACGAGGGCTGCTGCGGGCTGGCCGGGAACTTCGGCTTCGAAGCCGGGCACCACGAACTGTCCATGAAGATCGCGGAGTCGGGTGTGCTGCCTGCGGTACGGGACACCGCGCCCGGCGCCCTGGTGCTGGCCGACGGATTCAGCTGCCGCACCCAGATCGAGCAGGGTGGCACGGGCCGGAGCGCCCTGCACCTGGCCGAGGCGCTGGCAATGGCGCTGGACGGGCCGCCGCCCGCCGACCGTCCCGAGAAGGCGGCCGCCAGACCCGCCGCGCCCACGCGTGCCGCGGCCCGTATCGCGACCGGCACCGCGGCGCTGGCCGTCGCCGGGGCCGCCGTGGGAGCCGCCTACGCCCTGACGCGCCGCCGGCGCCGGTGACCGCCACCCCGCCGAACTCGTGCCTGCCGCAAAGAGAGGAAGAACCACCGTGTCGATCAAGGTCTCCGACCACGTACTCCAGCGCCTGCGCGAATGGGACGTCGAGCACGTCTTCGCCTACGCCGGCGACGGCATCAACGGCCTGCTGGCCGCGTGGGGCCGCGCCGAGAACAAACCGCGGTTCATCCAGGCCAGGCACGAGGAGATGGCCGCCTTCCAGGCCGTCGGCTACGCCAAGTTCTCCGGCAAGGTCGGCGTCTGCGCCGCCACGTCGGGCCCCGGGGCGATCCACCTGCTCAACGGCCTGTACGACGCCAAGCTCGACCACGTCCCGGTCGTCGCCATCGTCGGCCAGACCAACCGCAGCGCGATGGGCGGCAGCTACCAGCAGGAGGTCGACCTGCTGAGCCTGTACAAGGACGTCGCGGCCGACTTCTGCGAGATGGTCACCGTCCCCGAGCAGCTGCCGAACGTCCTGGACCGGGCGATCCGCACCGCCTACGCCAAACGCACCGTCACCGCGGTGATCATCCCCGCCGACGTCCAGGAACTGGACTACTCCCCGCCCACCCACGACTTCAAGATGGTGCCCTCCAGTCTCGGCATGTCCTCCTACGCCCCCGTCCCGGCCGCACCGGACCTCCAGCAGGCCGCCGAGCTGCTCAACGCGGGCGAGAAGGTCGCGATCCTGGTCGGCCAGGGCGCGCGCGGCGCGCGCAGGGAGGTCGAGCAGGCCGCCGACCTGCTCGGCGCCGGCGTCGCCAAGGCGCTGCTCGGCAAGGACGTCCTGTCCGACGAACTCCCCTACGTCACCGGGTCGATCGGCCTGCTCGGCACCCGCCCGTCCTACGAGTTGATGCGGGACTGCGACACCCTGCTGGTGATCGGCTCCAGCTTCCCCTACACCCAGTTCCTCCCCGACTTCGGGCACGCCCGCGCCGTCCAGATCGACATCGACCCCTTCATGGTCGGGCTGCGCTACCCCTTCGAGGTCAACCTCGTCGGCGACGCGCAGGAGACCCTGCGGGCGCTGCTGCCGCACCTGGAACGCAAGGAGCACGGCGCGTGGCGGAAGACGGTGGAGAAGAACACCGCCCGCTGGTGGGAGGTCATGCAGCGGCGGGCCGCCGTCGACGCCGACCCGGTCAACCCCGAACACGTCGTCCACGCCCTCGACGACCTGCTGCCCCCCGACGTCATGCTGTCCGCGGACTCCGGCTCGTCGGCGAACTGGTACGCCCGCCACCTGCGGATGCGCGGCGACATGCGCGGCTCGCTGTCCGGCACGCTGGCCACCATGGGGCCCGGCGTCCCCTACGCCATCGGCGCCAAGTTCGCCCACCCCGACCGCCCGGCCATCGCCCTGGTCGGTGACGGCGCCATGCAGATGAACGGCATGGCCGAACTCATCACCGCCGCCAAGTACTGGCAGGACTGGACGGACCCCCGGCTGATCGTCGCCGTACTGAACAACCAGGACCTCAACCAGGTCACCTGGGAGATGCGGGCCATGGGCGGCGCCCCGCAGTTCCTGCCCTCCCAGTCCCTCCCCGACGTGGCCTACGCGGACTTCGCCCGCTCCCTCGGCCTCGGCGGCGTGCGCGTCGAGAAGCCGGAAGAAGTTCTGGACGCCTGGCAGCGGGCGCTGGCCGCCGATCGGCCGTTCGTCATCGACTTCCGCACCGACCCGGCCGTCCCGCCGATCCCTCCGCACGCGAGCTGGGACCAGATCGAAGCCGCCGCCTCCTCGATCCTGCACGGCGACAGCGACCGCGCCGGCATGGTCCGCCAAGGCCTGAAGGCCAAGGTGCAGGAGATGCTGCCCGGCCGCCACCACCGCGACGACCGCCCCGGGGCCGAGGACTGAACCCCGTGCGCCACCGAACGGTGCACAACGCCGGCCGGCTGGACGTGCCGCAGGACCAGCCGGCGCCCGGGCCGCCCCGCCCGGGCGCCGACCCGGCGGTGGACGCCGTCGAGACCGCGCCTACGCGGTGCCCACCGACTCGCCGGAGGCGGACGGCACCCTGACCTGGGACGCCGAAACCGAGTCCGGCACGAGGTCTGCGCCGGCCTGGCCACGCTCGGAATCAGCGGCCGCGGCGCCCGTCAGGCGAGGTGGGCGACGCGTGGGGGCGAGGGCTCAGTGAGCGCAGGTGGGGAGTCTGCGTGCGGCATCGGCCATGTTCGCTGCCTGGAGCGCGTGGAGGAGCCCGTAGCCGAAGGTGTCCGCGCCCGCCTGGTGGGCCTCGTCGGCCAGGGATGCCAGTGCGCGGCGGGCGACAGCGGCGTCCTGGTGGTCGCCCAGCACCTGCTGGAGCTGCTTGGTGCGCTTGCGCAGAGTGCGGGCGCGCTTGCCGCCGTAGGGCAGTGCGGTCTCGGCGGTGTGCCGGGCGCGCCGGGACGCTTTGCGCACCTGGTGCAGGGCCCGTTCGCGCTCCGGCCCTTCGCCTGCCTGCTCGGCGGCGGCCAGGCGGCGGGTGAGGCGCCGGCGGTCGGCTTCGGCCGCCTTGCGCAGCAGCTTCTTGGCGGGCTCGCGCGCCTTGCCACGCAGCGGGGGGTCGGCAAGCAGGTCGTCGAAGTCATCGAGCAGGGCGAAGTAGCGTGCCGAACCGAGGGTTTCGACGGCCGTGCGCCAGGCCGCGGTGTGCCGGGCGTCCTCCTGCTTGCGCAGTCGGCGGGCGAGCCCTTGGGCGGCGGCGCGAACGTCGGGGTCGGGGTCCTCCCGCCGTAGCCGGGACGCCTGCGCGGGAAGCCGCCGGGCCAGCACCTCGTGGTCTCGGGCGTCCGCCAGCACGCCTGTCAGCCAGTGCAGTTCGCGGGAGACGGGGTCGGTGCGCGACCGGTCCAGCACCCGCTGCCCGGCACGCAGGATGTTGCGGAGGCGTCGGGCCGCGGAGCGCATCCGGTGGAGCGCGTCGGGTGCGTCGGTGCGCGTTCCCGCGTCGGCCCGCAGGAGAGCGGAGACCTGCGTGCCGAGCCGGTCCATCACCGCCTCCCCCATCGACCCGGCCGTCATCCGCCGGGCCGCGGGCTCGGGCCCGGCGGCACCGACAGCGGCGAGTTCGTCGGCCAGGGCACGGTCGAGCTTGCGGGAGACGGTGGCGGGATGCCAGCCGGTGGCGTCGAGGCGGCGGGTTACGGCGGCCAGCAGGGCGGGGGTGCCGTCGATCAGCTCGACCTCGATCTCCGCCCACTGGGTGATCCGGGTGCCGCCCTCGCCGCCGGCCCGGTCCTTCGCGCGCGGATCGAGTGTCTGCGCGGCGACCTCGTCCTGGGCCACCTCGGCGAGGCGGCGCTCGTGCTCGTCGAGCAGCACGTGCCGCCTGCGATGGGTGCGCAGGTGCGCGACGGGCACCAACGGCCGGCCGCGCGCGTACGCCGCGGTCCTGTCGAGCAGTTCGCCGGGTACCGCGCCGGCCTTGCGCGCCTTCAGAGGGGCGTGGACCTCCAGCCGTGCGGAGGTGTCGGTCGGGAGCTTCACGTGCCAGCCGGCGTCGTGTCCGCCGCTGCGGCGGCGCAGGGTGACCCCGTGGGTGAGCAGTCGCAGGTCGGAGGTGTCGTAGTAGATGGCGTCGAGTTCCTCGGGCGGTTCCTCACGTACCCGGTCCACCGCGGCCAGCCGCCGCAGGTCCTGCGGGTCGAAGAGCCCGGTTCCCTCGAACGTCGCCTCGCGTTCGGAGTGGGCAGTCGTCATAACGGTCGGCTGCCCGACCTGGTCCCCGGCATTCACCCCGTACGGCCGTCCGCGCCCGGCAACGGTGTGACGCACCCGCCCGCCGTTCAGGCGGCCGCGGGGCGGCCGGTGTCGGCGCCCCGCACGAAATGCAGGTCCGTACCGCAGATCGCCGAGGTGGAGACCCGCACGATCGCGTCGTGTTCCCCCTGGATCTTCGGCTCGGGTACGTCGTCGAGGCGGATGTCCCCGATCGAGTGCCAGACGACAGCTTTCACAACGAGCACTCCCTCGGTCCTGGAGCGGTGGCACGAAGATGCCGCTGACCGACGCGTTTCCGTCGAGGGGTCCCGTAAACGCCGGGTGGCCGGCCGTGGCGATTGCCGGGCTGGAGGCCGGGCACCCGGATGCGTGCGCCGCCGTCGCGAAAGAGGATGGGAGCGCGCAGATGCCACCCGCGCCGTAAAGGAGTGCGCCTGATGCCCCACCGGACACCGCAGACCGACACCGTCGCCCCGCCTGCGCCTCGGACCGAGGGTGCCGAAGGATTCTCGGCGGCCGCCGCACAGCGGGAGAGTGCCGAACTCTTCTCACGATGGGTGGCCGATCTGTCGTCCGGCGCCCTGGACTGCCCGCTGCCCGGCTCGGGACGCACCGCCGAGCGGTTCGCCACGCTCAGCTCGGCGGCGGAGCGGGATCTGTGCGCGGCCCGCCTTTTCGAGGGGCACGTGGACGCCGCCGCGATCCTCGACGAACTGGGCGCGCCGGCGCCGCAGCCAGGCGAACGCTGGGGAGTGTGGGCCGCGGAGCCCCCGGGCGCGGGAGTCACCGCGACCCTGACCGGCGGCGGATGGGAACTGAGCGGCCTCAAGGCCTACTGCTCGGGCGCGCACAGCTGCACCCACGCGCTGGTGACGGCGAACACCGAGGACGGCCGCTGTCTGTTCGCCGTCGAAGTTGCGGCGAGGCACGACCAGCCCGGGAGTGGCTGCCGCCCGGTCGAAGGCTCCTGGCAGGCGTTGGGCATGGCCGGCAGCGACACCCCTGACGTGCGCTTCGACCGCGTGACCGCCGAGCCGGTCGGTGGCGTGGAGGCCTATCTGACCCGCCCCGGTTTCCAGCACGGCGGAATCGGCGTGGCGGCATGCTGGTACGGCGGTGCCCGAGCCGTCGCGAACACCCTGATGGGGCAGGCCGCCGAACGCGGCCCCGACCCGCTCACCGACGCCCACCTCGGGGCGGTGGACATCCGCCTGCACGCCGCCGACGCCGTACTGCGGCAGGCGGCCGACGAGATCGATCTCGACCCCGAGGACATCGCCGGTACGGCCGAGAAGCGCAGCCTTCGGGCCCGGGCCTTCGTGGAGTCCGTCTGCGCGGACGTCCTGACCCATGTGGGCAGGGCCACCGGCGCGGGGCCGCTGTGCCATGACGAGCGGCACGCCCGCAACGCAGCCGACCTGTCCGTTTACATCCGCCAGCACCATGGCGAACGCGATCTCGCCGCGCTCGGCCGCCTGATCGCCGACAAGGAGCAGTCGTGACCGAAGAGACCCGCCGGCCGCCCTCATACGCCAACCCCATCCAGGCGCCGGGCACCGACGAAGGACGATGGCTGGCCTGGGACGGGATCGGTAAGCTGCCGGAGGCCGAACTCCCCCACCGCGGACGAGTCGTGGTGGTCGCGGCCCATCCGGACGACGAGGTGCTCGGGGCCGGCGGCATGGTGGCCCGTTTCGCCGCCGCGGGAGTGGCCGTCACAGTCGTGTCGATCACCGACGGGGAACGCTCGCACCCGGAGAGCGGAGCCCTCACCAGCTCGGACCTGGCGCGGCGGCGCGCATCGGAACTCCGCGCCGCCTTGGCCGCTCTGGGCGCGAACTCGGCCGACATCGTGCGACTGAAGGTGCCGGACACCGAGGTCGCCTTCCACGAGGACACTGTGGCGACGGCCTTGAGTGACGTGCTGAGGGGCGCCGAGCTGTGCCTGGCCCCGTGGATCGGCGACCTCCACGGCGACCACGAGGCGGCGGGGCGGGCCGCGTTGACGGCCGCACGTGAGGCCGAGGTGCGGTGCCTGATGTATCCGGTGTGGATGTGGCACTGGGCCCGGCCGGATGATCCGCGGATCCCCTGGTCCTCGGCCCTGCGTGTCGATCTGACGCCGGCCGAGGCGGCAGCGAAGCGCTCCGCCGCGCAGCGATTCGTCAGCCAGATCGAACCGCTGGGCCCGGAGCCGCAGGACGCCGCGATCCTGCCGCCGGAGGAACTCGCCCATCATCTGCGCGATGCCGAAGTGGTTTTCGAATGACCCGCACCGAGCGGACAGGAACACCGGCCAGGTACTTCGAGACCATGTATGAGCGGGCCGACGACCCCTGGCACCTGGCGGAGCGCTGGTACGAGGAGCGCAAATACGCCCTCACAGTGGCGGCACTCCCACTGCCGCGCTATCGCCGGGCGTTCGAGCCGGCCTGCTCCGTGGGCGAGCTGACCCGGCGACTGGCCGGCCGCTGCGACGAGCTGCTGGCGGGCGACCGGGTGGCCTCCGCCGTCGCGACGGCACGGAAACGCACGGCGGAGCTGGACCACGTCACGGTACGGCAGCTCACCGTGCCCGAGGAGTGGCCGGACGGCACCTTCGACCTTATCGTCCTGTCCGAGATCCTCTACTACCTCGACGGCGGCACCACCGATCGGCTGCTGGACCGCGCTCTCGGTGCCCTCGAGCCCGGCGGCACGCTGGTGACCGTGCACTGGGACCGCCCGGTGGCGGAACACCTGGCCACCGGCACCGGCGTCGCCGACCGCCTCGCCTCCGTACCCGGCCTCCGGTTGCTCGCCGACCACCGTGAGCCGGACTTCGTCCTGCAGGTCCACGGGCGCGATCTCCACGACGGCACGCCTGCGCCGACGCCGGCCGAGCACGGGGGCCTGGTGTGAGGTTCCGCGCCGCGGCCGTCGTCATCCCCGCCCACAACGAGGAGGAGCTTCTTCCCACCTGCCTCGCGGCGGTGTCCATCGCGGCGGGGCAGCCCCAGCTGGCGGGCGTACACGTGCTGACGGTGGTCGTCGCCGACGCCTGCCGGGACCGCACCGCGGACATCGCCCGCCAAGCCGGGGCGCTCGTGGTGCCGGCGCACGGGCCCAACCCGGGGAAGGCACGGGCCATCGGTACCGAACGCGCACTGCGGGAGTTGGGCACCCCGGACAGTGAGACATGGATCGCGGCGACCGACGCCGACAGCGAGGTCCCCCCGCAGTGGCTGGTCCACCACGCGCAGAGCGCGGCCGAAGGGTGGGAAGCCGTGGTCGGAACCGTGACCGTCCGGACCACGGCCGCGGTGGCCCGGCGCCACCAGGCCGACTACGAGGCGACCCGCCCGCGTGATGGGGCCCCATGGCAGCATCCTCACGTACATGGCGCCAATCTGGGCCTCACCGCCCGCGCCTACTGTGACATCGGCGGCTTCCTCCCGCTGGACGTCGGTGAGGACCGGGCGCTGGTCGCGGCGCTGGAGAGCCGGGGCCACCGGGTGCTGCGCTCCGCGGTATCGCCCGTCGTCACGTCCGCCCGGCCACACGGCCGCGCACGAGCCGGTTTCGCGAACCACATGGCCGCACTGCTCAGCGGCCCGCCTCCGGCCGCAGACGAGGAATCGGCGAGCTGAACGCTCGTCGACCCCCGCCTCGGGGTTCTCGGCCCTCGGCGGATGCCGCACGTGACGTGCCTTCCCTGCCGTGCCTGCAGGTCGTCGATCTGTGCGCGAAGAACGTCGGCCAGGGCCCGGGCGGCACCTTCCTGGAGGTCCAGGCGGTCAACAGACGCCGTACCGGGCGCCAGGGGGTTCTGCCCTCACCCATGTCATCCGGCGAACACAGAACGAATCAAAGACTTACAAACCTCTTAGGCTTGTTTTGCGAGGTCCCCAGGACCCAACGCGGCTGGCCCAGGATGGCGCGGTGACATGCTCCACCGCGACGGGGTGTCAGTAGTCGGCGGGGGCCGCGCTCGGAGTTCGTCAGGAGCCGGTGGTGAGGCGGGGCAGGATCTCGGTGCGGTAGAAGTCGAAGAACTGCCGCTGGTCCGAGCCGATCTGATTGACGTACACCTCGTCGAAGCCGGCGTTCGCGTAGGCGGCGACGGCGTCGACGTGCTCGCGGGTGTCGTCGCCGCAGACCACCGCGTCCGCGATCATCTCCTCGGTGACCAGGGTGCTCGCCTGCTGGAAGTGCTCGGGGGTGGGCAGGAGCTGCGCCAGCTCGCCGGGCAGCTGCTCATTGGGCCAGAGTCGGTGCACGGTCTTCACCGCGCGCTGCCGGTCGGTGTCCCAGCACACCTTCAGGCCGCCGAGGACCGGCTTGTCGCCGCCGCCGGCCTTGCGGAACCGCTCCACGATCGACGCGTCGGGCTGCATCGTCACGAATCCGTCGCCGATCCGTCCGGCAAGGTCCGCGGCGCGCGGCCCGAAGCCGGAGACGTACACCGGCACCGGCTCCTCCGGGACGGTGTACAGGCGCGCGTTCTCCACCGTGTAGTGGGTGCCGCGGTGCGAGACTCGTTCACCGGTGAACAGCTTCCTGACCACATCCACCGCCTCTTCCAGCATCTCCAGCCGCACGTCCGCATCGGGCCAGTCGTCACCGAGGATGTGCTCGTTGAGCGCCTCACCGCTGCCCACCCCGAACCGGAACCCTCCCCCGGTGAGCACCGCGGCGGTGGCCGCCGCCTGCGCGTTGAGCGCCGGGTGCATCCGGACGGTAGGGCAGGTCACCAAGGTGGTGATCGGCAGCGACGTCACCTGGGAGAGAGCACCGATCATCGACCAGACGAAGGAGCCCTCCCCCTGCTCGTCGTTCCAGGGATGGAAGTGGTCCGAGATGGCGAGCGCCTGGAAGCCTGCCTCCTCCGCCATCCGGGCCTGGTCGAGAAGGTCACGCGGAGCGAACTCCTCCGAGGAGAGGAAGTAGCCGAAGCGGGTCACGGAAGTCCCTGTCTGTAGTCATGTTCCGGTCCTGGCCGAGCTGTGGCGGGGGGCGACAACACCGGAGCTGTGGTGGGCCCCGGCCACTGCCGACGGGGCGAGGAGGCGAGCAGGCTGTCCGGATGCCCTCGAAATGCAGCTGTACGCAGGTGCACAGGCTCCCGGCACAAGATCACGGCCGACGGGCCCGGACGGTGTCAGCTCTGCACGGCGAGTACCAGGCAGAGGACCACGACGCCCGGATCCAAGCAGGCGAGCAGTCGTCGTCACAGCCGGCGGAGTCGGCTCCACCCGCTTCGCCCCGCTGACCGACGACGTCACGGTGGATGTCGCCGTGATCGGCGGCCGCATCGCGTGCCGCTACTCCGCATGGGAGCTTGCCGCGTCGGGCCGCTCCGTCACCGTGCTCGAAGGGGACCGGATCGCTGCTGACGCCAGCGGCTGCGCCACAGCGAACTGACAGCCCAGCACAGTCTGGTCCACGAACGGCTGCGCCGCACCCGCGGCCCGGAGCCGCCGCCCTGACCGTCGGAGACACGACCCATCCACGAACGGTCGAGGGTCCCCGGCGCCTCTCCGAGGGCGAGGTTGCCGCCCCGCTGGACACTGGCGTGGCGCCGCAGCGGATGTACATCACGGAGGGCATGACCGTGGCCCGCCAGGGCAGGGAGATCCGATACCGCGCAGCTGACCAGCCGGTGCGTGTAGGAGCCACGAGGAGGCCAGGGTGTTCGACGGGTTCGAAGAGGAGCAGGTCGACGTCGGTGACGCGTCGGTCTTCGTCCGCTTCGGCGGAGACGGTCCGCCGGTGGTGCTGCTGCACGGTCATCCCCGCACGTCGGCGACATGGCACCGGGTCGCCCCGCGGCTCGTGGCAGCAGGTCACACCGTGGTCTGCCCGGATCTGCGGGGCTACGGGCGTTCCAGAGGACCGCGGTTCACCGCCGACCACGCGGGCTACTCCAAGCGTGCGGTCGCCGGGGACGTGGTGGCTGTCATGCGCCACCTCGGATACCACCGGTTCGCGCTCGTGGGGCACGACCGCGGCGGCGCCGTGGCGCTGCGGCTCACGCTGGACCACCCTGACACGGTCTCCCGGGTGGCGTTCCTGGACTGTCTCCCGTTGACGGAGCACCTGTCGCGGATCACCGCGGAATTCGCCACGCAATGGTGGCACTGGTTCTTCTTCGCCCAGCCGGACATCCCCGAGCGGGTCATCACCGCCGACCCCGACAGCTGGTACCGCGGCGATCCCGAGGCCATGGGCCGGGAGAACCACCGCGAATGGCGGGAAGCCACCCGCAACCCCGACGTGGTGCGGGCGATGCTCGAGGACTACCGCGCCGGCCTCAGCGTCGACCGGCAGCACGAGGAGTGCGACCGGGAAGCCGGCAGGCGCGTCACCTGCCCGACGCTCGCCCTGTGGTCCCTGCGGGACGACCTGGAAGATCTCTACGGCGATCCCCTCAGCATCTGGCGCCGGTGGGCCACCGACGTCCGCGGGCACGGCATCGACTCCGGCCACCATGTCGCCGAGCAGGCCCCCGAAGCCCTGGCCGCCGCCCTCACTGACTTCCTTCGACCCGCTCCGACCATTCCAACCGGATCCGCGGGGTGACCCGCAACCGGCCCCCTCCCCCGCGGATCCCCGCCGGCGGACGCCTGAACCGTTCCGGGTTCGGTGGAGGCTCGATTCTTTGAGAGGATCGAGTCATGGCACGTCCCTCCCCCTATCCCGCTGAGCTGCGGCGTCGTGCGGTGCGCATGGTCGCCGAGGTACGCCCCGACTATGAGACCGAGTGGGCCGCGATGAAGGCCGTCGCGACCAAGCTCGGCATCGGCACGGCCGAGACAGTGCGCCAGTGGGTCCGGCGCGACCAGATCGACTCCGGAACCCGGCCCGGGACGACAACGGAAGAATCAGCCCAGGTCAGAGCCCTGAAGAAGGAAGTCGCCGAGCTCAAGCGGGCGAACGAGATCATCTAAGTCGGCTTTCTTCGCGGCCGAGCTCGACCGGCCACATCTTCGCTCGCGACCTTCATCAACGAGCACCGGGACCGCTTCGGCGGCGTCGAGCCTATCTGCACCGTGCTCACCGGGCACGGCATCACCTACTACGCCGCCAGGGCCCGCCCGCCCTCGGCCCGAACCGTGCGCGACACGGAGCTGAAAGCCCTGGTCCAGGAGGTGTTCGAGGCCAACTACCGCGTGTACGGGGCCCGCAATATCTTGCACCACCTGCGCCGGCAGGGCCACCAGGTCGCCCGCTGCACGGTCGAGCGGCTGATGCGCCAGCTCGGCATCACCGGCGCGGTCCGCGGGAAGAAGATCGTCACCACTGTCCAGGACCGGGCGGCCGAGCGGGCCCCGGACCTGGTCGATCGCGACTTCGTCGCCAAGGCTCCGAAGCGGACCTGGGTCGCGGACTTCACCCATGTCGCGGCGTGGGCCGGCACGGTCTATGTCGCCTTCGTCGTCGACACTTTCTTCCGCCGCATCGTCGGCTGGTCCGCGGCCACCACCAAACACACCGAACTCGTCCTGGCCACAGTGGAGATGGGCCTGTGGCAGCGCGACCGAGAAGGCAACCGCCACCAGCCGGGCCAGTTGGTGCACCACAGCTATGCCGGGTCGCAATACACCTCTTTCGCCCTCGCTGAACATCTTCAGCGAGAGGGCATCGCGGCCTCCATCGGATCCGTCGGCGACGCATACGACAACGCCCTGATGGAATCCACGATCGGCTTGTTCAAGACCGAGCTGATCAAGCCCCGCCGGCCATGGAGAGCTCCGTCCGACGTCGAACTGGCCACCGCCGAGTGGGTCGACTGGTACAACCACCACCGCCTGCACGGTGAAACAGGCCACATCCCGCCCGCAGAATTCGAAGGCAACTACCACCTGACCGACAAGAAACACCAGGTCACAGTCAAGATCTAGAGTCTCCACCAGACCCGGAGCGGTTCAAGGGCCCCTTGGTCGACCAAGCAGACATCTTCCCCGACCTGGCCAACCCGTCGTTTCAGGACGAAGCCAACGAGGCCAACCACCGCTTCATCATTGAGAGCGTCGGCCAGTAGGCGTGGGCAAGGACGGAGAGGGCGGCACGACGGAGACGGCTTTGATGATCATGGAGTCGTCAACGCTATGTGACCACCTGGGGGGTTCGTGTCCGTCGTGCCCGCGTCCATCATCGACCCGATCCGTGAGGAGTTCCTGAGGCTGGTCCCAGCCCGGCCCGATTCGCACCCACAGGGGGTGCCACAACCCGCGGATCGCGGACGCTGGCTCTGTTCACAAGAACGGGTTCTGACACAGGTTCTGTGCTTGTCATTTATCCAGTCGGCGGGGCTTGGTGCCCTTCTTGTGGGCGGGTCCGATGTACGCCTTCGCCCGTTGCGAGGACCCGTCCCACGTCGTGACGGGTTGCCGAACGGCTGTTTCTTGAACCCAGTGGGCGGCCGGGGCCAGGTCGGGAGGGTTTGGACGCACGCGCTGGCGTCGGGGTCTGAGCGTGGAGGTTTCTGAACCCGGTTCAGGCGGGGGGTCGTGGTCACCCGCGCAGTGTGCTGCCCGGCCTCGGCGGTCCGGGCCGGTTCACCGGCGGTAGCAGTGGCTTAACCGCTCTGTTCTGGTGAGCTGAAACAACCAGCCTGGCCCTGCCAGCCACGTCCAGGACAAAGCTCACCGCCTAGCCCCACCGCCCGATGTGCCAGCGCCTCCACCTGGACAGTGGTCGTAGCCGGCCGGGCTCCCGCCTCGGATACCGTGTTCCTCTACGGGGTGCCATAACGGATGTGACGCCCCCCACCGGAGGTAGTCAGCGTATGAGTTCAAAGCGCAGCAAGAATCCAGCCCTGCCCGTACTCGACGACGCATTCCGACTCGCGTCGGTCAAGGACGCCGAAGAGTCCACCCGTGACTTGGCCGCGCGGCTGGCCACCACCGAGCTGCGCCGCGTTTCCCACCCGGGCCGGGTCACCTGGGAGCCCACTGATCAGGCCGAGCCCGTACCGGTCCCGCCGACTGTGATCGACGGTGACGGGGACCTGTGGCTGCGGGACCGGGGCACTGGCACCTGGACCATGCCCGAGTTCAACCCGAAGGAGTTCCCGGCCCGCTGTGGCGAGGCCCTGACGTGGAACCAGCTTGCCCGCGAGTTCGGCCCGCTGACCGCACTGGCCGACGACCGCCGCATCGGCGGCGGCCGGCGCTGACCGCGCGGCCTTCTGGGATGACCGCGCCCCCGAAGCGCCCGTTACGGGTAGCTGGGAGCTCCAGCTCACCGCCGAGCTCGACGATGGCGGCGAGCAGGTGAGCGTGGTGGTGGCCTGCGACGGCCTCGAGCAGCGTGGTGCGGACCTGGCGCCACCCGATGTCCTCGGTGCGGCCGGCGTCGGTGGACCAGCCGGGTAGCGGTCGGCCTTCCGTTGCCGTCGTAAGCGCGCGGCCCAGCTCGCCGATCGACTGCCGCCAGTCGGCCAACTTGCCGAGCAGGCCGCGCACCAGCTCGTCGAGGGCGCCCCCCGGGCCGGCGCCGAAGGCCCGCGCTTCGGATGCGGCCTTGGCGGGGACGTCTTCGTCCGGGATGCAGAGCGGGCTTGTGAGCGGCTGGTCGTCGAGATCGTCCACCGGCTCAACCTCGGGAACCCGGGCTCGGTGGCGGACCTCTTCACGGTGTCCGCAGAGGTCACGGTAACCGGGATGTTGGTGCATATACGGCGTGGCAGTCGGTCTGCGGGCCGGTTGCCGAAGTAGGTGCGCAGGACGTCGCGACCCGCAATGCGGCGGTCTCCGGCGGGCCATTCCAAGGTGCCGTCCAGCGCCGCCAGCACCTACTTCACCACGTACCGTGTCGACGGCTACAGCAAGGGCCTCGTACCGCCTCCGACCCTGCCCCTGCCCCTGCCCCTGCCCCTGCCGATAACCCCATCCACCCTGGTGGGAGGGTGTGTGCGCGATGCGGCATGTCCGGGTAGGGGCGGCGCCGTGGCCTGCAAGGTGGTGCCAGGGAATGACGATCAACTGTGCTGCTTCGACTGGCCTATCTGACCGTGACGAACGCGCTCGCGATGCTGCGCCTGCTCTCCATGAGCGATCGGGAGCGAGATAAGGGGATCCTCGCGCTGCGGCATGAGCTCATGGTGCTCGAATCATGGTGCTCGAACGTCAACTCGGTGACGAGCGTGCCCGGTTCACAGCGAGCGATCGAGCGTTCCTGGCAGCCCTGCTCCACCGGTTGCCCTGGGACGTACTACGGAGACTTCGGCTGCTGATACGCCCGGACACGGTGCTCCGCTGGCACCGCGACCTGGTCGCACGTCGTCACGCCGCCATGTCCAGGCCGAAGCGTCCCGGACGACCACGAACCATGCCGCTCCGTCAGGCTCCTGGTGCTACGGCTCGCCCGGGAGAACCCCAACTGGGGATACCGCCGCATCCACGGCGAACTCCTCGTCCTGAACGTGAAAGTCGCCGCATCCACCATCTGGGAGATCCTCCAAGACGCCGGCATCGACCCGGCACCCGACCGGGCCTCCAGCACATGGGCAGACTTCCTGCGCTCCCAGACCGACACCCTGCCGGCCTGGGACTTCCTCGAGACCGTCACCCCGTCCGGGGCGCCACTCTACGTGTTCGCGGTGATCGAGCACGCCAGCCGCAGGATCCGGATCCTCGGCGCCACCGCCCACCCGACCCAGGTATGGGTGACGCAAGCCGCGAGGAACCTCGTCATGGACCTCGAGGACGCCGATTGCCGGGCGAGGTTCCTGATCCGCGACCGGGACGGGAAGTTTCCCGCCCTGTTCGACACCATCCTCAACGACGCGGGGATCCAGGTTGTACTCAGCGGCGTCCGAACCCCGCGCATGAACGCGATCATGGAACAGGGGGCACCTCCCGCCGAAGGCAGGGGGCGGGTGCAGACCTGCCGACGGGAATTCCTGGACCGCACCCTGATCTGGAACCAGCACCACCTGGTCCACGCCCTGCGAGAGTTCGAGGAGCACTACAACTCCCACCGACCGCATCAGGGCATCGCGAACGCCCGTCCCCTCCAACCACCGCCGATACCGGCCGCGAATACGAGGCAGACCAACCACCGCGACATCCGACGACGCGACCGCCTCGGCGGCACCTCCACGATTACGAACATGCAGCCTGACCTGCACGGATGACATTTTCGGCAGGAGCAGCGTTGCCGCGGACTGCCCGTCAGTTGCCTGCCGTGTGCTGGAATGCGGTGCGGTGGTGTTCGGCGTTGATGCGCTGGGCTTCTTCGAGCTGGTCTTCGAGGATGACAATGCGGCAGGCGGCCTCGATCGGGGTGCCCTGGTCGACGAGTTCCCTGGCGCGGGCGGCGATGCGCAGCTGGTAGCGGGAGTAGCGGCGGTGGCCGCCGGCCGAGCGCAGCGGGGTGATGAGGCGGGCTTCGCCGATGGCGCGCAGGAAGCCCTGGGTGGTGCCGAGTATCTCGGCGGCCCGGCCCATGGTGTAGGCGGGGTAGTCGTCGTCATCGAGCCGGTTGAACGAGTCGTCTGCTGTCATCTTGCCTCTCTGTGGAACGCGCTGGAGGGGCCCTGGTGCCGTACTGGCACCAGGGCCCCGAAGGAACTGCTACACCATCTGCCGGCCCTAGTACTGCACCGGCCTACTGTGTCCGCACGGCCACCGGGAGAAGTGGCGGCGTGTGCGGGGATCGCGGTTGCTTGACCGGAGACCACCTCACTATCGATGTCCTGCGGTACCCGGGCTCAACACTCCGCCCGGGCGATCCTGATGGCGCCTCGGCTCCTCCGTTCTTTCCCTCTGGATGAACTGCCTCCCAAACGGGCACTGCACACTGTGGGTACTTCCGGTGATGCGAACTGCTCGTGGCCTTGAGCAAGCGCCACTCTTCGGCAGCCAGCCCCGTCGCCCGTCCTGCATCTGCTCTGGCTTGGAACCCCACTGCCGAACCTCCCGGTACGCGCGTCCGCAGCCGACGCCTTTACCGAGGTACCGCTCACTGAACTCACTGCTGGGTACCGCGAACTGCACTCACCGAACTGCGACTGCGTTACTGCTCATGGCGGCCCCTGATCACTGCGGGCCCCCCGGTCCGGTCGTCAGCCCCGTCGCCGTCAGGCAACCACTCTGGCTTCGGAACTCCACCACCGCACCGTCCTGCGTACTGCACCTGCGGGTACTGCTGCCCGGCAGTTCGTCTCTGCCGGGCCTTGCTGATCTCGGCTACGAGAGAAACCATAACCACATCACCACCCAATGTCTACTCCGGCCGTCACAGATTTTCGCGTGCCCGGTGGCGAGGTAATCGGGCCTCCCTGCCGGGTTAAGGGACGCAGGAGGTGGGGCACAAGAGTCGGGTACAGGACTGGGCAGTGCCGAGCCGTACCAGGGGGAACCCCGATGGACACGATGCGCGTCGACGCCACGACCAGCCGCTCCGCGACCGCCGCTGCCCACGCGCGCGAGACCACCCAGGCCTTCCTCGAAGCCCTCCGTCGGCCCGCCGTCGACCCGGAAACAGCCGACACAACCGTCCTGGCCGTCTCCGAACTCGTCACCAACGCCCCACGACACGGCGGCGGCACCTACACCCTCCGCCCGACCGCCCGCCCCGACCTCATCGAGGTGGCCGTCGATGACCCCAGCCCGCAGGCGCCGCGCCTGCGCACCCCGGACCTGAACGGCAGCACCGGAGGCTTCGGCTGGCCCAGGGTCAACCGCCTCGCCCGCGCCACCACCGTCACCAGCCATACGACCGGCGGCAAGACCGCCAGCGCCCTTCTCACCCGGTAGCGCCAAAACAGCGACAGTCGATGCGCTCACCCATCCGGGGCACCCTGCTGATCGCCCTCACCCGACAGTCGGGTCGCGTCAGCGGAAGCGGTCCGGATCTCGAATTCACTATCGCTACTCGTTTTCATCACCGCGCCGCCACGGGTGTAGACCCGGCCACTACCATCCCCAGCGCCCCTTCCCGGCAGCTCGAATGCCGGAAAGGGGCTCAGTCGTACGGCCGTGGTCGGCCGGCTCGCTCGGGCCGTCAGTCGACGCCGTAGTCGATGATGTCGTCGTCGGTGTAGCCCTCCAGGATCTCTTCGATTGCGCTCCGGTGCTGCTGCGCGATGGCGTCGGCCACTTCCGGGGTGCAGATGATTTCCACGCAGACGTGGCGGAAGTCAGGGTCGTCTTCCTCTTCTTCGTGTGACTGAGCGCTTCAGCTGGCGAAGCCTTGAGCTGTCGGCCTACGCATCAATGTGCCGCCGGGCCGTCAGCCCGCGCGTCGTAGGCGACGCGAGCGGCGCGCACCTCGTCCATGTGCTCCTCCGCCCATCCTTTGATCGCGCACATGACCGGCAACAACAAGCGGCCGAGCGCGGTCAGTTCGTATTCGACGCGGACCGGGACGGCGGGGATCACAGTCCGCGACACCAGCCCGTCGCGTTCCAGATGTCGCAAAGTCTGCGTGAGCATTTTCTGGCTCACGCTCGCCAGCCTGCGTTGCAGGTCGGTGTACCGCTGTGGCCCGTCGGCAAGCGCGTTGACGGCGAGGCTGACCCACTTGTCGGCGATGCGGTCCAGCAGCTGCCGGGCAGGGCATTCGGCGAGGTAGGCGTCGTAGGAGACGCGCGCCTCGGTTCGACGCTGGGCGGCGGTGCGGGTGGCCATGGCCCTCCTTCCGGTGCCGTAGGCACCTCGAAGTGCGTTCTTCCCAACGGAGAGTAGCAATCTCTACGGTGTGCGACATGATCACTGAAAAACAGATGAGGGCCGTGGTCGCCCGCGGTTACGGCGGGCCCGAGGCGCTCGAGTTGGTGACAATTCCGCTCCCGGAACCCGGCCCCGGGCAGATACGGATCCGCGTCGAGGCCGCGACCGTCAATCCCGTCGACCTGGCCACCCGTTCCGGCGCGCTCGTCGAAGCCGGGCTCATGGCCGCCCGCGGGTACACGGGCATCGGCTGGGATGTCGCGGGCGTGGTCGACCGGCTCGGATCGGGCGTGACGGCGTTCGCGCCCGGTCAGCGGGTGATTGGGCTGCGCGACCTGCTCGACGTATCGCTGGGCGCCTACTCCGAATACCTGGCCCTGGACGCCGCGGCAGTCGCACCCGCTCCGCCCGGTGTCTCTGCTGTGGCTGCCGCGACGCTGCCGTTGAACAGTCTCACCGCCCTCCAAGCCCTCAACCTGCTCGATCTCGCTGCGGGCGACACCGTGCTGGTCACCGGGGCGGCCGGGGCGGTTGGTGGCTTCGCGGTCGAACTGGCGGCGCGACGCGGCCTGCGCGTCCTCGCCCAGGCCAGCGCCGCTGACGAAGAGTTCGTTCGAAGTCTCGGCGCCGAATGGATCGTCAGCCGTGACGCCTCCGACCTCGCGACCGATGTCCGGCGCCTGGTGCCGGGCGGCATCGACGGCGCGCTCGACACGGCAGGACTCGGAATTCGCGCACTGGCCGCCGTCCGCACCAGGGGCGCTTACGTCACGGTGGTCGGCGGTTCAGCCCCGCTCCCGTTGCGCGGCATCCGGGTCCATCAGCAGTGGATCAGTTCTGATGGGGCCGCCTTGGCTGAGCTCGCCGCCATGGACCTGACTCTGCGGGTCGCCGACATCCTCCCGCTTGAGCGCGCGGCCGAAGCACACGATCGCCTCGCGGCGGGCGGCATACGCGGCCGACTGATGCTGGTTCCTTCCGAAGGGCCCTGATCCGAGCCGCCGGTGGACTCCTGGACGCTGCTGAAACCCGTACTGGGCCAGTACTGCGGCAGGCTCGCTACCTGCATCGACGCAACACGCGCCGTCAACTGAAGCACTCAACCCGCCGAGCCAAGCGTTCACTCGCCAACTGAAGGGCTCAGTCACACTGAGCCGAAGCTCAGGAGTTGTCACCGGCGGGACCGGCTGAGCTGGTGAATGGGGACGGTCGAGGCAGCCTGGTTGTCACACGCGAGGCATCCGACTTGTCACAGATGCTCATTCAGCAGTCTTTCTGTCACCAGAAACGAAGATCGGGAGCCTGAAGTTCTCCGTGGCGCTTCGATGAGTTCATGGCGGCTACACGTGCTGGGTTGGGAAGGGTAGTCGAAGCCGCTGCCACCGGGTCCGTCTGGTCGCATCAGTGCAGCTGGGAAGACCTTTTCGTGCCGACGGACGTCGACGCGGGCAGGTCTGGGCGACCGCTGGACGAGACGGTGGGCGGTCTCGTGGCCGGCAGGCGGGGACGATGCGTCCTGCTCGGTGCACGATCTCGTACAGGAGCCGGTGCTCACGAGCGACCCGATGCGGCACTTCACCTGGCGCCGGGGCCGGCGTCACCGTCCTGGCCTCCAGTTCCTGACCAGCACCGGTCGGCACCACGGCGCGGAGAGCCTGGAGGAGAGCCGGGTGCTGCTGGCCCTGGACTTCGCCGGCGACGTGGTCGACGTCGTCTCGCAGCCGTTCAAGATCTCCTTCGCAACCTGCGGGAAGCGCCGGTCTCACACGCCTGACTACCTCGCGGTGACCCGTCGTGGCGTCTGGCTGATCGACGTACGCCCCGAGCCCTTGATCAAGGAGTCGGACCGTGAGTCGTTCGCGGCGGCCGCCGAGGTCGCCGTCGCTTGCGGCTGGCGCTACGCGGTGGCCGCTGTCAGGAGCCGCCGGGCCGCTACACCCGCAGCGGAATGGTCCGGCCCCCACGGCCAGGGAGGCCGCGGCCCACTGCACCCGCGACGTTGCCAGGGCCACGGCCGCCCGCGGCTCGGGTTTCCGGCCCGGCTCCGAAACCACACCCGGCCCTGAAACCGGGTACGGGCGGCGGATGCTCACCGGGCCGGGGCGGCAGCCGCGCGAGGAGAGCGCAGGCAGACCGCGGCAACGACGACGCTGAGCAGGACCAGGGAAGCGTTGACCGCGATGGCCACGCTCACACCGTGCAGAACCGCGCTGGCCGCAGAGGAGGCCATCGCCCCGGTGGCGATGGCACTCATGATCGGCGTCCCCATGGTGATGCCGATCTGCTGGGTCATCGTCGCCAGGCCGGTGGCCAGACCCTGTTCGTGGTCGGGCAATCCGGACGTAGCGGTGATCATGAACCCGACGATCACCAGCATATTGCCGACACCGCCGACGAAAGTAGCGATCAGCAGCAGCGCGAGCGAGCCGCCGGTGGAGGAGGACAGTCCGAGCAGCGCGAAGGTCGCCACCGCCTGGACCACGCCGCCGGCGATGAGCGCGGCGCGGGTACCGATCCTGCCGACGATCCGCGGCGCGAAGGAACCGCCGGTCACGGTGCCCAGTCCCAGCACTCCGAACGACAGGCCCGCCTCGAGGGGGGAGAACCCGAGGACCTTCTGCAGGTACAAGGTGAGCAGGAAGACCAAGGACGTCTCAGTGAGGAAGGCCAGCAGGCCCGCTGCGTTCCCCCAGGCCACCGTCGGCCGGCGCAGCACGGTAACCGGCATCAGCGGGGCCTGCTGGCGCCGCTCGACGGCGTAGAACAGCGCGAGCAGCGCCGCTCCCAGAGCCAGCGAACCCAGCGTGGTGACCGATCCCCAGCCGTCGCGGCCTGCCTGGGTGAAGCCGAACACCAGCGCCAGCAGACCGAGCGTGACCAGCGCGGCCCCGGGCAGGTCAAGGCGCGGGCGGGTGGTCGGCCGGGACTCCTTGATCACCGAGGGGGCGATCAGCAGCACCACGAGTGCGACGGGCACGTTGATGAAGAAGGCCCAACGCCAGCTCAGCAGGTCGGTGAGGACGCCGCCGAGCACCGCTCCGGTGGTGAAGCCGGCCGACATCAGCGCCCCGTTGAGTCCCAGGGCGCGATCGCGTGCCGGGCCCTCGGGGAAGGACGTCGTCATCAACGACAGACCGGCCGGGGTGACGGCGGCCGTGGCCAATCCCTGGAAGACGCGGGCGGTGATCAGCATCGTCGGGCTGGTCGCCATGCCGCCGGCCACTGAGGCAAGCCCGAGGACGGCCAGGCCCACCAGGAACAGCCGGCGCCGGCCGAACAGGTCAGCGATCCTTCCGAACAGCAGCGTGAACCCGCCCGCGCACAGCGCGAACGCCGTGGCGATCCACTGCAGGTTGCCCAGCGAGATGCCCAGCCCCTGTCCGATATCGGGCAGGGCGACGTTCAGGATCGAGAAGTCCACGGCCAGCATGAACTGGGCGACCAGCAGCACGGCCAGCACGAGCTTCAACCGCCCGGCCAGCGGCTGCGGCCGGACGGCCTCGATCCCCGATGCGGTCCCGGTGCCCTCGGTCAGCGACATGATTGTGATGTCCTTTCCGCGCCTGTGGCGGCGCCTCACCACTGATCCTGCGGGCCGGCCGGCAGACCACCCAGACCTCTGTTGTGACGTGCCACGCCGTGGGTAGTCATGGCACGACCACGCACAAGTCCGCACGACGGGAACGCCCGGCCACTCTGGCGGGTTGACTGGACTCAGCGGCTCTGCTCGCGTTCCCTCCGGCCACCAGGAGTTGACGATGACCTCGACACCTTCAGCGTCCGGCGACTTCGGACCGGTGCCCCAGGCCGCCGGCGGCGGCTCCGAACTCGGCGACTTCCTCAAGACCCGGCGGGCCCGGCTGAGCCCGCAGGACGTCGGACTGCACCCCTACCCCGGCCTGCGCCGGGTGGCCGGTCTGCGCCGCGAGGAACTGGCGATGCTCGCCGGGGTCAGCGTCACCCACTACACCCGCCTGGAGCAGGGCCGCGGAGACGGCACCTCCGAACAGGTACTGGACGCCATCGCGGTCGCACTGCGCCTCAGCGAGGATGAGCGCGCGCACCTGAAGAACCTCGCCCAGCCCGCCAGGACCACCCGCCGTGCCGCCCCGCCGCGCTCGCACGACCGGGTCACCGCGGCAATGCGCAACCTGCTGGGTGCCATGCCCGACGTGCCCACCGTGGTGCTCAACCGCGGCAACGACGTCCTGGCGTGGAACCGAATCGGCCACGCCCTGCTGGCCGGCCACCTCGGCTTCGACGATCCGGCGCGGCCCGCCGACCGGCCCAACCTCACCGACATCCTCTTCCTCAGCCCACAAGGCCGCGATCTCTACCAGAACTGGGAGGAGGAGGCCCAACTCGCGGTCGGCTCCCTGCGGCTGGTCGCCGGACGCCACCCCCAGGACAGCGACCTGGGAGGTCTGGTAGGCCGGCTGGCCATGCAGAGCCGTGAATTCGCCGCCTTGTGGGCGCGTCACCCCGTCCGCACCTGCGCCGACGGCGTCAAGCACCTGCAGCATCCTCTGGTGGGCACCATGCAGCTCACCTTCCAGAGCCTGACGCTACCGGGCAGCGGCGATCAGCGCATGATCGCCTACAGCGCCGAACCCGGCACCCCGTCCGAAGCCGCCCTGCGCCTCCTGGCCAGTCTGGGCAACCCTGACAGGCAGGCGGCGGCCCCGGACGCACAGCCCGCCTCCGACGCCCCGGCGGGTACGAGGCCCTCCGCGCGACACGCCGCCAGATGGTGACTGGTAGCAGGTCGGTCCGCTTATCCATGTCAAGGCGGAAAGTGCCGTACGGGTTGATGTTCGACCAGAACAGCGCGGTCAGACCGCGCCGGTCCTCGTCGGTGACCTTTTGGCCCAGGCCGGTCGGCGAGGACCTGCGGAAGCAGCAGCGCGTGGATGTGCACGAGCGGGGACTGGAGCGGGTGCAGAGCGAGCATGAGGTCCCGGCGTGCTCTTTGTCCGGGCGGCGAGCGCTCCGTCCTTGCCGTCGTGCAGGACGGTGGCCGGGCACGTCGTCCTCCGGGTCGCGCCACCGGGCCACGCCCTCGATGCAGATCTCTCGCCGCCGGATCGCACGACCTCACCAAGCGGCGGCCGTGAACTGTCGGTCCCGGCAGGGAGTTGGAGGTGGCGGAAGTAGTCGAGAGGCGGCTTCGTCCGGAGGCAGGCGAGGGGGCCGGTGGGCAGGAACAAGTCCTGGTATTGGTCGGCGCCGGCGACCGAGCGTGCCCTTCGCTGCTCAGAGCATGCGCCGTAGGACGTCACCGAGGGTCGCCACGCCTTCACTGATAGCGGTGGGCGCGCTCGCTGCGTAGCCCAGGACCAGCCCGGGGCGTAGCGAGTATTGGCTATGCCATGACAGTGGCTGCACCTTCACTCCATGTGCAAGCGCAGCAGCAGCGAGGTCCGTGTCGGCGAACTTGGCATCGAAGGTGATCATCAAGTGCAGGCCCGCTGCGGCGCCGTGTATCTCCGCATCCGGAAGGTGGGTTCTGATCGCCTCGACCATGGTGTCCCGGCGACGACGGTGGCGTGTGCGCAGGAGCCTCAACTGACGCTCCATCTCGCCTGATTCCATGAGCTGGGCGAGCACCAGCTGCGGTAGTGCGGCGTTGCCCAGGTCGGCGAACCGTTTGGCGGCGACAAGAGCATCCCGGTACTTCGGCGGTGCAAGGACCCAGCCAATGCGCAGTGCGGGGGCGAGGAGCTTGGACACGCTCCCGGCGTAGCAGACGTGGTTGGGGAGTACGGATCGCAGGGCGGGGACCGGGGGCCGGTCGTAGCGGTGCTCGGCGTCGTAGTCGTCCTCAATGATCAGTCCGTCGTTCTCGGAGACCCAGGAGATCAGTTCACGACGCCGTGCCCCGCTGGACACCACTCCGGTCGGGAACTGGTGCGCGGGGGTCAACAAGACCGCCGGAGCGGCCACGTCGCGCAGGATGTCGACGCGCGCGCCTTGGGAGTCGACCGGGACCGGCGGGGTGTCCAACCCCTGGTTGTGCAGGTGCTGGCGGGCCCCGAGTGATCCCGGGTCTTCCACAGCCACCGCGGAGATCCCGTGGTCACGCAGCACCTGTCCGAGCAGAGTCAGTGTTTGGGCGGTGCCGGCGACGATGAGTATGTCGTTTGGATCCACCCTGATCGCGCGGTTGCGGGCGAGCCAGTTGGCGATGGCGTGACGCAAGGCCGGTGTCCCGCGCGGGTCTCCATACCCGAGATCGGAAGCCGAGAGGCTCGCCAGTGCGGAGCGCTCGGCGCGCAGCCAAGCAGATCGCGGAAACGCGGCAAGGTCGGGCATGCCGGGCGACAGATCAATCCGGGCGGGTGTCGCTCGCATCGAGTCGAAGATGTCCGCGCCGGGTACATCGGCGAACAACGCACCCGGCGGCAGAGGAGCGACTGGCCTGGTGGGGGGCGCCTCCATCGGCGCGGTGGGAGCGCCAACGACGATCGTTCCGTTGCGCCCGTGTCCTGCCGCGTGTCCGTCTTCTATCAGTCGCTGATACGCCTCTGTGACCACACCACGGGATATCCGCAGCTCGCCGGCCAGAACGCGGGTGGCCGGCAGCTTGCTCCCGATCGGCAGGCGGCGGTCCGCTATCGCGAGCCGAAGCTGCTGGGCCAGCCAGTCGGATCGCCTGCCCAGCGGCGCATCGTGGATGTTCAGCTGCAGGAAATCGGACCCGGAAACTTTGGACTGGTCAGTTGGGCAACGATTGGACCTGTTCATCGGACCATAATCGCAGCAGGGTGACCGTATGGATACAGTGATGACATCTCCTGAGGCGAGAGCGACGGCCGGCTATCTGCACGGGTACTCCGAACGCGAGGCGGCTCGGCTCGGCGACCAGGCGGACACTTTGGCGGCATTGGTGCATGCGGGCACGGCCTATCCGACTGGCAGCCGGGTATTGGAGATCGGTTGCGGGGTCGGCGCCCAGACGGTCCACCTGGCCCAAGCCAGCCCGGGGGCGCATATCACCGCTGTCGACCACTCCGCTGTTTCTCTAGCACAGGCCCGTGCCCGTATCGCGGCCCACGCACCAGCGGCCAATGTGGAGTGGTACCACGCTGATCTGGTCGATCTCCCCTTCTCCCACGCGCAGTTCGACCATGTTTTCGTCTGCTTCGTCCTGGAACATCTCTCGGACCCCCGGCGGGTGCTGGCCGCCCTGCGGCACGTGCTACGACCCAAGGGCACGATCACCGTGATCGAGGGGGATCATGGTTCGGCGCTGTTCCATCCCGCCAGCGAGTACGCCCGAGCAGTGATCGAATGCCAGGTCCAACTGCAGTCAGCCGTCGGGGGAAACGCGCTGATCGGCCGGCAGTTGCAACCGCTGCTGGCTCGGGCCGGATACGACGACATCGTGGTCCGTCCCCGCACGGTCTACGCCGACCAGACCCGGCCCGCACTGGTCGACGGCTTTACCCGCAACACGTTCATCGCCATGGTCGAATCCGTCCGGGACGAGGCACTGACCGCTGGGCTTACGACCGCGGCACACTGGGATCGGGGGATCACAGACCTGCACCGCACCGCACAGGCCAACGGGACCTTTCACTACACGTTCTTCAAGGCTGTCGCCGTGAATCCGTCCAACGACGCCACCGTGGGTCCATGAACGTCACCCATTGCTCTCATTCTGCGGACGGTCACCTCTGCTGGAGTGGTGCAACGACGGCCACTCGGTGATCTGTTTTCAGGCTATGCGGTTGAAAGTGGCGATGAGCTGCATGGATGAGGTTCTCGGCAAGGACACCCTCGGATGAACGCCCACTGCGAACGGGTAATCGGCAGCATCCGCCGCGAGGTCCTCGACCACGTCCTCATCATGAACGAGACCCATGCCCGGCGCATCCTGGCCGCCTACGAACAGCACTACAACGAGCACCGCCCCACAGAGCCCGCAACCAACTACCGCCAGGCGCCGACCAACAGCCCTGTCCTTGCCGATTACCTCATCCGCCCTGCTCAGAGCGGTTGTGTTCTGATCTCCGAGCTCCCGGGCGCAGAGGCTGGTCCGGGACCCTGGCGGGCATAACGAACACCTCGGCATGATGATCTCTCGTGCTGTGGAAACTCGCTTACCCGGGCGTGCCGAACATGTTCACTGTGCTGCGCCTCCTGCCCATGACCGACCGGGACGAGGACGCGGAGATCCTCGTGCTACGCCATCAGATCGCGGTGCTGGAGCGGCAGCTGAGCGGGCAGCGAGTCCAGTTCACCGCGGGTGACCGGGCGTTCGTGGCAGCGCTCCTGCACGACCTCCCGAAGGACGCGCTGCGGCGGATGCGGTTGCTGGTGCGACCGGACACGATCCTGCGCTGGCACCGTGACTTCATCGCCCGCAAAGACGCCGCCCAGTCCCGGCGCAATCGCGGAGGCCGCCCCCGCACTGTCCGCTCCATCCGAGCCCTGGTACTGCGCCTGGTGAGGGAGAATCCCAGTTGCGGGTACCGGCGCGTGCACTGCGAACTGCGGGACTCGGAGTGAAGGTAGCCGCGTCCACGGTCTGGGAAATCCTCCACGAGGCTGGCATCCCGCCGGCACCCGAACGAGCGTCCAGCACGTGGTCAGACTTCCTGCACTCCCAAGCCGACGTACTCCTGGCGTGTGACTTCTTCGAGACCGTCACCTTGTCCGGAGCCCGGTTGTACGTATGCGCGGCGATCGAGCACGCCAACCGGCGCATCCGGATCCTGGGCGCAACCCCGCACCCCGGTGCAGCCTGGGTGACGCAGACGGCGAAGAACCTCGTCATGGACCTCGAAGACGCCGGCTGCCGAGCACGGTTCCTAATCCGGGACCGCGACGGAAAGTTCCCCGCCCTTTTCGACACCATCCTCGCCGACGCCGGCATCGAGGCCGTGCTCAGCGGATTCCGGATACCGCGCATGAACTCGATCATGGAACGGTGGGTACACACCTGTCGCCACGAACTCCTGGACCGCACCCTCATCTGGAACCAACGACACCTGCTCCACGCACTGCGGGAGTTCGAGCAGTTCTACAACGAGCACCGGCCGCACCAGGGCATCGCCAACGCCCGACCACTGCACCCCCTGCCGGCACCGATCACCGATCCAGAGCACATCGACCGCCTCGACATACGAAAACGCGACCGGCTCGCCGGCATCCTCCACGAGTATCGATATGCCACGTGACCTGCACGGACGAGGTTCTCGGCAAGAACAGGGCCCTGCGAGAACGGGGCATCCAGGCGTCCTTCTCCGTCGGATACGCCATAACCGAGCCGGTCCGCCGGGCGATCCGGGCCCTGCCCGACCGGTTCTGGCACCCCGCCCTGGAACAGGACGGCACCCAGCGGGCCGGCGCCGAAGTCGGCGAACTGACCGGCATGGTCGATCTCGCAGGCCATCCCGACGGCACACGGATCATCGTCCGGCGCGAACGCCCGCACCCCGGCGCGCAGTTGTCGCTGTTCGACCTCGACGCCGGCATGCGTCACCAGACGTTCCTCACCGACACACCCGATGGTGGAGGCTCCCTGCAGTTTCTGGAAGTCCGCCACCGGGCGCATGCCCGCGTCGGGGACCGCATCCGCTGCGGCAAGACCACCGGTATCGGCCGCTTCCCCTCCCGCCACTTCGCAATCAATCAAGCGTGGCTGGAGCTTGCCCTGACCGCCATCGACCTGCCCGCCTGGACCCAGACCCTCCTGCTGGACGGCGAGCTGGCCACCGCCGAACCCAGGAAGCTCCGCTACCGCCTGCTGCACGCAGCAGCCCGCCTCACCCATGGCGGGCGACGGCTCCACCTGCGGATCGCCGCCACCTGGCCCTGGCGCAACGCGCTGACCACGGCATTCGCCCGCGGCCCTGCCCAGACCAGCCATCTGACCTACAGACCAGTCCCTGACCGCCCACCACCCGAGGAATCTGGAGCACCCGACCCAAGCGTCGGGCCCCAGCCACACCCACCAGCCGACAAGCAGCGACAACCACCGTCCAACCGCGATCACCCCAGCTCAGCCCACTCCAACCGAAACAGCGAGGCCAATCAGCAGCAGGCGCAGGAGGAGACCGGCGAACGGCCGTGACCTGGGCGGATGATTTATCGGCACCCGCAACGTCGCGGGCCGGCTCGGCAAGGACATCGCCTCCGAGACTTTTCTCGCGGCGTTCTCGCCGACGGTCAGGCTTCCGGCCCGCGCGTTGCGGGGCGCTGGAGCGATCCCTCCATGGTGCTTGAGGACGGTGAACACCGAGCCGGGAGGTTTGCCGATCTGCCGTGAGATGACACTGATCGACTCCCCAGCTCTCCACCGCCGCCACAAGTCGGCCTTCATCTCGTCCGACATCCCCGGCCGACCCAGTCTCGCCATGCATACCGTCCTCGACCAGCGCTGTTGCTCCGACCGGTTGAATCTAAGACGGCTTTCTTCGCGAAGGAGACCCGGTGACGGTCCACCCGTTCATCGAGGCGGAGAAACACGCAGTCACAGCGTCAAACGCGCCTGTGAGCTACTTCAGGTCTCCCGAGCCGCCTACCACGCCCGCCGTACCGGCACGCCCGGCCCCCGCGCGGTCCGCGACGCCGAGCTGACCGGGCAGATCACCGCCGTCCACACCAGGTCGCGGGGAACCTACGGTGCGCCACGCGTCCACGCCGCTCTTCGGCGCGACGGCGCCGCGTGCGGGCGCCGCTGTGTCGCCCGGCTGATGCGGGCGGCCGGCCTGGCAGGCCCACACCGCAGACGACGGCACCTGACCACCGTCCCCCGACCCCGGGGCGGTCACCCGCCCTGACCTCATCGGCCGGGACTTCCAGCCCGACCCCACCGGGCTTGACGCCCGCTGATGCGGCGACATCACCTACATCCCGACCGAAGAGGGCCGGCTCTACCCGGCCACCGTCATCGACATCGCCTCACGCGGCGTGATCGGCTGGGAAACCGCCGACCACATGCGCACCGATCTGGTCGCCGACGCCCTGACCGCCTGCCGGCAGCGTCGCCCGATACGTCCGGTGATCTTCCACTCGGACCGCGGGAGTCAATACACCGGCCAGCAATTCGCCACCCTGGCAGACCGGTTCAGGATCCGTCTGTCAGTCGGCCGCAGATCATCCGGTGGTAGTGGGCGTTGGGGTCCCACGGGTGACTGGCGTGGAACTGCTCAGGTGCTCACATAACGCGAGGTAGCAAGGCCGTCATGACGTGGGTCGATCAGCTGCCCTGTTGTCGCCCGCGAAACGGTAGCCGGGGTGCACGTTCGGGGTCAGGTCATGGCTGGCCGCGACCTTGGCGAGGAGCGCGGCGAGCGTTTCCCGTTCCTCCGGGGTGAGGACGTCGACGATCTCATCCTCGTGAGCGGAGCCGATCTCGCGCATCCGGCGCATCACGGCGTCGCCTGCGTCGGTGAGCTGGAGTTCGTGGTTGCGGCGATCGCGCGTGCTCCGTACCCGGGCGACGAGGCCCCTGCTCTCGAGTTCGTCGATGAGCACGACAACGCGACTGGGGCCGACACCCAGGTGGTCGGCGAGGGCTCGTTGACTCAGGCCGGATTCGAGGGCGATCAGCCGCAGGATCCCGATATCGCTCGGCTGCAGGGAAAGATCCGCCAGTCGTTCGGCGAACCGCGCCGCCGCGTAGCCGCCCACCTGGGCGAGGAGGAAGCCAACGCGTTGCGGTGCACCGCGGTACCCGGGACGCTCACGGTCATCCGTCATGAGGGGACCATATCGCAGAGGCAACCGTTCTGTGCTATGAATGATTCATGCCAGTCAATGATTCTCTCGCCGGACATATCGCCCTGGTGACGGGTGCCACAGGCTCCATCGGAGCCGAGGTCGCCCGGACCTTCGCCGCACGTGGTGCCCGCGTGGCGGTCCACGGCCGCAGCCAGCGCACACTCGACGAACTCACCGAGCAGATCCGGCATGCCGGCGGCACAGGCACTGCCTATGCCGGTGACGTGCGCGACGAGGAGCATCTCGGTACGGTCGTCGCCGACGTGGCGAAGAAATGGGGACCGATCGGCATCCTCGTCACCCTCGCCGGGGGCGACGGCGCTCCTGAACCGACGGCATCCCTCGACCCCGGGCGCTGGCGGGACGTGATCGAGATCGACCTGACCTCGGTGTTCCTCACCGTTCACGCCGTTCTCCCCGGGATGCTCGAACACGGGGAGGGGCGAATCGTGACGGTGGCCTCCACCGCCGGCCGACGCCCCTCGCAGGCCAACGCTGCCTACGGCGCTGCGAAAGCCGGCGTGATCATGCTCACCGAGCACATCGCGAAGGAATACGCCTCGTCCGGCATTCGTGCGAACTGCGTCGCCCCGTCGATTGTCGAGACCGCGACTCTTCGTACCCGCGTACCGGCACCGCAACTCGAAGCGATAGCCGCCCACGTGCCGCTCGGACGGATCGGCCGGCCCTCGGATGTCGCCGATGCGATCGTCTTTTTCGCCTCGGACCGCTCGTCGTGGGTCACCGGGACGGTTCTCGACGTCACTGGAGGAATGTCGCTGTGACCACCGCATCCGCCACTTCGAGGCCCAGCCAGGCCGGCCCACCGCTGCCACTCGTCGCGATCGCGACCGTCGCCCTGTTCGTGGCCTCCCTCGTGCTCCCCACACTCCTGGCCGGAGGTGACACCTACCCTTCGCCCTACTCCGACGGGGCCACGATCGTCGACTACTTCCGAGCGAATCCCCACCCGGTGCTGCTCACCGCAGTCCTGCAGTTCGCCGCGTCCCTCCCGTTGGCGATCTACTCCGCCACCGTCTCGGTGCAGCTCGGCCGCCTCGGCATCAGGGCACCCGGGGCGGCCATCGGACTCGTCGGAGGCGTGCTCGCCTCGGCATCGATGGCGCTCTCCGCGCTGCTCACCTGGAGCCTCAGCCGACCGGAGATCCTGGATCACACCGAGTTGATCCGACTCCTGGACGACCTCGCCTTCATCACCGGCGGCCCCGGGTTCATCGTGCCCGCTGGTCTGCTCGTCGCAGGCATCGCCGTTCCCGGACTGCTGGCCAGGCTCCTTCCCCGCTGGCATGCCTGGGCCGGCCTCGTCATCGCCGCCCTCGCGATGATCGCAACCCTCACCGTGGCGTTCCCGGGCCTCTCCCTCCTGCTCCCCATCGTGCGATTTCCGTTGCTGACGTGGATCGTCCTCGCCGCATTCCTCCTCCCCGCCCATCCACGCAGCACCGAGGCCAAGGACCTGCCGTGACCGACCTGATGCTGGAGAAACTTCTCCGATTCCAACACCCCGAGCGCGTACTCCCCTTCGCCCGCGACCTCGACGCGCACATCCTGGCAGCGATCTTTCGAACCGATGAGGCCAATTACCGGTCAACCCTCGACTTCCTCGATCGGCAACGGGAACTGGCCGCGAAGCGACTCGCCGACACCCCGGACGTCCGCTCACACCTCGACCGTTTGCCCTTCCGACCGGGCGATCACCTGGTGGCTATCGGCGACAGCATGACCGCCGACCGGCTGTCATGGTTCGAACTGCTCCGAACGCTCCTCAAAAACGAACGGCCCGATCTGGGCCTGCGCCTCGACAACCTCGCCGTCTCCGGTGCGACCAGTACCCAAGTGCTCGCCAGCCTTCCTGCGATCCGCAGACAATCGGCCGACTGGATGTTCTGCATGCTCGGCAACAACGACTCCCAACAACTCGACACCGCAGGCGGCAAGCTTCTCGTCAGTCGATCCGAGACGCTGCGCAACCTCACCTTGCTTCGCGCCCGCGCGCTGCCCGCCGACACGTCCCGCTGGGTATGGCTGACACCCACCCCGGTGGACGAAGCACGCGTAGCCACCTTCCCCTTCTTCCGTAGCGCCGGCATCACCTGGACGAACGCCGACATCGCAGAACTGTCCGCGACACTCCTCGCCGACGACGATCCGGTCATCGACAGCGCACCGGCCGTCACCAGCGCGGGCGCGGACGCCTTCACCGACGACGGCCTTCACCTGGGCATCACGACCCACGAAGCGCTGGCAGCCCACGTCCTTGCGGAACTCGCCGAAGGGACACGCCGATGAGACTCCTCCTCCTCGGCGCGACGGGGGGAACCGGGGCGGCCCTGCTCCGGCAAGCGGTTGCCGCTGGACACGAGGTGACGGTGATCGCGCGTGATCCCGGCCGGATTCAGGTGGACAGCCCCTCCCGCGTCACCCTCGTCGCCGGCGACGTGCTCGAGCCCGGCCCGTGGCGGGAATCTGCGGCCGCACACGACACCCTGCTCTCCTGCCTGGGCAGCACCGACAGAAAGCACCCCACCACGATCTACTCCCGGGGCACCCTCAACGCCCTCGCTGCCATGGGATCACGTCCGGACCGCCGACTGATCTGCATCTCTTCGGCAGGCCTCGATGTGGCGCCGGACACGCCACTGGCCCAGAAGATCGTCACCAGGCTCGTCATCCAGCGGATGTACCGGCACGGCTACGACGACATGCGGCACATGGAGGCAGCACTGCACGACCAGGACATCCGCTGGACCATCGTGCGGCCACCCATGCTCAACGACAGGCCGCCGACCGGCACCTACCGCACCGCGGTCAACGACCACCTGCCGAAGCCACGAACCGTCCCACGCGCCGACCTCGCCGGCTACATGCTCACCGCCATCGACGACCCCGCCACGTGGAAAGCCGTCGTCGAGATTTCCTGCTGAACACCACCGGCCGGCCAGGGGTGCTCCCGCACCCTCACCGGCGAGGACCCCGGCTCCGCTGATCTTGCACCGGAAGCAACGTGACCGGACCGACCGGTCTGGCGGGCGCTGCCCATCTGGTGCTTGCTCAGGGAGTGGCGCACCTCGATCCGGAGCCGGTTGTGTTCCCGCGATGCTCGATGGCTGGCCCCGGCAGCAACGAGCACGCTTCCCAAACCACGAGTCGACGGTCAAGCCGCGTCCGTCGCCGGAAGGGCCCGCTGCGGCACGGACCAGAGGAGGTTTCCGGCAGTGCGCCTCCTGCCGGGTCACATGGTCGCGGTTTCAAAGCTGCCCCGGCGCAGCCGGTGACTCGGCGCTCCGCTCACCGCGGGACCGACCGCTGGCACGATCCGCCGCATCACCAGCCGGTGCCCCTATCTCGGGGCCCTGGCCGCAGGTTGGCGCGCGGGTACGTCCGTGAAGGTCCGCCGACACTGCCCGGACCCGGTCCCGTGCATCGGCCTGTGCCATCAGCGAGGTGAACACGCATGCGCCGACTGGGGTCGAGGGCGCAGCGGGGGCCCACGGCGCAAGTGCATGCCGCGATGTGGCTGCGCAACGAACCCCCGCACTTGTGTACAAGTACGCACGTCTTGTCCGCCAGTTCACTAGTACGTGTGGAGGCACCCCACGGTTACTGAACGTGAACTCGCAATATCAGCCGCGGGGTGCCGGGGAGTGCCGGTCGGCTCTGGTGGGTCGGGTACCACTCGTAGGGCATGTCGCCTCAGCCCGGCTGGCCTTGGGAGCCGGCCTCGAGGGCCGCGCGGAGGGTGGCGAGGGTTGAGGAGATGCGGGTCAGCTCGTCAGGGGGAATCGCCCCGGTCAGTGAGCTGAGTTCGCCTTCGACAATGGGGCGGGATGCCGCCAGCTGCTTCTCACCCTCGGGCGTGAGGCGCAGGACGGACGAGCGGCGGTCCTGGGGGTGTGCGACCCGCACGCACCAGCCCGCGGCCACCAGCCGGTCGACCGCCTTGCTGACGGCCCCCACGGTGATCGCGAGTTCGCCGACGATGTCGAGCACGCGGCACCCCGGCACCCGATCGATGATCTCCAGGAACTCGAACTGCCCGAGTCCCAGCCCCTGTTCGGCGCGCAGCCGTGCGCTCACCGCGTTGTAGAGCCGAGTCTCGACGCGCACGAGGTCGGTGAAGATCAGGGTGACGTGGCTCACAGCAGCCTCCAGTAGATTCCTGGGAATCATCTTCCGTGGAATCCGGTTGGCTCAGGTGGATGGATTCCCAGGAATCCATCCTCCCATCCCGACCCATGGAGGCCCCACATGTCACGACAGCAGCGCGACGCCCTGGACACCATGCTCCGATCCGCCCCCCGCAGCGAGACCCCGCCCACCCTCGAGGAGCAGCGCAGCGGTTTCACCGCAGCTGTCAGCCGCCCCGTACCGGAGGGTGTGGTCACCCGCAGGACAGTCCTGGGCGGTCGGCCGGCCCTGGAGCTGGAGGCGGCCGAAGACCACGGCCGCGGCCGGCTGCTCTACCTGCACGGCGGCGGCTACGTCATCGGCTCACCGGACACCCACGCGGGGCTGGTAGGTGAACTGGCCCGCCGCGCCGGTCTGCGAGCGACATCGGTGGACTACCGGCTGGCACCCGAGCACCCTTTCCCCGCGGCCGTCGGCGATGGACTCGCCGCCTACCGCGAGCTGCTGGCGGCGGGTACCGACCCACGGGACGTGGTCGTGGCCGGCGACTCCGCCGGCGCCGGCCTGAGCATCGCCACGCTGCTCGCGGCCCGGGAGGACGGGCTGGCGCAACCGGCCGCCGTGGTCCTCTTCTCCCCCTGGGTCGACCTCACCCTTGCTGGGGGAAGCATGCGTTCCAAGAACGACGCCGACCCCATTTTCACCGAGGCCGATCTGCGCGCGTACGTCGATCTCTACGTCCGCGCGGGCGACCGGGCGCATCCGCTGGCCAGCCCGCTGTTCGCCGACCTCACCGGACTGCCCCCACTCCTCGTGCAGGTCGGGGCCAACGAGGTGCTGCTCGACGACGCGGTCCGGCTGGCCGGCCGCGCCGCCGCGGACGACGTCGAGGTCACACTCGAAGTCGGCCCCGACCTGCCCCACGTCTTCCAGCACCACTACGGCCGCCTCGACGAGGCGGACGTCGCCCTCGACCGCGCCGCCCGCTTCCTCACCACCCACCTGAGCCCCAACCGCCTCGAAACCGCTCGCTGAAGCCCACCATCGCCCTCCATGGCCGCGCTCCGTTGGAGGCGCACCTCGCGGCCTTCCGCAACCGCCGGCTGCACGCCGGCCCGTATGCGTTCGTCCGGGTCGACGCCCTCACCCAGAAGGTCCGCGAAGAGGACCGGATCATCAACGTCCACGCCGTGGTGCGCGTCAGCGTGAACGCCGACGGGCACCGCGAGATCCTCGGCATCGACGTGGCCACCGCCGAGGACGGCGCCGGCTGGCTGCGCTCGCTGACCGCCCGTGGTCTGGGCGGCGTCCAGCTTGTCGTCTCCGACGCCTACACCGGACTCGTGGCCGCCATCGGAGCCGTCCTGCCCGGTGCCTCCTGGCAGAGGTGCCGCACCCACTACGCGAGGAATCTGCTGTCGCATGTCCCGAAATCTGCCCAGCCCTGGGTGGCCACACTGCTGGGGGCTGTCTTCGAGCTTCCCGACACCGAGGCGGTCAACGCCCAGATGCGCCTGCGCCGATGAGGGACCGCGACAAGGACATCGAGAATCTTGCTCTGCGGCACCAACTGCTGCTCAGCAACGCCAGGAGGTCGGCAAGCCCGCTTCACCGACACCGGCCGCACCATCCTCGCCAGTGCTCCCCCACCTCCCGATGGACAAGCTGCGCCAGATCCCACCCGTCTGCTGCGTTCTTTGCCCTTCCCCCGGGAGCCAGATCGCTCAAGGCCTGTTATTAAACGCTGATACAACGGGTTCGCGGTGCGAATGCCGAAAGCTCATCCGCCGGCCTCGGCTCCCCTCGATCGCTGAGGACCTCACTCACGAGAGAGACCGACCGGGCACCCTGTCAAAATGCGGTCAAGTAGCGCGTAGGACTCGGATCGAGGTGACGGAAGGTGGCGCCGCGTCCACGCCGACTCGAGCCACACCCGGGGGCACGATGTAGGACGCCTCGACCACGACTCGGGGGCTGCACTTGTCGCCACATCTCGCCGTTGGCAGGAATACACAACCCACGCAAGCGTTCGGCCGCACCAAGCACGCACGGGGAGTCGTCAACTGCCGGAGTGTCGACGGGCACCGCGACCGCGTCGAGGTCCACCGGTGGAAGTGCTCGTCGCCGACGCCGGGGATCACCGACACTGTTACCGCGGATGCCGATAATCCATCCGTTCAGATCACGGTCGCGACCGCCGGTCCCACGGCAGGTCCGACCGTCGCCCCTGGCACCGCCAGCAGTCGCCGTCACTCCGTAACCGGGTCGTCGTCCTCATCGGGGCCCGCTACGACCAGCGTGCCAAGCGTGTAGCCCGGCCGATCATCCAAGTACTCATCTTCCGGCCAGAGTTCGACCGCCCTGGCGGCGGCGGCCCGGATCGCGGCTCCGTCGAGTTCCGCGCGCTGCTCGGGCGCTCCGGCATCCGGCCAGACGCTCACGAGGGTTACCGGGCCGTCCGGGGGCAGCGGCGAAACCCAGAACTCCGACTGCCAGGACAACTCGTTCCCGAAGCCGCCGCCTTCGAGCAGCCAGATGCCCTCCGGGCCGGCCGGCTCCACCGGTGACCGGCCGATCCCCTCCCCGGTCGCCGCACGCCGCCCATCGGCGTACTGGATCCCCAGCCGCAGCCCGGTGTTCCCCTCTGCCGACCGGAACGGATCCGGCCGCAGGTCCCACAACGGCCACCCCTGCCGGACGCCACCGCCCGGCAACTCCCGCCGTACCGCCCGCATCATGAAGGCAAACCCGTTCGGGTACGCCCGCAGCGCACCCACCCACACCGCCGCCGCCTCAGTCCTGACCACCAGCGCATCCCCGGGCACGGACGCAGGCAACACGTGGTCACGCTGATGCCACGGGCGGCGGCGCTCCCGCCGGGGCTCAGGCGCGGGCGGCGGCGTCGCGAAGGCTTCGAAGAAGGTCACGACTTCAACAGTGGCAGACCCCGCCGACCTCCCCGCCTGAAATCCGCCATGCCATTTCAGCCCGTCACCCGGCAGGCGAAATATGATCAGCTGGTCGACGACCAGCCACGCCCAGGGGCAAGCTCACTGAACCCACCCATCCCCCTTCGGCTCCGGTGCCACACGCCATCCAGCAGCAGCACCCACTCCTCCACATCCGCTCCAGCCCCTCACTCACCCACCAACATCGACCTCACCGACCCATGCCCACTACCCGAGTCGATCAGACCGCCTCAGGTAGGTGTCGCCGACCCGCTGCCCGTCGACGACGTGATCGCCGTCGGCAGCCCGGGCATGCAGGCCAAGCACCCCGGTGACCTCGGCCTGGACCCCACCCACATGTGGGCGGAGGGCGGCGGCGGCCTCGACCACGTCGTCCGCGACGGCGGCCGCTTCATGGGCCTGGGCGGCGGCGGGAACATTCCGACGGACCCGGCGTTCGGCGGCAACATCATGGCGTCGGACGCGCACGACCACAGTGCGTACTGGAACATGGACAACGGCAAGCCGTCGGTCAGCCTGAAGAACCAGGCCGAGGTCGTCGTCGGCCGGTACGACAACATTAAACTGACACACCAGTCGCCCTACGGAGCACCGAGGTAGTGGGGAAAATGAACGACGCGTCGGTCCGTCTCGGTTACCAACCGCGGTTGCTTTCCGCCCGGGACGTGAAAGTCCAGGTCTCCGAACTGTCCAGCGCCGTGCTCGACATGGTGCAGGTCAAGGGAAGGGTGTCCGAAGGCGGCCCCATGGAACTGCCCTGGGACCAGGGCGAGGATCCCGACGCATTCCACAACGTCACGCACCTGTGGTCGCTGCGCGGCGTGGACGAGTCGGCGTTGGAAGGGGGAATGGCCGCACTCGCCCAACGGCTGCCGGAGAACGGCTGGCACGTGGTGCGCAACGGTCCCGACTCCAGCCGGAACCGCAACCAGGAGATCCTTGCCACCCACCTGGCGACACACATCCAGCTCGAAGCGACCTTCGAGCCGAACACGGACCTCGGGGACCCGCGGATCTCCTTCTCCCTCTACTCCCGCTTCTTCGTCTCCGCAAAGGAGCCCGGGCAGTGACGCGGCTCGCCGCGGCCTGGCGGGGTGCGGCCGTCGTGGGCGTCCTCGCCCTGGCCGCGGGCTGCGGGGGCGACGGCACGCCCGAGCGCGACGCGGTGACCGTCAGGAGCGAGGTCATGACCCAGTCCGCCGTCGTCATGGACACGGCCCACGTCACCGGCCGGCAGGTGGGCGCCTTCCCGCCGCGGAGCGCCCCGACCGACATGTCGTGCGACGACGACAACGACGACAGCCCCGACCGCGTGCTGTCCCAGATGTGGACAGTGCACTCGAAGGACAACACCGCGCCCTGGGCAAGGGCATGGCCAACCTGGCCGCGAGCCTGCCCGGGCAAGGATGGAAGATCGTCAGGAACGGCCCGGACTCCAGCATGAGCAAGAACCAGGAGATCCTGGCCACCCACCTGGCGACGAAGATCCAGATGGACGTGACCTGGGAGAAGAACCTCCAGTACGGCGACCCCCTGATCCAGTTCGACGTCTACTCGCCCTGCTTCCGCAGCAAGTAGCCCTGCCGGAAGCCACGTCGGCGTCCTCGTGCGGCTGCGCGCCCTGGCCGACGAGGTGGCTGATCGCTTCGGCCGGCGACTCGCCGACCTGTTGGACTGCCGTGCCTGCCACCAAGCGGGCCGCCACGCCGAGGGCGGTGGCGTTCGCCCTTGGATCGTGTCCCGCTCGGAAACACGATTCTTGGCGTGACCTGCGAGCTCTTCCTCCCGGGCAGAGTCCGTACAGCATCTGGGACGATGCCTCGATGGTGCTGTCGATTGTCACCGCGCTGGCCAGGAACCTGGTCGTGGTGCCCGTTGCTGTGTGTGCTGCGCAGCCGCGTGGCCAAGGACGCGGAGGTGTTGGCGCTCCGGCACGAGAACGCGGTGCTGCGCCGTCAGATCGCGCGGGTCCACTACGAGCCAGCCGACCGGATCCGGCTGGCCGCCCTCTCACGATTGGTCCACCGCGGGCGATGGCGCGAGGTCTTCGCGGTCACACCGACCACGCTGCTGCGCTGGCACCGGGAGCTCGTCAAACACAAATGGACGTTCGCCCAGCACCGTCGTCGCCCGGGTCGCCCCTGTCCCTGCCGAGAACCTCATCCATGCAGCTCATCGCCACTTTCAGCCATCACCCGGTGAGCACCTAGCGCGATCCACTTGAACGTGTTCAACGGACGGTCGGCCCAACGTGAACACATTCAAAGAGGGCCGTCCTCTACCAGCGCTGCAGACCGCCGAAATGCCTGCTGACCTGTGTGGATGGCATTTTCGGCACCCACAGGGTCCGGGTGAATCCGCCGCGTAACCCGTGACGGCGGGCAGGCGGGTGTTGGGCCTGGCGGATGCGGGGGCGGTGGAGCCACTGGAGTGGGGTGCTGCCTGTCTGTTCGCGGAATCGGCGGATGAGGGTCCGGGTGCTGGCTCCGGCGTGGGCGGCGATGTCGGCGAGGGCGAGGCCGCGGCTGAGGTCTTCCTGGAGCCAGCGAACGCGAGGGCGGAGGACCGCGTTCTTATGGCATCCGTAGCGGTGTTCACTATCCCATCGCACTGAGTTCATCTGTACGTGCTGATCTACCCCTGCCAGCCGACAGTCGGCGGCAGGGGAGGAACTAACCATGCACGGCAGCGGAACGGGCACCAGGGTTGCCCTGATCGGCAGGATCCTGGCCACCGCCACACTGGTCGCCGGCGCGTTGATGGTCGCGCCCGCAGCGAAGGCACACGCTGCGTCGCCGGCAGACACCGACGGTGTGCCCGTTGCCGGGGGCCCCAGCGGCGACGCGACGCAGGCCGTCGCCGACGCCCTCGGCGACACCCACACCGCGGGCGTCTACCTCGACCGCGCCTCCCGGCGGATGGCGGTTGCCGTCACCGACAAGGCAAGCGCGGCGGCGGTACGGGCCGCGGGCGCCGAGACCCGCCTCGTCACGTACGACACCGCCTACCTCTCCTCGATCCAGACGATGCTTGACGACACCTTCACCACCCCCGGCACCTCCTGGGGCATCGACGTCCTGGCCAACAAAGTCGCCGTGACCGCCGACTCCACTGTCAGCGACGCCGATTACACAGCCCTCCAGGAAGCCATCGCGCCCTACGGCGACGCGGCCACCATCGCCCGCGAGGCCGGCACGATCGGATCCACGGCCGCCACCACGATGGCCGGCGGTTGGTACGTCGACACCCCGCACGGGTACTGCACCTGGGGCTTCAGCGTGCGGGTGAAGAACCAGCCGAACATCCAGGGCTTCCTCACCGCGGGACACTGCACCGTGGAAGCCCGCGACGCCGGTTACACCTACTGGCAGAACGCGAACGACCAATACCTCGGCTACACCGCCGGAGGCGCCTTCCCCGGCCACGACTTCGGCTGGGTGCGCAAGGACACCACCACCGTCACCTTCAACGGCGGAGTGGCCCTGAACACCTCCGGCGGCATCCAGGACATCAACGCCTCGCGCGACAGCAAGCTCTACGAGACCGCGTGCTCCTTCGGCGCCACCAGCCACTTCGGATGCGGCCTGGTCGGAGCGAAGAACCAGACGGTGAACTTCCCCCTCGGCCAGGTCAAAGGCCTCGACGTACTCGCAATGGACCGCGATTACGGCGACAGCGGCGGCCCGCTGTTCGTCGGCAAGGACGCCCTCGGCATCCTGTCGGGCTCCAACACCGATGGCCTTGCTTACTACCAGCCGGTCAAGGCAGCCCTCGCCTGGTACGGGCTGGAAGTCTACTAGGACGTCGTCTCATGCGGGCTTCTGGATCTTGAGGTGGGGTTGTCGTCGGGTTGTCGGAGGGTGGGGGCTGAATGCCGCGCACGGCCTCCACCTCGCCTGCCTCTCGGCTGGTTGCACCAGCCGCACGCGGGTGCCGAGTTCGGCTCCCTCCAACTGGACCCGGGCGTGAAGAGGCAGTCGCCGCAGGAACTTTCATCCTCTCCTGGAAGCACTGGATCTCCAGGCGGATGCCGCAGCCGGGTGCTCCACGGGTCAGTTGCCGACGGAGACTACGTGGCCGGCCTGAGCGGGGTCGGTGGCGGCGTCCAGCATCGCGGTGGCGAAGTCGGCCCGGGTGATCTGGAAGCCGCCCAGGACGTTGCGGTCGATGCCGCAACGGTAGCCGCCTTTGCTCCGGCCGTCAGTGAGTCGCCCGGCTCTGACGATCGTCCAGGGCACGCCGGAGGCGCGGACGACCTGTTCCGCCTGCCGCATGTCCTCGATCATGTGCCGCAACAGGGGGGCCAGAACGATGGGCTTGACGAGGAAACGGGTCAACGGATCGTCGCCGGCACCCGGAGCCATGGCGCTGTTGCTCGCGAGGACGAACCGCGGCCGGGAACCGGCGGATCGGATCGCCGCGGTGAGGACTCCTGCGGCATCGGTGCACACGCGGGTGGGGTGTTTCAGGTCACGGGTGCCGATCGCACTGATGACGGCGTCCCGCCCGCTGACGGCCGCCGTCACGTCCGCCCGGTCCACAGCGTCCACCGGGTCCGTCTCGACGACGGCGATCCGGTCCCTCAGGCCGGCGGGCAGCCTGGTCGCGTCGCGCACGACGGCGGTCACCTCGTGGCCGGCGTCGACGGCCTGGAGGACGATCTGGCGGCCGGTTCCACCGGTCGCGCCGAAGACGGTGAGCTTCAAGGAATGCCCCCCAAGGGGTGAGTAAGTATTCACTCACCCTAGAATGGGTAAGCACTCACTCACCTGTCAAGGGGGATCATGAACGCGCGAGAGCGGATCCTGGACGCGGCTGCAGCCGTCATGCGGGAGAACGGCGTCGCCCACGCCACGACCAAGCAGATCGCACGCGCGGCGGGTTACTCCGAGGCTCTGCTGTACAAGCACTTCCGCGACAAGGAGGAGATCCTCCTGCATGTCCTGCAGGAGCGGATGCCGGCGTTCCCTGCCGGAGCCGTCCCGGGAGAGGGAACCGTGGAGGCCAACCTGGTCGCGGTGACCCACGCTGCGCTGCGCTTCTACCTCAGCGGGTTCCCGATGATGGCGTCCATGGTCGCCCAGCCCACGCTGATGGCGGCGGCCCGGGAAAACCTGACGGCGTACGGCGCAGGCCCACAGCGCCCGGTCCACATGCTGGCCGATTACCTCCGAGGCGAGCAGAAGCTGGGCCGCGTCCCGGCCGACAGCACCCCCGACGCCGCAGCAGCGCTCCTGATGGGAGCCTGCTTCCAACAGGCCTTCCTGCGCTACTTCGCCGGCGGCCCCGACTTCCCGGAAACCGCTGCCGCCGAGCTCGTGGCCGGCCTGATCCGCACGCTGGCGCCCTGACGATCACCGAAGCCGGCGGCCGCTCCCGCCGTACTGGTCGCGGGCGGGGCGCATGATCAGGGCGCGGATCGAGCGGTGACCCTTCCTTACGGATCCCGTACACCAGGGAGCAACGGGGTCCGCCCGCGGTGACGGTGGCACCGCGGGCCCGGCTCCTCAGACGGTACGTCCGGTCCACTGGTCGTACGAGGTGTTGGTGGTCGTCTCGCCGTCGTCGCCGCGCACCTGGCCGTCGTTGATGACCAGGTAGAAGAACTTCGCCGGGTCGATGTCGACCCAACCCGTCCAGATCTCGCCGCTGCCCCAGCCGAAGGACTGGGCGGCGGGCGCCGAGGTGCCCGTCGGGCAGGACGAGGCGAAAACGGCGTTGCCGACGTCATGGCTGTTGTCCACCTGCAGGCACTGCTGGGTGGCTCGGTTTCGCAGGGCGCCGTTGGTCAGGGGGTCCCATTGCTGGTATTTGTCTCCCGAGACGCATGCCGAGTAGTAGACGTCCGCGTGCGGATTGTGCAGGACGCCGCTGGTGATGCACTTTCCACCGTTGGTCCCGTACGTGTTCTCGAACGTCCAGTAGACAGGCGTGGCCTGGGCCGGCGTGGGTACGAGCACGGCGGCGCCCGCAACCAGGGCAGTGGCCGCGGCCGCGGTGCCGGCACTCTTCCTGAGTAGTTCGAGTCTCATAGTACGGACGATACCCAATCCCCGAGGGTGGTAGTGGGGCAACGGACCTGGATCCGGTTCAGGTGGTGAGGAGCTGGGGGCAGTCCATGTCCGCGATCCGGCGCTATATGAAGCTTCCCCGTGGACCTGGACACCTGGAGACTGGGACGTGAGGTTCCAGAGGAAGGAGAGCCAGGTGAGCAACAAGCAGGGCAAGAGGTACTCGGAGGAGTTCAAGCGGGATGCCGTGGCGTTGGCCCGCTCCTCCAGCAAGACGGTCACCGAGGTGGCCCGGGACTTGGGGGTTAGCCCGGAGGGTTTGCGGGCTTGGGTCAAGCAGGACCAAGTCGACCGCGGTGAAGGCAGTCCGGGCGAGCTGACCAGCGCCGAGCACGAGGAGTTGCGTCTCCTGCGCCGGCAGAACCTCGAACAGCAGAGGACCATCGAGGTCCTGAAAAAAGCGACGGCCTTCTTCGCACGGGAGAGCGACCGGTGAGCGAGGTCTACCGGTTCATCGCGGCGGAGAAGGCCTCCTATCCGGTCTCCTTGCTGTGCCGCATCCTCGGCGTGCCCCGCTCCTCCTCCTACGCCTGGGCCGGAGGCGAACAAGCCCGTGCGCGCCTGCGGGCCGACGATGCGCTCGCGCACGAGATCACCGTGGTCCACCTGAAGTTCCCCCAGTGAGTTGGACAGCCTGATACTGGGACGGTTCGTCCCGGAGGAAGCAGTCCAAGTTGAGTGGCAAGAGCAACATGAGCAAGCGGTACACGGCCGAGTTCAAGCGGGACGCGGTCGCGCTCGTCCGGTCGTCGCCGCATCGGAACGTCACCGAGATCGCCCGGGAACTGGGAGTGAGCCCCGAGGGGTTGCGTGGCTGGGTCAAGCAGGCGAAAATCGACCAGGGCGAGGGGCCGGCGGGCGCCCTGACCAGCGAGGAACGTGAGGAGCTGCGGCGCCTGCGCCGCGAGCTGGCTGAGGCCAAGAAGGCGAACGACATCCTGGTAAAAGCCGCGGCCTTCTTCGCGAAGGAGATCGTGAAGTAGGCGCTGTGTGCCGCTTCATCGATGCGGAGAAGGCCACCGAGGAGAACCCCGATGGCTACAGCGTCGCCCGGCTGTGCCGAGTGCTGAGCTTCCACCGCTCCACCTACTACGCCTGGCTCGCTTCACGGCCCGCAGCCGCCGAACGGCAGTGCGCCGAAGACGGGTTGACCGACCGGATCCGTGAGATCCACGCCACCTCGCGAGGTGCCTACGGCGCCCCGCGCGTCCATGCGGAGCTGCGGCGGGGCGGCCTCGCGATCAACAGGAAAAGGGTCGAGCGGATCATGCGCGAGCGCGACATTCGCGGTGTCACCCGCCGCAGGCGCCGCTACCTGACGCAGCAGGACACCGAGGCAGCCCCTGCCCCGGACCTGGTCGGCCGCGACTTCACCGCATACGAGCCAGGCCGGAAGCTGGTGGGCGACATCACGTATCTCCCCACGGTCGAGGGCTGGTGGTACCTGGCCACGGTCATCGACCTGGCGACCCGTGAGGTGATCGGGTATGCGATGGCCGACCACCACCGCGCCGAACTGGTCACCGACGCCCTGCGCATGGCTGCCGGCCGCGGCGGCCTGCAGCCCGGCTGCATCATGCACACCGACCGCGGCAGCGAGTACACCAGTGGCGAATTTCGCACCGTGATAAGGGAGTTGAATCTGAGGCAGAGTATGGGACGAACCGGCATATGCTATGATAATGCTGCAGCCGAGAGTTTCTCCGGACTGCTCAAAGCGGAGATCGGCACCACCGTCTGGGAAAGCCGTGAGGCGGCCCGAGCCGACGTCTTCTGCTTCATCGAAGTCGAGTACAACCGCACCAGGCTCCGCAAGCACCCCGAGTTCGGGTACCTCACCCCACTCGAAACCCGAGCTAGATTGCGGCACGACCTCACCCCCGCAGCGTAAGCATCCGCTGTCCAAGATCAGGGGGGAACTTCAACCTGGCCTCCAGGGGCGCCTACGGCGTTCCGCGCGTCCACGCCGAGCTGCGGCGGCTGGGCCACGGCGTGAACCGCAAGCGTGTCGAGCGGCTGATGCGCGAACGAGGCATCGCCGGGATCACCCGCCGTCACCGTCGGTCGCTGACCCGCCCGGACAAGCAGGCGCGGCCCGCACCAGACCTGATCGGCCGTGACTTCACCGCGGCCCGGCCCGGAACCCGCCTGGTCGGCGACATCACCTACCTGCCTACCGGGCAGGGCTGGCTCTACCTGGCCTGCTGGCTGGACCTGGCCACCCGCGAGGTCGTCGGCTGGTCGATGGCCGACCACCACCGCGCTGACCTGGTCGTCGACGCCCTGCACATGGCCCACGGACGCGGCCGCCTGGAGCCCGGTTGCATTGCGCACAGTGACCGCGGCAGCGAATACACCTCAACCCGATTCCGCAGCGAGATAGCCAGGTCGGGCATGAGAGCGAGCACCGGACGCACCGGCTCGTGCTACGACAACGCTGCCGCCGAGAGCTTCTGGGCAGTCCTGAAGGCCGAGATCGGTACCCGGACCGGGCCACCGCCCGCGCCGCGGTGTTCTCCTACATCGAGACCTTCTACAACCGCCGCCGGCTACGCAAGCACCCCGACTGGGGCTACCTGACCCCAAACGAGACCCGACAACGACACACCCTCGCCGCGTAAGAACGAGTGTCCGAGATCACGGGGGAACTTCATCTTCCCCATGCTCTCCATGATGGACATCCTCCCGGGGCAGAACCCCTGATCTCGGATGTCCGCCAACGCGGATCAAGCCCAACCCATATCGACCCGGACGGCCGGCCGGTGCGGATCACGCGGTGACATTGGACCGCTGCACCCGCAAGACCACCGGGCCGCCGCGACCTACCGCCCCGCCGCCCCGCCGCCCCGCCGCCCCGCCGCCGTGGGAACGCTGCCATGAACTCGGTGGCCGATTTGTCAAGGCCGTTGACTTAAACCTGCCACCCTCCTATGGTTCACCGTCGAAGCGCTTCGATGCGCATCGTCGAAGCGCTTCGACGATGCGATCTCGCCATCCTTCCGACCCAGGTGGAGGTCCCTTCAATGTTGAAGGCGCGCAGCCCGATAGCCCTGACCGCCCTTGCCCTGACGGGCACCCTGCTCCTCACCTCCTGCGGGAGCTCGGGCGGCGGATCGCAGGGCGACGGCAAGACACTCAAGCTGTGGCACTACGAGGGGCCCGACAGTGCCATGGGTATCGCCTGGAACCAGGCGATAGCCGAGTTCAAGAAGACGCACCCCGGTGTCAAGGTGGAGTTCGAGGCGAAGGGCTTCGAACAGATACAGAAGACCGCCTCGATGGTCCTCAACTCCAACGACGCCCCGGACGTCATGGAGTACAACAAGGGCAACGCGACCGCCGGCCTGCTGGCCAAGCAGGGCCTGTTGACCGACCTGACCCCGCAGGTCACCAAGTACGGCTGGGACAAGCTGCTCAGCCCGAGCGTGAAGACCACGAGCCAGTACAACGCCCAGGGCGTGATGGGGTCCGGCAATTGGTACGGCGTCCCCAACTTCGGCGAGTACACGATGGTGTACTACAACAAGGACCTCTTCGAGAAGAACGGCGTCAAGGTCCCCACCACGCCGGACGAGTTCAACGCCGCGCTGGCCGCGTTCAAGGCCAAGGGCATCACGCCGCTGGCGAACGCCGGAGCGGAGTACCCCGCCCAGCAGTACCTCTACCAGCTGGCCCTGACCAAGGCCGACCGCAAGTGGGTCGACGCCTTCGAGCTGTACAAGGGCAAGGCCGACTTCCACGACCCGGCCTGGACGTACGCGGCCGACACCTTCGCCGACTGGGTCTCCAAGGGCTACATCGCCAAGACCTCCAGCAGCACCAAGGCCGAGGACGCGGGCGTCTCCTTCATCAACGGCAAGGCCCCGATCTTCTTCTCGGGGAGCTGGTGGTACGGGCGCTTCAAGACGGAGAACAAGTTCAACTGGGGCTCCTTCCTGTGGCCCGGAGCAACGATGTCCCCCGGCTCGGGCGGCAACCTCTGGGTCGTACCGAAGAACGCCAAGAACAAACAGCTGGCCTACGACTTCATCGACATCACGATGAAGAAGGAGATCCAGAACACGCTGGGGAACAACGGCGGCGTCCCGGTGGCGGCCGACCCCTCGGCGATCACCGACCCGGCGTCCAAGCAGCTGATCGAGAACTTCAACCAGCTCTCCGCCGCGGACGGCCTCGCCTTCTACCCCGACTGGCCGGTCCCGGGCTTCTACGACGTGATGGTCTCGGCCGTGCAGAAGCTGATCACCGGCAGCGCCAAGCCCGACGAGGTCCTCGACCAGCTCCAGAAGGCCTATGACGCGGGTGTTCCCACGTCATGAGTTACGGCTCGCAGCGCGGGCAGGCACCGATCCGCCGGCGCCACCCGCGCAACACGTACGCGCTGTACCTCGTCCCGGGCGCCCTCGCCTTCCTGGCGGTCATCGCGCTGCCGTTCGCGATGAACATCTGGTACAGCTTCACCGACTGGCAGGGGGTCGGCTCGCCGAAGTGGACCGGCCTGGACAACTACCGGCAGCTGTTCGAGGATTCGCAGTTCTGGGAGTCCTTCCGGCACAGCCTCGCCATGGTCCTGGCCATGTCGGTGATCCCCACCACCGTCGGGCTGGTGGTCGCGGCCGCGCTGTTCGACTTCGTCGGCAAGCACTTCGGGTCCAAGCTGGCCAGCGTGCTGCGGGCGTGCTTCTACCTCCCGCAGGTGCTGCCGATCACGGTGGCCGGAATCGTCTGGAGCTGGATCCTCGCCCCCGAGGGCGGCTCGCTCAACGCGGCCCTGAAGGCGGTCGGCCTGGGCTCGCTGCGGCAGGACTGGCTCGGTGATCCGAACTTCGCGCTCTACAGCGTGATGGCCGTGATGGTCTGGGTCCAACTGGGCTTCCCGGTCGTGATCTTCATGTCGGGTCTGCAGCGGGTCGATCCGGCCCTCCACGAAGCCGCTGAGCTTGACGGAACCTCGTGGTGGCAGCGGTTCTGGCATGTGACGCTGCCACAACTGCGCCCGGAGATCTACGTGGTGATGTTGTGGTGCACCATCGCGGCGCTCAAGGTCTTCGGCGCGGTGTACGTCCTGACCAAGGGCGGGCCCGCCGATTCCACCAACGTGCCCTCCTACTTCTCGTTCGCCACGTTCTTCGAGAAGACCCAGGTCGGCTACGGATCCGCCATCGCGACCGTGATGACGCTGATCATCCTGGCGCTGGCCGTCGTCGGTCTGCGCTTCCAGGCCAAGGCGGAGGACGAACGATGACCACCGTGAAGCGCTTCCCGGCGCTGGCAGCGATCGTCGTCGGGGCCGTGCTCATGGTGCTGCCGCTGCTGATCGTGCTGAACAACGCGCTGAAGTCGCCCGGCGACTACTCCACCCACGGCCCGCTCGCGCTGCCGCACGGGATCTACCTGGACGGCCTGAAGGACTTCTGGAACCGGGTGGACTTCGGGCGGATGCTCCTCAACTCCACCGTGATCTCCGGTTCGGTGGCGGTGCTGGGCGTCGTGCTGTCGGTCCTCAACGCGTACGCCATCGGCATCGGCAGGGTCAAGGGCCGCACCTGGATCCTGGCCTTCTTCGTCCTGGCCAACGTGCTGCCACAGGAAGCCCTGGTCTATCCGCTGTACTATCTGAGCAAGCAGGCTGGCCTGTACGACACCCGGCTCAGCCTGGTGATCGTCTTCACCGTCATCCAATCGGCGTTCGGCACTTACCTGCTCTCCTCGGTCCTGGGCGCGTTCCCCAAGGAGATCATCGAGGCCGCCCGGATCGACGGCGCCAACAGCTGGCAGGTGCTCTACCGGATCGTGGTGCCGGTCAGCCGCTCCACCCTCGGTGTCCTGCTGGTCTTCTTCTTCATCTGGACGTGGAACGAGTTCCTGCTGCCCCTGGTGCTGCTGCCGTCGAACGACAACCAGACGGTGTCGCTCGCGCTCGGCGTCCTGCAGGGCCAGCGGCTGATGGACGCGACGATGACCAACGCCGCCGGCCTGCTCGGCGCACTGCCGGCGGTGGTCTTCTTCCTGCTCTTCCAGCGCACGTTGACCCGCGGCATCGCCGTGGGCTCGGTCAAGTGACGCGTTCGCGCACCCGGCCGCCGCTCCCTCTCCCCTGTACCACCGCCGCCCACCGGCGCACCCACCGTGAAAGGCCTCGACGATGAAGTTCACCGACGGATACTGGCTGCTGCGCGAGGGGGTGTCGGCGGCGTACCCGGCCGGGGTGCTCGATGTCACGGTGGGCGAGGGCGCGTTGACCGTCCACGCCCCCACCGTGCCGGTCCGGCACCGGGGGGACCTGCTCAAGGGGCCGCTGGTGACCATCGACTGCACCGCGCCGATGCCGGACGTCATCGGGGTGCGGATCACCCACTTCGCCGGCGGCGAGGACCGGGGACCGCACTTCGCGGTGGCCGGGGCGGCGCACGGGGCGGTGGCCGCGGTCGGCTCCGACGAGGCGGTCCTCACCAGCGGGGACCTGAGCCTGCACTTGGGGTTGCGCAAAGGCTGGACGATGGACTTCCGGGCCGGAGGCCGGACGCTGACCAGCAGCGACGCCAAGGCCATGGGCTTCATGGAGACGGCCGAGGGCGGCCACTACGTCCGCGAGCAACTGCGGCTGCGCGTCGGCACGTCGGTCTATGGGCTCGGCGAGCGCTTCGGCCCCCTGGTCAAGAACGGCCAGACCGTGGACATCTGGAACGCCGACGGCGGCACCAGCAGCGAGCAGTCCTACAAGAACGTCCCGTTCTACCTTACCGACGCGGGGTACGGCGTCTTCGTCGACGACCCGGGGAAGGTCTCCTTCGAGGTCGCCTCGGAGCAGGTCTCCCGCGTGGGGTTCAGCGTGGCGGGCCAGCAGCTCCAGTACTACGTCATCCACGGGCCCTCGCCCAAGGAGATCCTGCGCAAGTACACCGCGCTGACCGGTCGCCCCGCGCTGCCGCCGGCCTGGTCCTTCGGCCTGTGGCTCACCACGTCCTTCACCACCTCGTACGACGAGCAGACGGTCACCTCCTTCACCGAGGGGATGGCCGAGCGCGACCTGCCGCTGTCGGTCTTCCACTTCGACTGCTTCTGGATGCGCGAGTTCAACTGGTGCGACTTCGCATGGGACCCGCGGGTGTTCCCCGACCCCGAGGGCATGCTGCGCAGACTCAAGGAGCGCGGCCTGAACATCTCGGTGTGGATCAACCCCTACATCGCCCAGCGCTCACCGCTGTTCGCCGAGGGCAAGGCGGCCGGCTACCTGGTGAAGCGGCCCGACGGCGGGGTCTGGCAGTGGGACCTGTGGCAGCCCGGCATGGGGCTGGTGGACTTCACCAACGCGCAGGCATGCGCGTGGTACGCCGGGAAGCTCGAAGCGCTGCTGGAGATGGGCGTCGACTGCTTCAAGACCGACTTCGGCGAGCGGATCCCCACCGACGTCGAGTGGTTCGACGGGTCCGACCCGGAGCGGATGCACAACTACTACACGTTCCTCTACAACAAGACCGTCTTCGAGGTGCTGCGCAAGCACCGCGGCAAGGGCGACGCCGTGCTGTTCGCCCGCTCGGCGACCGCCGGCGGCCAGCAGTTCCCCGTCCACTGGGGCGGCGACAGCGAGTCCACCTGGGAGTCGATGGCCGAGTCGCTGCGCGGCGGGCTCTCGCTCGGCCTGTCCGGCTTCGGCTACTGGAGCCATGACATCGGCGGGTTCGAGGGCCTTCCCGATGCGGGGCTGTTCAAGCGCTGGACCGCGTTCGGCATGCTCTCCTCGCACAGCCGCCTGCACGGCTCGTCCTCCTACCGGGTCCCGTGGCTGTTCGACGAGGAGGCGGTGGACGTGCTGCGCCACTTCACCCGCCTCAAGCTCAGCCTGATGCCATACCTCTACCAGGCGGCGTACCAGGCGCACACCGAGGGCGTCCCGATGATGCGGGCGATGGTGCTGGAGTTCCCCGACGACCCCGCGTGCGCCCACCTGGAGCGGCAGTACATGCTGGGCGGCGACCTGCTCGTCGCACCGGTGTTCTCGCCCACCGGCGAGGTCTCCTACTACGTGCCCGAGGGCACGTGGACCCACTTCACCACCGGCGAGACCGTCACCGGTCCGCGCTGGGTGCACGAGACGCACGACTACCTCGGCGTACCGCTGCTGGTCCGCCCTGGCGCCGCCGTACCGGTCGGCGCGGGCACCGACCGCCCGGACAGCACCTGGGCCGACGACGTGACCGTCCGGGTCTTCCGGCCGGCGGACGACTCCCGTACCACCGTGCGCGTCCCGCACCCGGACGGCTCGACGGCGACTGAGGTCACCGTCGTCCGCGAGGGCACGGCGCTGCGGGCGGACAGCAGCGACCCGTCACTGCCGTGGGGCGTCGAAGTGGTGGGAGGGCCGTCGGCCCGGGCCGATGCGGGTACAGGTAGCCTCACCATCGGTCTGTCCGGCTTGTGAGGGGAGTCGCACAGTGGGCCGTCGACCGAAGGAGCTCATGGTCAAGATCACTGACGTCGCCAGGCATGCCGGGGTCTCCCCCAGCACCGTGAGCTACGCGCTCAGCGGCAAGCGCCCGATCTCCGACGAGACGAGGCTGCGCGTCGAGCGCAGCATCGTCGAACTCGGCTACCGGCCGCACGCCGGGGCCCGGTCGCTGGCCAGCAGCCGGGCCCGGGTGATCGCGCTGGTGCTCCCGCTGCGCAAGGGGATCCACGTACCGGTGGTGATGCAGTTCGCCACCTCGGTGGTCACCGCGGCCCGGGAGCACGACCACGACGTGCTCCTCCTCACCCAGAGCGAGGGTGAGGAGGGGCTCGTCAGGGTGGCCCGAAGCGCCATGGCGGACGCGTTCGTCATCATGGACGTGGAACTGGACGACCGCAGGCTGCCGCTGTTGCGCACCCTGGACACGCCCTCGGTGCTGATCGGGTTCCCCGCCGATCCAACCGGCCTGACCTGTATCGACCTGGACTTCCAACAGGCCGCCGAGGCATGCGTGGACCATCTGGCCGCGCTCGGGCACCGCCGGGTGGCGCTGGTCGGATCACCGCCGGAGGTCTACGTCCGCGAGACCGGCTTCGGCCGGCGGGTGGCCGCGGGGTTCACCGCCGCCGCGGACCGGAACGGACTGCGCTCGACGGTACTGCCGTGTGTCGACACCCCGATCGCGGCGCGGGCGATGGCCGAGCGGCTGGTGCGGGAGCAGCCGGATCTGACCGGCGTCGTGGTGCACAACGAACCGATCGTCCAGCCGCTCATCGAAGCCCTCATGGCCCAGGGACTGCGGATCCCGCAGGACATCTCGGTCGCCGCCATCTGCCCCGACGAGATCGCCGAGCACGCCCCGGTCCCGATCACGTCGGTGTCCATCCCCTCCGTCGAGATCGGCCGGCGTGCGGTGGGGCTGCTGATGTCGAAGCTGCAGGGCCACGAGGCGCCGGAGTCCACGGTGCTGCCGGTCTGCTTCACCCCGCGGGGCACGACCGCCGCGCCCCCGCTCCCCCGGCAGGAGTAGGGGGGCGCCGTGGGTGCCGAAAATGCCATCCACACAGGTCAGCAGGCATTTCGGCGGTCTGCAGCGCCGGTAGAGGACAGCCCTCTTTGAACGACTTCACGTTGGGCCGACCGTCCGTTGAACACGTTCAAGTGGATCGCGCTCGGTGCTCACCCGGTGATGGCTGGAAGTGGCGGTGAGCTGCGTGGATGAGGTTCTCGGCAGGAACAGTGTTGGTTGATCTGCTGGTTTCACCCTGCCATGGCGAGGTTGTACATGGTAGCGACGGCCTGGACGGCCTGGGTGGAGGCCGTCGCCTTTCAGGCGGCAGTCGCGGAGGATCTTCCCGTTCTTCATGCGGGCGAACCGCCGTGCAGCAACCGCGTGCTGCACGAGCAGCACACTTGAGCCTGTGCCGCTCGAAAATACGATTCAGCCCTGTGAGCTGCGGCGATGCTGGGTGGTCAGGCAGCGTGGTGATACTGGTTGAGTAGGCCGTTGCAGACGGGTTGTCGCCGGATCCGGTGTGCTTTGAGGTCGGTGACGGTGGCCGGGGTGGGCGGTTCGGTGCTGTCTGGCGGTATTTGGTGCCGGGATTGGTGGGGGCGGTGCTGGTCGTAGTGCCTGGTGTAGGCGGTGGGCACTGTGTGGGCGTGGGCGTCGTTGTAGACGAGGATTCGGTCGAGGATCTCACGGCGCAGGGTTCCGACGACTCGTTCGCAGATGGCGTTCGCTTTCGGTGCCCGGGGTGGGCTGAGCAGGATCTCCACATCGTCTGCCGTGAAGACGGCGTCGAAGGACCGGGTGTACTTCGAGTCGCGGTCCCGGAGCAGGAAGCGCAGTGAGTCCATCCGGCACCCCAGCGTCATGGCGAGGTTGGCCTGCTGGGTGGTCCACTCGGCCGTGGGATGGGCGGTGATGCCGGCGAGGTGGAGGCGCCGGGTCCCGTGCTCGATGAAGATCAGGACGTAGAGGCGCTTGCATGAAACGGTATCGAGGTGCAGGAAGTCGGCGGCAATGAGTCCGTGGGCCTGGGCGGGGAGGAACTGGTGCCAGGTCGGGCCGGATCGCTGCGGGGCGGGGTCGATGCCGGCAGCGTGCAGGATCTCCCAGACCGTGGAGGGCGCGATCGGGAAGCCGAGGCGGGCGGGTTCGCCCTGTATCCGGCGATGACCCCAGGCGCTGTTCCCGCGGGCCTGGCGCAGGATGAGGCGCTTGACGCTCGGCGCGGTGGAGGGGCGACCGTGGTGCTGGGCGAATGTCCATTTCCGCTTGACGAGCTCCCGGTGCCAGCGCAGCGGCGTGGTCGGTGTGACCGCGAAGACCTCGCGCCATCGCCCGCGGGGGACCAATCGTGAGAGCGTGGCCAGCCGGATCCGGTCGGCTGGCTCGTAGTGGACCCGCGCGATCTGACGGCGCAGCACCGCGTTCTCGTGCCGGAGCGCCAACACCTCCGCGTCCTTGGCCACGCGGCTGCGCAGCACGGCGACGGGCACCATGACCAGATTCCCGGCCAGCGCGGTGACGATCGACAACACCATCGAGGCATCGTCCCAGATGCTGTACGGACTCCGCTCGGCAGGAAGACCCTGCAGGTCACGCCCGGAATCGTGTTTCCGAGCGGGACAGGGCGAATGCGAGGAGGGCTTGGCGGCCGGCACTCAGCTTCCGCCAGCGGGAGCTGATCGCACAGCGGCGCCGCCGCAGTTGCTCGGCGAGGAAGCGGAGGGTGGAGCTGGACACGTCCACGCCGGACGGGTAGACAAGCATCCGAAGCCTCTGGTGGAGACGGTTCTCTTGGTCGAAAACCCATCTACCAGGGGCTTCGCCATGTTGTCACCCCAACTGCACACCGCATCCGCAGGTTGGAAAAGGCTCAGTTCATGGCCACGTTTCTCCCTTAGGTGGCCAGCTACTCCTGCAGCTTGAGGGGCGCTTTGAGGGGTGGTGGGATTCTCGGGACACTCTTCCCGGCGCGCGCGAGGCGTGGCGGTGGCAGCCCGGGCTGCGCGGCGTCAGCTCTGCGGGGGGGTTTCGCCGTGTCCGGGGAGGGCGCGGACTGCTTCGGCGATGGCGGGTCGGAGCTGTTCGAGGGTGTGGGCGGGGCCGAGGATCATGCGGCGGAGCTGGGGCATGGCAAGGCTCCAGCCGACCAGGCCGAGGGTGAAGAACAGCCGGTCGCGGGCTTCGCCGTCTGAGGCGGTCTGGGTGGCGCGGACCTTGTTCTCGTAGTGCTGGGTGCGGGCCTTTTCCCCGGGGACGGGCTGGTCACCGAGTTCGAGCGCTTCCCACATGAGCAGGCGCAGGGCTTCGGGGTGGGCGCGGTGGTAGTCGAAGAGCCGCTCGGCGTAGGCGGGTAGGTCCTCGTCGCCGGGCGGGACGGCCTGGGCGAGGTCGGCCATGAGGCGTTCCAGGACGGCGGCGAAGAGCTTGTTCTTGTCGCCGAAGTACTCGTAGATGGCCCGCTTGTTGGCCTTGGCCTGTGCGGCAATGCGGTCCACGCGGGCGCCGGCCACGCCGTGCTGGGCGAACTCCGCAGCCGCCGCCTCGAGGATCCGCTCTTTGGTTGCGTTCGAGTCGTACGCCATGCACCGATGGTAACGAACCAGTTCGTTTGACCGATCACGGAGCCGTCTGCAACTCTCTCTCCATCATTCGAACCATCTAGTTCGTTCGCTTGGAGTTGTGATGCCCTGCCCTGATCCGCCGCTGCCTTCCGCACCGGCACTGCCCCGTCGGCTGCCGCTGGTCATGGCACTGGCCTGCGGGGTCAGCGTGGCGAACGTCTACTTCCCGCAGGCCCTGGCGCCGCTCATCGCCGACAGCTTCGGTGTCACGGCGGATGCGGCCGCGACCGTGGCGACCGTGACGCAGCTCGGGTACGCGGCCGGGATCTTCTTTCTGGTCCCGCTCGGCGACCGGCTCCCGCGCCGCCCCCTGATCACCGTGCTGCTTGCCGTGACCGCTCTGGCCCTCCTGGCTGCCGCTCTCGCCCCGGCCACCGGTGCCCTGCTCGCGGCCGGTGCCGTGGTGGGGGTGGCGACTGTGGTTCCCCAGCTGCTGCTGCCCATGGCCGCGGGCCTGGTCTCGGCCGACCGGCGCGGCGCCGTCATCGGGACGCTGCAGGGCGGGCTGATCGGCGGGATCCTGCTGGCTCGCAGCTTCGGCGGCACGCTCGGCGATCAACTGGGCTGGCGCGCGCCGTATCTGGTCGCGGCCGTGCTCACCGTGCTGCTGGCGATCGTGCTCCACGCCGCCTTGCCCGATGCCGCCCCGGCCGTGCGAGACCGCTACACCGCCCTGCTCGCAGCCAGCGTGCGGATGCTGCGCACTGAGCGGACCTGCGGCGCTCCGCGCTCTTCCAGGCCACCCTCTTCGGTGGCTTCAGTGCCGCCTGGACCGCGCTGGCCCTGCTGGTCACCGGTCCCCGCTACGGCCTGGACACGCAGGTGGTGGGCGTGTTGGCGTTGATCGGCGCGGCCAGTATGTTCTGCGCCCCGGCCGCTGGGCGGTGGGTGGACCGGAACGGCGCGGACCGGGTGAACCTGTGGTGCATCCTTGCCACATTTGCCGCGGCGGCCGTCCTGGCCGGGGGTGCGAGCGGCTCGTGGACCGGGCTGGCAGCCCTGGTGGCCGGGCTGTTGCTGCTCGACATCGCGGTGCGGTGCAGCCAGGTCGCGAACCAGGCCCGCATCTTCGCGCTGCGCCCCCAGGCCCGCAGCCGGCTGAACACCGCGTACATGACCTGCTCGTTCCTCGGCGGCAGCGCCGGATGCTGGCTCGGTATCCGCGCTTATGCCCAGCTGGGCTGGCTGGGGGTGTGCACGCTCATGGGAGCTCTCGCTCTCCTCGCGCTCGCCGCGTACCTCGCCGGTCCGCGCAGGCAGCAGGCCCGCACTCCGGCTCTGCCCGGCTCGACCCAGCCCGATCCACTCGCCCGGTGAGAGGCGACCGGCCTGTGACGCGGGCCCCTGCGACTGTCTCGAACCACTGTGCTCTCCACCTCCGACTCGAAGGATCTTCCATGTCATTCCCTGCCATGCCCCTGGCGGTACTCCAGTTCTTCCGCGCCTCTGAAGTTCCCCTGTGATCTCGGACACTCGTTCTTACACGGCGAGGGTGTGTCGTTGTCGGGTCTCGTTTGGGGTCAGGTAGCCCCAGTCGGGGTGCTTGCGTAGCCGGCGGCGGTTGTAGCTGGAGGAGCTGGCCAACGCCACGGCGTCCCGCTTGAACTCCTCCGAGTACCTCTTGCCCTGCTTGTTGCTCACCTGGCTCTACTTCCTCTGGAACCTCACGTCCCAGTCTCCAGGTGTCCGGGTCCACGGGGAAGCTTCACTCCCACCCGCCTGCCCACGCCACAAGGTTCAGAGCAGCGAACGTCCGTGACGTGCCTGCCTGTGGGCCGAGCCCGGTGCCGGGCTGCGGGCGATACGGGAATTGTTCCACCGCTCGCGCGGACGTCTGGTTTCCCCGAGCGGTGAATGCGGGCCATAGCCTGGCCGAACATCGCCCGCAGCGGGCAGTTTCTACTGCTATGACCCGCGACCACCGCACCATCCTCAGGAGTCCGCACAGCCTCTGATGATCACGCGATGGCCGTACCGATTTCCAGCCCTGCTCCTGCGTCGCTTCGGACGTATTCCGATGCCGTGTCCTACACGGTGCCGGGGCCGTCGAGGAAGCAGTGCAGTACGGCGGCCTCCGTGCGGAACCGCGCGGCTCGGCCAGCGTGCGCGAGCGCGGCTGGAGCCCGGGGCACCCTCCCGGAAGCGGCAGCCCGGTGACCACGGATATCGGCTCTCACCAGGGCGGATGAGGTAATCGGGAAGGACAGGCTCCGAGAGGCTACGGCGCCGGGTTCACCGGGCAAACAACCTCGGCCGGACCGGCGGCCGGTGGCACCACGCGGAAACAGGTGCTGAGGTCGCCGCCCTGAAGCGAGTTGCCATATTGCATGCCGATCTCGATGGTGACGGCCGGGCCCCTGACCGTACGCACGGCGATCTCCTTGTGGTGCCCTGCGGCCGTGGCGGCCCGAGCGGCAACCGTCGGGCCCTTGGCCGCAGCCAGGTCGGCCGCGAAGCTGCGGGCCAACGCCACGGACTGGGTGTGCGCCCGGTCTTTCTCCTCGTCGTTCCGCTGTCCGACATGATGCCCGATCGTGCAGCGCGTGACGATGAACAAGGCGATCACGGCCACCGCCACGAAGAAGCAGCCCTTGCCGGTCTTCTCGTAGGGTGTTTGGGGGATGGTCATGATCAGACCTGTCGTCCAGTCCGGCTCGCGTCAGGAAGCGGACGTGCAAATGGCCACGGGGGTCAGAACCCCAAGGCAGCGCGGCTCGACCCGCGAGGAGCCAGTCCATCACGCGCTCAGCGGTACGACCAGTGGTTCGCGATTTCGGCGTCGTACGCCCCACGGATCGAGCCAGCTGTAACTGCCAGCCGGTTACCCTGCGGGGTGCTAAAACGATCACATGGCCTCTGATCAGGCTCTTCCCGATTTCACGTGATCATGACGTGCTCCGGCTGCATGGCGTTGCGCGTGCTCTACCTGGTCTTCGTCCGGCGGCTCGGCCTGCTCGTGTTGCTGTCGCGGTCGGAGAACGCCACGAACGTTGAGCTCCTCGTACAGCGCCACGAGGTCGCGGTGTTGCGTCGGCAACTCGGCAGCCGGCCACGCCTGACGTGGCCGGATCGCGCGGTGCTGTCCGCCCTCGCCCGACACCTCCCAAGCAACCTGCGCCGCCACCGCCTCGTCACCCCGGGCACCCACCTGTCCTGGCACCGCCGCCTGCTCCGATGCAAACGGAAGCAGAAACCGGTCTGGATCGGACGCCCACAGATCTCCGAGGAACTCACCGCCCTCATCCCGCGCCTCGCCGAGGAGAACCCAACCCGGGGGATACAGAATCCAGGACGAGCTGCGAGGCCGGGTCAGAGCACCTGCAGGACTTTTGACACCCCACAGCCCGTCGCGCGGGTACCAGCCGGCGAAGTCCTCGTCGCACCACAGCCCGTCCAGCCGGTCCCTCACCCGCATCGCCGTCGTACCAACCGGATTGCTCGCCCGCGCGACCTGCGCGGTCAGAGACGGAACCTGCTCACCGGAACGGGACAGAGCGACAACGGACACCTCGACAACGACATCGGCCTACGAAACAACCCGACCATGCCCCATGGTCACGCTGGCGCACCGGGAAACAGCAAGATCACCGACAGAGTCAAGCTCAGTGCTGCGCGAAATGCGGTTGTTGGCTCGGCCGGACACGGTCCTGCGCCGGCACCGCGACGTGGAACGGTGGATGCAGACCTGTCGGCGCGAATTGCTTGACCGCACCTTGATCTGGAGCCAGCGGCACCTGCTGCTAGCGCTACGGGAGTTCGAAGAACCGTACAGTCGGGCACCTGCCCCGACGACACCCCGCACATCGGACAGACCGAAAAGATCGTCTGCACAAGGGCGTTGACATCCACCACCACACAGGTCAACGACCATCACTACGTTCCGTCACCACCGAAACGTGAGACAGGGCCGAACGATTTGCAGTCCCGTCCCCGGCAGGCTTGCGACGCCCTGAAGGGACCGCTGCCGCGGCCCACATCTGATGCCCAAGCGCAGCCTTTCACCTGATCATGTGTCACATAGTCTTGTAACCTGAGAACGGAACCGGCGGGGCCGCTGATGACTGGGGGTGGTCGAGTGGCTGGCAGCCCGAGCGGCACGGGACAAGGCGGGAACGGCGGCGGCCGGAGCGACAGCAGCGGTGCGGGCAGGACCCCTGCCTCCGGCGGCGGTAACAACTTCCTGGGTTACTTCGTGGCAACCGGCCTTGTATCGGTGATCACTGCCTTCATTTATCACAGCTCTTCGTCGAGTTCGCCGTCGGCGGAGCCCACCACGCCGGAAGTGACCACTCTGGTCGAGACGCCGACGACACCGGCCGTGTCCGGGCAGATCGTCGCGATCGATAACGTGGGCCGGGACACCCGCAATTCCGCCTACTTCGACATGAAGGTCTCCATCGAACTCACGGGACTGCTGGGCCGCACATGCACCATCAAGTGGGCCTCCTACTACACGGACGCCAAGGGTGCGGGCGGTACCGCCACGGGCTACCAGGGGGAGGTGACGAGCACGCTTCTCGCCTATGACCCGGAGCGGTACTGGCAGACCCTCGTCATCCACTATCCCGACCACTCGGGCGACTGGGGAGTCCACGTCTTCGTCTACGGGCCGGACGGCGAGCTGCTCGACAACGAGGACGGTCCGACCGGGTGAGCGAGCGGGCCGGAGGCCGCTGCCGAGGCGGTCACTCGGCCGGCGCTGGCGGTGCTTCCGGCAGCACAGCGAAGGCTGCGGTCAGCGCGTCGGGTTCCTGTGCCGCGACCAGGCCGAGGGCTTCGTACCAGTGGTCACCGGCCAGCACGTGCAGGAGGGACCAGCGGGCGGCGGCACGGATTCCGTCGTCCTGGGCCTCTGCCGCTGCGTCAGCGGTGGCCAGCGCGTGTGCGGCGCTTGCTGCGACGCGTTCGCGTTGCGACGGGCTCTCGATCGCGTCCAGCGACTCCCGGGCGGCCGACAGGTCGCCGACGGCGGCAAGGGCCTGGACGGTCGCCGACACGCAGTCGAGCACCGGTTCGGTCCGGATCACTGGGTTCGGCGGCAGCCCTCGCGGCAGGCCCATCGCCCCCCGGTAGCCGCTCAGCCGGCATGCCGCTTCCCGGGCACGGGCGTAGGCCCAGTCCGGGGCGGCACCGACCGTGCCGGCCGCGACCCCGGCCAGCAGGACCAGGCGTACGTCGCCTGCGTCGTCGTACTCCACACCGGCTTCCGAGCCGGACTGCGTCGCAGGGGGCCTCAGCGCCGTTGTGACGGACCGCAGGTTCCCCGTACGGCAGAGGACGGCCGTGGCGGTAGCGACGTCGCTTGCGGGGGAGGGGGCGGTGAAGGCAGGTGGGAGGAGCATTGCGGCAGCCAGGGCACGGCGGGCGCAATCAGCGGCGGCGGCCCGGTCAAACGGTTCCAGCCCGGCCGCGCACAGCGTGCTCATGGTGAGGAGGCGCCCCGAACCCGCCGAGGAGAGCGCCGATAAGTCGTCGAGGGCGGTCCTCATCGCCTCGGCCACTGCGCCAGCCGTACGTCCGTCGGAAGTCGGGCAGTGCCTCAGAATACCGACCAGGCTGCGGATCTCCTCATCCGGCCACTGCCCGGCGGCCCAGCCCAGCGCTTCGCTGCGCAATTCCTGGGTGCGGGCGTCGTCGAAGAGGCCGGCTCCGGCAAGAGCGGCGATGCATTCGGGGACGGCTGCGGAACTCCCGGCGTGAAGGGCTTCCGTGACCAGCCGCTTGGCGGTGTCGGGCCGGCCTGCGGAGATTGCCCCGGTGACCAGCGCGGCCAGGCCGTGTTCCTGCCACCGGCGGTCGTGGTGACCGGCCATGGCCGCGAGCGCGCTGTCGGTCCTGCCGGTACGGGCCAGGACGGTCGCGGCTCGGCGGGCGGTCTCGGCTGCCTCGGGGCGACCGTCCGTGGGCTCCCGCCTGACGACCTCCTCGGCCACTCCCGCCGCGAAGGCCGGCTGGTGCTCTGCCAACGCCTCGGCGAAGGCCAACAGTATCTGCTGCCGCCCGGCGACGAGGCTTGCCGGGCCACCGGTGCCGGGCATCGCCACGATGGCCTCGGCTTCGTCGGCCAGCCGGGCGGCCATCTCGTGCCGCGTGCCGGCGATCGCCGCCGCCATCCTGGTCAGAGCTGTGCGCCGCCGGTGCGGGTCGCCGATGCCCCGGGCCATCCTGGCAGCCGTGAGCCACTGTCCGCGCTCGGCACTGGCCGACGCGAGCGCCTCCTGCCAGGAGTAGCCGCTGAAGAGGGGCGCGAACAGCTCCAGCGCCTCCTCGACCCGGTCGGGGCGGGATTCGAGAACTACCGCGATGTCCTCGACCACGCTGCGGGCGGCACCGGCCAGCAGGGACATGTCCCGGGACCAGGAGTCCGGCTCGCTTTCGTAGTAGGCCGCCAGTTCGGTCCAGCGACCCCGGCGGGCGAGCACCGGCGTCGCCAGCTGGTCCAGCCGGACCTTGTCCTCTTGGGCGAGCGGTCGCGGCAGGGCCAGCAGGTCCTCGGCGAGCCGGACGGCCCGCGGGTCGCCGGCCGTGTCGCCGACACACATCAGGGTGAGCGCGGGGTGGAGCCAGGCTTCGGGTTCTTCCTCGGCACGGTAGCGGGCCAGCACCTCCTCGGCCCTTGCCCAGCAGCCGGCCTGGGCGAGGGCGGTGAGCAGCTGTCGGCGTACCTCGGTTCTGAAGGGGGTGGCCTCGGCCGACCGGACCGCGGATCGGGCTTCCTCCCAGCGCCCGAGCTTGCCGAGTGCCCGGACGCGGAGGGCCGCGCACGCGCCCCCGCACGGCCACGCCGCCCCGTCCAGCGGGTGCGGGCAGGCTTCCCCCACTACCTGTAGGCCCGTTGTGGCGTCCGGCATGGCCTGGGCCTGACCCAGCAGGGCTTGCCGGCGGGCGGCGGCTTCGCCGACGGCCCGTGCCGCGCGCAGTGCCTGCTCGGTCCGGCCGGCCGTGGCGAATGCTTCGCGCATGCCGGCCAGGGCCTCGTCCCGCCGGCCGCGCGCCACGTCTTCCAACGCGCGCCAGGCGTCGTCGGTGTGACCGGCTGCGGCCAGCGCGGGTGGCAGCGCGGCCCGCAGATCGGCCAGGAAGGCGGGGTCCGGCGAAGGGCCGGTGTCCGGCTGGTGCGCCGCCTGCCCCAGGAGGGACTCCCCGCGACCGTGCCCGTCGCCCACCGCCCCGGTCATGGCCCGCTCTGCTATGGATCGGCCCTGGCGGACGCCCCGAGCCGCGGACCAGACAGCGCGAACGCCGTCCTCGTCCCCGGCCGAACCGAAAGCCTCGGCCAGGTCGCCGAGTGCGCTGCCGATCAAGCGCGTCCGCGGACTGTCCTGGCTTGCGTCCGATCCGGTGGTCTGTTCTTCCGCCACCAGAGCCAAGGCCTGGTGCAGGCGGGCTACGCCTTCGGGTACGTCGAGACGCAGCAGGGTACGGCCGATCTGCACGGCGGTTTCCACGTAGGCCGACGGGTACAGCGCGGGCAGCACTTTTGCGAACATCAGGTCGGCGGCGTGCCGCGCCAATTCCCGCGCGTGCCGGGGGTGTTCGTCGACAAGGGCAGCCGCCAGCCGGGCGAGCGCGCGGATCCTGGGCGGGCCTTCCGGCATCGCCTCGACCAGTACCCGGGCTCGGCCGACCTGTCCGAGCCTGCCGCGAAGCAGGGCCAGGCCACTGTTGTCCCATCCTGATGAGCGCCCCGTCAGGCGGTGGTGCGCGGTGGCCAGTCGCAGCACGGTCCCGGGAAGCGTCCCGGCCCGCTCCGCCAGCAGGCGGCGGGCGGCGGCGAGCTCTGCGATGGCGGGGCCGTCCCCGAGCAGGACGGCCGACATCCGGTCGTGCCGTGCGGTGTCGGCCAGGACCCGTGCGACGGCGTCCGGTTCGCCCTCCGCCAGCACCAACTGCCCGTATCCGGTCAGAAGGTAGTGTGGGGTGCCGTCAGGCCAGTGGCGGTCCCGGTACGAGGCGGCCCACCGGGCGACACTCTCCCGGTGGCGGGGCAGGTCCGCGGCGAGCCGCTCGAGCGCGGTGGCCCGCAGCGTGTCGTGGGCGAAGAAGCGCTCCCGGCGCGGCGCGGGGATCCCGTCGTGGAAGACAGTGGTCTCGCGCACGGAGAGGATACGGCCGAAATCCCCGGACAGCAGTGCCGCGACACGGTCGGCGGTGGTCGCCATGAGCTCTGCCAGCTCGTCCTGGTCGAGTCCGCCGCCGGTGGCGACCAGCAGCCCGGCCAGGTCCCGGCACGGGCCGGTGTGGTCCAGCAGTCCGCCGAGCTCGTACTCGGCTTCGGAGCGCAACTGGCCCGCGTGGGCGGAACCGGCCAGCGCCCGTGGGGTACCTGCGCGCAGTGGGTGGTCGCCGGGCACGTCCAGCGGTAGGGCGGGGAGGAACCGGCTGGTGATGAGCGCCGACACACCGTCCGGGAGGTGCCGGGGCAGGAGCGAGGCGATGCTGGGGCGCTGGTACGGTCCGCCGGCCACCTCGTCCTCGTCCAGTCCGTCGACGACCAGCAATAGCCGGCGCCCGTGGCGACGCTGCCGCCGTGCGGCGGCGTCCAGTAGACGGTGGAACTCCCGTGTCGGCGCGCCTGCGGCGGTACCGAACACCGCTGTCTCCTGGGCGATCGCCGCCAACTGCTCCGCCATGGATCGTGCGAAGCCGTCGCTGTCGCCGTGCCCGCCGATCCGCCGCGTTACGAAGTGGGCGGCCACGGCGACCGCCGGCGGCGGATGGGCCGCGAACCATGCGGCCAGTGCGGTCTTCCCGTGCCAGGGTGGGGCCTGCCACCACCAGTAGCCGTCGGACCGTTCGGCAAACCGGGCCAGTTCGGCGAGTTCATGCTCCCGGTCGAGCAGACGTTGCGGCGCGAAGGAGCGGATCTCGGCCAGGTAGCCGGCCGTCACCCGGTGGCTGTCGCCGGGCCCGACCAGGTCGGGAGGCCGGTCCAGCCCTGCCTGCCGCAGCGCCCTGGCCCGCCGCTCGTCGACAGCGCCGGCGCTGTCACCGTCCCGTTCCAGGGCGCTGTCTGCGCCCCAGGAGTCGGCGCGGCTGACCGTCAACGAGCCCAGCCCCTCGCGGGGATGGTGCGCGATGACGATGCCGACGACACGGTCCTGCGACCAGACGGCCGCGCCCGACATACCCTCCCAGGGCGATCTCAGCGGATCCGGATGCCGTTCGGGCGGCGGCACCCGGAACTGCAGGGTGCCGCCGCGACGGTTGGACAGCGCAGGCAGCCACCCGTGCACATGGGACGCATCCCGCCACCACGAGCCGTCCGCGGGGTCTTTTTGCAGCTTGAACCAGGGGAAGCCGAGCGCGCTGCCGGGCAACTCGGCATCGTCTTCGGGCAGCGTCCCGAACAGCACCGGTTCGTCACTGCGCGCGCCGTCAGCTGATTCCGAGTCGAGCGCCAAGAGCGCGGCGTCGCTGCGGCCGCGGCTGAGCCAGACCACCTGCCCCGGCGCCGTGAACTCGGTCGGGCGGTCCGCCTCGAACCGCACCTTCACGGCGACGGCGTCCCGCACCGCATGCCCCGCCGTCAGCACCAGCCCGGTGGCGACGAGATACCCCGACCCGCGGACGACCGTGCCGTCGGGCTGCTTGGCGATGATCTCAGCCGCCCGCTCGGGCCGCAGTCCCGACATGCCTGCGTCAGCGCTCCCCGTCCTCTTCGGTACCGGAGATCACCAAGCGGGTCGGCGGGCCCTCGGCGTTGTCCGCCACCAGTTGCGGCTCCAACGTGAGCCGGATCCGCTGCGTGGCGCTGTCTGCCACCTTCGCCTCGCCTCCGCCCTCCGCCACCCAGAACCGCACTCTGCCGTTCACTCCCGCGTCACGCTCGACGGCCAGCATGAGCTCCAGCTCCACTTCCCCCAGAGCGAACCGCAGCTCACTGCCCTGCCCTTCGACCATCGCCCGAGTCAGCTCTGCCCGCAACTGGCCTATCAGTACAGACAGTTCGATCACGCGGCACCTCCAAGGCGGGGCGATTCGTCTGGGCATGATACTGAACTCGGCACGTCAGGCACGGGCGGCGGGCACGCATCGGGGCGCACCGGCAAGCGCCCGCCGGGCGGACCACCGGCACACCGCGGAGGGCGGCGAACACCACGGCCGACAATGCAGTCAGCCGGGTGCGGAAGACCGGATGGACCAACGGGCGCCCACAACGGCACCACCTACGAACGGCACTACAACGAGCACCGCCCCCATCGAGCCCGCTAGTGCTGTGGACGCATAGGTCCACCGGGTTGCGGGTCATGCTGCGACGGGAATGGGGCGTCCTCCCCAGCGCATGCCCTTCTCGCTGCCGATGCGGGCGCGTTCTCGTCGCTGGGCTGTGAGGACGTCGGGATGACGGGGGTTGGCGTTACGCCAGCGTAGATATGCCTGCAGTGTGCGGGTCTGAACCGTGTGGTTCGGGTGGTGGGAGTTGGCCAGGGTGAACTGTCGCAGGGGCCCGAAGTGGGCCTCTATCGGGTTGGCCCAGGAGGCGTTGGTCGGGGTAAACACAGTTCGACGCGGTGATTCTCCGCCCAGGCGCGGATCTTGGTGCCCTTGTGGGCGGACAGGTTGTCCATGATCACGCAGATGGGGGCGCCGTCGGGTCGGATAGCGCGGATCGACTTCAGCGCGGCCAGGGACTGCGCGGCGCCCTTGTGCCGACGATTGACGCCCCACAGTGTGTCGTTGCCGATGGAGTAGCAGCCGTGGAAGTAGGTGACGCCGTGGGTGCGGTGGTAGGTCGCCGGGATCCTCTGGGGTCGGTTCCGCGGCGCCCAGCAGGATCCTGCGGTGGGGCGGATGCTGTCACACCGGGTGGCCAGGCCGAACCCTTGCTTGAGTCTGCTGATGCAGCGTTCGACGGTGTAGCGCTGTTTAGGCGTCGCGGTCGAAGGCCAGGGGTCTGCCGCCGTGGCTGCCGCGGCGTTTGCGATTGGCGGCCTGGTCGGCGGGCTGCGGGCTGCGGGCTGCGGGCTGCGGCAACGACCCGGTCGAGGCCACCTTCGGTGTCGGCCCGGCCGAGCAGGGCGGTGAAGACCTTCTCCCAGGTCCCGTCGGCGGCCCACTCGCGCATGCGATTGTGGGCGCCCTTCCAGGAGCCGAAGCGTTCGGGCAGGTCCGTCCACGGCGTCCCGTGCGGTGCTTGGACGCGATCGCATCGATCACCTGCCGGTGATCACGCCACCGTCCTCCCCGCTGGCGAAAGAGGCCTTTTCGGATCCGATCGCCGCTTTCCAGGTGTCAGAAAGGCCGCATCGCAGCACGCGCCTATTCCCTTCACCCACGCCTCGCTCACCGTATGCTCACCATATGGGTGGTTCCGGTTCATGAAATGCACTGGATGTCCGGTTGCCGACTTGCTCCGGAGCGGTGGCGTGTCCCCGCCATGCCGGATCGGCCCGTGGAGTCGCCCCGTCCGGCCCCTCAGCTCTCTCCTGCACCTCAGTCACCTTTGGTACCAAATGAAGCGGAGCATTTGAGCTTTAATTGAGAATGCACTTGCGTATGGACGCCGAATAAAGCAGATATGCCAATTCCCTATTGACGAGGCGGCGGGGTCCCGGGATCTTATGGTCTCCTTACTGTTCAATCGCGGTGGGGTGGACGACGTGAAGCAACGCAGAGGGGGCCGGGACAGTGCCTGGCTCACCCGGCTCAGACCGGCCGTAGCCGGAGTCGCGGCGGCCGGTCTGCTGGCCGTGCTGCCGGTCGCGGGGGCGCATGCCGCAGCGACCGACTCGGCCGGGAAGGACGCGGCCGGAGCGGCCAAGAGCCCCCAGACGGCCTCGCAGCAGGCCAGGACGGCCGGCAAGAGGGTTGAGGTGACCGGGGCCAGGACCGAGTTCGACACCGTGTACGCCAACCCGGACGGGGTGACGTACACGCAGGACATCTCCGCTGTGCCGGTGCGCGTGCACACCGCCTCCGGCGGCTGGACCGCTCCGGACGCGACGCTGGTCAGGCACGCCGACGGTACGGTCGGCCCGAAGGCCGCGATGGTCGGCCTGACCTTCTCCGGCGGCGGTTCCGCGCCGATGGTGCGGATCACGGGCGAGGGCGGGTCGATGGCGCTCAGCTGGCCCGGCACGCTGCCCGCACCCCAGCTCGACGGCGACACCGCCGTCTACGCCGACGTCCTGCCCGGCGTCGACCTGCGGATGACCGCGTCGGTGGAGGGATACCGCGAGCTGCTGGTCGTCAAGACCCCGCAGGCCGCGGCCGACCCGGCGCTGAAGAGCATCAACTACCGCATCAGCAGCGACCAGCTGTCCGTCACCCCTCTGGGGAACGGCGGCATCAGTGGCGTGGACGCCGACGGCAAGCAGGTCTTCACCGCGCCGCCCGCGCAGATGTGGGACTCGCGCGGCACCGGCCCGGCCGCGCAGGCGAAGGCCGCCTCACGCGCCGGCCTGGGCGCGGCCGGCACCGCCACGGCCGAGCTGACCGCACCGCCCGCCACCGCCGAGGACGGCCCCGCACCCGGCGCCGGCGCCACGACCGTGCCGGTCACCGTCGCGGGCGGCAAGCTCGCGGTCGCCCCCGACGCGACGCTGCTCGCACAGAAGGACCCCGCCGCCTATCCCCTCTACATCGACCCCGACGTCTCGCTGAACAACGGCCTGGCCGAGCGCACCCTGCTGCGCAGCGACGGCTTCAGCGACTACGCGTGGGACAACACCGCCACCGACAACACCCAGCGCGGCAAGGGCGACGGCAAGTGCGGAAGCTGGACCTCCGGGGGCGTCATCTACCCCTGCGGACCTGGCTACGTGCAGAAGCTCTACTTCGAGTTCTCGGGCGCCAACCTCAAGGGCAAGCAGGTCCTTTCCGCGGTCTTCCGCGTGACGTCCCCGTGGGCCTTCCAGTGCTCGGCCCGGACCACGGACCTGGTGCGTACGAACAACATCTCGTCATCCACCACCTGGGCCTCCCGGCCCAAGGAGCTGGACTGGATGGTCGACCGGTCGTTCTCCGCGGGCCGCGGCTCCACCTGTGACCCCAACTCGCCCGCCGCGCCCATCGAGTTCTCCGACAACTCCGCGGAGCCGGACGAGAACCTGACCCCGACCGTGCGCGACTTCGCGGCCGGCAAGTTCTCCCGGCTCACGCTGGAGCTGCGGGCGCACGACGAGAGCGACACCTCTGCCTGGAAGCGGTACAAGGACGACGCGGTGCTGTCGGTGAACTTCGTCGGCCTGCCCGCCGTCCCCACCTCGGTCGGTATCCTGCAGGGCTCCGGCGCCACCTGCCAGACCAACCCCGCCGACCCGGCGATCGTCTCCGACCCGACGCCGCAGCTCTACGCCCGCCCGCACGTCGCCTCCGGCGGCGCGCCCGCGGGTGAACCGGCCAGCCTGCGCGCGAAGTTCACCGTGCAGGAAGAGAGCGCCTCCGGCGCCTGGGGGACGACCACCGAGCCGATCCGGCCGTCGGCGCCGGGATTCGTCGGTGACAACGCCGCCGTCTCCTATCCCTCGCCGATCACCCTCAAGGAGGACACGCCGTACCGGATGGCGGCCGAGACCTGGTCGTACCAGGACAACGGCACCACCCACATCAACTCGCACTCCAACGTGACCACCACCGGCTGGTGCTACTTCACGATCGACTCCACCGCCCCGAAGATGCCGAAGGTCGCCTTCGGCGGGCCGTACACCAACTGCGACACCAACGCCTGCGCGGCGGCGGGCGGTCCCGGCGTCCCGGGCTCCTTCACCTTCTCGCCCGACCCGTCCGACGCCGGCAAGATCAGCGCGTTCAAGTACAAGCTCGGCAGCGGCAGCTGGTCGGCGGAGATCCCCGGCAGCACGGTCACCCGGATGATCACCCCGTCGCTGTCCGGCACCCAGCAGCTCCAGGTGCGGGCCAAGGACAACGCAGGCGCCGGCCGCTGGGGCGCCATCACGGTCGTCGCCTTCAAGGTGGACGCAGGTGCGGACGCGGTCGGCCGCTGGCACTTCAACGACTCCGCTCCCGGCAGCGGCGCGGTGAGCGCCGGCGACTCCGGCACCGCAGCGGGCTCCCGGCACACCGCGACCCTGCGCAACGCCGGCGCCGGCTGGTCGAGCCTGGGCCGCCGTGGCGCGGGCGACAACTCGCTGTGGCTGAACGACACCACCAGCAGCACCCAGCAGACCGGTTACGCCGACACCTCGGGTCCGGTGATCAACACCCAGGACAGCTTCACCGTCTCCGCCTGGGTCAACCTCTCCGACATCACCGACTACCACACGGTCCTGTCGCAGACCAGCAGCGACAAGAGCAGCTTCACGCTGCGCTACTCCCCGGCCCTCCACCGCTGGGTGTTCCTGTGGACGTGGCCGTCCGGCGGCGCGGTGACCTGGCTCGGCGCCAACAGCACCACGGACGTGGTGCCCGGAGTGTGGACGCACGTCGCCGCCACGTACGACAAGACGGCCGGCACGATCGCGCTGTACGTCAACGGTGTGCCGCAGGGCGCGCCGGTGGCGCTGCCGGCCGCGGCGAAGGCGGGTGCCAGTGACGGCCCGCTCGACATCGGCCGCTACAACGACCCCAGCAAGGGCGCCTGGACAGAGTACTGGAAGGGCCGGGTCGACGAGGTCGAGGCGTGGCAGCGGGCGCTGACCCCGGACGAGATCGCGATGGACGCCCGGCTGCTGGACGAGAACGGCAAGCCGGCCGTGGAGAACATCGCCTACTGGGCGCCGGACCCCGCGGCCACCGGCAGCGCCGTGCTCGACGACGCGGGCAGCGGCTACTCCCGGCCGCTGACCTTCTCCAACGGCGCCTCGGTCGCGGACGGTGCGATCGTCCTGGACGGCGCCAACGACGCAGGTGCCACGCCCGGCCCGCTGGTCGACGAGACGGGTTCCTTCACCGTCACCAGCAGCGTGCAGATCGACCAGGCCGCGATGCTGGCCAAGCCGGACGGCTACACCGCCCAGGTCGCCGGGCAGCGCACGGCCGGCGGCTCGTCGTGGGGCCTGTGGTATCAGCTCACCGGCCGCACCACCGCGGTGGACGACGACCACAACGAGATCACCGTGCCCACCAGCCGCTGGCTGTTCGGCCGGCTCAACGCGAACGGCACCTTCTCCGGCGCCGCCTCCGCTGTCGAGATCGGTTCGAGCAACAGCGGTGACACCTCCAATGGTGAGGGCAGCGTCCGGGTGACCGGCGTCTACGACGCGCAGGACGGCACCGGCACCGCGACCCTCTACCTCGGGGAGAACGGCCAGGAGACCCAGCCGTACACCGCCCAGGTCGGCAGCGACCGGTTCTCCATCGGCGACGCGTACGTTAACGGCGCCTGGAGCCACTACCTGCCAGGACGTGTCGAGGAGGTCAGGGTCTGGACGGGCGCGATGTCCGACTCCGACCAGATCGGCACCGTCGTCGGCGACTGACGCCGACCCGTCTGTGGTCCGGCGGGCCGTGACCCGGCCCGCCGGACCCGCACGCACGTTCGCGTCCGTGCACACCGCTACATAGCAGTTCTGATCCCCGCGGGCACCAACAGGTCCCGCGGATCCATACAACTGTCGCTCGTTTCTGCCGCGAGGCATGTCCAGGGGTAGGTGTGGCACCACGATGAGATCGTCAAGCAAGGGCGTACGCGTACGCATACCGCGTACCCGAAGAGGGTGGGAGGCGGGGCTGGTCGCTACGGCGACGGTCGCGCTCCTGGTGCCGCTGGGCCTGACCCCGGTGGCACAGGCCGCGGGGCACGGCAAGCCGCTGGGGAAGACCGCGGTGCCCGCGCCGCACAGCACGACGACGCACACGGTCGGCCTCGGCGCGAAGAAGCAGCGCGACCAGGTCGCGGCCCAGCGCACCGCCAACGACGCGCAGGCCGCGGCCGCGCTGTCCCAGCAGCACGCCAGCTGGCCGGCGGGCGGCAGTGCCGCGGTCCCGCTCGGCAAGCGGGCGGTCGCCGGCGGGCTGCCGGTGACGCTCGGCGCGCCGGCCGGCACCTCGGCGTCGGGAGCCGGCACCGCGAAAGTGACCGTCGCCGACCGGGCGGCGGCGCAGGCGGCCGGCGTCAGCGGCGTGCTGTTCTCCGTCGCCCCGCAGGGCGCAGGCGCGCCGGGCAAGGTCGCCGTCGACTACTCCGCCTTCGCCTCCGGTTACGGCGGCGACTGGTCGGGCCGGCTGCGCCTTGTCGCCCTGCCGGCGTGCGCGCTGACCACGCCGCAGCGGGCGGAATGCCGCACGCAGACCCCGCTGGTGACGTCCAACGACATCTCCGCGCAGACGGTCTCCGCCGCGCTGCCCGCCGCGAGGACGGCGCTGTCGTCGTCCGCGCAGGCCCCGACCGTTCTCGCACTCGACGCCAAGAGCGGCGAGTCCGACAAGGGCACCGGCAACTACTCCGCCACCCAGCTGTCGGCCTCGGCGACCTGGACCGGCGGCGTGTCGTCCGGCTCCTTCGACTGGTCCTACCCGATGTCCGTGCCGCCCACCGCAGGCGGCGCGGTGCCCAGCGTCGATCTGCAGTACGACTCCGGCAGCATCGACGGCCGCACCGCCTCGACGAACAACCAGGGCTCGCAGGTCGGCGAGGGCTTCGCGCTGACCAGCGACTCCTACGTCAGCCGCGACTACGGCTCCTGCGACGACGACGGGCACGACGAGGTCTACGACCTGTGCTGGAAGTACGACAACGCCTCGCTGGTGCTCAACGGCAAGTCCACCGAGCTGGTCAAGGACGACAAGACCGGCACCTGGCGGCTCGCCAATGACGACGCCTCGACGGTGACGCACTCCACCGGCGCGGACAACGCCGACCAGGGCGACAGCACCGACGGCGCCGGCGAATACTGGACCGTGACCACCGGCGACGGCACCAAATACGTCTTCGGCCTGAACAAGCTCAGCGGCGCCGGCACCCAGCGCACCAACTCCGTCTGGACGGTGCCGGTCTTCGGCGACGACTCCGGCGAGCCCGGCTTCGCCAAGGGCACCGCCTTCGCCGACCGCTCCTACAACCAGGCCTGGCGCTGGAACCTCGACTACGTCGTGGACACCCGCGGCAACGCCCAGTCGTACTGGTACACCGCGGAGACCAACTCCTACAAGAAGAACGGGGCGACCACCGCCGACGCGACGTACACCCGCGGCGGTTACCTCAACAAGATCCTCTACGGCCAGAAGTCGGGCACCCTTTTCACCGCTACCGCCACGCAGCAGATCGCGTTCTCGTACTCCGAGCGCTGCACCGCCGCCGACTGCACGAGCCTGACCGACAAGACCGCGCCGAACTGGCCGGACGTGCCGTTCGACCAGATCTGCGCGGCCGGCGCCTCCGACGACGACTGCGACGCCGTCTCGCCGGCCTTCTTCACCCGCAAGCGGCTCAACCAGGTGCAGACCTCAGTGTGGTCGGGTACCGGCACCACCTACACGCCGGTCGACACCTGGGCGCTGACCCAGAAGTACCTCGACCCGGGCGACATCGGCGACAGCTCCGACCAGTCGCTGGTGCTGGACTCCGTCAAGCACACCGGCCAGGCCGGCGGCACGCTCGCCCTCGACCCGGTGTCGTTCACCTACAAGATGAAGCCGGACCGGGTCGACGCCACCGACGACATCCTGCCGCTGAACAGGCCGCGGATCTCCACCATCACCTCGGAGACCGGTGCGATCACGACCGTCACGTTCTCGCCCGCCGAGTGCGTACGCGGTTCGAAGATGCCGGCCGCCGAGGACAACGACGCCCTGTCGTGCTACCCGGTCTACTGGCACATCAACGGCAACACCGACGCGTCGCTCGACTGGTTCCACAAATACCGCGTGGTCAGCGTCCAGGAGGCCGACCCGGCCGGCAACAACGAGCCGGTCGTGCACAGTTACTCCTACGCCGACCCCGCCTGGCACTACGACGACAGCCCGCTGACCCCGGAGGACGAGCGCACCTGGTCGATCTGGCGCGGCTACCGCACCGTCACCGAGTACACCGGCGGCAACACGGGCAACCAGGAGAAGACCGTCACCACGTTCATGCAGGGCATGAACGGTGACAAGCAGAAGTCCGGCACCGCCCGCTCGGTGAAGGTCAGCGGCCAGACCGTGCCGGGGCTGAGCATCCCCCAGGTCACCGACTCCGACCAATACCAGGGCTACACCCGCGAGAAGGTCACCTACAACGGCGCCACCCCCGTGTCGGCGACGGTCAACGACCCCTGGTCGGCGGTGACGTCCACCCAGCACAAGTCCTACGCCGACATCGAGGCGTACTACGTGGGCGACGCCAAGACGTACGACTACGCATACCTGAACGTGTCGGGGAAGTGGCGGTCCACCTCGGTCGCCAAGACCTTCGACTCCTACGGCATGGTCACCAGCGAGGACCACGCGGGTGACACCGCGAAGTCCGGCGACGAGACGTGCGTGCGCACCTGGTACGCGCGCAATGACGCCGTCGGCATCAACTCGCTGGTCTCCCGCACCCAGACCGTCGGCCAGCCCTGCTCGGTCGGCGACGCCTCGCTGTCGCTGCCAGCCAACAGCACCACCCCCGGCGACGTCCTGTCCGACACCGGCACCGTCTACGACAACACCTCGGCGACGACATGGACGTCGAGCCAGACCCCGACCAAGGGCGACGCCAACTGGACGGGACGCGCGGCCTCCTACCCCGCGACCGCGGACACGGGCGGCCAGCGCAAGCCCAACAGCTGGCAGGCCACGCAGATCTCCGCCTACGACAGCTTCGGCCGGATCGTCAGCGCCAAGGACGCCAACACCAAGACGACGACCACCGGTTACACGATGGCGGCCAACGGGGTGCTCTCCCGTATCCGGGTCACCGACCCGCTCGGCCACATCGTCGACACCTACGTCGACGTCCTACGCGGCCTGCCGCTGCGCTCCTACGACGCGGCGGGGAAGAAGACCGAGACCACCTATGACGCGCTGGGCCGGCTGACGGGTGTCTGGCAGCCCAACCGCAACAAGGACGGCGGCGAAAGCGCCAACACCACCTACACCTACCACCTGGCGCGCGGCAGCGCCCCCTACGTGGCGACCTCCGTGCTCGGCCCCAACAACAGCCGCGTCACCAGCTACCAGATCTACGACGCGCTGCTGCGCCCGATCCAGCAGCAGACCCCGTCCGCCAGCGGTGGCCGGCTGCTGACCGACAGCCGATACGACGACCGCGGCCTGGTCTACGAGACCTACGCCGACACCTACGACGACTCCAAGGCACCGACCGGCACCTACGACCGCGGCGAATACGGCGGCACGCCCACCCAACACGAGGTCACCTTCGACGGCGCCGGCCGTGCCACGGCCGACAAGCTGCTGATCTACGGCGTGCCCAAGTACACCATCACCACCAGCTACACCGGTGACTCCATCGCGACCAGCGCCGCCACCGGCGGCACCGCGTCCCGAGCGATCACCGACGCGCTGGGCCGCGCCACAGAGATCCGCGAGTACTCGGGATCGTCCTACAACGACACGGCCTTCGGCGGCACTTCGCCGGCGGCCGCGCACGACAGCACCGGGTACACCTACGCCCGGGACGGCAAGCAGCTCACCGTCACCGGCCCGGACAACGCCAAGTGGTCCTACGGCTACGACCTGTTCGGCCGGCAGACCAGCAACACCGACCCGGACATGGGCACGAGCACCACCACGTACACCCCGACCGACCTCATCGCGACCAGCGTGAACGCCAACCAGCGCACACTGATCTACGACTACGACGACGCCGGGCGCAAGACCGGGCTGTGGCAGACCAGCAAGACCGACGCCAACAAGCTCGCCGCGTGGACGTACGACACGGTGGAGGTCGGTCAGGCGGCCGACTCCACCCGCTACGACGGCGGCGTCGCCGGCCTGGCCTACACCCAGAAGGTCACCAAGTACGACAACCTCTACAACCCGGTGGCCAGCGAGATCGACCTCTCGCCGAAGGACCCGCTGGTGACCTCCAAGGTCGCGCAGACCAGCTATGCCTTCACCTCGCAGTACAACAGCGACAACACCGTGCAGCACGTGAGCGCCCCCGCGATCGCCGGGCTGCCGAACGAGGACGTCAGCTACACGTACACCCCGACCGGCCAGGTCGACGCCGTCACCGGCACGTCCCACTACGTCCTGGACACCACCTACTCCTCGACCGGCAAGCCGCAACAGCTCACGCTGGGCGTCTCGCCGTCCGCCCAGGTCAAGCAGGCCTACCTGGACAACGAATGGGAGGAGGGCACCGGCAGGCTGCTGCGCAGCTACGTCACCGACGACACCCACGACTGGATGCCGCAGGACCTCCACTACTCCTACGACGACTCCGGCAACGTCACCAAGATCAGCGACCCGGCGACGCTCGGCGGCACCACCACGACCGACACCCAGTGCTTCTCCTACGACGGCTACCGCCGCATGACCAGCGCGTGGACCCCGGCCGCCGGTGACTGCACCTCGGGCACGGCGACCACCGCCACGCTCGGCGGCCCCGCGGCCTACAGCACCAGTTACACCTTCAACCCCGCCGGTCTGCGGCTCACCCAGACGCAGCACACGGCGAGCGGTGACGCCACCACGCTGTCGTGCTACACCGACACGAAGCGGCCGCACGCGCTCAGCGCCACCACCACCGGCTCGAGCTGCAGCGGAGTCACCCCGACCTACACCTACGACAACACGGGCAACACCACCGCCCGCCCGGTCGCGGGAACGGCCGGCCAGGCCCTCACCTGGAGCAGCGAGGGCGACCTCGCCACCACCGCGGAGGGCGGCGACGCGGCCTCGTACATCTACGACGCCGAGGGCAACCTGCTGATCAAGCGGGCCACCGCGGGTGACGGGGAGAGCATCGTCTACCTCGGCAGCACCGAACTGCACACCAAGACCTCGGGCGGCAAGACCACGACCTGGGCGGTGCGCACCTACTCCGAGGGCGCCGACGGACAGGCCGTGGCCGAGCGCACCACCAAGCCCGGCGTCGCGCAGCTCAGCTGGCTCGCCGGCGACGTCCACGGCACCGCGAGCCTCGCGCTCGACGGCGCCACCCAGGCCCTGACCAAGCGCTACTCCACCCCTTACGGCGCGCCGCGCGGCACCGCCGCGAGCGCCTGGCCCGACGACAAGGGATTCCTCAACAAGACCCTCGACCCCGACACCGGGCTGACCCATGTCGGGGCACGCGAATACGACGCGGCCACCGGCCACTTCCTCAGCGTCGACCCCGTCCTCGACACCCAAGACCCGCAATCCCTCAATGGCTATGCCTACGCCGACAACAGCCCCGTCACGAAGAGTGACCCCAGCGGTCAGGAGAGCTGCTACCCGGTGTATTGCAGCGGGGACCACGGCACCTACGGAAACCTGCCCCCCATCCCGCCGTCCGGCGGCGGCGGCGGCGGAGGTCACGGCGGCGGCGGCGGTGGCGGTCACGGTGGCGGCGGCGGCGGTGGCGGTCACGGCGGCGGTGGCGGTGGCGGTGGCGGCGGCGGTAGCGAAGGCGGCGGGTACGACCCCGCGGCCAACCACATCTGCGACGGCTGCGTCCCGGTGGGAGTCGCGCTACCGGTGGGTGTCAGCGTCCCCGACGTTCCCCCGGACGTGGACTGGTACTCCACGACGCAGACCGGATGGGGCTGGCTCAACGACATCACCATCGTCGCCGACGCCCAGCCGGCCAACTTCGACGGTCAGACGATGAAGTTCACGTACTCGGTGTCGTCGGCCAAATCGGCGACGGAGCAGTTCGCCAACGGCTGGAGCTGGAACACCTCGGTGAAGGTCACCGGTGGAGTGGGTATCCCCCTCATCACAGAAGCGAAGGTGGAGGCCACGGTGGGCTTCGCCGGCCACTACGACTGGACGCACACCGACATGACCACGAAGACCGAGACGAGGACCAGCGAGTCCAGCTTCCCGGTCAAGAAGGGAGACATCGTCGGACTGTCCCCGTTCGGGAAGCTCACCAGCTACCGGACTGCCTACCACCACAAGGACGGGCGGATGACCTACCAGAACTGGACGACGTTCGACGTGACGTCGTGGGCGGCGAACAAGGTGTCGGACACCATCGACCCGACCACGGTGGACATCGACGCCTCCATGTGCATGGGGACGAAGTGCAGTTGACCCCACGTCCGGTCACGCGAGCGGTCCTTCGCGCTCGCGATGTCACCGTACGAGTGACGGTGGCCGCGGTTCTCGCCGCGGCCACCGCCGCCGGCGCGGCGGCCTGCGCCCCCGCACCGGCGGGCCCCCCCGCGACGGCCTCCGTGCCGTCGCGGGGGGGCTCACCCCCCACCGCCTCCCGCACGCCGGAGGACATGACACAGGAGGTGCTGCGTCACCTGTCCAGCCCGCACGACGCCCCCGACGGCCGAGGGGTGGCCAGGACAGGACCGGGAGGCCGGGCGGGCTACTACTTCTGGGAGACCGCGGACGCCAGAATGTGCTTCGCCGAGACCGGCCCCTTCCCCGACATCGCGGTCACCTGCGGCGGCCCCAGCGCGGCCGAGCGTGACCACATGCCGGAGCTGCGGCCGCTGTTCGGCCCGGCGTCCGACCCGGCCGGCGGCTGGTACCTGATCTTTCGCCTCGGCCACGGCACCGTGATCTCCTCAACCCTGGAGGGAAACCCGGTGACGGCCCAACGGGTCAGAAAGTTGGGCCCGCAAGTCGGCGGCGGGCAGGCGTACTTCATCCCCCTGCCGCACTGGCCGCACGACGAGCGGTTGTCCGTGAAGGTCGCCGTGAACGGCAAGCAGAAGACGCTGACCATGAACGTGGACCTCTGAGCGGCCTACCTCCGGCCGCCCGAACCCCCCGGTGCGGGCGGCGGGAGGTCGAGGCCTCGGCTCAACGGCCCACCGCATTGCGGATGACGTAAGCCGCGGCACCCGCCGCGATCACCGCAGCCCCTGCCGGCACCGACACGAGCGGCAGGGCGAAGGCGTCGAGGGTCGTTGGCCGCCCAACGGCAGCTTGCCGATGCACCTGCTCTGCCCCCCGTTTGAGCACCGACCTCCGCGGATGGTGGTGGTTACGTGTCCGGACCTGCGACGACGGCTTCGAACCTGTCGCGGTTGAGGTAGAGGTCCCAGCAGGTGTCGGCGAGGTCGGCCGGATCGAGTGGCTCCGGTAGAGTTGTCGGATCCCAGTGCTCGGCGATGTCCTTGGCCGAGTCGCTCCCGCCGACCATTCCGGCGACCTGGAGCAGGCCCGCGTGTACCCCGGTGCCGGTCAGATCGGTGTGGAGATTGTCGTGATCGGTGCCGCGGCGGGCGATCAGCGGCTTCACGCCGAGGTCCCATACGAGACGGCGGTACTTGTCGTGGTCGTAGCCGCGATCACCCAGTACCACGTCGGGGCGGCGGCGCGGCCGGCGCCGCCTGCCTCGCACCGGCGGCACGGCCTGGAGGAGCGGGATGAGTTGGGTGACGTCGTTGCGGTTGCCGCCGGTCAAGGTGACGGCGAGCGGGATGCCCGTGGCATCGGTGATCGGGTGATGCTTGCTGCCCCGCCCTGCCCCGATCAACACGGCTTCGTCCCGTCTTGGGGCCCTCATTAAGGCCTGGATGTGAGAGCCGTCGACCGCCGCCCGGGAGAAGTCCAGGGCGTTCGCACTGCGGAGCTTGGGGAGGAGGACCTCGTGTAGCCGGGGCCACACACCGGCCTCAGTCCACTCGGCCAGGCGCCGCCAGCAGGTCACACCCGAACCGAAGCCACGTTCCTGCGGCAGATGTTCCCAAGCGATCCCGGTATGCAGCACGAACAGGATGCCCTGGAACACCAGCCGATCAGGTCCGCCCCGGGTTTCGGGCCCGACGCTCGACCTTGGGCAACAGTGGCTCGATCACCGCCCACAACTCGTTGTCGACCTCCTACGGCTTCGGCCGAGCCACTCATCACCCCGGGATCATCAGCCTGCCGGCGGCCCGCCGCCGTGGTGTGTCGAACCGAAGCCACAGCCGGGGTCCCTGCGAACCTCCATGTTCGTCATGGCCATGGCAAATGATCTTTCCTTACGCTTGCCCCAGCATCCTGCTTAGAGGAGAAAATCTATGCGCACCAAAGTGAATCTCGGCCTCGCCGCACTGTCCACTCGCCGGCACGGTCCGCGGCAACCTCACCCTCCTGAAGGCCACCTCCATCACCGACCGCTGGGGCACCACCCATTACGGCCGCCTGCCCGGCCTCCTCCCCGCGCCCGTCACCATCGCCGGCGCCCTCGCCCCCGTCACCGGTACCGCCCTCGCAGGCCCCCTCGGCGGCTACCCCCAGCTCGTCACGGTTTTTGCCTTGATCTCCGTGATCGGGTGCTGCCCTTGCCTGCGGCACACGGACCTCGACGTGACTCGCCCATTCCAGCCCCGGGCGGACCCCGGAGCTCGGCCCGCCACGCAGCGGCACCCTGGCGGCGTAGAAGCGCGTCGCAGCGCGCTGCCCGAAAGGGTGGGGAGGGGTGGCCGGGGAGGGGTGGCCGGGGCCGGGATCGGGTGGGAACGTGGACGGGCCGGAGCGGAGCCAGGTGGCTGCAGGCAGACGATGCGCGGGCACGAGCATGAGCAGAGTCAGGGAACGCCGCACTGACACCGCGGCAGGCGGAAACCGGCATCCCTGAGGCGCTGTTGATGAAGGCCGCTGCAGGCGGCCGCACCGACGCGCTGGGCGCCGGCGGCATCCTCAGACTCCAGCGCGCCCTCGGCAATGGCGCCGCCACGGCGATCGCGGAGGACGAGTCCCCGGTCCAGGACGTGGTCGGGGGTCCGGCGGCCGGCCGCCGGAGCCCGAGGTCCGCGACGACATGGAAGCCCGGCTCGGCCAGGACTTCGGCGGCGTCTGGGTCCACACGGACGGCACCGCGCACGAGTCAGCGCAGGCATGTCACGGAATGCGGAACTCTGGATCCGCCCAGCGGTCCGCGGGCGGCCCTTGTGGGGCAGGGCATGGGCCGGTGTCGCACGGGGATCACGGGTCCGCAATCCGGCGTTGGCCATTCCGTGACCAGCCGTTCACCTCCGCGGGGCGGCCCACGGATACTATGACCGCCGTAGTAATTGTCGGAAAGAATCCCATACCCCCTGGGGATCCGTATGCCTGCACCCGCCCGCCCGCCGCTTGAATCCGGCGCGAAGTCGACCTCCGAGGCCGGGCGGTGGTTCCGGAGGCGCTGGCGGGCAGGTGCGGTGGTCGCCGCCCTCCTCATCGGGCTGCCGGGACTGGCCGGCACCCCCGCGACGGCAGGTGGCGTGGCGCCGTCGGCCAGCGCCTCGACGGCGGGACAGCTGTCCCTGTTCACCTCGGGGACCGGCGGCTACGGATGCTTCCGCGTACCGGCCCTGGTCCGTACCGCGGCCGGGTCGCTGCTGGCCTTCGCCGAGGGCCGCAAGGAAGTGTCGTGCGGGGACCGGGGCGACACCGACATCGTGGTGCGGCGGTCGACCGACGACGGGCGCACCTGGGGGCCGATTGAAGTGGTGCCCGCGGGGACGACCGCGGCCGGCGCGTACGGCAGGACGCCGCCCGACGGTGTCGTCGCGGGATCGCCGGTGACGCGGAGCAACGCCGCGCCGGTGGTGGACGCGGCCAGCGGGCGGATATACCTGCTGTCGACGTCCAACCCCGCCGACTCCTCGACGCCGCGCATCCCGTGGAGCCAGTTCAGCACCGACGACGGGCTGACCTGGAGCGCGCCGGAGAAGATCGCCGTGACCTTGCGGGGCGCAGCCATCGGCTCCGACTGGTTCGCCACAGGACCCGGCCACGGCGTCCAGCTCACCGAAGGCGCGCACCGCAAGCGCCTGGTGGTCGGCGCCCACCAGGTCACCTCGTCCGGCGCCGACTACGCCGGCTACCTCTACCTCGACCCGGCAACCGACGGCTCCGGCACCTGGCACGCGGCCACCGCGGTCGACTCCGCGACGGGCAGCGCCCCGTCGAGTCCCGCCGAGGTCGCCGTCGCCGAGACCGCGGGCGGCGGTGTCACTCTCGTCGCCCGCAACTCCGGCGGGTCCACCAGGGTGGAGACCAAGGCGGACACCCCGGCCGGCGACGCCGTGCCGCGCGTCACCGCCTTCCGCGGCAATACGATCCCCTCCACGGGCGACGTCCAGGGGTCGTTGCTGCGGCTGCACACGACGGCGGCCGACGGCCAAGAGCAGCTGGTGATGGCCGCGCCCGCGGGCGCCGGGCGTACGGACATGACGCTGTGGTCGAAATGCGGCACCGCCTGGAAGCCGGCCGGCACGCCGGTCAGTTCGCACAGCGCCGGCTACTCCGACCTCGCACTGCTCGGCAGCAACGAGATCGGTGTGCTCTACGAGGGCGGGGCGACCTACTCCGCCGACGAGATCCGCTTCACCCATCTCGCCGAGTCCACGCTGGGCAAACCCTGCGGCATCACCCCGCGCCCCGACCTGGACCCGCTCCAGGCGCCGGCGCCTGGCCGCAGCACCCCTGACGTGTCCGGCCAGGGCGCCGACGCCTATCTGACCGGCACCGCCGCCCTGGGGGCAGGGCAGCGCACCGGCAGCCTCGACTACTCGCTGACCCCCGGCACCGGCGGCGCCGCCGACCTGCCGCACACCGCCGCCCTGGATCCGGGCGCTGACGCCTTCAGCTACTCCCTGTGGTTCCGCTACAAGGCGACCGCGACCGACCCTTTCCGCGTGCTGTTCTGGTCGTACGGCTCCGGCAGCGGCAAGCAGCAGGTGTGGCTGCGAGCGAGGCCCGGCAAGGACGACCTCTACGCCGCCGTCGCGGGCTCCGGCGGGGCCGCCTACGCGGCCGCTGTCGACCACTCCGACGAGGTCGCCTTCGGGGACGGCGACTGGCACCACGTCACGCTCGCCCGCAGCGGCGGCGCGATCACGCTCACCGTCGGCGCCGGCACGCCGAAGGCCGTCACCGGCACCGGCAGCGGCGTGGTGGGCGCGGTGTCCGCACCCGTGTCGGCCGCGCCGGCCGGGATCAGGATCGGCGGCGGCCCGGGCACCACCGTCACCGAGCCCTTCGCCGGAGACATCGACGAATTCCGCTTCTACCGGACCGCGTTGAGCGCCGAGGACGACGCCCGGCTCGGCAGCCCGGCCCACTCGGGTGACCCGCTGGGCGACAGCGCGGACGCGGCCCTCGCCCTGCGGCTGCCCTTCCAGGTGGTGGACGCGGCAACACCGGTGACCCGTGCGCCGGTTGCCGGGGTGGACGACGAGGCGGAGGGCTGCTCGGACGCGTGGCTGCTCGGCGGCCGCGGCACCACCGCCACCTCGCCCAGCGGACAGGCGCTGCGCATCGAGGCCGCCCACCCGGGCGTAGAGGCTCCGCTGAGTCCCCAACTCGACCTCGGGTCGGGCGACTTCACCTTCTCGATGTGGTTCTCCTACCAGCCGGACGTGAACAATACGGAGCAGTCGCTGCTGTGGGCGTACGGGATGGGCTCGGCGCCGCCGCAGCTGTGGGTGCAGGCGCAGCCGGGCAGTGACCGGCTCGCTGCCATGGTGCAGACGGACGCGGGCGCACGCTTCCTCGAGGTGCAGGACAAGACGTCGACCGCGGGCTTCGGCGACGGCACATGGCACCAGATGGTGCTGCGGAGGGCAGGCGGCCAGGTCCAGCTGATCGTGGACGACTCGCCCGCCCTGACCGACACCGGGACGGGGCTGAGCGGTTCCCTCACTCCCGGCCGTGCGGACGGCATCCGCGGCCTGCGGATCGGGTCACGGCTGGACGGGTCCAAGGTCATGAACGGCTCGGTCGACGAATTCCGGCTCTACCGGAGCGCGTTGAGCCAGCCGGCGCTGGACACCGTGTACGCGGACGGCGGCCTCGGCTCGTACGCCGGCATAGCGGTGCGCTACAGCTTCGACGGGAAGTACACCTACTCCGCATCGGCGACGCGCCCGCTGCCCGATGACACCCCTGCCACCCCCGACGGGTCCGACCGCTGCAACAACGCCTACCTGACCGGCGGAGCCCAGGTCACCCCCGGCCAGCGGGCCGGCGGCGGGGCACTGGTGCTGGACGGCTCGGGGGGCGCGCTCGTCCCGCGCAGCGCATCCCTCGCCACAGATCGCGACGTCACTGTGACGGCCTGGTTCCGCTACCGGGCGACCTCGGCGACACCGGACCAGGTCCTGCTGTGGGCCGACGGGTCCGGCACGTACGCACGCCAGTTCTGGATCAGGGCGCAGCCGCTGCACGACCGCCTCTACGCGGTGGCGCAGACCGGCACCGGGCAGGTCAGGCTCGCCGCCGAGGACAAGACCGACACGACGGCATTCGGCGACGGCGACTGGCACGAACTGGCCCTGGTACGCGACGGCGACACCCTGCTGCTGTACGTGGACGGCAAGCCGCTGGCCCAGGACACCCTGCCGACAGGCTCGTTGACCCGCACCGACACCTTCGCGCTGGACGGCCTGCACCTGGGCGAGGCCCCCGACAGCAGCAGTGGGCTCACCGGGTCGCTGGACGACGTACGGGTCTTCGCCGGCGCGCTGTCCGCCGACGAGGTGTCCGCACTGCACGACGGTACGGCCCCCGCGGCCCTGCCCCCCGTCCTGTGGCTGCCGTTCGACATCGCCGCGGACCGCAGCAGCCCGCAGATGTGACGGCGAGGGCACGCCCGGCGTTGGGAGCCCCTGGTCAGCCGGTGCGGACCGCGCTGGCCAGGAAGTGCTCGGGGGTGTCGTCGTAGTCGGCCAGCCGCCAGCCGGAACCGTCCAGCGCCGGGCGCAGGTTCGGCTCGGCCAGCGGGTCGTCGGGGCTGAGCGGGCGGCGGCGGTGAGCATGGCCTCGGTGACGTCCACGCCGAGGACCGCTCCCGTCTCGCCGACGGCCACGCGCAGCGCGGGCAGGGCGCGCCCGGTGCCGCAGCCCAGGTCCAGCGCGCGCATCCCGGGGCGCAGCCCCATCCGGACGACGGCCGCCGCGTAACGGGGGCCGTCGGCGGCGAAGCGCTGCTCCCAGGCCTCGGCCCTCGGAGTGAAGAAGGTACGCGTCGCCGTATGCCCGCGCCCCGGCTGGTGGCCGCCGACGAGAGACTCAGGGCGGTGGTGCCCACCACGGTGCCGGGCCAGCCGATGCACGGCGCTGTCCTGACCCCGATGCAGGAGAGGGCAGTACTCCACCAGATTCCCACGCCGGCCCGCCGGATCCACCAGTCCTCTCCCCGCAACCCTGCGGGTGCCGATAAATCATCCGGCCAGGTCACGGCCTTGATGCCGGTCTCCGGCTGTGCCTGCTCCTCACCCTCGACGTCTTCACCTGCGCGGGGCATGAAGGCATCATGATCTGTTGTGCTGCTGCGTCTGGCCTACCTCGCCGCGACCAACGCCAGACCTCAACGGCAATGCCACCTCCTTCATCGCCGACAAGGAGTGGTTCGACCAGCTCTTCCCGACGGAGCTGGGCCGCAGTGAGCAAACGAGTGGCTCCGGCAGCGACACCGGCGGCGCGGGGGCAGGTTCCGACAGCACCGATCAGTCGGACGACAGCACCACCACGGTGCAGGGACAGTCACCGCCGGCCGACCCCCGCGACCGCCTGGCTGAACTCCGGCGGGAGCTGCCCGCCCGGATCGAGCTGGCCGAAGGCATCTACCAGCATGCGATCGGGGCGGCAAACGCACTCCTGGCGGACTTCGACGAAGCGAGCCGCCTGCGCTCCGGGCTGGGAGAGGATCCGCTGCCTGCCGACCAGAGGATCCAGTGGATGGAACGTCTGGCGTCCGCACGTGAGACCGCACAGAAGAGTGCGACGGTACTCACCCAGGCAGAGGCCATGATTCTGCAGGTGTAGGGACTGCTGGTCCAGTAGGTCGCGCTATCGCTCCACTGTCTTGTGGGACCGCCCTTGACAGGGGTGAAGTTCCCCCAGTGAGTTGGACAGCCTGATACTGGGACGGTTCGTCCCGGAGGAAGCAGTCCAAGTTGAGTGGCAAGAGCAACATGAGCAAGCGGTACACGGCCGAGTTCAAGCGGGACGCGGTCGCGCTCGTCCGGTCGTCGCCGCATCGGAACGTCACCGAGATCGCCCGGGAACTGGGAGTGAGCCCCGAGGGGTTGCGTGGCTGGGTCAAGCAGGCGAAAATCGACCAGGGCGAGGGGCCGGCGGGCGCCCTGACCAGCGAGGAACGTGAGGAGCTGCGGCGCCTGCGCCGCGAGCTGGCTGAGGCCAAGAAGGCGAACGACATCCTGGTAAAAGCCGCGGCCTTCTTCGCGAAGGAGATCGTGAAGTAGGCGCTGTGTGCCGCTTCATCGATGCGGAGAAGGCCACCGAGGAGAACCCCGATGGCTACAGCGTCGCCCGGCTGTGCCGAGTGCTGAGCTTCCACCGCTCCACCTACTACGCCTGGCTCGCTTCACGGCCCGCAGCCGCCGAACGGCAGTGCGCCGAAGACGGGTTGACCGACCGGATCCGTGAGATCCACGCCACCTCGCGAGGTGCCTACGGCGCCCCGCGCGTCCATGCGGAGCTGCGGCGGGGCGGCCTCGCGATCAACAGGAAAAGGGTCGAGCGGATCATGCGCGAGCGCGACATTCGCGGTGTCACCCGCCGCAGGCGCCGCTACCTGACGCAGCAGGACACCGAGGCAGCCCCTGCCCCGGACCTGGTCGGCCGCGACTTCACCGCATACGAGCCAGGCCGGAAGCTGGTGGGCGACATCACGTATCTCCCCACGGTCGAGGGCTGGTGGTACCTGGCCACGGTCATCGACCTGGCGACCCGTGAGGTGATCGGGTATGCGATGGCCGACCACCACCGCGCCGAACTGGTCACCGACGCCCTGCGCATGGCTGCCGGCCGCGGCGGCCTGCAGCCCGGCTGCATCATGCACACCGACCGCGGCAGCGAGTACACCAGTGGCGAATTTCGCACCGTGATAAGGGAGTTGAATCTGAGGCAGAGTATGGGACGAACCGGCATATGCTATGATAATGCTGCAGCCGAGAGTTTCTCCGGACTGCTCAAAGCGGAGATCGGCACCACCGTCTGGGAAAGCCGTGAGGCGGCCCGAGCCGACGTCTTCTGCTTCATCGAAGTCGAGTACAACCGCACCAGGCTCCGCAAGCACCCCGAGTTCGGGTACCTCACCCCACTCGAAACCCGAGCTAGATTGCGGCACGACCTCACCCCCGCAGCGTAAGCATCCGCTGTCCAAGATCAGGGGGGAACTTCAGTCCTCACGGCAGCGACATCGCGCATCCCGACGTGGCGAAACGCCGACTTGTCGGACGGTAATCCGTCCGGTCGCGACACGAGCCAGGACAGGACGGCTGCGTTGACCTCATTGGCGTGAAGCAGCTCCCCGGTCGGCGGCTTGTCTTCGGGCCGCAGCTGGGTCAAGCCGTCCAGTACGCCCAGGGCTTCCGCGAGCGTCGCCGCGTAGCTCGTGCCGTTCGGGGCGGGGCTGATCGTGACGGTGGAGAAGCCGCAGTCGGCGGAGGTGATCCTGCGGCCCAACCTGGCGCCGAGCGCTTCGGCCACGAACGCCGCGCTCTCCGCCTGGATGCCGGCGCCGTCGAGCCAGCGCTGCACTGACACATGCGTGGTGCCGACGTGGACACCGTGCCGTAGCGCGGCGTCGCGGACGCGGCGAGCCAGGCCCTTGTTGGACGCACCGGCCTCGGCCATCAGGGCGGCGAGGCGGCGGTTGGGTTCTCTGTCCATGGTCCCCCCTGCCCTCGGGTGATGACGGCGAGTGGCAATGGTGTCACGCTCCGATCAGCCGGGGGAGGGGGTTCATGGGTGAACCCCCTCGATGCGCGGTGAACCTCCCGTACTCGCGAACTCCCTGGTGAACGCTGCCGCTGGCCCCGCTGTCGCCGTTGACTTGCAGAAACACCCGCCGGAGCGGCTGACAGGCCAGCTCCGCGACACATGCCGGAGCAGGGAGGTGAAGCGATGGTTACCGCAACGGCGCTCCTTCACGATCGACTCGATCTGAGGCCTGAGCTGGTCGGTGCCCTCGACGCCCGACATCACGCACGGGACGTTCTCGGTGCGTGGGGAGTGCCGGATGAGGTGCTGGCCGACGCGCTGAGCATCGTCACGGAGCTGGTCGCCAACGCCATCCGGCATGCGGAGGCCGAGGAGTCGCTCCGGCGTCACTCGCAGCCGCCTTCCGTTCTGGAGCTGCGGGTCGTCGCCGGCCACCTCTACGTGGTCGTGCACGACGCGAGTCGGCGGGCGCCCGTCCTCCAGCCTCCGTCAGAGGAGGCGGAGAGCGGACGAGGGCTGCTGCTCGTCGCGGCTCTGACCGAAGGCGCCTGGGGCTTCGTCTACGCCGTTCACGACGCCGGAAAGCTCGTCTGGGCCCGGCTCTCCTTGCCCGGCGCGGTGCCGCGCGACGCACTCGGCTCGGAGCGGGCTGGTCTGCTCCCGCCGTCCGCCTCCGCGGTTGGAGCCGGCGTATGAGGCCACAGCCCCGCCGCGCTGCGTCTACGGCCTGCAGGTCCCCCTGACCGACAACCGGCTAGCAGACTCCGCCTCGGCCGCACGGCCTCGATCGACCTGGGCCGACTTGGGGACGAGCCGTAGGGCCACCTCCGGAGCGGGCTACCCGTACGCCGCCGAGAGCGGCTCTCCCCCGATGAAGGAAGAACGATTCATGCCCGGAGCCCAGGAAGAGCGGCTCATCTGCGGCCGGCGCGTGCTCGCGCCGCCAGTGTTGACAACGGCCGCGCTCGCCATGGCCAACGCCCGCGCACCGGGAACGTATTCGGGCGACGACGCCCAGCCGGAACTCGTCTGCGCGATCGACCACACCGGTTCGGCGGAGCACCAGGCCGTTGTGCTGGGCCTCCAGGGGCCACATGCCGGGTCCCTGTGGACGGCATGGCGTGACGGCACGGACCCGATCACCGTCGCCGAGTTGCCGGACTGCCCGGTCGTACGCGACGGCGAGGCGTGCAGTGAGTTCGAAGGCCACCCGGGCGGCCACAGCTGGGAGTTGGCTGACCTGGCCCGCCTCACGCCCAACAACTGCTCCGCGTGATCGCCATAAGACCTTCTCCCGGTTGGGCGTCAACCGGGCTCTTCACACCGCATCTCCCGAAGGGACCCACCACCATGCCTGCTGCCGCCACGGCTACGCAGACCCGTAGCCCCGCCCCCGATACACCCGACGCTCCCGTTTCTCCTCACGCCCCGAAGGCGACCGCGACGCCCCGTCGCTGGACGATCATCGCGGACGACGGCTCCGTCATCGCGGGCCACTTGCCCGAGTGGGCACAGGAGGACCCCACCGCCTACGGCGTCCGCGTCAGCCAACTCCCCGGCGTTCTAGCCGACATGACGCACTGGGCGGATTTCGAGGGCGCCCTTCTCCACGCCCACACCAGCGAGACGGGCGGCGCGACCGGATCGCCGGCGGAGACCGTCGTCTTCGCGAGCAGCATCATGTGCCACCCCTTCCCGGACCCCGAGCACGGCTCCCTCCCCTTCGCCGAGGTCCAGATCACCCCCGACTGCTGGATGACCGGCCTCGACCCGGATGCCCTCACCACCCTGGCCGCCACCCTGCACACGCTTGCCGACCGCGTCGAGAACGACATGCGCCCCCTCCTGCTCAGCGCCCGCAGCGACTGGGCGGCCCACCACCCCGCACCGACCCACGGCTGAAGGAGAGGCGCATCCCGTGTCTTTCCAGAAGCTCCACGGAGCTGGCAACGACTTCGTCCTCCTCGCGCGCCCCCTCCCCGGCGTACACCGGGACTGGCCCGCGACGGCACGACGGTTATGCGCGCGTCGCACTGGCATCGGGGCGGACGGTCTTGTGCTCACCGCCGTCAAGAGCACCGACCCCCTGGTCCTCGACGTGGCGTGCTTCAACGCCGACGGATCCGTGGCCAGTATGTGCGGCAACGCCCTGCGCTGCGTGGCCTGGTCCGCGGCCGAGACGTACAACTGCCGGACGCTGGCTCTGGTGATGGCCGGCGTGAAACACGAGGCGCTGGTCGACGGCGACGACGTCTGGGTGACGGCCGAGGTCGGCGAGACGGCGCTGCGGCAGGTTGAGGGCGTGATCGACGGCCAGACCTTCTGGTACGACCTCGCCCACACCGGCACCGAGCACGTCGTGGCCATCGTGAAGGACGTCGACGCGATCGACGCCGACCGCTGCGGCCGGATGATGCGCCACCACCCCCAGCTCGCCCCGACCGGCACGAACGTCAACTTCGCCCAGGTCACCGGCCGCCACGAGCTGCGCGTCCGCACCTACGAGCGGGGTGTGGAGGCCGAGACGCTGTCGTGCGGCAGCGGCGCCGTCGCGTCGGTAGTGATCGCCCGGCAGCGCGGACTCATCGGGGACGAGCAGGTCACCGTCCACAACCGCTCCGGGACACCGCTAAAAGTGCGCCCGCACGCGGAAAACCGAAGCATCTTCTGGGTCGGCGGCCCGGTCACCCAGGTCTACCGAGGAGAACTCACATGCTGCCCGTGATCGACGCCCGCGACCGCGAAGCCGTGCACCGCGAGGCCGAGGCGCTACGGCGATGGCATGACGGCCTCACCGAGCCGCTAAAGGTTGCGATGGTCTACGGCGGCGGGTCGCAAGAGGACCGGCTCTACCTGGCACACTGCCCGCCCGAGCAGCGCTCGGACACCACACTCCGCCGCTCCCTGACGGAGATCGGCGCGGACTTCACCGTCCTCGACCCCTGCGACCCCGGCTTCGTACGCTCGCTGCCCGCCTTCGACATCGCACTGCCAAACCTCCACGGCCCCTACGGCGAGGACGGCCGCCTGCAGGGCCTGCTGGACTACCTGCGCATCCCGTTCTGCGGCAGCGGAGTCGCCGCATCCGCGGTGTGCGCGGACAAGCTGCTGTGCAAGCGGTTCATGCGGAGCGTCGGCGTACCAACGCCGGACTGGCAGGTGTGGTGGCCAGGCCAGAAGACCGAGTGGCCCGGCCGCCCGGTCATGGCCAAGCCCGTGCTCGGCGGGTCGAGCGTCGGCATGAGTCTGGTGCAGGACGTGGCAGCGCTCGTGCCCGCGCTGGAGTACGCGTGGGCTTGCGACCCGTCCCACGTCCTGGTCGAGGAGTACGTGGTCGGCCTGCCGGTGACCGTCGGCGTGCTCCAGCTGCCCAGCGGCCTCCTGGTCTTCCCGCCGCTGGCCACCGAGGCGATCGGAGCGGAGTTCTACGACGCCGAGGCCAAGGTCGACACCAACGGGCGCGGGGCCGTTTCCGTCACGGCCGCGGACCTGCCCGCAGCGGTCCGGACTGATCTCATCCGTCACGCCCTGGCCCTGTGGAACGGGCTCGGCTGCGGCGGCTGGGCACGCATCGACTTCGTCATCACAGGGACCGGCCAGCCGTACGCCCTGGAGGTGAACACGACACCCGGCATGTCGGCGGAGTCGAACTTCGCCGTCGGTGCCGGCCTGGCCGGGCTGAGCCACGCGGACGTCGTACGGGCGATCCTCCACGAGGCGTTGACGCGCCGACCGTACGATGTCCCCCTGCCCACTCCCGCGCTCGGCGCCGCGGCGGAGGTGGGGGAGACCGCCGCCTGACGCGCCCCGGGAGCCCGCGACCGTGTCCCACCTCCACGACGTGCCCATGTGCCGCCAGCTCATCGCGCCGGATGAGTGGGAGGAGCACGGCGGGTGGGAGCTTGGGGACCGCGAGAAGTGGTCCGACCGGGCCTGCGGCCTCGCCTCCCTGCGGATGATCCTGCTGGCGTACGGCCGCGAGGCGCCGACCATCACCGAGCTGCTGAAGCTCGCGGTCAAGAACGAGGTCATGACGCCGCGCGGCGCCCTGCACGCAGGTCTTGCCGAGCTGGCGGCCTCGCACGGAGTCCCCGGCCGCGCCAAACCGGTCGAGGTGGAGGAGCTGCTGGCGCGAGCGGCTGAGGCGCCGCTGATCGTCTCGATCACCGAGCAGTTCCCCGACGACGGTCGGCGCGGAGGCCATCTGATCGTCGTACGCGGCTATTGCGACGCCCCTGACCCTGCCGTCTTCATCCGCGACCCCTCCCGATGGGGCCAGACCCACGACCGCGTACCGCTCAGCCGAGTCGCGGCCTCGTACTCCGGCCGCGCGATCACTTTCCCGCCCCTGCACTGAGAAAGGCCTTGTACGTGATCACACTGACGCTCGCCGAGATCGCCGAAGCCACCGGAGGAAGCGTCCACGACGCGCCCGATCCGGAACAGGTACGCGTCACGGGCCAGAGCGCCAGCGACTCACGGCAGGTCGCACCGGGCGGGATGTTCGTCGCCGTGACGGGCGCGCGGGTGGACGGCCACGAGTATGTCGGCCAGGCGGTGGACGCCGGGGCGGTGTGCGTCCTGGCCTCCCGCCCGGTAGGCGTGCCGGCGGTCGTCGTGCCCGACGTGACGGCCGCCCTCGGCCGGCTGGCGCAGTACGCCCTGACGCGCACGGGAGCGCAGGTCGTCGCGCTCACCGGCTCAGCGGGCAAGACCACTACGAAGGACCTGCTCGCCCAGGTGCTGGCCCGCCACGGTCGGACCGTTGCCACGCCCGGCAGCTTCAACACCGAGATCGGCCTGCCCCTGACCGTCCTGTCCGCCTAAGAGGACACCCGCTACCTCGTGCTGGAGATGGGCGCCCGCCACGTCGGCGACATCGCCTACCTCGCGACCCTGACCCCACCCACCCTCGGCATCGTCCTGAACGTCGGCTCCGCCCACGTCGGCGAGTTCGGCAGCCGGGAAGCCATCGCCGAGGCGAAAAGCGAACTCGTCCAAGCCCTCCCGCCCGCCTCCGAGGGCGGCGTCGCGGTCCTGAACGCCGACGACGACCTAGTCGCAGCGATGGCCGACCGCACGAAGGCCGCAGTCACGTACTTCGGCACGAGCGAGCAGGCGACCATCCGCGCCACCGACATCCACCTGACCGTCGGCCGCGCCACCTTCAATCTCCACACCCCCGACGGCAACGCCCCCGTCACCCTCCAACTCCTCGGCGCCCACCAGGTCCACAACGCCTTGGCCGTCGCAGCCACCGCCCACGCCTTGGGCATGCCGACCGACGCCATCGCCGAGGCCCTGTCCTCCGCAGCACCTATCTCCGCCGCCCGCCTGGAGATCCTGGAACGCCCCGACGGCGTCACGATCATCAACGACGCCTTCAACGCCAACCCCGAATCCACCCGCGCCGCCCTGGAAACCCTCGTCTCCCTCGCTCAAGGCCGCCGCACGATCGCCGTCCTGGGCGAGATGAAGGAACTCGGCCCCACATCGATCGCCTCCCACGAGGGGATCGGCCACCTCGTCGCGACCTTGGCTATCGACATCCTCGTCACGGTCGGCACAACCCCGGACGCCACTGCCCTGACGATGGCAGCCCTGGTGACCAACCCCGCCCTCACAACTTTCACCACCCCCGACGCCGAATCCCTCCTTGCGACCCTGACCTCGCTCCTCGTCCCCGGCGACGTCGCCCTGATCAAGGCAAGCCGCTCAGTGGGCCTGGAACACTTCGGAGACGCTCTCCGGACCGCCGCCATCCGACTGCATTGACATGGCCTTGAAGTGCGATCGCCTCGGTTCGCCAACCTGGCGTCCTCGGCGCCGCTTGGAAGAGGATGGGCTGGGCCTCCTGAATCATGAAGCTGCGCAAACTTGAAGTGGCTGGTCAGGAAGCCAGGCGCGATGTGCGAAGTCAAGGTCAAGTGGACTGCTGGTAGCCCAACATCGAGGCCTCTCTCGACGACGAAGGTGCAGCAAAGGTCAACCCGACACCACACGGGAGAAGCAGTTCGACAACCTTCGCGCATCCACCCGCCAGACAAGGAAGCCTTCGGCTCACTGCCATCGAGATCGAATCCCCTTCTGCACGATGAGTGCTGATCAGTAGCGCCGCTGCTGTCCATCAGCCTCGTCCGGACTACTGGCGGGATCTTCCGTAGCGAGTGCGCCGATCGAAGTCATGTTGGGAGAGGAGGAAGCCGCTACGATTTCCGGGTGGCCCGCCTGATCGATCGAGCGGCGGTGCCTTGGCCGCGCTGTTCGGGAGGAACGCCTTGACGCAGCACCACCTCCGCTTCGCCCCGCAGATCCTCGCCCGGCTCGGTGAAGAACTGGTCCCTCACGCGGACTTGGGCATCATGGAACTCGTCCGCAACGCTTACGACGCGGACGCCACGATTTGTCGACTACGGATGAGTGAAGCCGAGCAGCCCGGCGGCACACTTGTCGTTTCGGACAACGGCGATGGAATGACGGCGGAGCAGCTCTCCAGCGGATTTCTCCTCATTGGAAAATCCGGAAAATCGTCGGACATCTATACCCGTACGGGCCGGCGCAAGGTGGGCGAGAAGGGTTTGGGTAGAATTGCTGCCCTGCGCCTCGGTACTAATGTCACCGTACGCTCACGCTCCAAGGACGAGCCTAACATCGAGCATTCGCTGACGATCGACTGGAATCGAATCGATGCGTCTGAAGCGGTGGAAGATGTCCCTCTGGCAATCAGGAGCCAAAAATGTGAGGGGGAGACCGGAACGACCGTCGAGATAACGGGGCTTCGCCAGGGAATCGCTCAGCGGGACGCCGACCGTCTTGCGCGGTCGGTGCTCATGCTGACGGGTCCCTTCGCTGATGGCTCGGCGTTCCGAGTGACCTGTGATTCCCCGGAATTCGAGACCCTTTCCAGGGTGATCACTTCAGATCTGCTCCAGTGGGTCGAATTTCGCCTCGTGGCAGAGTTGGACGAGCACGGAAAGGCTTCCGCAACCCTTTACAACTGGCGCGGTGAAATCATCAAGTCGGCGGGACACGATGAAGTGGGTAGGAAGCGCCAAGGGCGTGGAAATCGCGACGCACCTCTGACGTTCTCCGCGCCGTCGGCCGCGTTCGAGATGTGGATGTTCAACCTCAACCCTGGGGCTTCCAAGGAGGTTCGGTTCGCCCAGCAGCCCACAGCGGAAATCAAGGAGTGGCTCAAACAGGTGGGCGGAGTTCATCTGTACCATCGGGAACTCCGCGTGCAGCCATACGGAGACGTGGGGAACGACTGGCTGGTAATCAACCTAAGGCGTGCAGCGAGCCCCGAGGGTCGTGCGTCCACGAACAACTCTGTTGGCCGCATCCAGGTGGAGGACCCTGATGAGCTTCTCCAGCCCAAGACGGACCGTAGCGGTTTCGTCGACAACCTACAGTTCCTTGAGCTGCAGGAATTCGCAAGACGTGCCCTGGACTGGTCGGCGGAGCAGCGACTTGAATTGCGTGAGCAGCGTCGCATCGGCGCGGCGCCTAAGGCGCGCGACCGGGTCAAGGAAGCTGAGAAACAGTTCCGTAATCTATTGCAGGCCGTCAGTCCGAGGGACCCCGAAACGCCAACTCTGGATGGCGCCGCTGACTCTGCGGTATTGGAGTCCTTCACCGCCGGAGCCTCCGAAGTATTCGACTCTCAACGTCAGGAAATCGAAGCGCTCCGCGAAGACCTTCTCCTGTACCGCACCCTGGCAACGGTCGGCACCAGCACCGCAGTTTTCGCGCACGAGGCGATGAAGCCGGCGGCCCGCATCATCAACGAGGTCAAGACGGTCAGTCGCCGGGTCAAGCAGTACGTTTCGGAGGACGAATACAAAGAAAGATTCCACTCGTCGGTTGAGAACTCGATCGACAGCGCCAAGACCCTGGAGACCTTCGCCCGCCTCCCGCTGACCCTTCTGGCGAAAAATAAGCGGCAGATCGCCGACATTCACATCGACCGGGAGTGTCCGGCGATCGTCCGGCTTTTCTCTCGCTATCTCGATGAGCGTGGAATTCAGGTCGAATACGATCTTGACGCGGAAGGTGCGATCGTCCGCAGTACTATCGCCGACATTGAGTCGATCCTGTCCAATCTCATCGTGAATGCCGCACATGCCTTCACGCGCACAGATGCCATCCGGCCAGAGCGTGCGATCCGCGTCAGAACGCGCCTGGCCGTCGAAGGAGACACAACTCGCCTGTGCCTCTGCGTCGATGACTCGGGTCCCGGCATCAAGGACATCTCGTTGAGCGCGATCTGGCTGCCGGGCAAGACAACACGCGACAACGGGACCGGCCTGGGTCTCACGATCGTCCGGGACATCGTCGCCGACCTCGGCGGCACCCAAGAGGCGCGTGAGTACGGCGAGTTGGGTGGCGCGCGTATCATGGTCTGGCTTCCGGCCCAAGCCGCCGGGGCCAAGGGGAGTGAGATGGGGGACGAGTGAGCGTACGCCCGTTGGCAGAGGGATCGTCGGTCGTAGTCATCGACGATGACGTGATGGACGCGAGTAGCATCACCCATCCCCTTCAGGACGCGGGTTTCCGTACAGAGATGATCACCGAGTTCACATCGGGTCAGGACGCCGACGCGTTTCTCGCTTCTCTGGGCGATCGCTACGACGCCGTGGTGTGCGACCACATCCTTGGAGGGCGCGGCAACGCCCGCTTCACAGGCGCCGAGCTGGTGTGCAAAGCGAACCAACGAGTGGGCAGGCCGCTGCCAGCGGTCCTCATCAGCAGCCACGTCAACACCGATCAGAACGGGGCGATTCTGCGCTGGCGCGAAGGCATCCCGAGCGTTGTCGACAAGAGTGACGCCTCCGATGCAGTGGTGGACGCGCTCCGTTACACCCTAGACGAGCTGGCCGGAAACCTCGCCCGAGAACGGCGTGCCTTCGCGACTCCGATCGAGGTCCTCGCCGTGCGGTCCGAGGGGGAGGAACCACAGGCGAAGGTGGTCGTTGTCGGCTGGAAGATCGACTCCTCCGTCTGGATGCCGTTGCGTCCCATCGAGAAATCCACAGGCCTCCGACCGGAAGAACTGCCCGGCCGATGGCTTGAGGCCGAGGTGAACTGCTACGCGAAGGAAGCCTCCGACCTCTTCTATCGCAACATCGTCCTTGCTCCCGATCTGCCGAAGGAGTGGCTCACCGCATGAGCGCCCCGACCGCTCCCACTGAACTGCCGCTCGGCCAGCAAGCAGAAGCAGACTTAGCTGTCAGTGTCCTGGACGTCGGACACGGAAATTCTGCTGTTGTACGCGATGGTTCGACCTGCGCCGTCATTGACACGGCCCCAGGCGACATCGTGCAGCGTGAATTGGATCGTGTGGGATGCGAACACATCGAGCACCTGATCATCTCGCACTCAGACCAGGATCACGCCGGTGGCGGCCCGCAGATTCTGCTCGATCCTGCGCGCACAGTGGGAACTGCCTGGTTCAACCCGGACGCGAAGAAGAACAGCCGAATCTGGGAACGATTGATCCGAGCCGTGCACACCCGTTACAGGCACGGTGGCTTCGGCGGGCACCAGATGTTGCACACAGAGACGCCTCAGACGCTGTACTGCGGTCGGGCGAGGCTCGAAATTTGCCATCCCAGCTTCCTCATGGCCGGCACCGGCCCGACGGAGACATCCCCGATCTTCGGAAACCTGAACACCAACACCATTTGCATCGTAGTCCGAGTGCATCTGCTGGAGGAGCCCGCCGTCCTCCTCGCAGCCGACATTGACGCGGTGGCACTCAAGCACATTCAGGAGAACGGCCATCAGTTGTCAGCGCCTGTCCTCGTTTTCCCCCACCACGGAGGACTCCCTGGCAGGGCTGATCCGCAGTCCTTCGCCAAAGACCTGACGGAACTAGTGGCCCCTCGACTGGTCATCTTCTCCATCCGGGGCGGACTGCGCCCGGCCAATCCGAATCGGGAGATCATGGCGGGCGTGCGGTTGGCTGCTCCGGACGCGCACATTGCATGCACGCAACTGTCGGTGCATTGCCATGATGAGAAGCAACTCGTCACCGACCGGCACCTGACAGTCCTCCCGGCAGCGGGTCGCAAGTCCGGCCGGTCCTGTGCGGGCAGTTTGACCGTGACACACGCCGAGGCAGGACTGCGCTTTGACCCGCCACTGGAGACCCATCGGTCGTTCGTGGATGGCGGTACGGTGGCCAACCCGCTCTGCCGACTCCCTATCCCCGGTCCGCGCAAGGCTCCCAGTAACGCTCGCCGAGGCGACGTGGCTGATGAGACGTAGCACGACGGGATCAGTGATCCGTTCCCAACGCCCCTGATCCTGCTGCAGAATGACACCGAAGCCGTTCCAGACACTTGATCCAGGACGCCATCCCTTCCGGATCAGCAGGAGGGGAACTAATGAGTATTGCGGCCTATGGCAAGTACGCACGTCAGCTGGAGACCTTGGTGACTGACGTGGCCGCAGGTCATTGGCGCCGTGTGGGAGATGACGTGACGCATGCTCTCAACGGTCAGGCGTCGACGGAACTGCGGCGTATGGTTCCACGCGCCGATCGCCGAGCCACCGGATCCTTCTTCACGACCGGCAGGGTCCGGGAATCCTACGAGGGACTGCTGACGCGCAGCACGCCCTCCGGACAGACGCCAGTGATTTGGGACCCCACCTGTGGCGGCGGAGACCTCCTCATTGCCGCTACCACACAATTCCCAGTAGGGGTGTCACCAGCAGAGACGCTAACTGTGTGGAACCGCCGAGTAAGAGGCCACGACCTTCACGATCCCTATGTGGCAGTGGCGCGCATGCGGCTGCTCCTGGCCATGTTGGAACGTCATCGGGCTGTTGGTTCCGATGTCCCGCTCACGGAAGACCGGTGGCGCGCCGCCTTCCCAAGAGTGCAGGTCGGCGACGGTCTGCTGGCATTGCGTGAAGCGTCCCAAGGCCGCGGCTTTGGAGGCCGATTGCTTCTGAATCCCCCCTACGGCATGGATGCGGCACTCTCCGGCTGTACCTGGTCGACCGGTAGGACATCCTTGGCTGCGACGTTCACCGCTCAGGCGTCAGTCGCGATGGCTCCGGGCGGGACACTCTTCGCCGTCTTGCCCGATGTACTTCGCAGCGGAAGCCGCTACCGGTCCTGGCGAAGCCAGCTTGCCGAGCGACTGGAGCTGGAGGAGATTCGCCCGCACGGCCTCTTCGACGATCACACAGACGTAGACGTCTTCTTGCTCTCTGCCGTCCGTAGGACAGGCGGCCACCCCGGCGCAGTCGCCTGGTGGCCACCGTCCGCCATCACCACGGACGGCGCTGTAGGTGACCATTTCCGCATTGGAGTCGGCCCCGTCGTCGACAACCGGGACTCTCTAGACGGGCCAGAGGTTCCCTACCTCACGGCGAAGGAGCTGCCGGGCCAAGGCGCGATGGGGCTTCCATCTCGCAGGCGCCACTTCAGCGGGCGTTTGCTTGATCCCCCCTTCGTAGTCATGCGCCGTACGTCCCGACCAGGGCAAGGAGCAAAAGGAGGCTCCCGTGGAACAGGAGTGCTTATCGAGGGCGAACAGCCAGTCGCCGTGGATAATCACCTGATCGTGGCGGAGCCGCTGACAGGCGGAGTGGCACGCTGCCGGGAGCTGCTCAAGGTGTTGGACGGCCCAAAGGTCGTCCACTGGCTTGACGAGCGCATTCGCTGCCGCCACCTGACCGTCACCGTCGTCCGATCACTCCCTTGGGGCTGACCTGCGCCACGAGTTACCAGAAGGAAAGACCACCAGCCCGGACAGGGTGATCGGGTGCGACATGCGTGCGAGACGATGTGGATCGTGACGGTCCATAGAACAGGAATTCCCTGGGGAAGTCGAAGTACTCGCCTGCGTTCCGGGCCCATGTTGTCACGTTGTGCCGGGTCAGTCCCAAGCACACCAACCCCTCCGGTGTGCCTGCGGGCTCTACCGTCGGTACGCCATCAACCGAACTGTTCAACTCGGCTGCGAGTGATAGGGGCCAGGTGGTAATCGTTGCTGGACCCTTGAGAAGAGTTGAGGCAACAGCGTGATCATCCTGGATAGCTGCGTCATACGCAGCATGAAGCTCGACAGCAGCGAGGTGGACGTCCTCCGCGCCATTGTTCGAACGAAGACCGAGCGCGTCGGCGCGCCGTGGATGGCCATCGAGGAGCTAGCAGCGCAAAGGGCCTTGGAATACCTCGAGGCTCACAGGGCCGCAGCGAAGGCCCTCGCAACGCTGGAAGGTAAGAGCTACCAGACGGAGGCGAAGCTCGTCAGCCCCGATGCGGAGGCTGTTCGAGAGAAGTGGCGTAAGGAGTACGCCAGTTTCCTCGAGATCCTCCCGACGAGCGACAGCGCCATCCGTGAAGGCGTGTACCGGGAGGCCAACATTCTGCCGCCTGCTGGGACGAAGCAGGCCGGCGGCAACAAGAGGGTGAAGGTCGGCACGCGAGATGTCGCCATTTGGCTCACGGCTATCCAATACGCCCGGGCGAACCTGGACGAGACAGTCTATTTCGTCAGCAACGACCGGGACTTCCCCACGGGTCGTGGCGGCTACCCCCCGCCCATGGATAGCGATGTCGCGGGGTTAGGCGACCGATTCGTGCACCTGACGAACCTCGACGAGCTGCTGGACGTCGTCGCCCCGCGGGTCGAGGTCGATGCGTCGGACGTGCGCGGCCTACTCAGACTGCACACAGGGTACGTCACCATGCGCGCCAGGAGGAGCTGGAGGTCAAGCAGGGCCATCACACCTTTCGACGCCCGAACTCAGGGGGGCGGGGTGTTGTCGGCCCAGAGATGGGTGTTCCCAGACAGGGTTCAGGCGGAGCTCTTCGACGTCAGCGACATCAATGCCTATCGGCTCGGAACGAATAGCTGGGTCGTGGCGACAGCTCGCTGGCAGTTCGCCGGCCTGGTAGTTGCGCCGGGCACTGTAGAGATGGGCGCGTGTGTTTGGGAGACCCGCATTCTCTTCCCTGCGCGGTCTGGAGACGACCACGCCCCACTGATCATCAAGGCATACCGAGCGGTGCCCGTCGAGGACGTATCAGCCGTCGACTGGTCGCAGTTGGTGAACTGGGATCATCCGCAACACGTCCTCAACATCGCGGAGACGGAGGGACGCAAGCCGACCCTCGCCGAGATGATGACGAGCATGCTCGTGGCGCTCCAGCCGCCAAAGCAGAACGATGAGGCGGGTATGTCCCTAGCGTCTTACCGGGACTACCAGCAGGACGACGAGTCCCTCGACGAGGGATGAGGTGGGGCCCGGCCGGTGTCAGCGACGGGCGGATCTTGCACTGTCGGCGGGACCTGCCAGCACCTCTTCCTCCGCCGAGCGTGATCGTCCGCTGGTCACGTTCGTCGACCACGGCCCGGCCGGGTCCGGCCCGCCGGTGGCAGCGCTACTGCGGCCGGGCAACGTGGGCAGTAACACCCTGGCCGATCACTCACCACCACGAAGCGCCCTGACTCAACTACCCAAGCCGTATGGCGAGGTCGGCGAACCCCGGGAGGCCAAGCAGGCAGAGCAGAATGTTGCTGCGACGGCCTGGCGGAACCGGGCCGCTCGTCGACTGCTTGATGGCGGAGACCCGACGCTATGGCGCGGTGGCTTAAGCAGCAAGAGGTGTCGGCTTCTTCGCTCGCGGAGAGACTACGAGTCGGGCGCCAAAGATCATCCCGACGCAACGGTAGGACGGCGGCGTGACCGCCGGCCCCACCCGGAGCGGTCCGCAAACGGTCCGCAGGACAGTCGAAAACGGCCGTCGGGGGCCAACGCTGGCCGTCGGGAAAATGCCTGGTCAGCGCCGGGTCGGCGGCTTCGCCGCAGGTCAGAAGGGTGGGTGATTGGTTCATCAACCAACTGTGGGGCAGCCCCACCCCGGGTGGCCACCTCTATTCCGCCCCCGTCCACCGAACCGTGGCAGCGCTGAGCTGGAACAGCACCGGCCGCACCGTCTGGAGCATCGACGCCCTGCGGGACCAGAACTATCAGGAGGACCAGGCCGAGACGTTCATCCTGGTGCGGGCCGTTGCCCAGCAAGGAACGTACCCGGAAGACCATGATCTCCTCGACTTCGATGCCCGCTTCGAGACCACCGCGTACCCGGCCAATTACCTGTGGGGCCCCGGCAGCCGCGGGGAGGCGCTGGCGTGGGTGGAAGAGCATCAGCCGCAGGGCGACACTGTCGACTACATCGACCGTGTCCTGCTGGTCCGGGAGCACGAAGGAACGGTCTTCCTCCCCATGCGGGCGGAGGTGGCCGCGGGCATCCCGGAGGTTCACCGGGTGGGCCGCTGGCACGCCGTGCGTGCCGACTTCGCCACCGACGCACTGGGCCACGTGCGCGGCGGACACCGTACTCCGTCGGGCGGTGACTGCCGGACCAGAGGTTGTCCCGTTCATATCCTCGGATCCGACGACCACCCGGGGCCCTCGCAGCTGCTGCCGAGGTGCTCGGCAGCGTCACTCCTGCCCTGCCGCCACCAGTCCGTCTGCCCCCGTACTTTGAACCGCTGAACCGTTTCTGATCACCGCCCTCGCTGTGCGCACACCATTTGAACATGCCGGAAAGGCGTGCCGAGGTACAAGCGCGGCGTGCCCACAGAGATACGGAGCCGCCCGTGACCACCTTGCCGGCCCAGCTGCCGTCCGAAGTTCCGACGCTGATCCGCCTGACCTACCGCAGCGAACACAGCCTGGCCCCCTCCGAGCCCACCGACACCCTTCAAACCTGGTTCGTGAACGTCGGCATCAGCGGAGAGGAACGGGCCGAGGCGATGGACAGTCTCCGCCCCACCGCAAGCGAACAAGCCCAGAATGCGGTGGAGACGGATCTCTCGGTTGCCGAAATGGTCTTCATCCGAGTGCCGATGTTCGGCGCCGGGAGTCCGTGGCTGCTGATGGATGAGCACAGCCCCCGACTCTGCGAGTGCCGATAACTCATCCGCGCAGATCAGCGGCCCACGGACGACCTGCTTGGGTGTGCAGAGAGGCGTACAGAACCCATGGCGGAACGACAACAGCGACTCGGCTTGACTCTGTCGGGGATCTTGGAGTTTCCCGGTACGCCAGCGTGATCAGCGGGCATGCTCGGGGCCGTTTCGTCGACCAATACAGCTTCCGAGGTGCCCGTTGTCCCTCCATCCCCGTTCCGGTGAGCAAGTCCCGCCTCTGACCGCGCAAATCGCGCGGCGAGCAACCCTGGCGGTACCACGGTGATGTGGGTGAGAGACCGGCTGGATGGGCTGTGGTGCGACGAGGACTTCGCCGGCTGGTACCCGCGCGACGGACGCCCCGGCCTCTCGTCGGCCCAACTTGCCACCGTCTGCGTTCTACAGTTCCTGCTGGGCATGTCGGACCGGCAAGCAGCGGAGGCGGTCCGCTGCCGCATCGATTTCAAGTACGCCATGGCCACGGAGCTGGACGATCCGGGCTTCCACCACAGCGTGCTCGCCGACTTCCGCGAGCGCCTCACTGAAGACGACCGCGCGGACCGCCTCCTCGACCTGGCACTCGCCCGCCTGAAAGAGGCAGGGCTGGTGCGCGAGCGCACCACGCAGCGCACCGACTCCACCCACGTTCTGGCCGCAGTCCGCGACCTGACCCGGCTGGAGCTGGTCACTGAAGCGGTCCGTGCCACGCTCGAAGAAGCAGCCCGCACGGCCGGACACCTGCTGGTCGGCCTGGTCGACGAGGAATGGGGGCGCCGCTACGGCCGCCCGGTCCGCCTGGGCAAGAATCCCACCCGGCCCAAGACCCGGATCCTGTCCGCCGGCAGCGACGCATACCAGTTATTGGAGCGCCTCCACCACGACGGCTCCGGTTACCGGCCCGGCCCAGCGGCCCAGGCCCTGCGGCAGATCATCGTGCAGAACTACTATCGCGACCCGGCAGGACGCTTGAGCTGGCGCACCGCCGACGACGGCGGGCTGCCGCCATCCTCCAGCGCGATCGTCTCCCCCTACGACATCACCGCACGCTACGTCCGCCACGGGCACATCATCCGCTGGAAGGGGTTCGCTGCGCACGTCACCGAGACGTGTGATTCCGACAGCACCAACGTGATCACGGACGTGGCCACCACCTCGGCCGCCACCAGCGACGGCCAGGCCCTGCCCGGCATCCACACCCGCCTGGCCCGTAGCGCCCTGCAGCCCGCCGAGCACCTTGTCGACGGCGGCTACACCTCCCTGGTCCACCTGGAACAAGCCGCACGCGAACACCAGATCACCGTCACCGGGCCCCTGCCGGGCAACCCCACCAGCCAGCACCGCAGGAACGAAGGCTTCGACCGGGACGACTTCCACATCGACTTCGACCGCCGCCAGGTCACCTGCCCCCAGGGCCAGGTCAGCGCGGGCTGGCACGGCCCCTACCCGGCCTCATCGCCCACCGCGGCACCGCTGATCATGGCCCGGTTCACCAAGAGCCAGTGCCGCCCCTGCCCGGCGCGCACCCGCTGCACCACCACCGCCGACAGCGCCCGGACCGTGGGCTTTCCCCCGCGGGAACTCCGCGACCTGCAACTCCGCGTTCGTACCGAGCAGCAGACACCCGACTGGAAGGCCCGCTACGCGGTCCGCTCCGGAGTCGAGGGCACCATCAACGAGTTCGCCCACGGACACGGCATGCGCCACTGCCGCTACCGAGGACAGCCGAAAGCCCACCTGCAACACGTACTCACCGCCATCGCCGTGAACATCGAACGACTCAGCAGCCAGCCAGCGACCGGGGAAGCCTCATCATCGAGACCGCCGACCGCCTTCCAGACCTTCCTGGACCAGCAGGGATTACCCCGGCCAAAGTCCTGGCGCACCCTCGGCACCTGACCGCGTCCAAGATCCCCGACAGAGTCAAGCTAAGGCCGGCTCAGGTGGCCCGAAACGGGCTCAGGGCATCGTGCCGGGGTCGGAGAAACCGGCCGAGGAGCCGGATGACGTGGCGAGACCGAAGTAGCCTATACCGAAACCTGTCGCGGCGAAGAGCAGCCCCACGCAGGTGAAGACCGCGCAGAAGGCGAGCCCCACCACCAGCCCGAGAGACACGCCCGACGGCGATGCCCCGGCCACCGTCGCGCGTTCGGGGTGCTCGGTCAGGTACCGCACCTCGACGAAGTCGCCGACGACCCGGGGCACCCGAGAGGTCTCCTCAATCCGGATGTCGCGGCCGTCCCTGGTGCGGAATCCGAGAATTACGTGCCGGGTGGCACTGCTCGTGCTGAAACCGCCAGCTGAGATCGCGGAGTGGTCGCGGGCCACGTAGGTCTCCAGGCAGCGGGCTTCCGCGGTCAGCCCCTGGGCGAGCGCCCGTCTCCGCCACCTGGTCCGGCGGACCAGGGTCAGCCCGAACGCCGCCCCCGCGCAGGCGAAGAGCAGGCCGATCATCCCGAAGACCACACCGAAGACGCCACCGATTGCGAACATCTCGCCCCCCGAACTGACCGCTCCAGGCCGAAGCGATTGTGCCGGGAAGGATGGTCGGAACGCTCCAGCCGGTTCCATCCCGGCGCCACCGGGGTACGGCGCCCCGAAGTAGTCAGCGAGCCCGAACTGCGGGCCGTCTTCGAGAAACTGGCCGCAAAGTTCGGCACCGTCCTAGTGATCGTGGACAGCCCTGTCCCTGTCGACAACCTCATCGATGCAGGTCATCGCCACTATCGGCTCATCCCGAGCGAGAGCCGAGAGCGCTCCACTTGAACGCGTTCAACGTAGGGTCAGCTAAACATGAACTCGTTCAAGCAGGCCTGTCCACTGTTGATCGCCGCCGATTGCCGAAATGTCTGCTGACCTGCCTGGATGGTGTTTTCGGCACCCACACACTCCAGCGGACATGACCCCCACAAATGCCGACCGCGCCCTGGGCGCCACGGCAGGTGGCAATTGCCGAGGGTGACGGGTGTGCGGCAGCGCGCCGTGCATGGACGCCGCGACGGCCCAGGCAGGTGGCATAGCCGTAGCCGCCTGGAGGCGTCATTAGGGGTAGAGGGGGCATCAGGCCGCCGGAGAGTGAAGGTGGGCATGGAGGCCGAAGACCTCGACGGTTTCCGGGAGTTCGTGGCGAACTGGTCTACCGTCCTGTTGAGGACGGCGGTGCTGCTCAGCGGCGGCGACCGCCACGCGGCCGAGGATCTGCTGCAGAACGCGCTGATCAAGGTGGCCAGCCGCTGGCGCCGGATCGACGAGCCCGAGTCGTACGTCCGAAAGGTCCTGTACCGCCAGCAGATCACCCGACTGCGGCTCAAGGGACGGCGCAGGGAACTGTTCGTCGCCGAGCCGCCGGAGGGTGCGGTCGACGGTGACCGCACCGGTGCCGCCGATCTGCGGGTGCTGATGCACGAAGCGCTCGCCCGCCTGACAACCCGCCAGCGCACCGTCCTGGTACTGCGCTACTTCGAGGACCTGCCCGAGGCCGAGGTCGCCCGCATGCTCGACTGCTCGGTCGCAACGGTGCGCTCCACCACCCACCGTTCGCTCGCCCGGTTGCGCACGCTGGCGCCCGAGCTCGCCGCTCTCGACGAGCCGGCCGACCCGCCACCGCCGCAGAGCAGCCCCACGGGCCCTGCCCGGACGTCCGCCCCCGCGGGCCGGTCCCACGCCTCCCGCGGCGGCAACGGTCCGGCGTCCCCTGTCCCGCGCCTGGAGGCACGGCCGTGAACATCGACGATCTCATCCGTGACACGCTCCGTGAGCAGGCGCGGTCCGCCGGGCCCGCGCACCCCGGCCTCGCCGGGCAGGTCCTGGCACGCCGCGCACGGCGCAGGAGGGCGGGCTTCACGGTCGCGGCCATCGTGGCAATTGCCGCCATCGCCGCGGCGGTCACACCCGGCGTGCTCGACTCGGGCGACAAGCACGACCCCGCCGACCGGCACCGCAGCCCCGTTGTCAACAGGATCGAGAGCCATCCCTCGCAGAGCCCGCCCCGTGACCGCATCGCGGCCGGAAACCAGGTGCTGGCGGCCTACTACACCACCCGGACCGTTCCCCAGCCCGACCATGACGAGATCCAGACCCGCACCTACAGTCTCCTCAACCCCGGCACCGGCCGCTACACGAAGGACACGCGCTGGTCCGATGCGGCCGTCGTCCCCGGCCTGAAGACCGCGATCGTCGTGGAACAGGCGCTGCCGGCAGAGCGGGTGGGCATCCTCGACCTCGGCACCGGCAAGATCACCCGCTGGATCCCCGTGCCCCACGGTGCGGGAACCGTGGCACTCTCGCCGAACGGCCGCAAGCTGGTCATCACCACCTACGACAAGAACCCCAACCGCCTCTTCTGGGCCAACCGAGGCGCAGTCATCGAGGACGACGGCGGCAGCCAACAACCACAGCCGGAATACTCCCGCACCGGATTCGCCGTCGTCGACCTGCCGTCGGGAGCGGCCCAGTGGCACGCCCTCGCACCCGACACCTCCATGCTGGGCTCCCCCGACTCCGGCGCCGCCCTCCAGTTCAACGCCGACGGCACACTCCTTGCCGAGCGGAGCCCCTCCCTCCACCTGGTGTTCCACCGCCTCGACGGCGCCACGGTCCCCGCCCCGCCGAAGGAGGAACACGAGGATCCCGCCATCGCACCGGCAGGCCTGTCCCCCGACGGAACCCTGATGGCAGGAGACTTCGCCGACAAAGACGGCACAACCGCCACCGAGGTCCTCGACCCGGCCACGGGCAAGCGGGCCGCGGTGCAGCGCGGCCAGCAACTGCTCGCCTGGGCCGACAACTCCCACCTCATCGCCTGGGACACCACCGGCGGCACGAGCGAGTTCGCAAACCGGCTGGTAATCGTCACCGTAGGCAGCAACGAAGAGACACCCCTCACCGGAACACAGGACACAAAGACCGGCGAGCCTTCCCCGGCCCACTGGGAACCCATCTTCACCCACCGCTGACCCGGGGGCTCCCGAACCTGAGACAGCGTCCGGGCCGACAACGCCCACGGGGAACGGGCCAACTGCGACTACCTGCGCAAACGCGGGATCCGCTGCACAATTACGGAAACGGCAGACCAGGTTCACAACCGCAAGAAACTGGGCGCCCGCGGCGGTCGTCCGCCGAAGTTCGATAAGACCGACTACCGCGAGCGCCACGCAGTCGAGTGCGGGATCAATCGCCTCAAACGTCACCGGGCGGTGGCCACGAGATACGACAAGCTCACTGTCCGCCAAGAGGCCACTGTCACCATCGCGGCCATCACTGAGCTTCTTCAGCGTTGCCTCTCCAGGATGAGGACGGCTTTGGTGATGACACTCATGCGGTTGGGGCGATGCGGGATCTGCGGAAGATCTGTCAGGACTTCAGCCGTGCTATGCCGCGCTCTGGGCCAGCCGGTCGAGCGGGCTGGCCAGGGCGACGGGGGAGGGCTGCTGCCGCGCCACGCTTCGACAGTTCGCGCCAGGTGGGACCGATATCGCCAGCCGGGGACTACGCCCAGGCGGGATCACGGCCGGTCAGGCCGAGGATACGGTCCAAGGTGGGTGCGTCGGCCGGCATCGCGACCTCCGGTCCGTACATGCCCATCTTCCGCCCCTGCTCCACGCCGACGAACACCGTGTCGTGCAGATGCGCCAGCAGGTCGGCGGGCAGTTCCAGCCGCTGCCCGGTCGCGACCGCCAGGTCCCAGCCGTGCATGGCCAGCTCGCCGACGATCATGTCGCCCAAGACTGGCGCGGGCAGCTTCTGCGGCGTGCCCATGCTCGTCTCGCCCTGCCAGGCGCTCGGCGGCGCCCACGACGACGTGATGTCGTCCAGCAGGGCGAGCAGGCGGCCGCGCCAGTCGCCGGCCGCCAGGTCCACATCGGACTCGGCGGCCGCCGGCTGCGGAACGGACTCCTTGCGGCCACCGCCGGCGAGCGACGGGCCCCAGAACAGGAGGTGGTTGACCAGTGCCCGCACGTCGTACTCCGTGCACGGAGTCTTGTTGGCGAGCTGGTCGTCGGTGATGGTGCGGGCGACTGCGGCCATGGCCTCGGCAGCATTGGATAGATGTGACATGGCAGCGACCCTAGGCGGCGCGGGCCGGAGGGGTATTGAACAAACGCGACATACACTCTGCTGTGTGGAGCGGGACGTTCGCGAACTGCGGAGTGCGTGGGCCAGCTATCAGCGCCACGCGTTCCACAGCCTGTCGCAGGCGCTCGCGCCATGTTGTGGAGCGGTACGGGGAGGTTCGCTGGGACTACGACGAGCCCTACCGGCGGAAGATCGTGCCCTACCCGAACGTGCAGCTGTCTTTCGGCGGCGGCCACGCGGACGTCCACGGCGTGCGCAGTGGCTACCGGATCCAGGCTCTCGAGGGCCGCGGCCACGTCTTCGGCGTCGCGTTCCGGCCGGGCTGCTTCCGCCTGTTCCTCGATGCCGCCGTCTCGACGATCACCGACTGCGTTGTCCCGGCGACCGAGGTGTTCGGCCCGGACCTTGCCCCTGCCGATAACCCCATCCACCCTGGTGGGAGGGTGTGTGCGAGATGCGGCGTGTCCGGGTACGGGCGGCGCCTTGGCCTGCACGGTGGTGCCAGGGAATGATGATCAACTGTGCTGCTTCGACTGTACTTGTTGTTTAAGTGCGCCACGAGCGCAGAGAGTGAGGTTGATGTAGATAAGCCCACTTGATGCGGTGCTGTGCAGATGATGAAGGTTTTGTGGCCCTTCGGCGTCGCCCTCGGGGGGAGGCGTCAAACCACCTCAAGCTGCGTTGGCTGAAGACCGTCGTGGTGAGCGTTGAGGAAAAGGCGTCCATGAGGCGTCAGGTGGGGATCGGAAAGGCGAGCGAGAGCGAACCGCTGACGACGTGTCGAAACAAGCAACTGACATCAAAACCGGAGCGGTTAAATGGCGCCGGGATGAGCCTGGCGGGAGCCCGTCTATTGGCCAGGTGGTGTCCGGCATGGAGGCGGCGCGAGTCCGGTCTGCGGCTTCTGCATGGAACGTGGGAAGGCGAGTGCCGATACGGCCGTCTGGGCCTCGAATGGCTCAGGCGGCGAGAGGGAGTGCGCCGGGCGGCGGAAACCGTGAGGCGTTGAGTACCGATGCGGCACGCGCTGGCGGACCGGCCCGTAGTAGTGATGAAGCCCTGGTAATCGGGGTGGAGCGAAGGGGCCGGCTCATTGGTGATCTGTTCGCGCGAACAACCGGATTTACTCCGGGAGGAAGCGGGTGAGCATGTCAGGTCTGGCGGACAAGCCGTTCGCTATTTCGAAGCTGCTGGTGTGGGAGGCATACGAGAGAGTCAAGGCCAATAAGGGTGCGGCCGGAGTGGACGGGTGCTCGATCGAGGACTTCGAGAAGGATCTGCGGGGGAACCTGTACAAGATCTGGAACCGGATGTCCTGGGCACGTACTTTCCTCCTCCGGTGAAGGAGGTCGAGATCCCAAAGCCCGGGGGAACGAGAATCCTCGGGGTGCCGACGGTGGCCGATCGAATAGCTCAGACGGTGGTCGCTCTGACGCTGGAGCCCAGGACGGAGTCGATCTTTCACGACGACTCCTACGGGTGGCCCTCTACCAGGCACTGAACGCCGGCTGGGCCGAGCCGTCCCGGCTGCGGAGCCTGCTCGCCTCGCTGCCCGTGCCGCGTGCGGTCGACGGCCGGATCGTGCTGGCCGTGGACGTCTCCACCTGGTTGCGCCCCGACGCCGAGACCAGCCCCGACCGGCTGTTCTGCCACGTCTACGGACGTGGCCGCGGCAAGGACCAGTTCATCCCTGGCTGGCCCTACTCCTTCGTCGCCGCCCTGGAGTCCGGCCGCACCTCCTGGTGCCGACTGCTGGACGCGGCCCGGCTGGGCCCGGCCGACGACGCCGCAGCCGTCACCGCCGCCCAACTACGCGACGTTGTCACGGGATTGATCACGGCGGGACACTGGATCGAGGGCGACCCCGAACTGCTGGTCGTCGCCGACGCCGGCTACGACCTGGCCCGTCTGGCCTTCCTGCTCGCCGACCTACCCGTGGAGGTATGCGGCAGGCTCCCCTCGGACCGCGTCCTGGCCCGTGACCCCGCCCCGCACAACGCGGCACCCCGGCCGGGCCGCCCCCGCATGCACGGGGCCCCGTTCGCCCTCGCCAGGCCCACCACCTGGGGGGACCCGCAGACCGAGACCCGAACCGACACCACCCGCTACGGCACCGCGACCGCCCAGGCATGGGACCGGCTCCACCCCCGGCTTACCCGCCGCTCGGCCTGGATCACCGACCAGAACGTCGAACTTCCCGTTCTGCACGGCCTCGTGGTCCGCCTGCACGTCGAGCACCTGCCCGGCGGACGGGATCCCGACCCGGTGTGGCTGTGGTCCTCCCGAACCGGAGCCGGCCCCTCCCACGTCGACCAACTGTGGCGGGCCTACCTGCGCAGATTCGACCTGGAGCACACCTTCCGCCTGATGAAGCAGACACTCGGCTGGACCGTGCCCAAGCTCCGTGACCCGACCAGCGCGGACCTGTGGACGATGCTGATCATCGCCGCACACACCCAACTGTGGCTCGCCCGACCAGCCGCACAGGACCTGCGTCGCCCATGGGAACGCCCGCTACCTCCACACAAGTTGACGCCCGCCAGGGTCCGGCGAGGGTTTCGCAACATCCGCGCGAAGACAGCCCGTCCCGCGGCAGCGCCAAAACCCTCCCGCCCCGGCCCAGGACGCCCCCGCGGATCGAGCAACCGTACGAGAGCACCCCGCCACACACCGGGGAAAACCGCCAAACGCGCCGAGTCACTCGACGAGCACTACGGCCGCCGACGATAAAGATCAAGCTGTGTGGGTGTCGATAATTCGTCCGTGCAGGTCAGCAGCCTGCGGGCCGGTGACCTGGGTGCTGAACTGCCCCCGCCCTCCCCGGGGCTCTCAGCAACCCTCCGCCGCTTGTAGGAACCGAACAATCCGCACCAGAATCACGTGATCATGGTCCCCAGAAAAATAGCCTCTGACCTGCGGCTTTTCTAGAGTCATGGTCCCCAAGTGGTCCCCAGCTACTGACGCGTCATCAGACGGGCATGATTCCCAGAAACGAGAAGAGGCCCGCCGACCTGGCCAAATGCCAGTCAGCGGGCCTCTCTGCACCGTCGGGACGACAGGATTTGAACCTGCGACCCCTTGACCCCCAGTCAAGTGCGCTACCAAGCTGCGCCACGTCCCGGTGCTTGGCCGGTCCCGGGGGGTGGTTCCCGGGGGGCCGTGCATGAGAACAATACCTCACATCGGGGGGTGTTCGCTCGCACCCTGGGGGGTGGGGGGCTACGCCTCGTGGTCGAGGGGTGACGGGGGTGGGGTGGGGGTGGTGGTGGGTGGGGTGGGGGTGGGCTTGGGGGGTTTGGGGGTGGACTGGCGGCGGGCGTCCTCCGCGCTGTTCTGGGCGCCCAGGCTGCCGAAGTAGAAGCCGGAGACGGTGGCCAGGACGGTCATCAGGGAGGTCACGATGGTCTTGCGGAGGTCGCCGGAGTCGGGGCCCGAGGAGAGCATCGCGACCGCGAGGGCGAAGCCGACCAGGGCCAGGATGAGCAGGGCGATGATGCTCCGGGTCAGGCCGCGGACACCGCGGGGCTCGCGCAGGTCGCGCAGGAAGTCGCGGACCTCGCGGTCGGTGGCCGCGCTGTCGATCAGGTGGTCGGTGAGCTGGCGGCGCCAGGCGGTGGCGCGGCGGACGTCCATGATCAGCGGGACCACGGCGATCCCGGCGACGACCACGACGACCACCGCGATCAGGATGAGGGCCGAGCCGCCTTTCAGGCCGCTGATCGGCTCCGCGGCGGTGGCCGCCGTCGACGTGAGCGCGGTCACGCCCGGTGAGTACGTCATTGCAGTGTCCCCCCAGTCTTTCCGGGCGGGCAGGATCCCAGCGGGCCGGCGGGATGGTCAAGTCCCGTACGGGGTGGGGGGATTCGTCCCTGCCAGGCGGGGCGGGGGCGGGGCGCGGGTCAATTCGGTGACCGCTACACCTGGCGGCGGACCCGTGACCTCAGCAGAATCGGTGCTGCGGATCAGCCGGACCGGACAGGCCCGGCGCGCGCCTTCGCGGATCCGGGAACTGAGGAGCAGCAGAGATGCACGAGGCGGAGCCGTCCGCGGCCGTTCCGTACTACGAGGACGTCGCCCCCAGCGCGGGAGCGCTCCCGCCGCGTGCCTGGTGGGCGGTGTCCGACGCCCGGCGGGTGGGGCTCGGCGGGGCGTGGCGGTTCCGGCTGTCGGCGACCGCGGAGGCGGAGGACGACTCCTTCGCCCGGCCGGGTTACGACGCCGCCCGCTGGGACGTGCTCCCGGTGCCCTCGCACTGGCCGCTCCAGGGGCACGGGCGGCCGGCGTACACCAATGTCCGCTACCCCTTCCCGGTCGATCCGCCGCATGTGCCGACCGAGAATCCGACCGGGGACCACCTGCGGATGTTCGACCTGCCGGACGACTGGCCCGGTGGCGCCGCGGTGCTGCGCTTCGACGGGGTGGACTCCTGCGCCCGGGTGTGGCTGAACGGGACCGAGCTGGGGACCTTCAAGGGCAGCAGGCTGCCGGTGGAGTTCGAGGTCGGCGAGCTGTTGCAGCCGCGCGGGAACGTGCTGGCGGTGCGGGTGCACCAGTGGTCCTCGGGCAGCTACCTGGAGGACCAGGACATGTGGTGGCTGCCCGGGATCTTCCGGGAGGTCACGCTGATCGAGCGGCCGGAGGGCGCGGTCACCGACTTCTTCGTGCACTGCGGGTACGACCACACCACCGGCAGCGGCACCCTGCGCGTGGACTGCGAGCCCGGTGGCACCGTCACCGTGCCGGAGCTGGGCCTGGACATCCCGACCGGCGAGGCGGTGACCGTCGCCGTGGAGCCGTGGTCGGCGGAGCTGCCGCGGCTGTACGACGCGGAGCTGGCGACCGAGGGAGAGCGCATTCCGCTGCGGATCGGTTTCCGTACGGTGGCCGTCGAGGACGGGGTCCTCAAGGTCAACGGGCGCCGGATCGCCTTCCGCGGGGTGAACCGGCACGAGTTCGACCCGGACCACGGGCGCGCCCTGGACCAGGAGACGATGCGTGACGACCTGCTGCTGATGAAGCGGCACAACATCAACGCCGTGCGCACCAGCCACTATCCGCCGCATCCGGCGTTCCTCGACCTGTGCGACGAGCTGGGCGTGTGGGTGATCGACGAGTGCGACCTGGAGACGCACGGCTTCCAGGAGGTCGGCTGGCGCGGCAATCCGGTGGCCGACGAGCGCTGGACGCCGGCGCTGCTCGACCGGGCGGCCCGGATGGTGGAGCGCGACAAGAACCATCCGTCGGTGGTGATGTGGTCGCTGGGCAACGAGTGCGGCACCGGCGCGGGGCTGTCCGCGATGGCGTCCTGGATCCGCGACCGCGATCCGGCCCGCCCGATCCACTACGAGGGCGATCTCAGCTGCGCGGACACCGACGTCTACTCGCGGATGTACGCCGACCACGCCGAGTCCGAGCTGATCGGGCGCCGCACCGAACCGGCACTGGTCGACGCGGAGTTGGACAAGCGCCGGCGCGACATGCCGTTCCTGCTCTGCGAGTACGCGCACGCGATGGGCAACGGGCCCGGCGGGCTTGCCGAATACCAGCGGATCTTCGAGACGTACGAACGCTGCCAGGGCGGTTTCGTCTGGGAGTGGATCGACCACGGGCTGCGCCGGCGGACGGTGGACGGGACCGCGTACTTCGCCTACGGCGGCGACTTCGGTGAGGAGCTGCACGACGGGAACTTCGTCTGCGACGGGTTGCTGTTCCCGGACCGTACGCCGTCGCCGGGGCTGGTCGAGTACAAGAAGGTGATCGAGCCGGTGCGGATCGAGGGCGACCCGGAGCGCGGGGTGGTGACGGTCACCAACCGGCACGACTTCGCCGACCTTTCCGGGCTGGCCTTCAGCTGGTCCTACGAGGTGGACGGCATCGCCGGCGACGGCGGGCGTTTCACGGTGCCGCCGACCGGCCCCGGGGAGAGCGCTCTCCTGGAGCTGCCGCGGACGCCCTGCCCCCCCGGCGGGCACGGGAGCGAAGGTGACGCCGCCCCGGGCCGCGACGGCGACCAGGACGGCACCGGCACCGGCACCGGCGACGTACCCGAGTACGGCGAGGCCCGCTGGACCGTACGCGCGGTGCTGGCCGAGGACACCGCGTGGGCGCCGGCCGGCCACGAGGTGGCCTGGTCCCAGTTCGCTGCGACGCCGGGGAAACCCGCCGCGAAGCCCGCTGAGGCACCCGCCCCGACACCCGCTCAGGCGCCCCCGACACCCGCCCCAGCCGGCCGCACCGGCGGCCCGCACTCCCCCCGGCTGGCCGAGGGCGGCATGATCATCCTCGGCCCCGGCACCTTCGACGCCGCCACCGGCGCCCTGCGCTACCTCGGCGCCGCCCAGGTGCACGCGCCGCGCCTCGACGTGTGGCGGGCGGCGACCGACAACGACCGCGGCATGCCCTGGCACACCGACAGCCAACTCGACCGCCAGTGGCGGGAGTCGGGCCTGCACCGGATGCAGCACCGGGTGGTGCGGGTCGAGGTGGGCGGCGACACGCTGTCCGTCACCACCCGGGTCGCCCCGGCCGCCGCCGGCCACGCCCTGCGGACGGTCAGCACCTGGAGCGCGACCGGCGGCCGGCTGCGGCTGGACGTCGCGGTCACGCCCGAGGGCGACTGGCGGGTGCCGCTCCCCCGGCTCGGCGTACGGCTGGGGCTGTGCCCCACCCTGGACGCCGTCGAGTGGTACGGCGGCGGCCCCGGCGAGGCGTACCCCGACAGCCGGAGCGCCGCCAGGATGGGGCGGTGGCACGCATCGGTGGACGAGATGCAGACCCCGTACGTGCGGCCGCAGGAGAACGGCGCCAGGTCCGATGTGCGGTGGGCCGAACTGCGCAGGGCCGACGGCTCGGGCGTGCGGATCGAGGGCGAACCGGCCTTCTGGCTGACCGCCCGGCCGTGGAGCACCGAGGCGCTGGACGCGGCGGAGCACACGTACGACCTGGAGCGTTCCGGCACGTTGTGGGTGCACGTGGACCACGCGCTGCACGGGCTGGGCAGCGGGTCCTGCGGCCCCGAGGTGCTGCCGGGCTTCCGCCTGGACGCCGCGCCAGCCGCTTTCTCCCTCACCCTGGTCCCGCTGGAGGCCACCGGGCAGTTCCCACCGGCCGACCTGGAGCAGCAGTGAGCGTCTCGGTCCGCCCCTGCCGGCCGGCCGACCTGCCGGCGCTCCACGAGATCTGCCTGCGGACCGGGGCCGCCGGCGGCGACGCGAGCGCGGACTATCCCGAGGAGGACCGCGACCTGCTCGGGACGATCTTCGCCGCGCCCTACGCCGTCCTGGAGCCGGAGTCGACCTTCGTGTTGGACGCCGGGCACGGGCACGCGGTCGGGTACGTGCTGGGTGCGGCGGACACGGCCGGCTTCGTCCGGCGCTTCCGCGAGGAATGGCTGCCCACCGTCGCCGCCCGCTGGCCGGCGCCGGGCGGCGAACCGGTCACACCCACGGAGGTGATGGCCTGGCTGCTGCACACCCCGGAGCGGATGGTGCTGCCCGCGCTGGCCGGCTACCCGGCGCATCTGCACATCGACGTGCTGCCCGAGTATCAGGGCGCGGGCCACGGGCGGGCGCTGATGAACACCTTCCTCGGCTCACTGGCCGCCCGCGGGGTGCCGGCCGTCCACCTGGGAATGCTCACCGAGAACGCCGCCGCCCGGGCCTTCTACGACCGGCTCGGCTTCCACGAGATCGCGGTGCCGGACCCGGGTGCGCTGACGTATCTGGGCCGGGCCACCTCGTAGCGGTCGTGGCGGCCCGGCGTGCGGATACGTGTGCCGGGCCGCTCTTCGCCACATGTGCCGAGGCGCGCACCGGCAGGTGTCTGGCGCGGGGGCGCCCCTGGCCGGTGCGCGCGGCACGTACGTGTGCCGACGTGGCAGAGGCGGCCGGTGGCTACTCGGGGCGGGCTGCCTCGTAGTCGCCGGCGGTGTCGGCCGTGTCGGCGGGGGCGGCCGGAGCCGCCAGGGCGGCCGGAGCCGCCGGGGCGGCCGGGTGGTCGGTGCCGGGTGGGCGCTCCGGGTGCACCGGCCAGCCGCCCGCCGGGACGACGGCGACCTCGCGCCACCACCAGTCGTCCCGCTGCGGGTCGGCGGGCTCGAAGGGCGCGCCGACCCGAGGGGTGGCGATCTTCGCGCCGGTCGTCCGGGAGGCGGCCACCGTGCCCTCGGCGGGGTCGGCCCAGGCGTGCTGGGCGAGGTTGAAGGTGCCCCAGTGGATGGGCAGCATCACGCCGTGCGGGGTGCCGCCGGACAGGTCGGTGTGCGCCTGCATGCCCTCGGCCGGCGTCATGTGGATGTCGGGCCAGAATTCGCTGTAGGCGCCGACCTGGATCATCGTGGCGTCGAAGGGGCCGTGTTCGGCGCCGATGTCGCCGAAGCCGGGGAAGTAGCCGGTGTCACCGCTGTGGAAGATCCGGTGGGTGCCGTCGGTGACCGCCCAGGACGCCCACAGGGTCTGCTGGCGGCCGCGCAGGCCGCGCCCGCAGAAGTGCCGGGCCGGGGTGGCGGTCAGGCGCAGGCCGGCGATCCCGGTGGACTCGTTCCAGTCCAGCTCGTGCAGCCGGGCCGCGGGGACACCCCAGTGCTCCAGGTGCGCGCCGACCCCCAGCGGCACCGCGAAGACGACGTCGCTGTGGACGAGTTGGGCGATGGTCGGCATGTCGAGGTGGTCGTAGTGGTCGTGCGAGATGACCACCACGTCGAGGCCGGTCAGCGAGCCCAGCGGGACCGGCGCCGGGTGGACGCGCTTGGGGCCGACGAAGGAGAACGGCGAGCAGCGATCGCCCCAGACGGGGTCGAAGAGCACCCGGCGGCCGCCGATCTCGGCCAGCACGGTGGAGTGTCCCATCCAGGTCAGCCGGAGCCCGGAGGCGGGCGGTACGGCGAGGTCGGCGAGGGTGGTGGGGTGCACCGGGACCGGCCTGGCCGGCTTCCTGGTGACCCGGGCCTCCTTGCGGAGGGTCGCGGGCAGCGACTTGAACATCTCGCGGCTCGGGCCCTGGTGGGCGGCGACCGGGTTCACGAACACGCCGTCCGCGTAGTTCGGTGACCGCAGGATACGTTCGAGACGCGCGCCGGCGGGGTCGGCCCCGAAGGGGGCGGGGCGCGCCTTCACGAGGCGGGACGGCTGTCGGCCGGCGCCGGTCACGTTTCCTCCAGGCAGGGACTCTTCTGATCGGCGGAAGATCCGCCTGTTCCATTATGCGGGCCTGGACGGATCTTCCCCGGGGTGGTGGAGGGGCTTGCGGGGCCGGTGGTCGCGCGGGCGGTTGCCGCCCGCGGGGCGCCGGGCGGCATCGGGCGCGTCCGGGCGCCGTGGATCCGGGCGCCCCGGGGTGCGCGGTCTCGGGCAGGAAGGAGAGAGCCCGCCCGGGAGGCCGGGCGGGCGGTGGGGTCAGCCGCTCTTGCGGCGGAATTCGCGGGCGCCGCCGGCGCGGCCGTGGGCGCCGTGGATCTTGGACTGGTCGGGTCCGGTGCCGGTGGCGCCGGCCCCGCGGCGGGCGCCTTGCTTGCGTTCGAGCGCCTCGCGGAACTTCCGCTTCACCTCGTCCTCGTCCTCGTCCTCGGCGGGGGCCGCGACTTCGGGCTCCTCGGTGGAAGGTTCGGCGGCCGCGGGGGCCGCAGCGGCCTGCTGCTGTTGGTCGGTCATGCCATCAAGAGTCGCACGCCGCAGCCCCGCGGCCCACCCGATATCGCCGGCGTGGGTGGCGCGTGTACGGTTCCGGTCACGCCCTCGGAGGAGGATCAGACCCATGACCTGGCTGTTGTACGGCGCTTCCGGCTACACCGGCCGCCTGATCGCCCGCCGCGCCGTCGCTCTTGGTATGCGCCCTGTGCTGGCGGGCCGCAGCGCGGCGAAGGTGGTACCGCTGGCGGCCGAACTGGGCCTGGAGCATCGGGTGTTCGGCCTGCAGGAGGCCGGCGCGATACGCCGCGGCCTGAAGGGTGTGGAGAGCGTGGCGCACTGCGCGGGGCCTTTCGCGCGTACCGCGTTGCCGATGGCGACGGCCTGCCTGGAGACGGGGACCGGCTATCTGGACATCACCGGGGAGATCGACGTCTTCGAGTCGCTGCACGCGCTGGGCGCCCGGGCGGCGTCGGCCGGAGTGACGCTGCTGCCCGGCGCGGGATTCGACGTGGTGCCCACGGACTGCGTGGCCGCGCTGCTCGCGGCCCGGCTGCCGGACGCCACCCAGCTGGACCTGGCCTTCCTCACCGGCGGTGGCGCGAGCCCGGGCACGGTGCGTACCGCGGTGGAGAGCGCGGCGGACGGCGGGCGGATCCGTTCCGGCGGGGAGATCCGTGTCGTGCCGTTCGGGTCGCGGCAGGTGCGGGCGGCTTTCCCCTCGGGGGCGCGGATGGTGGTGTCGGTGCCGTGGGGCGACGTGAGTACGGCGTACCACTCGACGGGAATCCCGGACATCACCGCCTACACGGCGGTGCCGGCGGCCGCGCTGGCGGCGACCCGGGTGCTGCGGCTCGGCCCGCTGCGGGGGGCGGTCGGCGGGGCGGTGGGGCGGCTGGTGCGCGGTCCCGGCGAGCGGTCGCTGAACGGCTCCGGGTGCGAGGTGTGGGGGCGGGCCAGGGACGCGGCGGGCAACACGGTGTCGGCGACGCTCACCGGACCCAACCCGTACCGGCTGACAGTGGACTCGGTGCTGCGGATCGTCGGGCGGCTGCCGGAGCTGCCGGCCGGCTTCCAGACTCCGTCGCGGGCGCTGGGCGCGGACTTCGCGGGCACCCTGGACGGGGTGACCGTCACCATGGCCGCGCTGCGGTGAGCCCGCTGGTCCCGGTGGTGGCCGGACGGCGGCCGAGCGGCACGAGATTACCGCTGCGGCCGCCGTCCTTCCCTTCCCCGGTGATGGTTGGTCTGTGGGTGGGCGGGCCGGCTCAGGGCTTGCGGCCGACACCGCCGTAGATGCCGATGTTGCGCAGCTCGTCGGGCCCGGGTTCCGTCCCGTGCGGGTGCCACAGCGGCACCCGGACCAGGCCGGGCTCCAGCAGCTCGAAGCCGTCGAAGAAGGCCAGGACCTCGTCGTGGGGCCGCAGGCTCAGGCTCGCGGTGGCCTTGCCGTAGACGGAGACGGCCTCGCCGACCTGCTGGGCGTGGAAGTCGGCGGTGCCGTGCGAGAGCACCAGGTGGCTGCCGGACGGCACGGCGTCCCGCAGCAGCGCGACGGTGCCCGCCGGGTCCTCGTCGTCGCTGACGAAGTGCAGGACGGAGACGAGCAGGACGGCGACCGGCTCGGCTAAGTCGATCAGCGTGGTGACCGCCGGGTGGTCCAGGATGGCCTGCGGGTCGCGCAGGTCCACCAGCCCGAAGGCGGTGTTGCCCGCGCGCAGCAGCCTGGCCCCCGCGTGGGCGGCCACGATCGGGTCGTTGTCGATGTACGCGACGCGGGCGTCGGGGTTCACCGACTGGGCGATCTGGTGGGTGTTCGGCGACGTGGGGATGCCGGTGCCGATGTCGATGAACTGGCTGATCCCGAGGCCCGCCAGGTACGCGACGGTGCGGCGCAGGAACTCGCGGTTGGCCAGGGCGCTGTCCACGATCTCTGGCGAGGCCTTGATGATCTGCTGGGCGGCCTCGCGGTCGACCAGGTAGTTGTCCTTGCCGCCGAGGTAGTAGTCGTACATCCGGGCCGGGTGCGCCCGGCTGGTGTTGATCTCCCCGACTGGGTATCCCTGTTCGGTCAACACCGTCCTCCGGTTTCTTCTCGCCGCGCGACGCGTGGTGCGCGGCGCCGTGCTGCCTGGTGGTCTGGCGGGGTGGTGCGTGGTCGTGCCCGTGGTGCGGCGATGCCGAGGTGCGGTGATCAGTGCTTGATGCCGACGCCGCCGTAGAAGCCGACGTGGGCCAGTTCCTGGTCCGAGGGCACCGGACCGTCCGGGCGCCACAGCGGCGTTTGGACCAGGCCGGGTTCGACCAGTTCGAAGCCGTCGAAGAAGCTCAGCACCTGCTCGTGGGACCGCAGGGTCAAGGTGGCGGTGGCCCCCTTGTCCCGGTAGACGTCACGGGCTTCGCCCGCGTCGCCGTCGAGCCGGTGGAAGTCGCCGGTGGTGTGGCTGAGGATCAGGTGACTGCCGGCGGGCAGCGCGTCCCGATACGCGGCGACCAGCCCCGCCGGGTCCTCGTCGTCCTTGATGAAGTGCAGGATGGCCACCAGCATCAGCCCGACCGGCCGGCCGAAGTCGATCAGCTCACCGATGGTCGGGTGCTTCAGGATGCTCTCCGGGTCGCGCAGGTCGCCGAGGAAGAACCCGGTGTTCCCCGCGCCCAGCATGTGCGCCCCGGCGTACGTCGCCACGATCGGGTCGTTGTCCACGTACGCGACGCGGACGTCGGGTGACACCTGCTGCGCCACCTGGTGGGTGTTCGGCGAGGTGGGGATGCCGGTGCCGATGTCGATGATCTGCCGGATACCGCTCTCCGCCATGAACCGCACGGCCCGGTGCATGAAGCGGCGGTTGCCCTGCGCCATGGAGACGATGTCCGGGAAGAGGTCGATCACCCGCTGGGCGGCCTCCCGGTCCACCTCGTAGTTGTCCCTGCCGCCCAGGTAGTAGTCGTACATCCGGGCCGGATGCGGCCTGCTGGTGTCTATCTGCTCGGCGGTAAATCCCTGGTCGGTCAAGGCCGTCCTCCGTTCCTTCGCTGCCTGCGCCAGCTCGTGCGCGGTGCATGGTGCGTGGTGCGTGGTGGATGCATGGGTGGTGCGCGGGTGGTGCCGGGAAGAAGCGGTGCGTCCTACGTGGGTCGTGCCGTCGCGCTGTGGTGCGGATCAGCCGAGCAGGAAGTCCGCTTCGCCGGCCTTGGCGCCCAGGATGAAAGTCGTGATCTCGTGATTGCTGTAGATCAGGGCCGGGCCGTCGGGGTCGGTGGACTGGCGCAGCGCCACCCTGCCGTCGTTGAGTCTCTTCGCCTCGACGCAGGAGCCCCCGTTGCCGCCGCTCCACGGTTTCCGCCAGCCCTCGACACCGAGTTGGTTGGCGGGCATTCCGTTGTAGATACCGTCGTATATGTCCTCGTACCCGCATATGCCGTCATTGCCGACGCGATCCATCGTTCAGATCTCCTTGCGCATGCCATCGAGGATGGCTTTGGTGCTCTGTGCTGGCGCGGCCTGCGCGCACATCCGGTCCAGCGCCTCCAGGAACGCCGACACGTCGTCGCGTTCGTCGAAGTAGACGCCGCCCACCAGGCTTTCCGCGTAGGCGATGTCCGGGATCTCCTGGAGCTGGAAACGGAAGATGTGGAACGGGCCGTACATGGCCGGGTGCGGCCCGGCCGCGAACGGCATGATCTGCAGCCGGACGTTGGGCAGTTCGGTGGCCTCCATCAGGCGGTCCAACTGCTCGCGCATGACGCGCAGTCCACCGATCGGGCGGCGCAGCACCGTCTCGTCCATCACGACCCACAACAGCGGCGGCGCCTCCTCCCGGGTGACCAGGGCCTGGCGTTCTGTCCGCAGCGTGACGAGCCGGTCGATCTCCGGGGCCGCCGCGTGCGGCAAGCCCGCGCGCAGGGTGGCCCGGGCGTAGGCCGGGGTCTGGAGTAGGCCGGGGACGTAGGCCGGTTCGTAGGCGCGGATGACCGCGGCCTCTCCTTCGAGGCTGACGAAGGCGCTGAACCAGTCGGGGAGGACGTCGCGGAAGCTGTGCCACCAGCCGGGCCTGTTGGCCTCCCGGGCGAGGGCGAGAAAGCCGCTGATCTCCTCGGGTGAGGTGATTCCGTACGTGATGAGCAGTTTCTCGACATACGGGATCTTCAGCCCGACTTCGGCCTTTTCCATCCGTCGGACGGTTGCGTGCGTGACGTCCAGCGCCCGGCCGGCTTCCTCCAGGCTGATTCCGGCCTGCTCCCGCAGATCCTGAAGGCGCTTGCCGAGCACCATGCGCAGGACGGTCGGGGCTCCTCCCGGCCGGGGGTCCATCACGTGGCTCATCCTCCAACTTCCTTGGCTGAGAAGCAGTCTGTCATGTTGTCAGCGCGCGCGACAGCATGTAGCAGCGATTCTGTAAATTACAGAACGGACCTTGCCATGTGTCCTGCGCGAGCCTCATAGTTACGGAGTGGTTCCTTCACCTGACGCCCTCCGGCGCGAGCGCCGCGACGGTGTCGGCGACCTCGGCCGCCGTGACGTGTTCCGGCTGCCCGCGTTGAGCGCGTCCGTGGCGGACGCCCGCGGGCGGATACGTGCGCGATTGCGGGAATGGGGCGCCGGCGCGGAACTGCGCGATGACGCGAGTCTGGTGGTGACCGAACTGTTCACCAACGCCGTACGGCACACGGAAAGCGAGAAGATCACCTGTGTGCTGTACGACCGCGGCAGTGTCGTGCGGGTCGAAGTGACCGATCAGGGCCGGGGAACGGGCGTGCCGGCGCCCGGGCTCGCCGGCGCCGATGAGGAGGGCGGGCGAGGGCTGCTGCTGGTCAGCGTGCTCTCGCTGGCATGGGGGTCGGACCCGGCGGAGGACGGTACGGGCAGGGTGGTGTGGGCCGAACTGGCCGCGCACCGCCTGGGCCGCTGACCGGACCGCCTCCGCCGGGCCCGATGGCTACCGCCCGGGGGCCGTTGGGCGACGTACGCCCGGCGGCCCCGGTGAGCGACGGCAGCCGGGGCGGACCCGCACCGGGGAGTGCCCGGAAAGCCCCGGCTGCCGCGCGGTGTTCGGATACGTCCTAGCGCAGCGGCAGCAGGTCGGGGCGCTTGGGCTCGACGTGGTCGCCGGAGGACTCGCCGCGCAGCCGGCGGCCGATCCATGGCACCAGATGCTCGCGCGCCCAGTGGATGTTGTCCCTGCGCACCTCGGACGGCAGCCGCGGGCCCTGCGGCGGCCACGACTGGTCGGGGTCGGCGGGCACGTCGAGGCCGAGTACCTGCCCGGCGCGCAGCGCGACCCGGGTGTGGCCCTCGGCCGACAGGTGCAGCCGGTCCTCGCTCCAGGCCCTGCGGTCCTGGACGGAACGCAGCGACCACAGGTCGAGAACCGGACATCCGTGGCGGTCGGCGATGGAGCGCACATGCGCGGTGTAGGTGGCGATCTTGCCCCGCAGATGCCGCAGCACCGGCACTCCGCGGGTGTCGAAACCGGTGCAGACCAGGACCGTGCCGACCGAGCGGGTCAGATCGGCGACGGCGGCCTCGAAACGCTCCGCGACCGCGTCGGGGTCGCTGCCCGGGCGCAGGATGTCGTTGCCGCCGGCGCAGAAGCTGACCAGGTCGGGGGCCAGTTCGATGGCCCGCGGCACCTGTTCGGCCACGATCTGGTCGAGCAGCCGGCCGCGCACCGCGAGGTTGGCGTAGCGGAAGGTGTGCTCCTCGCGCCGGTCGGCGAGCAGGACGGCCAGCCGGTCGGCCCAGCCGACGTACGACCCGTCGGGGCCGATGTCGCCGACGCCTTCGGTGAAGCTGTCCCCCACCGCGGTGTACGACCCGATCACGCCATCGTCGATTCCCCGGTGTCCCTGGTGTCCCTGCGAATCGTCAGCCACGTCGGAACATTTTTCTCCTTTCCTTGTGACCTACGCGACCGTAAGGAGGGGTTGACGCGACGTGATTCATCCCACCAGGTCAAAGTCGGCGCAGATGGAATACCGCCGCGTCCAGGTCGCCGGCCAGCGTGGTGCGCAGACCGCGCTCGGCCAGCACCGCGCCGCGCTGGACGACACCGGTGGTCACATCGCGGTAGGACGCCTCCCGTTCGAGGCCGCGCAGCCGCAGCGGCGGCACCGGGTCGCCGAAGTCCTGCGCGGGCAGCCAGGCCAGCACGACGGTGTCGGGGCCGTGCACGTACTGGACGGCGCTGAGCCCGTCGCCGCCCGGCGGGCGCAGCCGGTAGAGGTCGCCGAGCTGTACGACGGGGCGGACCGTCTTGTACAGCGCCACCCAACTCGCGGCCTCCGCCCGCTCCTCGGCGCTGCGGTCCAGCAAGTCGCCCCCGATGCCGAGCACGCCGGCCATGGCGCTGACGAACCGGAACCGCAGCGAGCTGCGGCGGTGGTTGAGCATCCGGCCCGGGCTGTCGGCGACCCAGGTGGCCATCACCGCGGCCGGGTGCAGCTGGCTGAAGCCGTGCTGGATCCGCAGCCGGTCGAGCGGATCGGTGTTGTCCGAGGTCGACACCTGCTCGGTGCGGGCCAGGATGCCCAGGTCGACCCGGCCGCCGCCACCGGAGCAGGATTCGAAGGCCACACCGGGGTGCGCGGCCCGCAACCGGTCGACCAGCTCGTACAGGCCCTCGACGTGGCCGCTCCACGACTGTTCCGGACAGCGCTCTCCCGCGCTCCCCGGGCCGCCGGAGCAGCCGTCGAAGTCCCAGGTGACGTGGTCGACCGGGGCGCTGTGCAGCAGTGCGTCCAGCTGCTCGGCGAGGTGGTCGCGTACGTCGGTGCGCGCCAGGTCGAGCACCAGCCGGTGGCCGTACCCGGTGCCGTGGGGGCCGTTGTGGCCTTTGACCCAGTCCGGGTGGGCGCGGTGCAGGTCGCCGTCGGGGTCGACCGTCTCCGGCGCGACCCGGACGCCGAGCCGCATGCCGAGCGCGTGCACCTCGTCGGCAAGCGGTTTCAGGCCGTTCGGGAAGCGATCGGGGTCGGGGGTCACGTCGCCGACGGCCGCCCGGCCGGTCAGCCGGTCGCCGGGCCCGGCGTCGTCCAGCACGAAGAGCTCCACGCCCATCGCGGCGGCCCGGCGGGCCAGTTCCCGCTGCCGCCGCTCGCCGGCCGCGAAGCCGGCCGCGTCCCGGGAGTCGTAACGCACCGGGCGCGGCCGCCGCGCGCCGGGCACGACGTGGGCCAGCTGGTAGGCGTGCCAGGCCCGGCTGGCGGCGCCGAAGCCGCCGTCGGTCCACAGGCCGGCGAAGACCGGGCTGGTGTAGGAAGCGCCGGGGTCCAGCGTCACCGGTCCCGCGTCGTCGTGGCCGGCGCCGCCGGTGACCTGCACCCGGCCGTCCGGCAGGCCCGCGACGGTGATCCGCCAGGAGCCGGACCAGGCGAGCGCCCCCGTCCACACCTCGCCGTGCTCCTCCCCCGCGTCGCCGGCGTCCAGCGCGAACCACGGCAGGTGCTGGTGGCCCGTATGGCCGCGGCGGCTGCCGATCACCCGTTCGCCGGGCGTCAGCGGGGCGCGCACCAGGCGGCTCTCCGCGCCCCAGCGGCCGTGCAGCTGGGACATCCGCCAGCGGTCGCGGTACGGCGGCGTCCAGGTGGCCGCGTCGGCCCGCAGCAGCTCCGGCGGGTCGCGGTGGCCGCCAGGGACGTGCGTGGCGGTGGTCCAGCGCTCGATGACGTCGCAGCCGGGGCGCAGGCGGTAGTGCAGGGTGAGGTCGAGATGGTGCAGCGAGTCGTGGAAGTGCAGCCGCAGCTCGTCCCCGGCCTGGCCGGCCGCGGTCTCGGACTCCTCGAAGCACCACTCGGCGCCGCGCGCCCCGCCGGACCGTACCGACAGCGCGGGGCGGGCGGAGCGCGGGCCGCCCTCGACCGGGTACTCCTCGTGGCCGTCAAGCGCGGACGCGTAGGGCCGCTCGGCGGGCAGCGGGTCGGCGGCCAGCGCCTCGGCGTCCCGGAGCGCTATCCGTCGCCCCCAGTGCAGGTGCAGCAGCTCGTCGCGCTCCGGGACGTGCAGGGCGTAGCTGCCGGCCGGCCCGGAGAGCAGCCAGAGCCGGCCGGACCGGCCCGTTTCGATCATCGGTACGCCCCCTGTCCCGATCGGGTCCGGACATCATCGGCCCCGCCCCCGCGGAGGGGCAATGGTTGCACCCCCAGGAGTGGTCCAACGGACACATACCAGCCGGTACGCGCCATCCCGGCTGCCGTATCGTCGGATGTGCCCCAGCATGAGCGGTGAGCGACCTATGGAGGAGCACAGGTGACGCAGGAAGTGCGGCAGTCCACCCCGACCGGGCCGGGCCCGGAGCCCGACCTGGCCGGTGTACGCAATTTCCGTGACGTCGGAGGTCTGCCGACCACCGACGGCCGCCGGGTCCGGCACGGGGTGCTGTTCCGCAGCGGCCACCTCGCGCACGCCACCGCGAAGGACGCCGACTTCCTCGAAGGGCTCGGCCTGAACACGATCTTCGACTTCCGCAATCCCGACGACGTCGCGCTGGAGGGCCAGGACGTCGCGCTGCGGGGCACCCGCAACCTGAGCATGCCGCTCAACGACCCGGCAGACAACGCCGGATTCTGGCAGACCGTCAGGGACGGCGACGTGCCGTCGCTGCAGGCGGTGCTCGGCGAGGGCCGCGGCGAGGCCCGGATGGTCGCCGCCTACCGCAAGCTCATCCTGGAGCGCACCGAGGAGCACTCCCGGATGCTGGACCTGCTCAGCGCGTCGGACGGCCCCGCCGTTCCGGCGCTGCTGCACTGCGCGGCGGGCAAGGACCGCGCCGGGACGTCGATCGCGATCATCCTGCTGGCGCTGGGCGTGCAGCGGTCGGCGATCGAGGCGGACTACCTGGAGTCCAACGCCAGGCACCGCCGCTACAAGGTGGTGCGGGGCGACGGCAGCACGGGCACCGCCATCGACCCGCAGGTGAGCGAGCTGCTCAGCCCGCTGTTCGAGGCCCGGGTGGAGTATCTGCGGGCCGCCTTCGACACCATCGAGGAGCGCTGGGGCTCCGTCGACCGCTACCTCGCGGAAGGCCTCGGCCTGACCCCGGAGCGCCGGGCCGCGCTCCGTGAGCGGCTGCTGACGCCCGCCTGAGCCGGCCCGCCGGCGCCGGCGCGCCCCACCGCGAGCGGGGGGCGCGCCACGGCCTAGCGGTTCGCTACCGCCTGCTTGACCAGGGTCTTGCCGAAGTCCCACATCAGCCCGCCACCGCCGTGCGCGTCGTCCATCACCTCGGTGAAGGCCGCCACGAAGCGGTCGACGTCGGCCTCGTTCACCACCAGCGGCGGGATCAGCTTGATGATCTCGACGTGGTCGCCGGAGACCTGGGTGAGGATGCGGTGCCGCTGCAGCAGCGGCACCACCACCATCTGGGCGAACAGGCCCTTGCGGGCGGTCTGCAGCATCGTCCAGCGGCTGCGCAGGCCGAGCGACTTGGGCCGGCCGAACTCGACGGCGATCATCAGGCCGCGGCCGCGGACCTCCTTGAGCAGCTCGTAGCGGTCGGTGAGCGCGGCCAGCCGGGTGCGCAGCAGGTCGCCCATCAGGCGGGAGTTCTCGACCAGTTGCTCGTCCTCGACCACCGCGAGGGTGGCCAGGCCCGCGGTCATCGCCTGCGCGTTGGAGCCGAAGCTCGCCGAGTGCACCAGCACCCGGTCCATCGAGGAGTAGACCTTCTTGAAGATCCAGTCCCGGCCGAGGGTGGCGCCGACCGGGACGTAGCCGCCGGAGAGCGTCTTCGCGACCGTCACCAGGTCGGGCTCGACGCCCTCCTCGTGCTGGTAGGCGTAGAAGGCGCCGGTGCGGCCGATGCCGGTCTGCACCTCGTCGGCGATCAGCAGCGCGTTGTGGCGGCGCAGCAGCTCCTGGGCGGCGCGCAGGTAGCCGGGCGGCGGGATGTAGACGCCGTGGCCCTGGATCGGCTCGATGATCATGGCGGCCACGTCGCCGCGCTTGAGCTCCCTGGCGAGCGCGTCGAGGTCGCCGATCTCGATGGCGGTGTCCGGCAGCAGCGGGGCGAAGCCGTCCTGGAAGCCCGCCTCGCCGTTGACCGACAGCGAGCCGGTGGTCAGGCCGTGGAAGGAGTGCTTGCAGTACAGCACACGCGGCTTGCCGGTGGCGTAGCGGGCGAACTTCAGTGCCGTCTCGACGGCTTCCGTGCCGCTGTTGCCGAAGAACACCCGGTCCAGGTGCGGTGTGTGGCTCAGCAGCCGCTCGGCGAGCAGGCCGGGCAGCGGCTGGCAGTCGAAGCGGGTGAGGTCGGCGAGCCCGGCGTCCAGCACGTCGTGCAGGGCCTTGCGGACCACCGGGTGGTGCCGGCCGAGGCCCATCACGCCGAAGCCGGCCAGCATGTCGAGGTAGTCGTTGCCGTCGGCGTCCCAGAAGTGGGCGCCCTCGGCGCGCTCGTAGACCTTGTCGAAGCCGATGGTGCGCAGCATGCGCGGCAGTTGGTGGTTGAGGTACTTGCCGTGCAGGTCGTAGCGCTCGCCGCCGCGCTCGGCCAGCAGCGTCGCCAGGTCGAAGCCCTTGGGCTGCCCGGCGGGCGCGCCCGGGGCCCCGGGTTCGCCCGCCGCAGGTCCGCCGGCGGCGGGCTCCGCACCGATCGGCTGCCTACCGGCCGGTTCAGACGATGTCATCGCTCAGCTGCTCCTTGCGTACGTGGGTGCTGCTCCCGGCAGTATGCGGCGCGGGGATCGCCGGGGCGGCCGCGGGGTCGGCGGCAGGTCCCGCGGTCCTGGCGTTGATACGCAGCAGGGCCGCGGCGACGCCGCCGGCGATCTCGGCGGGGGTCAGGCCGAGGTCGGCGAGCAGTTCGCCGCGCTTGGCGTGGGCCAGGAACTGCTGCGGGATGCCGAAGTCGCGCACCGGCACGTCCACGCCCGCGTCCCGCAGCGCCTGCGCGACGGCGGAACCGACGCCGCCGACCCGCCCGTTGTCCTCCACCACGGCCACCATGCGGTGCCTGGAGGCCAGTCCGGGCAGCGCGGGGTCGACCGGCTTGACCCAGCGCGGGTCCACCACGGTCACCCCGATCCGGCGCCCGGCGAGCAGTTCGGCGGCCGAGCGGCCGCAGCCGGCCAGCGCGCCGACGGCGACCAGCAGGACGTCCTCGGCCTGGCCCTCGGCGGGGCGGTGCAGGACGTCCATGCCGCCGACCCGGCCGATCGCGGGCAGCGCCTCGCCCGCGGTCTCCTTGGGGAAGCGGATGACGGTGGGGGCGTCCTCGACCGCGACGGCCTCTCGCAGCTGGGCGCGCAGCTGGTCGGCGTCACGCGGGGCGGCGATCCGCAGGCCCGGGACGACCTGCAGGATCGACATGTCCCACATGCCGTTGTGCGAGGCGCCGTCGACACCGGTCACCCCGGCGCGGTCCAGCACGAAGGTGACGCCGCACTTGTGCAGCGCGACGTCCATCAGCACCTGGTCGAAGGCCCGGTTCAGGAAGGTCGCGTAGACCGCGACGACCGGGTGCAGTCCGCCGGTGGCCAGGCCCGCGGCGGAGGTGGCGGCGTGCTGCTCGGCGATGCCGACGTCGAAGACCCGCTGCGGGTAGGCGCGGGCGAAGGCCTCCAGGCCCACCGGCTGGAGCATGGCGGCGGTGATGGCGACCACGTCGGGCCGCTCGGCCCCGATCGCGAGCATCTCCTTGCCGAAGACCGAGGTCCACGACGGCCCGCCGGAGGGGGCGAGCGGCAGGCAGGTGGCCGGGTCCATGGCGCCGACGGAGTGGAAGCGGTCGGCCTCGTCCTGCTCGGCGGCCGGGTAGCCGCGGCCCTTCTCGGTCAGGCAGTGCACCAGCACGGGGCCGTGGAAGCGGCGGGCGCGGCGCAGCGCGGACTCCATCGCCGTGACGTCGTGGCCGTCGATGGGGCCGAGGTACTTCAGGCCCAGGTCCTCGAACATGCCCTGCGGTGCGAAGGCGTCCTTGAAGCCCTTCTTGGCGCCGTGCAGCGACTCGTAGAGCGGCTGGCCGATCACCGGGGTCTGCTGGAGCAGTTGCTTGCCCCAGGACAGGAAGCGCTCGTAGCCGTCGGTGGTGCGCAGGGTGGCGAGGTGGTTGGCGAGGCCGCCGATGGTCGGTGCGTAGGAGCGTTCGTTGTCGTTGACGACGATGATCAGCGGCCGGTCCCTGGCGGCGGCGATGTTGTTCAGCGCCTCCCAGGCCATGCCGCCGGTGAGGGCGCCGTCGCCGATGACGGCGACGACATGGTCGCCGCGGCCCTGGACCTCGTTGGCCTTGGCCAGGCCGTCGGCCCAGCCCAGCACGGTCGAGGCGTGGCTGTTCTCGATCACGTCGTGCTCGGACTCGGCGCGCGAGGGGTAGCCGGACAGGCCGCCCTTGCTGCGGAGCTTGGAGAAGTCCTGGCGGCCGGTCAGCAGCTTGTGCACGTAGCTCTGGTGGCCGGTGTCCCACAGGATCCGGTCGGCGGGCGAGTCGAAGACGCGGTGCAGGGCGATGGTCAGTTCCACCACGCCCAGGTTGGGGCCCAGGTGGCCGCCGGTCCTGGCCACCGCCTGGACCAGGAAGTGGCGGATGTCGGCGGCCAGCTCGTCCAGCCGGCCGTGGGGCAGCGCCTTCAGGTCACGCGGGCCCTTGATGTTCTCCAGCATCGACATGTACAGACCTCGTTCCTGCCGGGATTGCTCTGGGCCGCCGACCGCTCGCCGGCCGGCGGCAGTGCGGGTACGAGCCACCGGCCGCTTGCCCCGGCCGGTGGCTCGTACCCGTTCTCACCGTGAGGTCACTTCGCGCGGTTGGACGCGACGGTCTCCCTGGCGGCGCGGATGGACTCCTTGAGCGAACCCATGGTCGCCAGGACCGCGGTGGGCTCGTAGCCGCAGTGGGCCATGCAGTTGTCGCAGCGGTCGTCCTTGCCGCGGCCGTACTTGTCCCAGTCGGTCTTGTCGATCAGCTCCTGATACGTGGGGACGTAGCCGTCCGCCATCAGGTAGCAGGGGCGCTGCCAGCCGAAGAGCGAGTAGTTGGGGATCGCCCAGGCGGTGCAGGGGAAGTCGGCCTTGCCCTCCAGGAAGTCCAGGAAGAGCGGGCTGTGGTTGAGCCGCCACTTGCGCCGGTTGCCGCCCTCGAAGGCCTTCTTGAACAGCTCCCTCGTCTGGGTGACGCCCAGGAAGTGGTCCTGGTCGGGGGCCTTCTCGTAGGCGTACGCGGGCGACAGCATCATCTCCTCCACCTTGAGATCGTCATTGAGGTAGTTCATGACCTCGATGATCGTCTGCGGGGTGTCGGTGTTGAAGAAGGTCGAGTTGGTGGTCACCCGGAATCCGCGGCGCTGCGCTTCCTTGATCGCCGCGACGGCCTCGTCGAAGGTGCCTTCCTTGGCCACCGATTCGTCGTGCCGCTCCCGCATGCCGTCAATATGCACGGTGAAGGCGAAGTAGGGCGACGGGGTGAATTTTTCGATCTTCTTGCGCAGCAGCAGGGCATTGGTGCAGAGGAAGACGAACTTCTTCTTCGCCACCAGCTGGCGGACGATCTCGTCGATCTGCGGGTGCATGAGCGGCTCGCCGCCGGCGATCGACACCATGGGCGCCCCGGACTCGAGCACCGCCCCGACGGCCTGCGCAACCGGCATGCGCTGCTTGAGCACCCCGGCGGGGTGTTGGATCTTGCCGCAGCCCTCACAGGCGAGGTTGCACGCGAAGAGAGGTTCCAGTTCGACGATGAGCGGGAACTTTTCGCGCCGCCGGACCATTTTCTGTTCGAAGAGGTACGACGCGATACGGACGGTCTGACGAAGCGGCATAGCCATCTAGCTCACCTCCGGGGGAGCAGCGGTAGTGCGGTGCCAATCGAGAAAGGCGGGTACAAGATCTCTGAGCACCCGGAATGCGATGATCCCGGTGCGAAGCGTTCCGACGCGCACGAGTTCGTATTCGGGCGTGTCGACGACAACGCGGGCCGCGGCGATGTGCTGCGCTCCTTCTGCGAGCGCGGCACGCCGCATGGCGGCCGATTCCATGTCGACGGCGATGGCACCGGTCGCCGCCAGTGCGGCGCGTTCCGCACCGCGTACGACATGGTCGGACTCCGCGAGAGGGCCGGTGTGCACGGTGTGCCCGGCGGCCTTGAGCGCGGCGGCGAGCGCCGTGCCGTCGTTCCCCTCGTCGGAGACCACGACGTCACCTGGCCGCATGCCGGGGGCAAGGCCCGCGCAGAAGCCGGTGGTGACGACGGCCGCCCCGCTCAGCGCCGGGTCGTGCAGCGCCGTGCGGACGGCCTCTTCCGCGGCGGTGGGCCCCATGCCGGTACGCAGCACGGTGACCTGGTGTGCGACGCCCCTGGCCGCCCCCCTGCGCAGCGCGAAACGCTCGATGCGCAGGGCGCACACCACCAGCAGCGGTGGTCGGGTATGACCCACGAACTAAGCCCCCTTTCCTGCGGGTGCGGCTGCGACGGTGTGGCCCGCGGCACCGAAGGGCTCGCTGCGGGCGTAGCGCCCGAGCGCGGTGAGCGGGAAGACCATGCGGTAGAGGTGGTAGTTGATCGAGAAGTCCCGCGGGAAGCCGGTGCCGGTGAAGTAGGGCTCGTCCCACGAGCCGTCCGGCAGCTGGGTCTCGGCCAGCCAGCGCACCCCGCGCTCGACGGCGGGGGTGTCCCGGCGGCCGGCCGCCAGCAGCGCCATCAGCGCCCAGGCGGTCTGCGAGGCGGTCGAGTGCCCACGCCCGGCCCACTCCTGGTCGGAGTAGGAGCGCAGGTCCTCGCCCCAGCCGCCGTCGGCGTTCTGCACCGACTCCAGCCAGCTGACGGCCCGGCGGATCGCCGGGTGGTCGACGGGCAGGCCGGCCGCGGCGAGCGCCGGGACGGCCGAGCCGGTGCCGTAGATGTAGTTGACCCCCCAGCGGCCGAACCAGGAGCCGTTGTCCTCCTGCTCGGCCAGCAGCCAGTCGATGCCGCTGCGGGCGTGCGGGTCGTTCTCGACGCCGAGGGCGGCGAGCATCTCCACCACGTGCGCGGTGACGTCGGCCGACGGCGGGTCGATGACCTCGCCGAAGTCGCAGAAGGGCAGCCGGTTGGGGAACGGGCTGGTGTTGTCCGCGTCGAAGGCGCCCCAGGCGCCGTTCCTGGACTGCATGCCGACCGTCCAGCGCACCGCACGGTCCACGGCGGTGTCCACCCGGGCCTGGTCGGGGTGGGCCACCCGGCGCAGCGCGAGGACGACCTCGGCGGTGTCGTCGATGTCCGGGTAGTTGTCGTTGTGGAACTCGAAGGCCCAGCCGCCGGGCGCGAGCTGCGGGCGCTGCACGGACCAGTCGCCCGGACGGGTGATCTGCTCCTCCAGCATCCAGTCGGCGGCCTTGACCAGCGCCGGGTGGTCGGCGGGCAGGCCCGCGTCGGCCAGCGCGATCGCGGCCAGACAGGTGTCCCAGACCGGGGACTGGCAGGCCTCGATCATCCGGACGCCCTCCTCCGGCCAGACGGCGAAACGATCCAGCGAGTCCAGCCCGGCCTTGAGCACCGGGTGTTCGAGGTCGTAGCCGAGCAGGTGGAGGGCGATCACCGAGTAGACCGCGGGCGGCTGGATGCCGCCCCAGCAGCCGTCGGCCTCCTGGCGTTCGATGATCCAGCGGGCGCACGCGTTCATGGCGCCGCGCCGCACCGGGCGCGGGCTGAACTTGCGGTAGACGTGCAGCACCTGGTCGAGCCGCTGGAAGACCCCGTCCCAGCTGGCGATGGGCGCCCTGCGCTGTTTGGGGTTGGGCCGTTCGGGGTCGATGTGCAGCTCGTCGATGCCGAACGGCGCCGGGCGCACCGGGCGCAGCGCGCCGACGACGGTCAGCGGCACGATGGTCTGCCTGGCCCAGCAGCCGAACGAGTAGATGTTCAGCGGCATCCACTTGGGCAGGTAGATGACCTCGGGCGGCAGTTCCGGCAGGTGGTCCCAGTCCCACCAGCCGAACAGCGCGAGCCAGATCCGGGTGAAGACCCGGCTGGCCGCCACCCCGCCCTCGCCTCGCGACCACTTGGCGGCCAGCGACATGTGCGCCTCGTCCGGGGAGTCCCCGGCGAGTCGCAGCGCCACGTAGGCCTCGACGGTCGCGGACAGGTCGCCCGGGCCGCCGTGGAAGGTGGGCCAGGCGCCGTCCTCGCGTTGCTGGGATCGGATCCAGCGGGCCGAGGCGGCGGTGGTGCGGGCGTCCTGGATGCCGAGGAACTGACGCAGCAGCAGATCCTCGGCGTCCATGGTCACGTTCGTTTCGAGGTCGCCTTTCCACCATCCGTCGGGGTGCTGCCGCGCCAGAAGGTGGTCTGCGGCGCGCTGCACGGCACGCTGCGCCGCCGCCTCGGTGTCTCCGGCTGGAACAGGATCCGGGTCCGAGGTGCTGCTGGCCGAGGGTGTCCGGTGTGTTGGCGTACCTGGACTGCCATCGGTCGTCGCTGTCATGGCTTCCCCTTTGCAGTTGAGACTTCTGCGGCGTCGGGGGCGGCCGTCGGCCGTCACATGCGAGGGACCGGCGACGTCAGCGCTCCACGTTGCTGTTCTTTACTTCTCGCGGACCACCACAAAATCCGCAAGACCTACGAGTTTACGATTAATTTCTTCCGGCATGTCCATTTTGTCCAGCGCGGCGACGGCGGTTGCGTACTGCCTTCTGGCTTCCTGCGAAGTCCATTCCCGCCCACCGGCCTCTTCGATCAACGCCGCGCGCATGGCGAACTCTTCCTCGTTGAAGGCATCGTTTTCCGGATTCTTCGCATCCGCCGCGAGCAGTTCACCCAGCCGCTCGGATGCGGGACCTCCGGCGGCCAGTGCGGCCACCACGGGAAGGGACTTCTTGCGCTGCCGCAGATCGCTCCAGGCCTGCTTGCCGGTGCTCGCCGGGTCGCCCCAGATGCCCAGCAGGTCGTCCACCGCCTGGAAGGCCAGGCCGAGGTGGTAGCCGTACTCCTCCAGCGCGTCGGCGTCGGCGTCGGACGCGCCGCCGAGCACCGCGCCGATGGAGGCGGCGCAGGCCAGCAGCGAGCCGGTCTTGTTGCCCTCCATGTCCAGGCACTCCTGGACCGAGACCCGCTCCAGGTGCTCGAAGGAGATGTCCTGGGCCTGACCGTCGATCAGTTTGCGGGTGGCGGTGGTCAGCCGCCGGGTGGCCCGGCCGGCCTCCGGGGTGCCCTGCTCAAGCAGCACCTCGTTGGCCAGGGCGAAGAGCGCGTCGCCGACCAGGATCGCCTGGGCGGGGCCGTGCACCTTCCACACCGTGTCGCGGTGCCGCCGCTGCTCGTCGCCGTCGATCAGGTCGTCGTGCAGCAGCGAGAAGTTGTGCACCAGCTCCACCGCGACCGCGCCGGGGATGCCGGTCTCCGCCGGAGCGCCCGCGGCCTCGGCCGTGAGCAGCGCCAGCGCGGGGCGTACGGCCTTGCCGCCGTCGCCGTCCGCGGGCCTGCCGGTCTGGTCGATCCAGCCGAAGTGGTAGGACGCCACGGTGTTCATCGGGGGTGCGAGGCGTGCGACTGCCGCGCGGAGCACTGGGGTGGTCAGGATGCGGCCGTTTTCCAGCAGCGCAATGACGCCGGCAGCGGTCACGTTCTCTCCTCTGGTTGCACCAATAGCACTCATGCCGTCTCCAGGACGCCGTTGTCAACCGGCAGGCCGAGGGCGGACAAAGCTTCTCGTGAGGCGTGCAGACCGCTGCGCACAGCGCTCTCCATGGTCGCGGGCCAGCCGGTCGCGGTCCACGCCCCGGCCAGGTACAGCCCGGGTGACCGGGTGACCGGGCCCGGCCGCAGCGCGCCGACCCCGGGGGTGGGCGCGAAGGTGGCGGTGCGTTCGCGGGTGACGAAGACGTCCCGGACGACGGCGCCACGGGCTTCGGGCAGGACGCGTTCCAGCTCTGGCAGGTAACGGTCGCGCAGGTCGGCGACCGGCAGGTCGATCTCGTCCTCGACGGCCGACTGCGACACGGCCACGTACTGGCCGCCGCCGGTCAGGCCGGAGCTCTCGGTACGGTCGAAGACCCACTGGACGGGGCTGCCGAGCGCCGCGAGAAACGGCTGCCGCAGCACCTGTCTGTCGTAGATCACATGGACATTGAGGATCGGCGCGGTGCCGATCTGCAAGAGCTTTTCCGGATGCTGGACAGCGCCTTCCGGCAGCAGGGCATGCGCCTCGCGCTGCGGGACGGCCAACACCACGATGTCCGCTGTCAGTTGCTCGCCGCGGCCGGGTCCGGTCTCCAGCGAGACCTGCCAATCGCCCGCCGCGGAGTGCTTGATGTCACTTGTCCGGGTGCGCAGCAGCGTGCGGACGCCGGCCGCGTCGAGCGCCTTGCGGCCGCGGCCGTCGTGCAGGTCGCCGAGCGGGGCGTTGGCCCAGCCGATGTCGGCCGCGGCCGGGTCGGTGAGCAGGCCGGTCTTGAAGACCATCGCGGCCAGGCCCAGCGAGGAGTGCGCGGCCGTCGCGTTGAGCGTGGCCACCCCGACCAGGTCCCACAGCGCCTCGATGGTGCGGGCGGACTGCCCGCGGCCGGCCAGCCAACTGGCGAAGTCGACGTCGTCCAGGGCCGGGTCGGCCAGGTCGAGGCCGCGCAGCGCGAGGGCGGCCCGGCCGACCGAGGCGCGCTCGCGCAGCGACAGGTGCGGGTAGCGGGCCAGGCTGGCCGCCAGGTGCAGCGGGACCGGCAGGGCCGCCCTGCTCAGCCGGCCGGTCCTGCCGGTGTTCGCGTCGACCACCGGGACGTCCAGCCGGTCCTGCAGGGTGACCAGGTCGCGGGCCGCGATCCGGTCGAGGAACCACTGGTAGGCGCTGCAGCAGCGCAGGAAGACGTGCTGGCCGTTGTCGACGGTCAGGTCACCGCGCTTGAAGGAGAAGGCCAGCCCGCCCAGCCGCGGGCGCGCCTCTGCCAGGGTGACCCGCAGCCCGGCGTCGGCCAGTTCGAGCGCGGCGGTGATGCCGGCCAGGCCGCCGCCGACGACCACCGCGGTCCGGTCGGGCGACTGCGGCGATCCGCCCTGGGGCCTCGTCATTCGCCCTCCCCTCGGTGCCGGCGCCGCAGGTCGCGGAGCGCTGTCGCGGGAAGTGACGCGGTGCACGGGCGCGGGGTTGCCTGCTGGCGTGTGCGGTGCGTCCGGTGACGGTTCGACAGGTGTGCCGCGTGCCGTGGACCCGCGCCCTCGCGGGTGGGTCTCACGTGTCCTCCCGGGGGTTGCGGGCGGTGCGGCGCGCGTCCAGGCCGGCCAGCCCGCGGACGGCGACGTAGGCCTTCTGGTGTCCGGGCAGTGACACCCGGCCGCGCAGGACGGCCTCGGGGTCGGCGGCGATCCGGTCGAGCAGCCGGCGGTAGATGCCGGCCATGGCGGCCACGCAGGCGCCGCTGCGCCGGTCGAGCATCGGCAGCAGCCGATAACCGGTGGCGAAGAGGCTGCGGGCACGGCGTACTTCAAATTCCACCAGGCCGGCGAAATCCGAGCCGGGCGGGGCGGTGTCGCTGTGGAATCCGGCGGCGCAGCCGAATTTCGCGAGGTCCTGGGCGGGAAGATAGGTCCGTCCGTTGCCGGCGTCCTCGCGGACGTCGCGCAGGATGTTGGTGAGTTGCAGAGCAAGGCCGAGCGTGTCGGCGTATTCGGCGGCACGCTCATGATCGTGCCCATTCACGGTGCCGAACACGCCCAGCGAGAGCCGTCCGATCGCACCGGCCACACAACGGCAGTAAACCGCCAGGTCGTCCCAGGTCTCATATGTCTCGCCCCGAACATCCATCAGAACACCGTCGATGAGTTCGTCCAGGCCTTCGAGCGGAAGGGGGAAGATCCGGGCCGCGTCGGCGAGCGCGACCGCGACGGGGTCGGTGTCGTCCTCGCGGATCTCGCCGTTCCTGACGCGGGTGAGCAGCTGCCGTGTGACATCGAGCCTGGCCGCCTTGTCCGCGGGCGCGAGATCGCCGTCACCGATGTCGTCGACGCGCCGCGAGAACGCGTAGAGAGCCGACATCGCCCGCCGTTTGGCGGTGGGTAGCAGGCGGATGCCGTACGCGAAGTTGCGGGCCTCGTGGCCGGTCACGGTCTCGCAGTAGCTGTATGCGGCAAGTACCGGTCCGGACGTGTGGGCGGAACCGTTCACGGTCCGGCTCACCCCTTTCTTCGCAATGTCGACCCCACTTCGCGCAGCAGGCCGCTCTTGGTGGCTTTGGGCGAACCCGCAAGCACGTCGTATCCGGCACGCTCGACCGATTTCAGTGCCGCACGCCCACCGCCGACGAATCCCGCGAGCAGCAGCCGAAGCCTGCCACGGACGCTACCCACCAGGGGGGTACCTTCATTCAACAGCTCGCGGGCGCGTTCGGCCTCGAACGCGACCAGTGCTTTCACCTGCGGGGCCGCCTGCGGTGCTGCCAGGTCGGCCTCATCCACGGCGTAGCGTTTCATGTCCTCCGCCGGGAGATACACCCGGTCCCTGCCAAGGTCCTCCGCGACGTCCTGGAGGTGCTCGACGATCTGCAGCGCGGTGCACACCGCGTCGGACCAGCGGACCCGTTCCGGCGTCGAGGTGCCGGTGATGGACAGCACCAGCCGGCCGACCGGATTGGCGGACAGTTCGCAGTACGCGAGCAGGTCGTCATACGTCCCGTAGCGGGCCACCTGCTGGTCCTGGCGGTTGGCCGCGATCAGGCCGAGGAAGGGGTCGGGGGTCAGGTCGCAGCGGCGGACGGTGGGTTGCAGGGCGAGCAGCAGCGGGTGGGTCGGGGTGCCGTCGAAGACCCGCCGCAGGTCCGCCTCGAAGGCGTCCAGCATCGCGATCCTGTCGCCGGCCGCGGCCGGGTCGAGGCCCAGCCGCGCCGCGTCGTGGCGGCCGCCGCCGGCCAGGTCGCCGTCGCCGATGTCGTCCACCAGCCGGGCGAAGCCGTAGACCGCCATCAGGTCCTGCCGCCACGCTCGGGGCAGGAAGACCGGGGCCACCGGGAAGTTCTCGCGCGCGGCCTTGTCCAGCACGGCCCGGGACGTGTCGTCCCCGGTCACCGCGAGCTGCCCGGCGGCAAGGCGGGATACGTGCCCCGGAGCAGGATGGTCCCGTTCGTCATGGCCGCCACATCCCCCGTTCTACACCGCCCGGTCGGATCTTCCCATTTCGGACACGCCGCCGCGCCGGGCGTCGCACACCCGGTATCGATCATCAGAGGGCTCCCAGCACCGGTACAGCTTACGTCGGGCCACTGTCCGGCGTACGCCGGGGGCGCGAAGCACACTACCTGCCACAACACGACGATCCCCGCCGGATCATCCGGCGGGGACCGTCGTCTTTCGCGCCGCCGCGGCGCGAGGTGTCGCGGCTACTTGGTGTGTGCCTCGTAGGCCTTGATGACATCGTCGGTCGGGCCGTCCATCAGCAGCTCGCCCTTCTCCAGCCACACCACCCGGTCGCACGTGTCACGGATGGAGTTGTTGTTGTGGCTCACCAGGAAGACGGTGCCGGCCTCCTTGCGCAGCTCCCGGATCCGCGCCTCCGAGCGGCGCTGGAAGGCCCGGTCGCCGGTGGCCAGCGCCTCGTCGATCATCAGCACGTCATGGTTCTTGGCCGCCGCGATCGAGAAGCGCAGCCGGGCCGCCATGCCGGAGGAGTACGTGCGCATCGGCAGCGAGATGAAGTCGCCCTTCTCGTTGATCCCGGAGAAGTCGACGATCCCCTGATACCGCGAGCGCACCTCCTCCTGCGACATGCCCATCGCCAGACCGCCGAGCAGCACGTTGGTGGACCCGGTGAGGTCGTTCATCAGCGCCGCGTTCACGCCGAGCAGCGACGGCTGGCCGTCGGTGTAGATCTTTCCGCTCTCGGGCGGCAGCAGGCCGGCGATGGCCCGCAGGATGGTGGACTTGCCCGAGCCGTTCGAGCCGATGATGCCGATCGCCTCGCCGCGGTAGGCGGTGAAGCTCACCCCGCGCACCGCGTGCACCCGGCGGACGTTCGGTGAGCCGCGGCGCAGCAGCAGCCGGCCGAGCGCGGCGGTGGCACTGCCCTTGCCGGTGCCGGCGCCGTAGACCTTGTAGACGATGTGCACATCGTCGACGATCACCGTCGGGATGCGGGCATCGGCCGTCTGCGTGGGTGACGCGACAGGCTGCTGCTCAGCCACGGCCATACTGCTCCTCCGCCTTCCAGAAGTAGATGTAGCCGCCGGCGCCCGCCAGTACCGCCCAGCCCACCGCGCTGATCCACACGTGCGGCGGCATCTGCGAGGAGGTGACGCTGTCGATCAGTGCGAACCGGGCCAGGTCGATGTAGACCGCGGCAGGGTTGATGTCCAGCAGGATCCGGACGTAGTGCGGGGCGTGCGAGGTCAGGTTCTCGATGCTGTACATGACGCCCGAGGTGTACATCCAGGTGCGGAGCATGAACGGCATCAGCTGTGCCAGGTCGGTCATCTTGCTGCCCAGCCGGGCCACGATCATCGCCAGGCCCGTGTTGAAGATCCACTGGGTGATCAGCGCCGGGATGATCAGCAGCCAGGAGGCGTCGGGCACCTCACCGGTCATCAGCACGATCGCGATGAGCACGAACATCGACATCATCAGCTGCTGGAGCTGCATCAGCGTGAAGGCGATGGGCATCGAGGCCCGCGGGAAGTGCAGCGCCCGGATCAGCCCGAGGTTGCCGGCCACCGCCCGGACGCCGCTCATCACCGAGGACTGCGTGAAGGTGAAGATGAAGATGCCGGTGACCAGGAAGGCGATGAAGTTGTCGACGCCCTTTCTGGTCCCGATCAGCACACCGAAGATCAGGTAGTAGACGGCCGCGTTCAGCAGCGGCGTCATGACCTGCCAGAGCTGGCCGAGGCGGGCCTGGGTGTACTGCGCCGCAGTACGCGCCTTGGCGAACTCGTTGATGAAATGTCGGCGGCCCCACAGCTGCCGGGTGTATTCCGCCAGCCCCGGACGGGCACCGCTGACGGTCAGCCCGTACTTGGCAGCGAGCTGGGAGGGACTGAGGCCGTCATCGGCCGTGGGTGCGGGTGGGGCACCGACGGCGACCGCACCATTGTGCGTTGTCTCGCTCACAGTTGACACTTTCGTCCTCAAGGTGCGCGCCGGGTGCAGGGGATTCCCGGGCTGCGCCTGATGCTCTCAGGTCCGAGCTTGTCAGATGATCGGGGGTCGGCCCAGCCGGGTCAACCGCCAGACCGTCCGCCATTTCATCGGCCGCCGCTCACCGCAGTCAGTGGCCCATCCCTCGCGGAAGCCGCCGAGCCAGGCGCGCAGCGCCGGACCGGACGGCCGCCGCAGCAGCGTCAGGGCGAACCACACTCCGAGGTAGACCGGGACCAGCAGCCACGGCAGGTTGCGCCGGGCCAGCCACACCCGGTTGCGGGCCACCATCCGGTGGTAGACCGCGTGCCGGGCCGGCGAGGTGGTCGGGTGGTGCAGTACGAGGTCGGAACGGTAGTCGATCATCCAGCCCGCGTCGAGCGCGCGCCAGGCGAGGTCGGTCTCCTCGTGGGCGTAGAAGAACTCCGCCGGCAGCGGACCGACCTGCTGGATCACCGTGCTGCGGACGGCGCAGGCGCCGCCGAGGAAGGTGGTGACGCGGGAGTTGCGCATCGGGTCGGCGGCGCGCAGCCGGGGGACGTGGCGGCGCTGGGTGATCCCGGTGTCGGGGTCGGCGATCCGGAAGCTGATGATGCCCAGCTGCGGGTCGGCGGTGAAGGCGGCCCTGACCAGCTCGGCGGTGTCGTCGCCGGGCAGCAGGCCGTCGTCGTCGAGGAAGAGCACCACGTCGACGTCGGCGGCGTCCGGGCCGAACAGCTCGATGCCGGCGTTGCGGCCGCCTGGGATGCCCAGATTCTCCGGCAGTTCCGCGGTGCGGATCCCGTCGGGCAGCTCCGGCAGCGGGGAGCCGTTGCCGACGACGGCGACGTCGACCCGGGGCCCCTGCTGCTTGGCGACCGAGTCCAGCAGGTCCTGGAGCTCGGCCGGCCGGTTGCCCATCGTGATGACGACCGCGCCGACCTTCAGCGGTTCGCTCATGCCCGCCTCACTTCAGCCTGCTGGACGCGAGCACCGATACGAGATGCAGCAGGGTCTGCACCAGTGCGATTCCGGCCAGGACGGCGACCCCGAGCCGGGTGAAGAACAGGTCGCCGCGGACCTGGTCGGCGAAGGCCAGCACCAGGATCAGCAGCGAGGCCTCGACGCCGAGCACCAGCCGGTGGAACTGCAGGGCCGCGGCCGCCCTGCGGGCCAGCGCGAGACCGGAGGAGCGCGGCTCCGAGGCGGTCTCCTTGACCGGCGGCAGGCCGCCCTGGTGGCGGGCGACGCCGACCAGGTCGGTCTCGGCCTTGATCAGTATCGCGCCGAGTGCGGCGAGGGTGCCGAGGAAGGCCCACAGCCAGTCGATCCGGCCGTCGCCCCACAGGTCGGCGGCGCGCATGCCGAAGCCGACCAGGACGGCGGCGTCGCACAGGTAGGCGCCGACCCGGTCGAGGTAGACGCCGCTGAGCGAGAACTGCTGCTTCCAGCGGGCGATCTCGCCGTCGACGCAGTCGAGCAGCAGGTACAGCTGCACCATCAGCACGCCGAGCACGGCGCCGGTGATCCCCGGCACGAGCAGCGCCGGGGCGGCGAGCACGCCGAAGACGGTCATCAGGTACGTGAGCTGGTTGGGCGTGATCCGGGTGGGCGCCAGGTGCCGGTCTATGCGCAGCGAGAGCTCGCGCATGTAGAGCCGGCCGGCCCAGTGCTCGCCGCTGCGCCGGTCCTTGACCCCCGGGGGGTGAACGACCGGGCGCAGTTCAGCTACTGATGGTTTTGGCATAGTCGGCGTATGCGTCCCTGATCTCGGTGGCGGACAGGTCGAGGTGTTCCAGGATGGTGAAGCGGCCGGGGCGGGTCTGCGGGGCGTAGTGCACCGCCTGCGCGAACTCCGCCTCGGTGAAGCCCATCTCCGCGGGCAGCACCGGCAGCCCGTGCCGGCGCAGCGTCTCGGCGAGCAGGCCCGCCTCTTCCGGCGCCCCGCGCAGGTGCATGGCGAAGGCGGCGCCGAGGCCGACCTGCTCGCCGTGCGCGGCGGCCCGTTTGGGGAAGAGCAGGTCGAAGGCGTGGCTGATCTCGTGGCAGGCGCCGGAGGACGGCCGGGTGTCGCCGCTGATCGACATGGCGATACCGGAGAGCACCAGGCCCTCGGCCAGCGTGCCGAGGAAGGCGTCGTCGCCGATGCCCCCGGGGTGCCGCAGGACGGCCTCGCCGGCGCTGCGGGCCATCGCGGCGGCCAGTCCGTCGACCCGCTCGCCGGTCTCGCGGTGCGAGAGCTCCCAGTCGGCGATGGCCGACAGGTTGGACACCGCGTCGCCGATCCCGGCCCGTACGTAGCGGGCCGGTGCCTCCCTTATGACGTCGAGGTCCACGACCACGGCGATCGGGGTGGGGACGCCGTAGGAGCCGCGGCCGTTGTCGTTGTCCAGCGTGGAGACCGGGGAGCAGATGCCGTCGTGCGAGAGGTTGGTGGCGACCGCGACCATGGGCAGGCCCACCCGGGCGGCGGCGTATTTGGTGACGTCGATGATCTTGCCGCCGCCCAGGCCGACGACCGCGTCGTAGCGGTTGCCCCGGATGGCGTCGGCGAGCGTGACGGCGGCGTCGATGGTGCCGCCGCAGACCTCGAACCAGTCGGCTCCCGGCAGTTCCGGCTCCAGGGACGCGCGCAGCCGGGCACCCGAGCCGTCGCTGACGGCGAGGGCGAGCTTGCCGGAGGTGGAGATGCGCTGGTCGGCCAGCAGCCGGGACAGGTCGGCGAGCGCGCCCGCCCGGATGTCGACGACGACCGGCGAGGGGATCAGCCGGGTCAGTACAGGCACGCGATCTCCCGGCCCTTGGCGAGGTCGTCGTCGTTGTCGATCTCGACCCAGGCGACGTCCCCGATCGGTGCGACGTCCACGGTCAGGCCGCGGTCGACCATCTCCTGGTAGCCGTCCTCGTAGTACAGGCCGGGGTCGCGCTCGAAGGTCGCCTTGAGGGCGTCGGCGAGGTCGGCCGCCGCCTCGGCCTCGATGAGGGTCACCCCGATGTACTCACCGGTGGCCTCGGCCGGGTCCATCAGCTTGGTGATCCGCCGCACGCCCTTGCCGGGGGCGGCGACGACCTTCATCTCCTCGTCCGCGAGCGCCTTGACGGTGTCCAGCGCGAGGATCACCCGCCGGCCCTCACCGCGGGCGGCGAGCAGGGTCTGCTCCACCGAGACCGGGTGCACGGTGTCGCCGTTGGCCAGAATCGCACCCTGGCTCAGGACGTCACGGGCGCACCAGAGGGAGTACGCGTTGTTCCACTCCTCGGCCTTGTCGTTGTCGATCAGGGTCAGCGGGAGTCCGTAACGTGCCTCCAGCTCCGCTTTGCGCGCGTAGACCGCTTCCCTGCGGTAGCCGACGACGATCGCGGCCTCGGTGAGTCCGACCGCGGCGAAGTTGGCCAGCGTCAGGTCGAGCACGGTCAGGCTGTCGCGCGCGCCCTCCGGGCCGACCGGGACCAGCGCCTTGGGCAGCGTGTCGGTGTGGGGACGCAGGCGCCTGCCTGCGCCGGCCGCCAGCACGAGGCCGATCATGCGGGTTCTCCTGATTCGTCGTGTACGGCGGCGGCGGCCCCCGAGGACACCCAGAAGCGGATGCTCTCTGTGAGGACCAGCAGCGCGATGGCGATGGCGAGCACCGTCAGCGTGACCGTCAAGCCCGTGCGGTGCGCGGCGACGGCGGCCGCCAGGGCCACGATCAGCGTGCGGCCCTCGTGGCCGCCCGCGCTGCGCACCACGGCCCGTGGCGGCGCTCCGGCACCACCGCGTATGCGGTACACCGTGTCGTAGTGATGGTAGGCGACCGCGGCAACCAGTCCGAAAGCAGCGGGCAACGCTCCGTTCACATCGGAGACCGCGGCGAGCGCCAGCACCGTGCCGTACTCCCCCGCCCTGAACAGCGGCGGCACCAGCCAGTCCAGCGCGCCCTTCAGCCGCTGCGCGACGGCGAAGGCCGAGGTGAGGACGTACAGCCCGGCGGCGATCACCGGATACCAGCTGCCGTGCGGGGCCAGCGCGGCCGTCGCGGCCACCGCGGCGGCGCCGAGCGCAGCCACCGCGGGCGCCGCGAAGGCCGGCGTCCGGCGGGCGAGCGGGCGCAGCACACCGGACAGGGCCTCGGCGAGCGGGCCGCTGTCGCCCAGGTCGTCCAGCGCCCGCGCGGCACGGTCGGTACGGCTGGCCCGGCGGGTCAGCGAGCGGAGCACCCGGCCAGCGGTGGTGTAGCAGGCGGCCAGCGCGCAGCCGACCAGCAGCACCACGAAGGTGATCCGGGGGGTGCTGACCGCGGTCAGTACCGCTATCAGCGCCCACCGCTCGCCGATCGGCAGCACTACCATCCGGCGCACCCAGACCGTCCAGCCGACGCTGTCCAGCTTGTCGGACAGCGCTGCGGTGGGGCTGGTGTTCGCGGTGGCGTCGTGGTTGGCCTCGTTGAAGGCGAAGTCCACGACGTGGCGGCAGGTCTGGAGCACCATGGCGCCCAGCGCCAGCGCCCACACGTCGTCGCCGCCGCGGGCGGCACCCAGGGCGAGGCCGGCGTAGTAGGCGTACTCCTTGGCCCGGTCGAAGGTGGCGTCAAGCCAGGCGCCGAGCGTCGAATACTGCAGCGAGTAGCGGGCCAGCTGCCCGTCGGTGCAGTCCAGCACGAACGAGCCGAGGAGCAGCACGCCCGCCGCGACGAATCCGGCGCGGGTGCCGGTGGCCGCGCAGCCGGCAGCGATCAGCGCCACCAGCAGCGAGGCGGTGGTGACCTGGTTCGGGGTCAGCCCGCGGCGGGCGCACCAGCGGGCCAGGTAGCGCGAGTAGGGGCTGATGCAGTGGGTGGTGAAGAATCCGTCGCGGGCCTTGACCGCGCTGCGCAGCCGCACGGACTCCTCGTCCACGGCGCCGATCGCGGCGACCGCGGCCTCGACCGCGGTCCGGTCGGTGGGCACCTCGGCGACCAGCACGCCAAGCTCGGGCCGGTGCGGCTGCTCGCCGGCCGCCTCCAGGGCGGTGGCCAGCGCGTCGGGCAGCACGTCGACCGCGGCGCCGCGGCGGGGGGCCGGCAGCGGTACGGCCGCGCCCTGCGCGGGAACGGTGGCGGTCTCGGTGGTCGTCCCCGCGGCGGTCACCGTCGAGGTGGCGGTCGCGCCGCCGGTCGTGGGACCGGGCGCCGTCGCGGCGCCGACCGCGGCGTCCCCGGCGGCACTCCGCGCGCCGCCGTGGGCGGACGGTCCGCCAGGGACGTCCGCCAGGGCCCGGACCAGGGCGGCGCGGGCGGCCGGACGGGCGGTCAGGGCGCCGGGGACCGCCGCGGCGTCGAACCGCGGGTCGGTCAGGGCCAGCCGCAGCGCGTGCCGGTGGCCGCGGAAGCGGCGGTCCACCACGGCCACCCGGTCGCCGGCCGGAACCGCTTCGAGCCGGGCCGCGACGGCGTCCGGCGTGTCAGCCTCGACGACCTGGAACCCCAGCGCCCGCAGGTCGTCGGTCAGCGGTGACGACGAACCCGCGGCGGGGGGGCCGGTGAGAATAGCGGTCGGCAGAGGAACCCACTCCCTGGAAGCGTGCGGAGACCGTGCCCGCGGGCGGTCGGCGGCATAGGAGCCGGGCCGCCCGGCACGACGGCAGAGGCTATCGGATGAACGATGGCGGCCGTTCACCGACTATTCGCCCAGACTTGGTGCGCACGGTGTGATCATCATGCGCGATCGGCGCCGCCCCGACAACCAGCATCCCCCGTACGCCGTACGAGTGACCGCGAGACGTCTTCGGCTACCCCTTCCGCGTGGCTCATCACCGCAGGTCATCGCACATGACAACGGTCTCCAGTACCGGCTTGCCCACCGTGGGTGACCGGTGTTGACTGACCGCCGCGGCCGGAAAAGCCCGAACCGGGGAATCCGACGGCGGCCCGGACTACAGAACGGCACACCACCGCGCAAAAGGGAAGGGGACGCGCCGATGGGGGCAGGCCACAGCCACGCTCACGGCCACGGCGGCACCGCGACCGCCGCGCACCGCGGCCGGCTGCTGGTGGCGCTGAGCATCACCCTGCTGGTGCTGGTCACCGAAGTGGTCGGCAGCGCCTTGACCGACTCGCTCGCGCTGCTCGCCGACGCCGGGCACATGGCCACCGACGCGGCCGGCATCGCCATGGCACTGATCGCCGTGCACATCGCGAGCCGCCCGGCGAGCGAGCGCCGCACCTTCGGCTACGCGCGCGCCGAGATCCTGGCGGCGGTGATCAACGCGGTGCTGCTGTTCGGTGTCGGCGCCTTCATCTTCGCCGAGGGCGTCAACCGGCTGATCTCGCCGCAGCACTTCGACGGCGGGGCCACCATCGTCTTCGGCCTGATCGGCATGGTCGCCAACAGCGTGTCGCTGCTGGTCCTGATGGGCGGCCAGCGGGAGAGCCTGAACGTGCGCGGCGCCTTCCTGGAGGTGATGGCGGACGCGCTGGGCTCGCTGGCGGTCGTGGTGGCGGCCGGCGTGTTCCTGGCCACCGGCTGGCGGCAGGCCGACGCGGTCGCCTCGCTGCTGATCGGGCTGCTGATCGTGCCGCGCACCTGGCGGCTGCTGCGCGAGGCCGTGGACGTGCTTCTCGAAGCGGCCCCCAAGGATGTCGACATGGCGGCGGTGCGGCATCACATCGAGGGACTCAAGGGCGTGGAGGGCCTGCACGACCTGCACGCCTGGACCATCACCTCGGGGATGCCGGTGCTGTCGGCGCACGTGGTGGTCAGCCAGGAGGTGCTCGACGAGGTGGGCTACGAGAAAATGCTGCACGATCTGCAGGGCTGCCTCGGAGTCCATTTCGACGTCGAGCACTGCACATTCCAGCTGGAGCCCGCCGGGCACGCGGAGCACGAGGCACGGCTGTGCCACTGAATCACGGCTGCGCCACCGAATACGGTGTCCGCGATTAGCGGCACCTCGCGTGAGGCAGACTGAGGACTTGCCGTCGAATGCGAAGGATGGTTATGCCCAGCAGTCCTGCCACCGATCGACCCGGCTCTGCCGCCGCCGCCCCGCCGCCCGCCGGCGGGGCCGAAGAGCCGATCATGCTCGAACTGGTCGATGAGAACGGTGTGACAACCGGCACAGCGGAGAAGCTGTCGGCGCACCTGGCGCCCGGCCGGCTGCACCGGGCGTTCTCGGTCTTCCTCTTCGACGAGGACGGCCGGCTGCTGCTGCAGCGCAGAGCGCTGGGCAAGTACCACTCGCCCGGCGTGTGGTCCAACACCTGTTGCGGCCACCCCTACCCCGGTGAGCAGCCCTTCGTCGCCGCCGCCCGGCGCACCGCGGAGGAGCTGGGGGTCGCGCCGGCGCTCATGCGCGAGGCGGGGACCGTGCGCTACAACCATCCGGACCCGGCGTCCGGCCTGGTGGAGCAGGAGTTCAACCACCTCTACGTGGGGCTGGTCAGCGGTCCGCTGCACCCGGACCCGGCGGAGATCGACGACACCGCCTTCGCGGGCCCCGCGGACCTGGCGAAGCTGCGGGCCGAGGGGATCTTCTCCGCGTGGTTCGGCTCGGTGCTGGACGCGGCGCTGCCCACGGTGCGCGAGGTGACCGGGGGCCGGGCGGGCTGGTAGCCGCCGGGTCAGCGGGTGGGCGGCTGGAGCGGCAGGGCGGCCCAGATCACCTTGCCGCCGGTCGCGGTCTGCGCGATGTCGCACGAGCCGCCCGCCTCCGCTGCGATCGTCTTGACCAGCAGCAGCCCGCGCCCGCCGGTCCTGGCATGGTCGGTCTCCAGTGCCTTGGGGCGGTAGGGGTGCTGGTCCTCGACGGCGATCCTGATCCAGTCCGGGCCGACCGCGACCTCGACCCACAGCTCGGGCGAGAGCACCGCCGCGTGCCTGACCGCGTTGGTGACCAGCTCGGAGACGATCACCAGCAGGCCGTAGAGGACGTCCTCGTCGATCGGCACCGCCAGGTCGCCGATGAGCGTGCGGACCCCGCGCCGGACCTGGGGGACGGAGGAGTCCACGGCGGGGGCCGTGAAACGCCACACCCCCTCGTACGGTCCCGGGGCCGGAGCCTGATCGTGCGGGACGCTCCCGCGGACCTCCATGACCGTACCCACCATCGCCTTCGCGTGCGTGTCCCCGCAGGCCCCGCCGGTGTCCCGGCGGATTCCGCCTCATGGCTTCGAGTGTCCGCAAAGCCGGGGCCGCGTCAGGCGGGAAACCGTAAGTCCGCGCCTTTCAGCGATTTACGACCGGGGTCGAGCGGTAATGTCACTCCGGCGATCGTTGCTGATCGCGTGTTGCCGTGTTCGTGCCGTCCGGGCGCCCGTCCTGTCCGAGGAGCCGTCATGACCATGCCGCCGGGACTGACGGTCGGCACCATGGCGGGCACCGCGACCGTCACCATCGCCAACCCGGCCCGGCGCAACGCGATGACGCCGGCCATGTGGGCGGCGCTGCCCGGCCTGCTGGCGCCGCTCGCGGCCGATCCCGCGGTGCGGGTGCTGGTGCTCACCGGCGCGGGCGACACCTTCTGCGCGGGCGCCGACATCAGCGGCTTCACCGACGCCGCCGGGCTGCGGGCGGCCCAGGAGGCCGCGGTCGCGGCGGAGGAGGCGCTCGCCGCCTTCCCCAAGCCGACGCTGGCCGCGGTGCGCGGCCACTGCGTGGGCGGCGGCTGCCAGCTCGCGGCGGCCTGCGACCTGCGCTTCGCCGCGCGGGGCGCGCTGTTCGGGGTCACGCCGGCGCGGCTCGGCATCGTCTATCCCGCGTCCTCCACCCGCCGGCTGGTACGGCTGACGGGTCCGGCCACCGCGAAGCACCTGCTCTTCTCCGCCGAGCTGATCGACCACGAGCGCGCGCTGCGCGCCGGGCTGGTCGACGAGGTGTGGGCGCCCGGCGCGCTCGCCACCCGGGTCGCCGAATACGCGGCGCTCCTCGCCACCCGCTCCCGGCTGACCCAGCACGCCGCCAAGGACTTCACCGCGGGCACTGCCGCCCCCGACCGCGAGGCCTACTGGTCGGCGCAGGCCGCCGCCAGCCCCGATCCGCTGGAGGGCGCCACCGCCTTCCTGACCCGCCGCGACCCGCACTTCACCTGGTCCCCGTAGGCGGTGTCAGCGCCCCAGGCCTGGTGGCGCACCCGGCCGGTCAGGGGTCGAACCTGCTGGCGCCCACCGGTTCCTCCTCGGCGATGCCCGCCGGCATCGCGGGGTGCCGGCCGAGCAGGACCACGCCGACCACGATCGCCGCCAGGCCAGCCGCCTCCCAGGCCAGCGGTCCTGCGGTGAAGCGGAGCCGGTCGCCGAGGAAGCCGACGCCGCAGACGATGCCGGCGATCGGCTGCGCCGCCGTCAGCGAGGGCAGCGACATCCGCAGCGGGGCCATCTCGAAGGCGCTCTGCACCAGCAGCATGCCGGAGAGCCCGAGCACCCCGACGGCGTACGGCTGCCAGGACACCGCGAGCACGGCGAGGCCGCTGTCCTCGACGATCTGGCCGCAGACCCGGGTGAGCGAGTCCTGCAGCCCGTAGAGCAGGCCCGCCGCGAGGCCCAGCAGTGCCGCCTCGCCGGACCGGGGCAGTCTGCGGGCCTTGAGGGTGAGCAGCATCGCCAGGCCGGCGACGATGCCGAAGACCAGCCAGTGCCGCAGGGCGCCGGCTTCCGGGCCGCCGCCGCGTGGCCGGCCGGCCACGATGAAGCCGGTGACGCCGAGCGCGAGCACGACCACGCCGAACCAGCCGTTCCACCCCAGTGGCTGCCCGCTCAGCCGCCGGGACAGCGCCATCGCGAACAGCAGATTGGTCGCCGTGAGCGGTTCGACCAGCGAGACCTCGCCGTACGCGAGGGCGACCGCGCCCAGGATCTGGCCGCAGACCATCAGCCCGACGCCGAGCAGCCAGTCGGGCATGCGGATCAGGTCGAGCAGCAGCCGGAAGGACAGGAAGTCCGCGAGCGGGGCACGCGCCGCCGCGCGCTGCTGCAGCACGAACCCGAAGCCGAGGCAGCAGGCGGCGCCCAGCCCGAGCAGGAACACAGCCACCCGCTCACTGTAGCCCGGGACCCCCTCCGACATGCGAGTACGCCGGGCCGGGGTGCCAGATCCTGCGGCCCGGCGGCCTCACGCGTGGGTGCCCGGCACGGTCTGCGCGCTCTCCCACACGGTCAGGAAGGCCAGCCGGAGGCAGGCGGCGAGCGCCGGGTGCTCGATGTAGAGCGCGGTGGTGGTGCCGGTGCCCGCGACCGGGTCCGGCATGTCGCACAGCACCAGGCGGGCGTCGGCGACGACCAGTTTCAGCGGCAGCTCCGCGGTGAAGCGGCACTCCTCCCCCGCCGCGCCGAAGCGCCTGACGTTCTCCAGCACGTCCGCGTCGTCGAGCGCCTCATGGGTGTAGATGGCGCGCACGGTGCCCCCCGAGCGGTGCAGCCGGCGGGCGACCTTGATGCCGGGGGTGTTGGCGGCGGGGGCGACGAAGGGCGGTTTGCAGAAGCTGAGCAGTTCGTGGCCGGCGTGCGCCTGGATGTCGGTGAAGGCCTCGGCGATGGACTTGGGGTCGCGCAGGATCTCGACGTAGTCCAGCGGCACGGTGTGGTTGCGGCCGTCCGCCCAGACCGGGACGAGCGCCGCGGTCAGCGCGTTCGAGACCCGGTCGAGGCGTTCGAGCTGCTCGCGCTGGAGGGTCATCAGCCGGGCGACGGCCAGTTCGGGCGCGATGGCGGAGAAGGTCGCCACCCGCCCCGGGTGGGCGACCGCCAGCCGGCGCCGGACGAGCGCGTCCAGCACGTCGTAGACCCGCTGCCGGGGTACGTCGGCGGCGCGGGCGACCTCCGCGGCCGTATACGACTCGCGGCGGACCAGCGCGAGGTAGACCCGCGCCTCGTAGCGCGCCAGGCCGAGCGCGACGAGGTCGTTGACGGGTTCTTCCTCGGTGTCCATGGCGCCACAAGGTATACGGCGCTGATCCATGCGGGGAAGCGATCAGGCCGCCCGCCGACGGTGGTTCGAGGGGAAGCCTTTGCCATTGCCCGGTAGTCCCTTGGGAATGGTTTCACTACCTTCGACCTCGGCCACCACTGAACGGGGTGGCAGTGAACGGAAGTTGACAACAGTCATCGACGTGATCACCGGTGAACGTGCGCCACACGAAGTCCCAGGCGACACCGCTCCATGATCAGTTGTCATGACCTTGACAAAGAGATCATCCGCGGGCGCCCTCGGGAGCAGATCCCCCCATCGGAGGGCAGTTCATTGCAGCTGACAAATCCCGGCCGGATCAGACGTGCCGTCCGCCGCGCCGCCGTCGCGGTCGTCGCGGCCGGCGCGCTGGTCACCGGCGGCATGGTCGCCGCCGCGTCGCCGTCCGCGGCCGGCACCCCCGCGGCCACCCCCGCCGCGGCCACCGGCGCGCACACCACCAGGCTCTGCTCGGCCCCGGCCACGCCCGGCGTGATGTCGTGCCTGGCCCTGGCGCGCACCGACGTCGTGCACCACCTCGGCATCTCCCCCGACGCCACCCCGTCCGGCTACGGCCCCACCGACCTGCAGGGCGCGTACGCGCTGCCCTCGTCGGCCGGCTCCGGCGCCACCGTGGCGATCGTGGACGCGCAGGACGACCCGAGCGCCGAGGCCGACCTGGGCACGTACCGCAGCCAGTACGGCCTGCCGGCCTGCACCACGGCCAACGGCTGCTTCAAGAAGGTCAACCAGAGCGGCGGCACCAGCTACCCGTCAGCGGACTCCGGCTGGGCAGGTGAGATCTCGCTCGACCTGGACATGGTCAGCGCCGTGTGCCCGCAGTGCCACATCCTGCTGGTCGAGGCCACCTCGGCGAGCATGGCCGACCTGGGCACCGCGGTGAACCGGGCCGTCACCCTGGGCGCGAAGTACGTGTCCAACAGCTACGGCGGCGACGAGGACTCCAGCGACACCACCTCCGACTCGCAGTACTTCAACCACCCCGGCGTGGCCATCACCGTCAGCTCCGGCGACGAGGGCTACGGCGCCGAGTACCCCGCCTCCTCCCGCTACGTCACCGCGGTCGGCGGCACCTCGCTGTCCCGGTCCAGCGGCACCTCGCGCGGCTGGACCGAGAAGGTCTGGGGCTCGACCACCGGCGACGGCGCCGGCTCGGGCTGCTCGGCCTACGACGCCAAGCCCAGCTGGCAGACCGACACCGGCTGCGCCCGGCGGACCGTCGCCGACGTCTCCGCGGTCGCCGACCCGGCCACCGGCCTGGCCGTCTACGACAGCTACCAGGCCAGCGGCTGGCAGGTCTACGGCGGCACCAGCGCCTCGTCGCCGATCATCGCCTCGGTCTACGCGCTGGCCGGCACCCCGGCCGCGGGCACCACCCCGGCCTCCTACCCCTACGCGCACACCAGCGCGCTCAACGACGTGACCACCGGCACCAACGGCTCCTGCGGCAGCAGCTACCTGTGCACCGCGAAGGCGGGTTACGACGGCCCGACCGGCCTCGGCACCCCGAACGGCACGGCCGCCTTCACCAGCGGCGGCTCGACCGGGAACACCGTGAGCGTCACCAGCCCGGGCAACCAGTCCACCAAGGTGAGCACCGCGGTCAGCCTGCAGATCCACGCCACCGACTCCGCGTCCGGCCAGACCCTGACCTACACCGCGACCGGTCTGCCGCCGGGTCTGTCGATCAGCTCCTCGACCGGCCTGATCTCCGGCACCACCTCCGCCACCACCGGCACCTACAGCGTCACCGTCACCGCCAAGGACTCCACCAACGCCACCGGCACCGCGTCCTTCACCTGGTCCGTCACCAGCAGCGGCGGAGGCGGCGGCTGCACCGCCGGCCAACTCCTGGCCAACCCCGGCTTCGAAAGCGGCGCCACCGGCTGGACCTCCTCCAGCGGAGTCATCGACAGCAGCACCGACGCCCCCGCCCACGCCGGCTCCTACAAGGCCTGGCTCGACGGCTACGGCACCACCCACACCGACACCCTCTCCCAGCCCGTCACCATCCCCGCCGGCTGCACCAGCGCCACCCTCACCTTCTACCTCTACGTCGACTCCAGCGAGACCACCACCACCACCGCCTACGACAAGCTCACCGTCGCAGCCGGCACCACCACCGTGGCCTCCTACTCCAACATCAACAAGGGCACCGGCTACGTCCAGCGCACCGTCAGCCTCACCCCCTACATCGGCCAGACCGTCACCCTGAAGTTCACCGGGACCGAGGACTCCTCCCTGGCCACCTCGTTCCTCATCGACGACACCGCCGTCAACGTCAGCTGACACACACGGCACCGCGGTATCGCTGAGCGATCGGCGGACCCGGACCGGCCCCCACTGCCGGCCCGGGTCCTTCGCCGTCCCGGACGCACCCTGCCGCCCGGGGCGTTCATCGGACGTCGACCGTGATGCTCCACGGCACGATGGCCAGGCAGGACATCCCGCCGGGCTCGTCCGGACAGGCCCGCCGGCTGCCGCTGAGGGTGGCGTCGCCGACGGCGGCACCCCGGTAGACACCCGACGAGACCTCGGTCAACGCCCCACCCGACTCGGCCGCGGTATTTCCCCGCTCGCCGAAACGCAGCCGGAGCGTGCTGCCGACGCTCAGGCAGATCTTCCCCGGCGTGTCCTTGCTCGACAGGTCGAGGACCACGTCGCCGCAGTCCGCGGAGACGTCCGTACCGCCCGCGGGGTCCGGGGGCACCACCCGCACCCCGGACGCCGAGCTGCAGCCCGCCGCGAGCACGGTGACGGCGACGGCGCCCGCGACGGCGGCAGCAGGTATCCGATGGCGCATCACCGTCCTCCTCCCGTGACCGTTTCGCGGCGGTCAAGGGTGGGACGCAGGCGGGCGCGATCGGGTTCCCGGTGTTCTCGCCCCGGACTTCCCACTCCTGCCTGGCGATCCGTGCGGTCCGGGGTCAGGCCTCGGTGATCCGGCCGCCCGCGACCTCGATCCGCCGGGTGGTGTGCACCGCGTCCAGCATCCGCCGGTCGTGGGTGACCAGCAGCAGGGTGCCCTGATACGCCGCCAGGGCCGCCTCCAGCTGCTCGATCGCCGGCAGGTCGAGGTGGTTGGTGGGCTCGTCGAGCACCAGCAGATTGACCCCGCGGGCCTGCAGCAGCGCCAGGGCCGCCCGGGTGCGCTCCCCCGGCGACAGCGTGGCCGCCGGCCGCATCACGTGGTCGGCCCTGAGGCCGAACTTCGCCAGCAGGGTGCGGATCGCGGCCGGGTCCAGGTCGGGCGCCGGGCCGCGGAAGGCGTCGAGCAGCGGTTCTGTGCCGCGGAAGAGGCCGCGCGCCTGGTCGACCTCGCCGACCAGCACACCGGGGCCGAGCGCGCTGCGGCCCCGGTCCAGCGGCAGGCGGCCGAGCAGTGCCGCCAGCAGGGTGGACTTGCCCGAGCCGTTGGCGCCGGTGATCGCGACCCGGTCGGCCCAGTCGATCTGCAGGTCCACCGGGCCGAAGCGGAAGTCCCCGCGGCGGACCTCGGCGCCGCTCAGGGTGGCCACCACCGCGCCGGCCCGGGGCGCCGCGGCGATCTCCATCCGCAGCTCCCACTCCTTGCGCGGCTCCTCGACCGTGTCCAGCCGCTCGATCAGGCGCTCGGTCTGCCGGGCCTTGGCCGCCTGCTTCTCGCTGCCCTCCGCGCGCGCCTTGCGGGCGATCTTGTCGTTGTCGGGCGCCTTGCGCAGGGCGTTGCGGGTGCCCTTGTCCATCCAGCCGCGCTGCATGCGTGCCCTGGCCTCAAGGCCCGCCTTGGTGTCGGCGTACTCGTCGTACTCCTCCCTGGCGTGCCGACGGGCGGTGGCCCGCTCCTCCAGATACGAGGCGTACCCGCCGCCGTAGACCGCGACCTGATGCTGTGCCAGGTCCAGCTCCACCACCCGGTTGGCGGTGCGCGTGAGGAATTCCCGGTCGTGGCTGACCAGGACGGTGCCGGCGCGCAGGCCGGTGACGAACTTCTCCAGCCGCTCCAGGCCGTCCAGGTCGAGGTCGTTGGTGGGCTCGTCGAGCAGGAAGACGTCGTAGCGGCTGAGCAGCAGCGAGGCGAGCCCGGCGCGGGCGGCCTGGCCGCCGGACAGGGCGTACATCTCCTGGTCGAGGCTGATGCCCAGGCCCAGCGAGGTCGTGGCCTCCGCCGCGCGTTCGTCCAGGTCGGCGCCGCCGAGCGCGAGCCAGCGCTCCAGGCCCACCGCGTAGGCGTCGTCCGCGCCGGGCGCTCCGTCGACCAGCGCCTGGGTGGCCGCCTCCAGTGCCTGCTGGGCCGCGCTGACACCGGTCCTGCGGGCCAGAAAGTCCCGAACCGTCTCGCCGTTGTCCGAGCGGTCGGGTTCCTGCGGCAGATGGCCCACGGTGGCGGTGGCGGGGCTGAGCCGCAGCGTGCCGTCCTCCGGGGTGTCGAGACCGGCGAGCAGCCGCAGCAGCGTCGACTTGCCGGCACCGTTGGCGCCGACGAGACCGATGACGTCACCGGGCCCGACCACCAGGTCGAGGCCCGAGAACAGCGCGCGGTCGCCATGTCCTGCGGCGAGATTCCTGGCTACAAGGGTGGCACTCATCAGGCCCAGGATCCTAGCGGCTGCCGGCGAGCGCGGCGAGGCGACCGGCGCCGGCGCCCGGCAGACACGATCTTCGCAGGCGGGCGCATGGGTTGCCTTCTTACGCCGCCTTAACCTACGGTTGCGTAACTTACGACAGCGTAGGTGTTTTCGCCGTCCCCGCTGTCTCCGCTGATCCCCCCGTACTGTCCCCCTCCGTCCCCAGGAGCCCCCGTGACCGTTACCTCGCCCCACCTCGCCCGACCGGATGTCTGGAGTGACGCAGCGCTCCTCCACGCACTGGAAGAGGTGGTCGAGCGCGAGCTGAACCGGCACCTGGGGGTGGCCAAGGAGTGGATGCCGCACGAGTACGTGCCGTGGAGTGACGGCCGGAACTTCGACGGCGTCATGGAGGGCGAGGCGTGGGCGCCCGACCAGTCCAAGGTCTCGGCGATCGGCCGGATAGCTCTTGTGGTCAACCTGCTCACCGAGGACAACCTGCCCAGCTACCACCACGAGATCGCCACGCTCTTCGGCCGCGACGGCGCCTGGGGCACCTGGGTCCACCGGTGGACCGCGGAGGAGGGCAGGCACGCGATCGTCATGCGCGACTACCTGCTCACCAGCAGGGCCGTCGACCCGGTCGAGCTGGAGCGCTTCCGGATGATGCACATGTCGGAGGGCTTCGAGCACGACCACCGGCACAGCATGCTGCACTCGGTGGCCTACGTGGCCTTCCAGGAGCTCGCCACCCGGGTCTCGCACCGCAACACCGGCCGCGAGTCCGGCGACCCGGTGTGCGACCGGATGCTCGCCAGGATCGCCACCGACGAGAACCTGCACATGGTCTTCTACCGCAACCTGCTGGCCGCGTCGCTGCAGCTCGCGCCCGACCTGGCGATGCAGGCGATCCGCGACGTCGTCGTCGCCTTCCGGATGCCCGGCCACGGTATGCCCGGCTTCGAGCGGGCCGCGGCGCGGATGGCCATCGGCGGCATCTACAACCTGCGGATCCACCATGACGACGTGCTGCAGCCGGTGCTGCGGCACCTCAAGGTGCTCGAGGTCTCGGGCCTCGGCCCGGAGGGGCTGCGGGCCCAGGAGGAGCTCGGCCTCTTCATGGGCGGCCTGAACGAGCAGGCGGTGCGGTTCGACACCAAGCGCGCCACCCTGCTGGCGCGGCGCGCCAAGGCCTGATCCCGCGCCCCGCGGGGCGCCCGGCCGGCGCCCTGCGGGCCGCCGGCCGGTGGGGCGGGTGGTTCCCGCCCCACCGGCGGTTCTGGCGTCCGGCCCACCCCAACGGAGGTTCTGACGCCCGGCCCGCCCCACCGGCAGCTCTGGCCCGCCGCCGCGGCGGCGTCGCCGTAAGGCGCACGCCGGCCGAGAACGGCGTTGGCGACGAAATCCAAGCGTGCGGGCTTGATTGATTCCGGGTCCGCTGGGACCCTCGGGACACGCCGAACTGGGGGTGCCCGTGGAAACACCGGTCCTGGACGACCTGCTCGCAGAAACCGCCGGCCTCGACGCCCTGGTGGCGGAGCTGGAACCGGCGGCATGGGGGCGCGAGACCCCGGCCGAGGGGTGGACGATCGCGCACCAGATCGCCCACCTGGCCTGGACCGACCACCGCGCCCTGCTGGCGGTGACCGAACCCGAGGCCTTCGCCCGCGAGTTCGACGCGGCCGCGGCGCACTTCGACACCTACGTGGACGACGGCGCCCGTCAGGGCGCGGCCCTGCCGCCGGGCGAGCTGCTTGCGCGGTGGCGGGAGGGCCGCGACCGGTTGTCCGAGGCGCTGGCGTCGCAGCCGAAAGGCGTCCGCTTCCGCTGGTTCGGGCCGCCGATGAGCACCGCGTCGATGGCGACGGGCCGGCTGATGGAGACCTGGGCACACGGCGAGGACGTCGCGGACACCCTCGGCGTGCGGCGGGAGCCGACCGCCCGGCTGTGGCACGTGGCCCGCATCGGCGTGCGCGCAAGGGACTTCGCCTTCTCCGTGCACGGCAGACCTGCGCCCGCGGAGGAGTTCCGGGTCGAACTGACCGCCCCTGACGGCTCGTTGTGGACCTTCGGCCCGGACGACGCCGCCCAGCGGGTGACCGGGACCGCGCTGGACTTCTGCCTGCTTGCGGTACGCCGCAGGCATCGCGACGACGTGCGGCTTGAGGCGCACGGCCCGGACGCCGACGCCTGGTTGTCGCTGGTGCAGGCCTTCGCGGGGCCGCCGGGTGACAGCCGGAAGCCGTCGCGGGGAGCGGCGGGATGACGTCCCTCGACGTCCGCGGCACGGACTTCGCCGAGCGGGCCGCCGCGATGACCGCGCGGCTCACCGAACTGGCCGCGGCGCACGCCGACGCCCTGGCCGGTGGCGGCCCGAAGTATCGGCAGCGGCACCGCGCCCGCGGCAAGCTGCAGGCCCGGGAGCGTATCGAGCTGCTGCTCGACCCGGACACGCCCTTCCTGGAGCTGTCGCCACTGGCCGGCTGGGGCAGCGACTTCACCACCGGCGCGTCGCTGGTCACCGGGATCGGCGTGATCGAGGGCACCGAGTGCGTGGTGACGGCCAACGACCCGACCGTGCGCGGCGGTTCGAGCAACCCGTGGACGCTGAAGAAGGCGCTGCGGGCCAACGAGATCGCCTTCGCCAACCGGCTGCCGGTGGTGAGCCTGGTGGAGTCGGGCGGCGCCGACCTGCCCAGCCAGAAGGAGATCTTCATCCCGGGCGGCGCCCTCTTCCGCGACCTGACCCGGCTGTCCGCGGCCGGCATCCCGACGGTCGCGGTGGTCTTCGGCAACTCCACCGCGGGCGGCGCCTACATCCCAGGGATGTCGGACCACGTCATCATGGTCAAGGAGCGCGCGAAGGTCTTCCTCGGCGGCCCGCCGCTGGTGAAGATGGCCACCGGCGAGGAGAGCGACGACGAGTCGCTGGGCGGCGCCGACATGCACGCGAGAATCTCCGGCCTGGCCGACCACTTCGCCCTGGACGAGCCGGACGCGCTGCGTATCGCCCGCCGGGTGGTGGCGCGGCTCAACATCCGCAAGCCCGGACCCGGTCCACGTCCGCACCCGGCGGCGCCGCTGTTCGACCCGGCGGACCTGCTGGGCATCGTGCCGGGCGACCTGCGCACCCCCTTCGACCCGCGCGAGGTCATCGTGCGGATCGCGGACGGCTCGGCCTTCGACGAGTTCAAGCCGCTGTACGGGCCGTCCCTGGCGACCGGTTGGGCCGAGGTGCACGGCTATCCGGTCGGCATCCTGGCCAACGCGCAGGGCGTGCTCTTCAGCCCCGAGTCGCAGAAGGCCGCGCAGTTCATCCAGCTGGCCAACCAGCGGGACATCCCGCTGCTGTTCCTGCACAACACCACCGGCTACATGGTCGGGAAGCAGTACGAGCAGGGCGGCATCATCAAGCACGGCGCGATGATGATCAACGCGGTCTCCAACTCGCGGGTCCCGCACATCTCGGTTCTGATGGGCGCCAGTTACGGCGCCGGGCACTACGGGATGTGCGGGCGGGCCTTCGAGCCGCGCTTCCTGTTCTCCTGGCCGAGCGCCAAGTCCGCGGTGATGGGCCCCAGCCAGCTCGCCGGGGTGCTCTCGATCGTCGCCCGGCAGTCGGCGGCGGCGCGCGGGCTGCCCTACGACGAGGACGCGGACGCGGGGCTGCGGGCGGCGGTGGAGCAGCAGATCGAGGCGGAGTCGCTGCCGATGTTCCTGTCGGGGCGGCTCTACGACGACGGCGTGATCGACCCGCGCGACACCCGTACGGTGCTCGGCCTGTGCCTGTCGGCGGTGCACGGGGCGCCGGTGGAGGGAGCGCGCGGCGGTTTCGGGGTCTTCCGGATGTGACGGTGGTCTGCGTCGGTGAGAGGGAGGGGGCGGGCCTGTGGGCACGCCGATCGGTTCTGTGCTGGTGGCCAACCGGGGCGAGATCGCCCGGCGGGTCTTCCGCACCTGCCGCGAGCTGGGCATCGCCACGGTCGCGGTGCACTCCGACGCGGACGCGGCCGCCGCGCACGTGGTGGAGGCCGACGCCGCCGTGCGGCTGCCGGGTGACGCGCCCGCCCAGACGTATCTACGGGCGGACCTGCTGGTGGCCGCGGCCCTGTCGGCGGGCGCGGACGCGGTGCACCCGGGATACGGCTTCCTGTCGGAGAGCGCCGGCTTCGCGCGGGCGGTCGTCGCCGCCGGCCTGGTGTGGATCGGTCCGCCGGCCGCGGCGGTCGAGGCGATGGGATCCAAGACCCGGGCGAAGGAGCTGATGGCGGCGGCCGGTGTGCCGGTCTTCGCGGCGCTCGACCCGGCGGCGGTCACCGGAGCGGATCTGCCGGTGCTGGTGAAGGCCGCCGCGGGCGGCGGCGGCCGCGGGATGCGGGTGGTGCGCGACGTCGCGGCCCTGGAAGGGGAGTTGGCGGCGGCGCGGGCCGAGGCGGCGGCGGCCTTCGGCGACGGGGAGGTCTTCGTCGAGCCGTATGTCGAGGGCGCCCGGCACGTCGAGGTGCAGCTGCTGGCCGACGGGCACGGCACGGTGTGGGTGCTCGGCGAGCGGGACTGCTCGCTGCAGCGGCGGCACCAGAAGGTGATCGAGGAGACCCCGGCGCCCGGCCTGACCGAGGCGTTGCGCGCGGGGCTGCACGAGGCGGCCGAGCGTGCGGCCCGCTCGATCGGTTACCGGGGCGCGGGCACCGCGGAGTTCCTGGTGGCGGCGGACGGCCGGCCGTACTTCCTGGAGATGAACACCCGCCTCCAGGTGGAGCATCCGGTCACCGAGTGCGTCACCGGGCTCGACCTGGTGGCGTGGCAGATCAGGATCGCCGAGGGCGCGGCCCTGCCACCGCGGCCGCCGCGGCCGCGCGGGCACGCGGTGGAGGCCCGGCTGTGCGCCGAGGACCCGTCGCGCGGCTGGCAGCCGCAGCCGGGCGGGCTGCACCGGCTGGAGATACCCGGCGTGGACGCGGAGTTCGGCGTGCCGCCGGGGCGGGAGGCGGGGCTGCGGCTGGATTCCGGGGTGACCGGCGGCGAGCGGATCGGGGTGCACTACGACCCGATGCTGGCCAAGGTGATCGCCTGGGCGCCGACCCGCGCCGAGGCGGTCCGCCGGCTGGCGCACGCGCTGGAGCGGGCGCGGCTGCACGGCCCGGTGACCAACCGGGACCTGCTGGTCCGCGCGCTGCGCCATCCGGACTTCGCCGCCGGGCGGCTGGACACGGCCTTCCTCGAACGGCACGCCGCCGCGCTCGGCCTCGCCGGTCAGGAGGCTCCGCGACCTGCCGACGACCGGGAGCGGCTCGCCGCGCTGGCCGCCGCGCTCGCGGACGCCGCCCGGCGTACGGGAGCGGCCGGCGCGCCGGTGCCGGTACGCCTCGGCGGCTGGCGGAACGTCCCCTCGCAGCCGCAGCTCAAGCGCTACGCGGGTGAACCGGGCGGGCGGGCGTACGACATCCGCTACCGGCTGGACCGGGACGGGCTGACCGCGGAGGGCTTCGACGGCGTCCGCCTGGTGAGTGCCGCCGCGGACCGGGTCGCGCTGGAGATCGACGGGGTCCGGCGGACCTTCGACATCGCGGTGTACCCGGAACGGACCTTCGTGGACTCGCCGTTCGGGTCCGCCGCGCTCACCGTGCTGCCGCGCTTCCCCGACCCCGGGCAGTCCGCCGCGCCCGGTTCGCTGCGGGCGACGATGCCCGGCACCGTCGTCAGGACCGCCGGCCTCACCCCGGGCGACCGGGTCGAGGCGGGGCAGCCGCTGCTGTGGCTGGAGGCGATGAAGATGGAACACGTGGTCGCCGCCCCGACCGCCGGGACGCTGCTCGAACTCACCGCCGACGTCGGCCGCCAGGTCGAACTCGGCGCCGTACTGGCCGTCGTCAAGGAGGAGAGGGAGGAGACAGGACCATGACCACCGTCCGCAGCACCTTCGACAGCGCCCTGCTGGAGACCGGGGAGCGGCGCGCCCTGCGCGAGGCCGTCGGCGCCCTCGGCCGCCGCTACGGCCGCGACTACTTCACGGCGGCCGTCAGGGCCGGCAAGCAGACCGACGAGCTGTGGCAGGAGGCGGGCGGCCTCGGCTACCTCGGCGTCAACCTGCCGGAGGAGTACGGCGGCGGGGGCGGCGGGATGGCCGAACTGTCGATCGTGCTGGAGGAGCTGGGGGCGGCGGGCTGCCCGCTGCTGCTGCTCATCGTCTCCCCGGCGATCTGCGGCACGGTCATCGCCAGGTTCGGCACCGACGCACAGCGGCAGCGCTGGCTGCCGGGGCTCGCGGACGGCTCGCTGCGTATCGCGTTCGGCATCACCGAGCCCGACGCGGGGTCCAACTCGCACCGCATCACCACCACCGCCCGCCGCGACCCGGACACCGGCGGCTGGCTGCTGACCGGCCGCAAGGTCTTCGTCTCCGGTGTCGACATCGCCGACGCCACGCTGATCGTCGGCCGCACCGAGGACGCCCGCACCGGACGGCTCAAGCCGTGCCTGTTCCTGGTCGAACGGGAGACTCCCGGCTTCGACTTCCGGCCGATCGAGATGGAGCTGTCGGCGCCCGAGAAGCAGTTCCAGCTCTTCCTGGACGATGTGGCGCTGCCCGCCGAGGCGTTGGTCGGCGACGAGGACGCGGGGCTGCTGCAGCTCTTCGCCGGGCTCAACCCCGAGCGGATCATGACCGCCGCCTTCTCGATCGGCATGGGCCGCTACGCCGTCGACCGCGCGGTCGACTACGCCCGCACCCGGCAGGTGTGGTCCACCCCGATCGGCGGCCACCAGGCCATCGCCCACCCGCTGGCGCAGGCGCACATCGAGCTGGAACTCGCCCGGCTGATGATGCAGAAGGCCGCCTACCTCTACGACGCCGGCGACGACATGGCCGCGGGCGAGGCCGCGAACATGGCCAAGTACGCGGCAGCGGAGGCGTGCGCGCGGGCCGTCGACCAGGCCGTGCACACCCTCGGCGGCAACGGCCTGACCACGGAGTACGGTCTGGCGTCACTGCTCACCGCCTCCCGGGTGGGCCGGATAGCCCCGGTCAGCCGGGAGATGATCCTCAACTTCGTCTCCCACCACAGCCTCGGGCTGCCCAAGTCGTACTGACCAGGACCCGTCCCCGTACCGCCCCCCGCGACCGGCCACCGGCGTGCGCCCGCCGCCCACCCGAGGTGAAGGAGAACCCCCGTGCCCGATGAGCCGCTGGTGCGCCGGCACACCGAACGTGCCATAGCCGTGCTCACGCTCGACTCACCGCACAACCGCAACGCCCTGTCCGCCGCGCTGATCGCCGAGCTCACCGAGGCCCTGGACAGCGCGGACGCCGATCCGGAGGTGCGGGCCGTCCTGCTCACCCACACCGGCACCACCTTCTGCGCGGGCGCCGACCTCAAGGCCGACGGCGTACGCGGCGGGCCGAAGCTGCTCGTGGCGCTGATCGAGCGGATCGCCGCCCTGGCCAAGCCGGTGGTGGCGCGGGCCGACGGGCACGTCAGGGCGGGCGGCCTCGGGCTGCTGGCGGCCTGCGACATCGCGGTGGCCGGTGAGGCGGCCACCTTCGCCTTCACCGAGGTACGCCTCGGCCTCGCCGCCTCGGTCGCCTCGATCCCGGTGCTGGCGCGGGCCGACCCGCGGGCCGCGGCCCGCTACCTGCTCACCGGCGAGACCTTCGGCACCGCGGAGGCGGTCAGGATCGGCCTGGTCACCGCGTGGGACGAGGCGCTCGACGGGATCCTGGCCGGGCTGCGGGCGGCCTCGCCGCAGGGGCTCGCGGCGTCCAAGGAGATCAGCACGGCGCTGCTCAGACAGCGGATCGCCGGCACCGCGGCGGGACTGCAGGAGCAGAGCGCGCGGCTCTTCGCGTCGGCGGAGGCCGCCGAGGGCATCAGGGCCGCACTGGAACGCCGGGACCCGCCATGGGCGTGCTAGCCGCCGGGGCCGCCGCCTCCCCCGACCGCTTCCCCAAGCAGGACCGCAGTCGCGCCACCCGGCTGCGCGTCCTGGAGGCCGCGGTGTCCTGCCTGGCCGAACACGGGTGGTCGGGCAGTACGGTCGCGGTCGTCTGCGCCCGGGCCGGGGTGTCCCGCGGCGCGGCCCAGCACCACTTCCCCACCAGGGAGGAGCTGTTCACCGCCGCGATCGGGCACATGGCGGAGCAGTGGCTGACCGCGGTACGCGAACGCGCCCTCGCACTGCCCCGCGAGGGCCCCGACCGGACCTACGCGGTGGTCGACATGCTGGTCGCCGTGCACACCGGCCCGCTCTTCCGCGCCGCCCTGCACCTGTGGACGGCCGCCACCGCGGAGGAGCGGCTGCGGCCCGGGGTGACCGCGCTCGAAGCGCGGATCGGGCGCGAGGCGCACCGTCTCGCCGTGGACTTCCTCGGCGCCGACGAGTCCCGGCCGGGCGTGCGCGAGACCGTGCAGGCGACCCTGGACATGGCCCGCGGCCTCGGCCTGGCCAATCTCCTCAGCGACGACTCGGCCCGGCGCGGCCGGATCGTCCGGCAATGGGCCGCGGTGCTCGACCAGGCGCTCCGCGACTGACCCGGGGTGCGTGCGGTGGCGGCCGTCGAGTCCGCGGGCGCGGTCGCGCCGGCGGGCAGCGCAAAGGCCCGGTGCCTGAGGGCACCGGGCCTTTCCGTGCAGTAGCGGGGACAGGATTTGAACCTGCGACCTCTGGGTTATGAGCCCAGCGAGCTACCGAGCTGCTCCACCCCGCGTCGGTGAACATCACACTACGCGTCAGGCGCGCTCAGGCCAAATCCTTTCCCCGCGCCTCTCCCGCCGAGCCGGGCCGGGGGTGCCCTGCGGGGTCCGGGGCGGGCTTCGGATGTTTGGGGGCGGGCGGAGAGTGCCAGGTAGGGGGCATGGAGAATCAACGGGCGGCCGGGGTCGTGACCTCGGCCGAGGTGACAGACGCCCTCAGCCGCCGGCAGCCCGTGGTGGCGCTGGAATCGACGATCATCGCCCACGGCCTGCCGAGACCGCGCAACCTGCGGGTGGCCCGGGAGTTGGAGGAGCTCGTCAGGAAGGCCGGCGCGGTGCCGGCCACCGTCGCGGTGATCGACGGTGTGCCCCGGGTGGGCCTGACGAAGGGCGAGGTCGAGCGGGTCGCCCAGGACCCGGACATGCGCAAGCTCGGCTTTCGCGACCTGGCGCCGGCGATGGCGGCAGGGGTGAGCGGCGCGACGACGGTCTCGGGCACCGCGTTCCTGGCGGCGCGTGCGGGGATCAGGGTGTTCGGCACCGGGGGCCTCGGCGGGGTGCACCGGGGGTGGACCGAGGTGCAGGACGAGTCCGCCGACCTGGCCCTGCTGGCCCGTACCCGGATCACCGTGGTGTGCGCGGGTGTGAAGTCGATCCTGGACGTGCCCGCCACATTGCAGCGGCTGGAGACGCTGGGCGTCGGCGTCGTCGGTTTCGGCACCGGCCGCTTCCCGGGGTTCTACCTGACCGACTCCGGTGAGCCGGTGGACTGGACGGTGCGGGACGCCGGGGAGGTGGCCGCGGTGATGCGCGGCCAGGACGCGCTCGGCGGCCACGACGCCGCCCTGATCGTGGCCAACCCGGTGGCCGCCGAGCACCAGCTCGACCGCGCCCTGCACGACCGGGTGCTGGCCGAGGCGCTGGCGGCGGTGGAGCGCGAGGGTGTCACCGGGCAGGCGATCACGCCGTATCTGCTGGCGTATCTGACCGAGCACACCGAGGGCGCCTCGCTGGAGGCGAATCTCGCCGCGGTGCGCGGCAACGTGGCGCTGGCCGGGGACATCGCCGTGGCCTGGTCGCGGCGGCCGTGAGCCGGGCGGGCCGCGGGCTGCTGGTGGTCGGCGACACCGTGACCGATGTGGTGGCCCGGCACGCGGAGCCGCTGGCCGCGGACACCGACACCGCGGCCCGTATCGCGGTGCTGCCGGGCGGCGCGGGCGCCAACGTGGCCTGCTGGGCCGCCCATCGGGGCGCGCCTGACGTGCGGCTGCTGTCCAGGGTCGGCGCGGACTCCGCCGACTGGCACCGCGCGGCCCTGGCGGCGGCCGGCGTCGAGCCGGTGCTGCGGGTCGACCGGGAGCAGCCCACCGCGGTGGTGATCGCGCTGGTCGACGCCGCCGCGGAACGCACCCTGGTCACCGACAGCGGCGCCGCCTTCCGGCTCGGGCCGGCCGACTGGGACGAGGCGCTGCTCGACGGGATCGGCCATGTCCACCTCTCCGGCTACCTGTTCTTCTGCGAGCCGGGCCGGGAGCTGGCCGCCCTGGCCGGCGCGGCGGCCCGCGCCCGCGGCCTGCCGGTGAGCGTCGACCCGGCGTCCGCCGGTTTTCTGCGCGGCCTCGGGGTACCGCGCTTCCTGGACCTGGTCGCGGGCACGGACCTGCTGCTGCCGAACGCCGACGAGGCGGCGCTGCTGTCCGGTACCGCGGAACCGGCCGCCGCGGCGGCCGGGTTGAGCGGCCGCTGCGGCACCGTGGTGGTGACGCTCGGCGCGGGCGGCGCGCTGGCCGCGACCCGCGGGCGGGTCAGCGCTCGGGCATCCGCCGTGCCGGCGACCGCCGTTGACAGCACCGGGGCGGGCGACGCCTTCACCGGGGGGCTGCTCGCGGCCCGGCTGGCGGGCGCGGATCTCGCGGAGGCGCTGGCGGCCGGCTGCCGGAGCGGCGCCGAGGCCGTCATGGCGGTGGGCGGACGGCCGGCCGCTCCGTGACCCGGAAGGCTCGAACAACCGTCCATCGGCGACGATATGCTGGCACGTACAACGGGACGGGGTGGTCGGCGTGGACAATCTGTGGTGGATTATTCCGGTTCTGCTGTTCGGCGGCGGCTTCGTGGGCGACAAGATCAGCGCCGCGGCGAAGATCCGGCACCGGCGCAAGCTCGAACTCATCAAGGCCCAGGAGCGCCGGCAGCGTGAGCTGAGCGCCGCCAACCGCCCGCCGGAACCGGTCTGCGGCTGCACCCACCACCTGGCGATGCACGGCAAGGACGACGGCAAGTGCCACGAGGTGGTCGAGGCACCGTCGTTGTGGGACGCCGACCGCAAGCCGCTGCAGTACGAGCCCCAGCAGTGCAACTGCCAGCAGTACGTGGGTCCTGAGCCGCTCGGTACGGTCTTCGCGCCGGAGATCACCGACCTGCGGTGACGCCGTCGGCACCGCCGACGGCTCTTGCGCTGAGGAGTTGAAGCGCTGACGAATGGTCGTTGCCACGACCGGTAAGTGTCCGAGGGGGGACTTGAACCCCCACGCCCGATAAAGGGCACTAGCACCTCAAGCTAGCGCGTCTGCCATTCCGCCACCCGGACCGGGTGTGCCGCCGCGGCCGCGGGGCCGTGGTGACACCGACCACGATACCAAGGATCGGCAGTGCTTCTCACCTGCGATTCCCGTCGCCCTGCTGGGGGCGCGCGGCGATCGCGCGGTGGTGGCGGACGACCTCGTCGATGATGAAGTTCAGGAACTTCTCGGCGAAGGCCGGGTCGAGCCTGGCGTCCTCGGCGAGGCGGCGCAGCCGGGCGATCTGGTCGGCCTCGCGGGCCGGGTCGGCGGGCGGCAGGTCGTGGGCGGCCTTGAGCTCGCCGACCTGCTGGGTGCACTTGAAGCGCTCGGCCAGCAGGTGCACCAGGGCCGCGTCCAGGTTGTCGATGCTGCCGCGCAGCTCCCTCAGGCGCCGCAGTGCCTGCTCGTCACCCACCAGGGTGTGCTCGGCGGTCGGCTGGTCGCTCATCTCGGTGCCATCCTGGTAGGTCCGTGGTGCACGGCTGCACGGTCCCGATCACCCTATGACACGCTCGCACGGTGTACGGCCGGGGCGGGGACGGCGAAGGAAGGACGGAGTGCGGATGGGACGGGTCACCGAAAGGCGCAGGGTGTTGCGGATCCGCGGTGGGACGGCGGCCCACCGGGCCGACACCCTGGTCGCGGAGGAGCCGCTGGAGATCCGGCTGAACGGCCGCCCGCTGGCCATCACCATGCGTACGCCGGGTGACGACTTCGCCCTCGCCACCGGCTTCCTGGTCAGCGAGGGGGTGCTCGCCGCGGCGGAGGAGGTGGCGAACGTCGTCTACTGCGCCGGCGCGACGGCCGACGACGGGAACACGTACAACGTGGTGGACGTGACGCTCGCCCGCGGGGTGGCGCTGCCCGATATCAGCCTGGAGCGCAACGTCTACACGTCGTCCTCCTGCGGGTTGTGCGGCAAGGCCAGCCTTGACGCGGTGCGCACCGCCACCCGGCTGCCGATCGCGGACACCGCACTGCCGCGGGTGACACCGGAGCTGCTCGCGCTGCTGCCCGACCGGTTGCGGGCCGGCCAGGCGGTCTTCGACCGGACCGGCGGGCTGCACGCGGCCGGGCTCTTCTCCGGCGAAGGCGAGCTGCTCGACCTCAGGGAGGACGTCGGGCGGCACAACGCGGTGGACAAGCTGGTCGGGCGGGCGCTGCGGGACGGGCGGCTGCCGCTGGCGGACACCGTCCTGATGGTCTCGGGCCGCGCCTCGTTCGAGCTGGCGCAGAAGGCGGTGATGGCCGGGATCCCGGTGCTCGCGGCGGTGTCGGCGCCGTCCTCGCTTGCGGTTGACCTGGCACGGGAGAGCGGGCTGACGCTGGTGGGCTTCCTGCGCGGCGACTCGATGAACGTCTACGCGGGCGAGGACCGTATCGCGCTGGCGCCGGAGCCGACACGCTGATCCGGGCCGGCCGCCGGAGCGGGTCAAGGGCGCACGATCAGGTTGGCCGGTTACCGCCCTGACTGCCATCACGCCCCGCGATAACGTGCCGCCATGTTCGAGCCGGCGCAGTTGCGTACGTTCCTTGCCGTCGCGCAGACGCTGAGCTTCACGCAGGCGGCGCACCGGCTCGGGCTGCGGCAGTCCACGGTCAGCCAGCATGTGCGGCGGCTGGAGGAGGCCGCGGGCTGCCGGCTGTTCCTGCGGGACACCCACGGCGTGGAGCTGACCGAGGACGGCGAGGCCATGCTGGGTTTCGCCCGGCCGATCCTGGAGGCCAACGAGCGGGCGGCAGCCTTCTTCGCCGGGACCCGGCTGCGCGGGCGGCTGCGGTTCGGGGTCTCGGAGGACTTCGTGCCGACCCGGCTGCCGGAGATCCTGGCGGCCTTCCGGCACGACCACCCCGAGGTCGACCTGGAGCTGACCGTCGAGCTGTCCGGGACGCTGCACCAGCGGCTCGACGCGGGCGGCCTGGACCTGTGCCTGGCCAAGCGGCACAGCCCGGAGGGCCCGGGCCGGCTGGTGTGGCGGGACAAGCTGGTGTGGATCGGCGGCGAGCGGCTGCGGCTCGACCCGCGCCGCCCGGTGCCGCTGATCGCCTTCCCGCCGCCGGGGATCACCCGGGCCAGGGTGCTCGACGTGCTGGAGCGGCACGGCAGGGCGTGGCAGGTGGCGGGCACCAGCGCGTCGCTGAGCGGTCTGGTCGCGGCCGCCAGGGCGGGGCTGGGGGTGATGGCGCACGCGCAAGGGCTGATTCCGGCCGGTCTGGTCCGGGTGCCCGCCCGGGCCTGCGGGCTGCCGGACCTCGGCGGGGTGGATTTCGTGCTGCTGCACGGCCGCCGGGACTCCCGCGCGCAGGAAGCGGCGGACGCGCTGGCCGAGGCCATCCTGGCGGCCGGCGACCTGCTGCACCGGCCGCTGCCCTGAGCGGCGGGAAGCAGCCACCGGCGGCGTGTCCGAGGGGTGGTGCCGGCTGGGACACGGGGGGCGGGAGGGGGCCGAGAGGGTGGAGCGACCGTGACCGTGCCGGGCAGATTTGGTGGAGATCCGCGGCCCTCCCGGTGGCGGAGCTGAACCCCGGATTCCGCCCACGACCTTGTCACAGCCGGAAGACACGCCTCGACCAGCACAAACGTCCGAATCACCGATAATCTGCGACCCCTCCCGCAGGCCTTGCGGATCGGGTAACTTACGGCCCCGCACTGAGCGGTCCGAGGAGAGCACCCGTTGCGTCAGTTCACCGTCCCCTCACTGGCCACCGCACCCAAGGCCGGCGGTTTGGCGGATGCCGTGTTCGGCAACGCTCTCCAGGCCCCGGAGCAGGTGGTGCTGGCCCGCGCCGACGACCAGGGCGCATGGCACGACGTCAGCGCCGCCGAATTCCGCGACCAGGTACTGGCGGTCGCGAAGGGCATGCTGGCCCAGGGCGTCCGCTTCGGCGACCGGGTCGCCATCATGTGCCGCACCCGCTACGAGTGGACGCTGTTCGACTTCGCGCTGTGGGCGATCGGCGCCCAGTCGGTGCCGGTCTACCCGACCTCGTCCTCCGAGCAGGTCCGCTGGATGCTGCACGACTCGGGCGCGGTCGCCGCGGTCGTGGAGCACGAGGACCACGCCATGACGATCGGCGCCGCGGTCGACGAGCTGCCCCGGCTGCTGCGGCTGTGGCAGCTGGACGGGGGGTGCGTCGAGGAGCTCTCGGAGGCCGGCCGGCACATCGGCGACGACGTCGTGGAGCGGCACCGGCTGGCCGTGACGCCGGACGCGGTCGCGACCGTCATCTACACCTCGGGCACCACCGGGCGGCCCAAGGGATGCGTCCTGACCCACGCCAACTTCATGGCCGAGACCGACAACGTGGTGGCGCGCTGGCAGCCGGTCTTCGCCAGCAAGCCCGGCGAGGAACCGTCCACGCTGCTCTTCCTGCCGCTCGCGCACGTCTTCGGCCGGATGGTCGAGGTGGCCTGCGTCCGGCACCGGATCAGGCTCGGGCACCAGCCCAGCATGACCGCCGCCGATCTGATCCCGTCGCTGGCCGGCTTCCGGCCGACCTTCGTGCTCGCGGTGCCGTACGTCTTCGAGAAGGTCTACCAGGCCGCCCGCCGCAAGGCGGAGATCGGCGGCAGGCTGGGGCCCTTCGACAAGTCCGTGGAGGTCGCCGTCCGGCACGCGGAGGCGATGGAGGCCAAGGCCTTCGGCACCGGGCCCGGGCCGAGCACGTCGCTGCGGATGCAGCACCAGCTCTACGAGAAGCTGGTCTACAGCAAGGTGCGCGACGCGCTCGGCGGCCGGGTGCGGCACGCGATATCCGGCGGCTCGGCGATGGAGCGCCGCCTCGGACTGTTCTTCTGCGGCGCGGGCGTGACGATCTACGAGGGTTACGGCCTCACCGAGACCACCGCGGCCGCGACCGCGAACCCGCCCGAGCAGACCCGTTTCGGCACCGTCGGCCAGCCGGTGCCGGGGACGACCGTGCTGATCGCCGAGGACGGCGAGATCTGGCTGCGCGGCGGGCAGGTCTTCACCCGCTACCTCAACAACCTCAAGGCCACCGAGGAGGTCCTGCGGGACGGCTGGCTGGCCACCGGCGACATCGGGGCACTCGACGAGGACGGCTATCTGACCATCACCGGGCGGAAGAAGGAGATCCTGGTGACCAGCGGCGGCAAGAGCGTGTCGCCGATCGCGCTGGAGGACCGGGTGCGGGCGCATCCGCTGGTCGGGCAGTGCGTGCTGGTCGGCAACAACCGGCCGTACGTGGCGGCGCTGGTGACGCTGGACCCGGAGGCGGTGACGCACTGGCTGACGATGCGCGGCAAGCCGCGGCTCCACTCCTCCGAGCTGCTGCACGACCCGGACCTGGAGACCGAGATCCGGCGGGCGGTGGTCGCCGCCAACACCCTGGTCTCGCAGGCCGAGTCGATCAGGACGTTCCGGATACTGGGCGAGCAGTTCAGCGAGGAGGGCGGCACGCTGACACCGTCGATGAAGCTCAAGCGGCGAGCGATCGAGACCACGTACGCGGCGGAGATCGCCGCGCTCTACCGGCCGTGAGCGCCGCTCCGCCGGACGGCCGGCCGTGAGCGGCGAGCACCGGGTCAGCGCCGCTCACGGCCGGTCGTCCGCGCAGAGCTCGGCGAGGTCGCACTCGTCGGCGGCGCCCGGCCGGAAGGCGTAGACCTCGCCCGGGGTCCACTGGCCGCCGTCGAGGCGAACGGTGCGGACCGCGAGGCTGTGGGCGCCGCCCTCTCTGGCCACGAAGAGCTCGTTGTAGCCGTTGCGCTCCTCGGTCTCCCGGCTGGCCAGCGCGGGCGCCCCGGCGATCCGCAGCGTCCACGGCGGGCCTGCGCCGAGCAGGCGCTCGGCGGCCGCGAAGGCCAGATGGGTGTGGCCGTGCAGCACCAGCGAGATCCTGGCGGCGGCGAGCGCGCGCTTGGCCTGCCCGGCGTTGACGACCCCGGAGTAGGGCGCGACCTCCACCGCTGGGACCGGGGACAGCGGGTGGTGCAGGGCGGCGACGGTGACGTAGCCGTGTCCGGCCGAGAGCCGGTCGAGGACGCCACGGGCGATGACACCGGGGTCGTGGCGCTCGAAGTCCCGGACGGCGGCGGCGATCCCGGCGTCGTCGGCGGACGCGGCCGCACCGTCGGCGCCGCCGCCCGCGGCCAGGTAGCGCTCCTGGAAGCCGCGCAGCAGCTCGCGGTCCTCGTCGCGGGCGGCCTCGCCGCCGGATTCCGCGCTGCCGAGCAGCGCGAAGCGGAGCCCGACCCCCTGGTAGCCGACGTAGAGCCGGCGCTCCCGCGGGTCGGCGAGCTGCAGGTCCGGGTGCGGCAGGCCGGCGAAGTTCGCCGCGAACCACCGGTGCCTGGCCTGCGGTGACGGGTCGAGTGCCAAGTCCCAGGACACGTCGTGGTTGCCGCCGACCAGCAGCACGCGCGGGTCGTCGGGCCGCAGGTCGCGGTGCGGGGCAAGCAGCGCCGCCAGGTCGTCCAGCCAGCCGCGGGCCAGGGCGCCGTGCGCCTCGGACGGCCGGTCGACGATGTCGCCGGTGACGACCACCAGGTGCGGGGCGCGGCCCTGCGCGGCGAGTTGGCGTACGTGGTCCAGGTAACTGTCCAGTGCGGTGCCTGCGCCGGCCAGCGCCGCGATGCGGTGCCCGGCCTGCGTGGGGTCCTTGGTGTCGACGGTCGCCGACAGCCGCCCGCCGTGGTGCAGGTCGGAGATGTGGTGGACGCGCAGCACCTCGGGCAGGTGCCTGGCAAGCACCGGGTCGTCGGCCAGCGAGGCGCCGCGGCGCACCCGGTCCGCCGCGTCCACGGCCGCGGCGCCGTACGCCGTCACGTCGGCGGCGGACCCCTCGCCGTACGCCGGTTCCGCGGACCCGGCGGGCGCCGTCCTGGCCGGGACGGTGAGGCCGGCGGCACGCCAGCGGGCAGCGCGCAGGGCGGCGCGGTGCTGCTCGCCGAGCCCGTTGCGGAACCACTGCTGGATGTACTCGTGGCGGTCGTCGGCCACCTCGACGGCGGCCCGCAGCAGCGCTTCGGAGTCGGCGCGCAGCGCGGGGCGCTCCTCGGCGGTGTGCAGGGCGAGTTCGAGGAGGAAGGGGGTGTGCAGCCAGCCCGGGTCCGCCGCGCGCAGCCGCTCCACCAGTGCGGGCGCCCACTGCGGCGCCCTGGCCGCCATCCGCGCGCACTCGTCGGCGTCGAGCACCGGCGGGCGCAGCACGTCCTTGCGCACGTCGGGCCCCAGGTGCCCGACCAGCAGCGCGCTTTCCGCGGGGGTGGCCAGGACCAGAGCGGTGGCGCCGGTGTCCTTGACCCGCAGCAGTCCCTCGGCGAGCGCCTCGGGCGGCACGCCGGGACCGCCGGGCCTGGCGAGGGCGGGTTCGTCGACGATGACGAGCTGTCCCTCCTCCACCGGCGGCGCCGGCCTGGCGCCGGTCAGGCAGCCGAGCCTGGTCCTGCGCACCGAGACGGAGGACCGCAGGTCGACCCGTACGGTGCCGCCGTCCGCCCTGAGGCCGGCGATGCCCGCCGCCAGCCAGGTCTTCCCCGCCCTGCGGGGCATGACGACCAGCCAGGCCGCGCTGTTGGGACGGGCGCCCTCGGCGGGCGGCCGGATCCAGCTGGGCAGCCGTCCCGGCCCGAGCCTGACGTCGAGGTCGGCGCGGTAGGACTGGCTCGGCCGGAAGACGCTCATACAGGTAACTCCCCGTCGCGCAGCGAAATGTCGTTCCTGGCGATCCAGTCGAGCAGCGGAGGGTCGTCCAGCCACTCCTCGCCCGGCCGCAGCAGCCCCACCTCGCGCAGGTCCTCCCGCTGGGCTGGGGTGGCGTCGCGCGGCATCGTGCCGGGCGCGGTGAGCAGCGCGGCCCGGCCGGCCGGGCCGATCTCGGCCCAGCGGGACTGGAAGTGCAGCGAGCACTCGTCGAGCAGCCGCGCTCCGATCAGCGCCCGCAGCGCGTCCGCGCTGGACAGCGCGCTCAGGTCGTTGCCCTGGACGGCGCGCACCAGGGCGTCGCCGACCACCTGGAGGTAGTAGGGCCAGCTGCCGACGGCGGCCACCACGGCCGCCGCGGTGGTGTCCCGGCCCAGCGCCACCCCGAGGTTGGCGGCGGTGCCCGACAGGAAGTCCAGCGCGGCGTCCCGGTCCAGCGGGCCGAGCAGCCGGGCGTTGACGTCGTTGCCGAAGCTGGAGCCCGGCGCGGTCAGCGCCCAGCGCACCACGGTCCGCCAGTCCTTCTCGGTGCCGGTGTAGACCAGCCAGGCGCCGGCCTGGCCGAGGTCGCGCAGCCAGGAGACGGCGGCGGGGCCGTAGTCGGTCAGCCGTCCCACCTCGTCCAGCAGGAAGACCAGCCGGGATCCGGCCGCGGACTCCGCCGCCTTGTCGAGCAGTGCCTCGGCGGGGTTGCCGGCGTCCCGCACCCAGCGGTCGAGCAGACCGGCCAGCGCGTCGGGGTCGTCCGCCACCTCGGACTTCGACGGCGGCACGGTCAGCCGGTGGATCTCCCTGCGGCCGCCTTCCGCGGCCAGCCGCCGCCTCAGCTCTTCGAGCACCCAGCTCTTGCCCGCCCTGCGCGGCCCGAGCAACGCGGCCGAGGCACCGGTGGCGTGCCGGTCGCGCAGCCAGGCCAGCACGTCCTCCCGGCCGACCGGGCGGCCCTTGCCGGGGCCGACGTGGAACTTCTCCGCGGCGCGCGGCGCGTCGTCGATGGTGAACGGCCGCCGCGCGTGCGGTACGTGCGCCTCGCGGGTGCGCAGCTCGGCGGCCAGCCGGTCGAGGGCGTCGCTCTGGCCGCGTCCGGTGGGCTCGCCGTCGAGCAGCGCGATCTGCAGCTCGACGGGGCTGAACGCCTGGAAGGCTCGACCGGGTTCGAGAGGAGCTGCGGGGACCTCGACGCCCCAGCCCGGGTAGTCGTCCCTGGCCCGCTGGTTGAAGACCAGTGCGTCCTGCACCTGAAGTCCCGCCCGCGTCGCGAAGGCCTCCAGCATCGTTTCGGCCGTCAGCACGAGCTGGATGCCGGCCGCGGGGCCCTGGCTGCTCAGCAGGTCCAGATCGTCCGCCATCCGGCCGCCGTCGTGCTGCGCGAACTCGGCGAAGGCCTCCCAGCGGTCGAGCAGCAGCACCAGATACGGCAGCCTGCGCTCTTCTGGCACCGCCTGGCGCTGGGCGGCGATGTCGCTGAAGCCGCCCTCGGCGAAGAGCTGCTGGCGGCTGTAGAGGGCGGCGGTGAGCCGGCCGACGAGCCGCGCCATGTGATCGGGCCGGCCCCGGGTGACCACCGCGCCGCAGTGCGGCAGCCCGCTGAGCGCCTGGAGGGCGCCGTTGCCGCTGTCGATACCGAACAGGTGGACGTCAGCGGCGCTGTGCCGTACGGCCAGGGCTGCCGCGATCGTGCGCAGGAGCTGCGACTTGCCGCTGCGCGGCGCGCCGATCGCGGCCAGCGGGCCGTCCGCGGCGAGGTCGAAGAGCGCCGGCTGCCTGCCGGGTTCGTCGGCGAACTCCATCACCCCGTACGCCACCGGTGCCGGGTCCCGTACGGGCCCTTCCGGCGCGGGCAGTTCGGACAGCGTGACGACCAACGGCAGCTGGTCGGGCAGCGGCCCCGGGACCGAGGGCAGCCCGATGTGGCGGGCCGCGGTGCGGACCGCGGACACCAGCTGGTCGAGGTCGGTCGGCCCGGCGCCGCCGCGGCCGCCGGACGGTGCGGCGTGTGCCGGCTGGTTCCGGGGCGGGGCAGGGCGGTCGAGCTCCCGCATCGTGACCTTGAGGTCCAACGGGTGCGGCCGGTCCGGCTCGACCGGCATGGCGGCCTGGAATTCACGGAGTTCGTCGGCGCCGCTGCGCAGGAAGGCCCGGCCGGGGTTCGACCGGGGGATCGCCGCCGCGTCGGGCGCGTCGATGACCGCGACGCTCTCGTGGGCGCCGGATACGCGCAGCGCGATCCGCAGGTTGGTGGTGGACTGGATGACGGACGGCAGCAGCCCGCCGGGACGCTGCGTGGCCAGCACCAGGTGCACGCCCAGCGAGCGCCCGCGCTGGGCGATGTTCAGCAACCCGGTGACCAGGTCGGGCAGTTCGCGGACCAGACCGGTGAACTCGGCGATCACGAAGACCAGCCGCGGCAGTGGCGGCAGGTCCCGGTCCCGGTCGCGCAGGTGGTGGTAGTGGTCGATGTCCCGGGCCGCGTACGTACTGAGCTGGGTCTCCCGGGAGCGCAGCGCGGCCTGCAGCCGGCCCAGTATCCGCTCGGCCTGGCGGGTGTCGAGGTCGGCGATCAGGCTGGTGACGTGCGGCAGTTCGGCGACGCTGCCGAAGGCCGTGCCGCCCTTGTAGTCGACCAGGACGAAGATCATCTCGTCCGGCCGGTTGGCGACGGCGAGCGAGGTGACCCAGGTACGCAGGAAGGCGGTGCGCCCCGAGCCGCCGGCCCCCGCGACCAGGGCGTGCGGGCCGTGCCTGCGCAGGTCGACCTCGAACGGGAAGCCGTCCGCCTGCCCGACCACCGCGGTGGTCGACCGGGGCACCGCCGACCAGCGCGCGACGATCGGCCCCGGGTCCTCGGGCGAGTCCAGGCCGAGCAGTTCCGGCAGCGGCCGGTCGGCGAGATCCAGCGCGCGCTGTACGGTCGCCGCGTCGCGCAGCGGTGCCAGCGCCCTGGCCGGCGCCTCGAACCAGCCGCCGCGCGGCAGGTCGGCCATGACCGGATACCGCACACTCCCCTCGACGACCTGCGGACCGCCGTCCGCCTCGGTGTCGAGCGACCACCCGCAGCCGGGCGGCAGGTGGCGTGCCTCGGTGCCCAGGCACACGACGTACATCCCGACCGCGGGCCCCTCCTGGACCAGCCTGGCGACACCGGGCAGCGCGCGCAGCCGGCGGATGCCGTCCAGGATCAGCACGACGGCGGGTCCGGGCGGGCCGTCCGCCGCCGCGCCCTCGCTGACGCCGGCGGGCGGCGCCGGGGGCGCGGGTTCCGCGCCCGGGGACGCCGCGGCCGGCGGTTCCGCCGCCGCGGCGGCCGCACCGCGCTGCCGGTCGGCGAGCAGCAGGAGCAGCTCGCCGATCTGCTCGGCCACCGAGGTCGGGTCGGCGTGCACCCGGGGCGCGTCGCCGTCGTCCAGCGCGGAGGAGGAGCGCGGCAGCCACCGCAGCCACCGCCAGTCCAGGGCGCCCCTCGCATCGGTCAGCACCCGCAGGACGACATCCTCCGGGCAGTGGTGGACGGCGGTCTGCAGTGCGAGCCAGCCGGCCAGCCGCCGGGGGCGGTCGCCGGCGCCGACCACACCGATCACCCCGTGCTCCGGCAGGCTCACCACGGCGGGAAAGGCGTGCTCCGCCAGCGGCACGAGGCCGCCCGCCGCCGGGAGGCGGAAGCCGGGGCTGGCGGGGGCCACGGTGCGCAGGCCGGAGCGCAGGGCGAGGAAGTCCGGGTCGGCGCGGCGGCGTTCCCACAGCCGCCGGCCGTGCAGGACGGCGGTCATCTTGACGTCGGCCGGTTCCGGGTACGCCCTGGCCAGCAGGGCGGCGATATCGGGTACGACCTTGCCGGCCAGCCGCAGGTCCGCCAGCGATTCGCCGGACAGCGCGAGCGGCGTCCAGGCCGCGTTGATGGCGACCACCCGAGCCCGGAGCAGCCGGCCATGCTCGCGCAGCCGCATCAGACGCGCGTCGGAACCGTGCCACCAGCGCACTCGTGCGGGCGCTTCGGGGGAGTCGGCCCGCGCTTGCGGCAGGACGCGCGGCGGCCGGGCGAAGAGCAGCGTGCCGCCCTCGCCGGCCGGCAGGGGGGCCGCTTCGGCGGAGCCGCGCCGGCGCCACCCCACCCGCCGGTCCGCGGCGTCCCGGGCGCTGCCGTCCCACCACTGGTCGTGCTCCGGGGAAGGGGGCGGCGCATGGGACAGCCCGGCGCCGGGCAGCACGAGGAGCGGCCGCCGGGGGCGGGACCCGGCACCGAACAGCTCGATCAGGCTGTCGGTGTCGAGCGACTTGGTGCGACCCACGCTTTCCGCGGTGAGATGGACCACTTCCCCCGCGTCCTCACCCGCGACGACCCGCAGCTCCGCGCTGCCCTGCACAGCGCCGTCCGGTAACGGCGTGCCGAGGCTGACGCGTACGCCGTCGCGCAGCGGTGACCGGGCGAGTGGTATCAGGGCGGGCAGTGCGGTGTCGCCGACGTAGAGCATCGGTAGGTCGAAACCCGGGTCGTCCTGCGGGGTGTAGCAGGTCACGGGGGTGTCCGACTCCTCCATCCCCCGCCACGGCCACCGTCGGCCGAACAGCTCGGCGAGCTCCTGCATCACCGCGATCTCCGGCGCGGTCAGCTCGATGTCGTGCTCGGTCCCGTCGAGCGTCACCACCGTCAGTATCCTGCGCATCGCCGTCCTGCCCCGATCCCGATCCCGTCCCGGTCCCGCCGGCTCAGCGGTCCGCGCCGGGAAGCGTGCTCTGGCCCTGCAACTGCCTGGTGCTGGAGCTGAATTCGGCCTGCCAGTCGGCGGTCTCGCCGTCGACGTGACCGCGCACGGAGTCGGCCAGCCGCTGGATGAGGGCCAACTGCCGCTCGACCTCGGCCGGTTCGAGCAGCCGCCCGGGGATGTCCGCGCCGGGTCCGGCCCGCAGCACATCGGTGGCCCACTCCAGCCGGACCGCGTTCAGCTCGGTGCGCAGGGCGTGCGCGACGACGATGTCACGCATCCAGGCGGCGGACACCCCGAAGAAGTGGTCAAAGCCCTTGCAGCCCGCGGCGACCGCGAGCAGGACGTAGCCCCAGCCCTGCCCGGAACCGCCGTAGGCGGCCGTGCCGAGCGGCACCGCCGTGCCCGCCACGGCGAAGGCGATGGCCAGGCCCTGGAGCAGCCGGGAGCCGACGCGCTTGAGCCGCTTGTCGTTCAGATACCAGTCGATGGCGGTCTCGGCCTCCTGCTCGGCCCAGGTCCGCAGGGCGGCCAGCGTCTCGCGCTGTGCGGCCGGGTCGGTGGCGGCGGCGGGCGGCACGTCGGGAAAGGGCTGCGGCTCCAGATCCCTGCTCCGCCGGGCGCGGCGCGGCCCGCCACGGCGCAGTGCCGCCGGTGCCCCTGCTCGCGCCCCAGGACTCGGCCCCTCGTGGCCCGCCATCGGTCCCGCCCTCTCACCCGCCCCGGCCGGGCCGGGTCCCCGTGCGAGAGGCTATCGGCTCGCGCCGCCGGGGGGCGCGGGAATGCGCCGATCGGCCGCCGCGGCCAGCGGGTGACGCGTATACGGAAACGCGGCCTGCCCGGGAGCGGGCAGCGGCCGGCGGGCAGGCACCGGCCACCGGGACGTCCGGCACGCCGCCCGCGCGGCCGCGCCCGCCCGTGCCCGGGACCGACGTGGCGGCCGCGGTCGCGCAGGTCGAGTCGCACGTCTTTATGACGCCGGGCTGCCGCCGGCGGACCTGGTCGGGCCGCCGGCGCGCGGCGACGGCACCCTGTTCTGGCCCGATCCGGACCCTTTCGGACGATCTTGCGCGTAACGGCAACGCAAGGTGCCGGGGAGGCTGCTGTTCATCGGAGCCGTCTAGCATCGGCCGCATGCTGGACTATGACGTGGAGGCGGAGCGTTACGACGCGACGCGCGGCGGGGTGCCGCGGGCGCGGTCGGCGGCACGGGCCGTGCTGGCCCTCGTGCCCGATCGGGCCCGCACCCTGCTGGACGTCGGGTGCGGCACGGGCCTGGTGACCGAGTACCTGGCACGGCCGGGTCTCCAGCTCTTCGCGGTGGACGCGGCGGCGGGGATGGTGGCCGCCACGGCCGACCGGACCGGCGTCACGGTGGTGCGCGGCAACTGCCACCGGCTGCCGTTCGCCGACGAGTCGCTCGACGCGGTGAGCGCGGTGTGGCTGCTGCACCTGCTGCCGGACGCGACGACGGTGGTCGCCGAGTGCGCCCGGGTGCTGCGGCCCGGCGGGGTCTTCGTGACCACCGTCGACAAGGACGCCGGGCACGACATGGACAGCGACGTCGACCGGCTGCTCGCCCCCTACCGGGTGAGCAGGGCCTTCGACGGAGCGGCGCGGATCCTGGCGGCGGCCTGCGAGCACGGCCTGAGCCGGGTGGGCGAGGCCCGCTTCACCGGCCACGGGCAGGGCAGGGCCCCGAACAGTACGGCCGGGGCCGTGGCCGGCGGCTACTTCGCCTCCGCGCTGGTCCTGGACGAGTCCCAGACGTCGGCGCTGGCCGAGCGGCTGTCGCTGCTGCCCAACCCGGACGTGCCCCGCCCGGACCCGGTCTACCGGCTGCTGGCGCTGCGCAAGACGGTGTGAGACAGGCGCTGTGATCGGGGCTGTCAGGGCTTGAGTTCCGACAGGGCGGCGGCGAGCCAGTCCTCGACGGCCTGGTGGGTGACACCGAGGGCCGTGACGGCCTGCGCCGAGGGGTCCTGGTCGTCGCTGAGCACGCCGAGCAGGATGTGTTCCGTGCCGATGTAGTTGTGGCCGAGGCGCAGGGCCTCGCGGAAGACCAGTTGCAGGGTCTTCTTGGTGGCCGGGCTGATCGGCAGATGGCCCTCCAGGGGCTTCTTCTTCGCGCCAGGGGTGCCCACGGCGGCGCGTACCGCCTCCGGGGTGGCGCCCAGGTCGGTGAGGGCGCGGAGGGCGAAGGTGCCCTGCTGGTCGAGCAGGCCGAGGACCAGGTGCTCCGGCTCGATGGCTCCGTGCCGTGCGGTACGGGCCTCCTCCTGGGCGTCGGCGACCGCCTGGCGGGCGCGGGCGGTGAACCGGCTGAAGTTCGCCTCGACGTTGAGGTCTTCGGGGATCCTCGGCACGAAGCGCTTCTGCGCGGCCTGCTTGCTCACCCCCATGTGCCGGCCGATGTCGGTCCAGGAAGCGCCCACCCGCCGCGCCTGGTCGACGAAGTGGCCGATGAGGTGGTCGGCGACGTCGTCCAGATACGCGGCGATGGTCACCGCGTGTTCGAGGTCGGCCAGCGGGTCGCTGTCGGGGTGCTGCTCTTTGACGTAGTCGATGAGGTCGCTGAGGCGTACCGGGTGCCGAGGCATGCGTCAACCGTACGTTGACGATACTGGATCGTCAACCCGTCATTGACGATCGGCTCATTCTTGCCGGCCGATCGGTTGGGCTCAGGGTCGGGCCGACGTACGCGACAGCCCGCGGCGGTTGCGCGGGCGGGCGACCGCCGGCGCGGGCTCCGGGCAGAGGCCCGGGGTGAGCCAGGTGCGGAAGACCGTGTGCAGCGTCTCGGCGCCGACGATCGGCTCGGCCGGCAGCGGGAGTTCGGCGGGCGCCAGCAGGAAGGGCCGGGACTGCGGACCGCCGAGGCCGCCGTGCGAGCCGGCCTGCTCCTCGAAGGCGTGCACCGCCCCGCTGAGCGGATCGACGGCCGAGTTGACCATCAGGTCGGCCGTGTGCGCGAAGGAGTCCGCCCGCAGCACCGCGGCCGCCGCGTCGGGCCCGAACCACGCCAGCGGATCGCGGCCCGTCACCCGGCCGGTGGCCAGCTCGTGCTCGCTGCCGCCCGGACCCAGCACCAGCGGGCCGCGCTGCTCGCTGCGTACGAGGACGAAGCCGATCCCGGGATGCCCGGTGAGCGCGGGCAGCAGGCGGGGGCAGCGCCCGGCTATCTCCTCCAGCGTCGCCCGCCCGGCGATGTCGGGGAAGGCGACCAGGCCGAGGTTGCCCGAGGCGAGCACGATCGGGTCGGAGGGCGGCCCCCCGCAGGCGGCCTCCTCCGCGGCCCGCCGGCCCCTTTCCGGGCGGCGCAGAGCGCTGCGTGCGGCGGCCCGCGCCTCGGCGCCGGTACGCCGCCGGGCCCGCCACCCGGGTTCCCGCCCGGTGGGCGGCAGCCCGCACCCGGCACGTACCAGCTCACGCAGGCCGGTCCCGTAGGCGTCCTCGAAGGTCTCGCCGGCGCTCTGGCCGTGGTCGGAGAGCAGCACGAAGCGGTACGGCCGGGGGGCGTAGCGTGCCGCGTCGGCGATCAGCCGGACCGAGCTGTCGAGCCGGGTGAGGACCTTGCGGGCGTCCCGGCTGTCCGGTCCCGAGTGGTGGGCGACCTCGTCGTAGGCGACCAGGTCGGCGTAGACGGCGGTGCGCCCGGCGAGCATGTCGCCGACCACCGCGGCCACCGCCACGTCCCGTTCGACGACGGTGGCGAAGGCCCGCAGCACCGGGTAGACGCCGCCGCGCTTGATCCGCGGGCGATCCCTGCGCAGCCGGGACGCGCTGGACTCGACGACCTCCCTGCCGACCTCGGCGACGAACGACCAGGCGGTGCGCACCGCGTTGGCCGGATCGGAGAAGTAGGCGAAGTAACCGGACCTGGACCGGCTGAACTTGCCGCGCTGCGCCGCCACCGACATCACCAGCGCCGACTGCTCCGCGCCGCCGGTGAAGAGATTGCCGCGGCTGGCGCCGTCCGCGGCGAGCAGGCCGCGCGAGCCGGTGCGTTCGACCGCCCTGCGCTCCAACTCGGCCGCGCTGGAGGGCCGGTTGCAGACCATGACCTGCCCGGTCTCCTTCTCGAACCAGCGGAAGGCGGGCACATCGTGGTTGCTGCCGTGCAGGATCGCCAGCTGGCTGGCGCCGGTCTGGCTGCTCCAGTCGGTGCGCCAGGCGGTGAGCCGGTGGGTGCTGCCGAGCCAGCCGGCCAGCGTGGGCATCGCGGGCCGGCTGCCGGCCAGGGCGGACGCCAGCACATCGTGGCCGACACCGTCGAGTTGCAGGAAGACGGTGCCCGGGGCGGTCGGCAGCGGCGGGTCGCCCGCGTGCCGCCTGCGACGGCCCGCCAGCCTCGCCAGCCGCCGCCCGTAGGCCGCGTCGTCCCGTACGGCGAGCGCGGTGCTCGTCGCCGACGAGGCCGCCGACATCACCGCGGCGATCACCACCGCGGTGACCGGCGTGACCTCTCCCCTGCCGTCCGGGGTGAAGCGCAGCGCGACCAACAGCAGCGAACCGTTGAGGAAGAACACCAGCGCGCCGAGCAGCAGCGCGGGAACCAGCAGCAACGCCCTGACCAGCAGCGGCCACACCAGTGCGCTCAGCACGCCGAAGGCACCCGCGCCGACCGCCGCGGTGGCCGCGATCTGGGTGGGGCTGTCGCCGTTCTGCGCCTCGATGCGGAAGTCGGGGAGAAGCCAGGCCAGGACGGCAAGGGTGGCGGAGGCCACCATCCACACGGCGAGCACGCGTCCGACGGCCCGCAGCGCGCTGCGCCCCGCGGCCCGTCTCCGACTCGGATTCCGTCCCGGCTGAGGCACCCCACCACCCTGCCATACCCGTACGGCCGGACCTGCGGGTAAGGGCATACCCTCGGGGTCGGTACGGCGGGGGGCCGGCACGGCGTGCGCCGCGCACGGGCGGCGCACACGGCGGAGGGACGGGCGCGGTGTCTGTGGAGATCACGTGGTGGGGTCATGCCACGGTGACCGTGCGGGACTCCGGAACGCGGGTGCTGACCGACCCGCTGTTCGCACGGCGGCTCGCGCATCTGCGCCGGCGCAAGGGAGCCGTGCCCCCGGCGGCCGCGGCCGCGGCCGACGTGGTGCTGGTCTCGCATCTGCACGCCGACCACCTGCACATCGGGTCGCTGGCACTCCTCGCGCCCGGCACGCCGGTGCTGCTGCCGCGCGGCGCCCAGGCCGCCGTCCCCGGGCTGCGCCGGGTGCGCGACCGGCTGCGGCTGACGGAGGTCGAGGCGGGCGAGTCACGGGACTTCGGCGCGCTGAGCGTGCGCGCCGTGCCCGCCGTGCACGACGGGCGGCGGGTGCCGTACGGGCCGCAGCGCTCGCAGGCGCTCGGCTACGTGGTGGAGGGGACCGCGCGGACGTACTTCGCCGGTGACACCGGGCTGTTCGAGGGGATGGCGGACGCGGTCGGCCCGTGCGACATCGCTCTGCTGCCGGTCGGCGGCTGGGGGCCGTTCCTCGGCCACGGCCACCTGGACGCCGGGCGGGCGGCGCAGGTTCTGGCGCGGCTGGCGCCGCGGGCGGCTGTACCGATGCACTACGGGACGTACTGGCCGATCGGCATGGACGCGGTGCGGCCGCACGAATTCCACACCCCGGGTGCGGAGTTCGTCCGCCTCGCCGCGGACGCCGCCCCGCGGGTGGCCGTGCACCGGCTGGACCACGGGCAGAGCGTCACCGTCCCGGACACCGGGGCCGCGGGACGGGAGACCTCCAGGTGATCGCCTTCCTGGCCTCGGCGGCGGCGACCCCGCCCTCGTCGCAGAGCACGCAGCAGGCGGTCGGCTACCCCTCGCTGTTCCTGCTGGTGGTCCTGGGTTCGCTGGTACCGGTCGTGCCCACCGGGGCAATAGTCTCCAGCGCGGCGGTGGTCGCCTTCCACCAGAGCGACCCGTTCGCGCTGCTGGGGGTCTTCTGCGTGGCGTCCCTCGCCGCGCTCCTCGGCGACATCGGCCTGTACGTGCTGGGGCTGCGCGGCATACGTTCGCGTGGCGGCTCACGCTGGCTGCACCGGCTGCAGCAACGGGTCGACGAGCACACCCTCGCCGCCGCGCAGCACCGGCTCGACGAGCACGGAGTGGTGGTCCTGGTGCTGTCCCGGCTGGTGCCGGCCGGCCGGATCCCGGTGATGGTGGCGTGCCTGATGTCCGAGATGCCGCTGCGCCGCTTCGTGCGGGGGGACGTGCCGGCCTGCCTGGCCTGGGCGGCCACGTATCAGCTGATCGGGATCCTGGGCGGCTCCCTCTTCCCCGAGCCCTGGCAGGGCGTCGCCCTCGCTGTCGCCCTGACCTTCACGATCGCCTCGGGGCCGGCCGTCTTCCGCCACTTCCGTACGTAGCGGCGCCGCTGCGGGGGTGCACTCTCTCCGCTGCCGCAGCGGGTGAGCGTTTTTCACGGGCGCGGGGAACTGCGCGACCGGCCACAACGCACCGGCGCGCACGCACCGCAGGGGGCGACCTCCCAGGGGATGATGCCCCGCGAGGGGCGGGTCAGCGGCGGGCGGGGGCGGTGGTGCGGGAGGCGCCGATGGGGAGGTCCCACAACGTCTCACGGGAGAGCTTGGCCGCGGACCAGGCCGCGCGCAGGCGGGTGAGGGGTTCGAGGGGGGGCTCGCTGGAGAGCAGGAAGGTCGCCCAGTGCATCGGCGCCATCGCCGCGGCCCCGAGATCGCGGAAGGCCTGCACCGCCTCCTCCGGGTCGATGTGGACCGCCCGCAGCAACCGCCGTGGCGCGTACGCCCCGATCGGCAGGAGCGCGAGGTCGATACCGGGGTGGGCTCGCCCGATGTCGGTGAAGCAGTCGCCGTAGCCGGTGTCGCCGGCGAAGTAGACCCGCCGCCCGGCCGGGTCGGTGAGCACCCAGCCGCCCCACAGCGACCGGCAGTTGTCGGTGAGAGTGCGCCGGCTCCAGTGGTGCGCGGGGACGAAGTCGAAGCGGACACCGCTGATCTCGGCGGCCTCCCACCAGTCCAGTTCCGTCACGCGGGTGAAGCCCCGCCGGCGGCACCAGGCGGCGAGTCCCGCCGGGACGAGCAGCGGGGTGTCGCGGGGCAGCCGCCGCAGCGTGGGCAGGTCGAGGTGGTCGTAGTGGTTGTGGCTGATGACGACCGCGTCGACCGGGGGCAGCGCCTCCCACGGCACGCCGACCGGCGTCACCCGGGCGGGCGTGCCGGGGATACGGTGCGACCACACCGGGTCGGTCAGCACGGTCAGCCCGCCGACCCTGATCACCCAGCTGGCGTGCCCGGCCCAGGTGACCCCGATGGTGCCGGGCCGCGGCTCCGGGAGCGGGCCGGGCTCGACCGGCAGCAGTGGCACCTGGCGCAGGGTGTGGGCGGGCGGGCGGATGACGCATTCGCGGATGGCGCGGGCCAGCGTGCGCAGCCCGGGAAGTGGTTCGGTGAGCCGGTCGGCGAAGGACCTGGGCCAGACCCGGTACTCACCGGGCGGGCGGGGCGCGGCCAGGATCCGTTCGCTCTGATCGGTCATCGGAACTCCGTCCGTGCGGCCCGTTCTCCGACTGGTCGGAAGGTCGCGGGTCAGGGGGCGACGCCTCGAAGGTAAGTCAGCCGGCCCCGCCCCGCGATCCCAGGTCGGCCGAACCGCTGACCACATCGGGGCCGGTCAGCGCGGCGAAGGCGGCGGTGAGGGCGTCCAGTGCCGCCGCCACATGGGGGACGGCCAGCGGGTCGGCGGCGGCCAGCGTCGTACGGCGTTCGCCTTCCGTGCGGCCGTGCAGGGCGCCGGTGCCGACCCGGACCCGGGGCTCCGCAGGATCGTCGCCGAAGCGGTGGCCGCCGGGCAGCCTCCGGCCGAGCGCGGCGCTGAGGCGCTCCTCCAGGGCGGCGGCGTCCAGGTCGGGGGCGCGCAGTGTCGGGTAGAGCTGGAAGCCGGCCTGCGGCGGGCGGCACACCGCGCCGGTGGCGGTGATCGCCCGGTAGGCGGCGGCGGCCGTCCTGGCGTGCAGCCGGTTCGCGGCGGCGGCCCGGTCGGTGACCTCGGCGGGCTCGCCGAGCACGTACGCGGTGGCCGCCGCGACGGGCGCGGGCAGCGCCGCCCGCAGCGCGGCCAGCGCGGCGGCGGTGCGCTGCCGCCAGGCCGCGCCGTGAGCGGTGGCGGGGAAGCGGGCGATCGCGACGGGGACGGCCGCGGGTACCAGGGTGGCGCCGAGGTCGCTGATCACGACGGTGTGGTCGGGCAGCATCTCGGCGGGGCTGAGCAGCACGGTGTGGCGGTGATGCAGCGTGTCGGAGTACGTCTCGTCGGAGACGATCTGCAGGCCGGCCTCGGCCGCGGCTTCGCAGGTCTCGTGCAGCAGCTCGGGCGCGGTCACCGTGCCGGTCGGGTCGTCGGCGGCCGAGAGCACCAGCAGCCGCGGGTCGGCGCCCGCAGCCCTGGCCCTGCGGGCCGTCTCGAGCAGCGCGACGGGGTCCGGCACGCCGCCGCCCTCCGGCGCGCTGGGCACCGTGTGCACGGGCCGGCCGAGCAGCGCGGCGACCGGCGCCTGCCAGGCGGGTGCGGGGCGGGCGAGCACCGGGTCGCCGCCGGACGCGGACAGCAGCGCGAGCAGCAGCGACTCCGCGCCGGGGGCCACCAGCAGCTGCCCGGGGCCGCAGCACATGCCGCGCCGGGTGAAGTAGCCGCAGGCGGCCTCCAGCAGCTCGGGACCGCCCCCCACGGCTTCGGTGCCGGTGGTGGCCACGGACAGCTGGGCGTGCCAGTACGCGGGCACCGGGAGGCCGGGCTCCGGCCTGGCGTCAAACGGCGGGCTGATCGGCATTGCGCACCTCCGCTGGTAGGCGCCGTGCGCCCACCCTCCCCCGCCGTCGGCCGTCCCGCACCAGCAGCGCGTGCCGCCGGGCGTCAGCCCTGCAGCAGTGCCGGGAGTTCGCGCATGTCGTCGAAAACGGTGGTGCCCGGGCCTTCGAGGCGGTGCGCCGGGGTGAGGCCGCCGCAGTAGCCGTAGGCGTACATGCCCGCCGCGCGGGCCGCGGCGACGCCGTAGGGGCTGTCCTCGACGACCACGCAACGCGCGGGGTCGACGCCGAGCGTGCGGGCCGCGTGCAGGAAGAGGTCGGGGGCGGGCTTGCCGCGGGCGACGTCGGCGGCGCTGAAGACACGGCCGGCGAAACGGTCGAGGAGCCCGGTCAGCCCGAGGGTGTGCCGCAGGCCGCGGTGGCTGGTGCTGGAGGCGACGCAGACCGGCAGGGTGATTGCGTCGAGAGCCTCGACGACGCCGTCGACCGGGGTCAGCTCGGCCTCGAAGGCGTCGTGGTAGAGCTGCCGGTAACGGGCGCCCCAGCCGCCCGGGAGGGGCCGCCCGAGGTGTGCGGCGATCTCAGCGCCCATGTCGGCGAAGGAGCGGCCGACGAAACGCTCCACGATCTCGTCCTGCGACAGCGGCCAGCCCAGTTCGGCGAACATCCGCACGTCGATCCGCACCGCGATCTTCTCGCTGTCGACCAGGACCCCGTCGCAGTCGAAGACGACCAGGTCCGGCGGCTCGGGAGGGGTGGCGTTCACCCGGGGAGCGTACAGCGCGCGTGTGCGGGCCGCCGCAGGGTAACCGGCAGGCATGGCATACCCCTGGAAGAGCTGGGACACGGCGCTTTTCGCCGAGGTGGCGGGTCGGCACTGGCCGGGCGCGGAACCGGTGCTGCCGCGGTTGAGCCGGGCGGCGAACCATGGCCGGCTGTGGTGTGCGGTCGCGGCCGGTATGGCGGTGGCGGGCGGCCGCGACGGGCGGCGGGCGGCGTTGCGCGGCATGGGCTCGCTTGCGCTGGCCTCGCTGACGGTGAACACCGTCGGCAAGGGCGCGGTCCGGCGGACCAGGCCCTTGCTGGAGGCCGTTCCGGTGATACGGCGGCTGCACCGCCAGCCGGTCACCTCGTCCTTCCCGTCCGGCCACTCGGCTTCCGCGGCGGCGTTCGCGGCCGGCGCGGCGATGGAGTCGCTCGGCTGGGGGGCCGCGGTGGCCCCGGTGGCGGCGAGCGTGGCCTTCTCCCGGATCTACACCGGCGTGCACTACCCGAGCGACGTGCTGGTGGGCTGCGCGCTGGGGGTCGGCGCGGCGCTGACCGTACGGGCACTGCTGCCGCCCGCGCCGGGCGCACCGCGCTCGGGACCGGTGGCGCGGGTGCCGTCGCTGCCCGGCGGGCGCGGCCTCCAGGTGGTGGTGAACGCCGCATCGGGCCCGCCGCCGCTGCTGACCCCGCCCGAGGTGCGGATCGCCGCGGCGCTGCCGGAGGCGGAGGTCACCGAGTGCACGGAGGACGACGACCTCGTGGAGGCGATGGAGAAGGCGGCGCGGACCGCGGTCGAGCTGGGCGGCGCGCTCGGGGTGTGCGGCGGCGACGGGACCGTACGGCTGGCGGCGACGGTCGCGCTGCGGCACGGGCTGCCGCTCGCGGTCTTCCCCGGCGGCACCCGCAACCACTTCGCGCTCGACCTGGGCTTCAAGACCGTCGAGGACACCGCCGCCGCGGTGCTCGACCGGCGGGCGGCCAGGGTGGACGTGGCCCGCACCACCGGGCTCGACACGCCCGACGGGGTGGCGCAGCCGTTCCTCAACACCTTCAGCATCGGCTCCTACCCGGACCTGGTCCGGGTGCGGGAGCGCTGGTCGCGGCGGGTCGGGTCGTGGCCGGCCAGCGTCCTGGCCGCGGTGCACGTGCTGCGGACCTGCGAACCGGTGGACATCGAGATCAACGGCAGGCCGCGCTCGGTGTGGCTGCTCTTCGCGGGGAACTGCCGCTATTCGAGCGTCGGGCTCGCGCCGGTGCGCCGCCGCGACCTGGCGGACGGGCGGCTGGACGTGCGGATCGTGGATGGCGGCCCCTTCGCCAGGACCCGGCTGCTGGGGGCGGCGCTGACCGGGGTGCTCACCAGGTCGCCGGTCTACGAGGCCGCGACGGTCCCGCGACTGCGGCTCCGGGTGCCCGGCACCGGCGTCCACCTGGCCTGCGACGGCGAGGTCGAGGCCGCGCCACGGGAACTGCTGCTCGACAAGGTGCGCGGCGGACTCGTGGTCTACCGCGGGCGGCGCTGATGTCTCCCGGGCCCGGGATCCTGCTGCCCCGGGCCCCGGAGACGCGGGGTCGTCAGTTGCTGCCGCCGGCCAGACCGGCCAGGGCGCGTACGCCCTCGCCCGAGATGCTGAGCGAGTCGGCGTTGCCGGTGTCGATCGAGAGGATCAGCTCGTCGGACGGCCAGGCGCCGCTGAGCGCGGCCAGCTGGACCAGCCGGTAGCTGCGGGTGGTCGGCAGCGCCTCCGCCATCCGCGTCTCCGAGGTGAACACCGGAACCAGCTGCCTGCCGTCCTCCTGCTCGAAGACCGGCAGCTGGATCTCCTGGGGCAGCTCGGCGCCGTCCACCCCGTCCGGGTAGTCGTCGACGGCAGGTACCGGCAGCAGCACCTCGCTGACCGCGAGGGTGCTGAGCGCGATGACGTTCTCACTGCCGTTCGCGATCTCGTGCAGCGCGCGCTGCGCGGGGGGCAGGGCGCCGTTGGGGCTGATGTCGTCGGTCATCGCTTCTGTGTCCTCTCGCCGCGGGGGCCCGTCCTGCTGCGGGTACGGTCTCGGTTCGCTGAACCCGGCGCGTACCCATCCCTGGCCGGACCATGCGGTCCGGCCAGGGATTGACGTCACCCGGGCCTGCCGGCGGGGCGGCCGGGCCGGCGGCGCCGGGAGCCTCACTCGTACTCGGTGCCGCCCTTGCGGGTCAGATAGGCGTCGCTGACGACCTTGGCGACGGCCCGGCCGCCGATGACGGGGCTGTAGGTGCCGTCGGCGGTGCGGACGACGACGCCCTCGCGTATGTGGGCGCCCCGGCCCGACACCGTCTCCTTGCCCCGGGCCAGCGCGAGCACCTGGTCCAGGTCGAAGGGCCCGTGGTGCAGGCGCGGCACCAGCGGCAGGTCGCCGACCGGCAGCTCGGCCGGGTCGAGCCAGCTCAGCCTTCCGCCGATCTCCGCGCACACGTCGAAGGCGGCATATCCGGGCAGCCCGCCGCGCGCGTCCAGGCCGTAGCCGAGGTCCTGCACCCCGCTGCCGTAGACCTCGCCGTAGATGCCGACCCTGGTCGCGCCGAGCGTGCCGGCCAGATCCGCGGCGAGCTGCGGCAGGCCGTGGCCGCGCACCGCACGCCAGTAGAGGTTGCCTGGCGACTCGACCAGGGCCAGCCGCTGCGAGCCCAGGCCCTTGGAGGTCACGTGGATCGCGCCGGAGCCGGCGTAGTACGTCAGGCAGCAGGCGGTGCCGTGCAGCTTCTCGGTCACGGTGACCAGGTCACCGGGCGCGAAGATGTCCGGGTACCGTTTGAGGTTCTCGATGTCGGTCCACGGCAGCAGATCGGGCGCCGACTCCACGTCGCCGCTCATCGAGATCGGCACCGGCGGCACCCACTTGGTGATGCCGAGGCGCCCGGCGAAGTCCTCGTCGGCGGCGGACGCGCGCTCCAGATCGGTGCCTGCCAGCACCGCCGGGCGGCACACGATGCCCTGGGACAGCTCCCCGCGCAGCCGGACCGCCCGCACCCGGTTGGCCGCGCCGCCGGCGAGCCGTCCGGTGAGGCCCAGTTCGGCGACCAGCGGTTCCGGCAGCACGGCCTGCTCGGGGATGTACACCGCGAACTCCCCCGTGCGGTACTCCCCCTTGGCGACCACCGCGCGATACAGGCCGACCTGCGCGAGCTCCAGCGCGTCCGCGTTCGGGTGCTCCACGATGGTCAGCTGCTCGGCGGTCACTCGCAGTGTGGACATGGCTGTCCCCTTCCCCCGACTCCCCCGTCGGTCCGGTGGCCGCCCCCTGGCCGGGGGCGCAGCCACCACTGTGGCGGGCGTCGTACGGGCCGGACCACCGGATTTAACCGCCGGCGGGCGCGGCTCAGTCGTCGGGGCGCATCAGGAAGTCGTACTCGGCGGGCAGCGGATGCCCGGCCCTGGCTGCGGCCCGCACGGCCTCGGTGATCTCGCCGTCGCCGGCCAGCAGGCGCTCCGCGACGGCGTACCAGATCTCGCTCAGCTCCTCCGCGCCCTCCCGCAGGTCGGCGACGACGATCCCGGCGTCCAGCAGGGCGCGGGCGGCCTGTGCGTCCCCCCGGGCCAGTGCGGTACGGGCACGGAGCAGCCGGATCCGCCCGTCGTCGGGCGGGGCGGTCCCGCCGGCGGCCGGCTCGGCGAGGAACCGCTCGGCCTCGGCGGTCCGGCCCGCCGCGAGCAGCACCGGCACCGCCTCGACCAGCAGCGCGCGCTGGGCCGCCCGGGCCTGCGGGCCGTACTGCCCGGCGGTGGCCAGCAGGCTGTCCCAGGCCGCCGTGTAGCGCTCGGCGGCCTGCTCGGTCCTGCCCGCGACGCTGTCGGCGACCGCCAGCGCGCGATGGCACCAGGGGGAGGGGTGGGCGGCCAGCGAGCGCTGCCAGCTGCGCACCGCCTGTGCCCGGTCGTCGGCGGCCCACTGGGCGATGCCGAGGTGGTAGTCGCGGAACCATTCGTTGCCCGGGTAGGTGTCGGCGGACTCCAGCAGCTCGCGCCACTGCGGTGACACCAGGCAGGGGCCGGGCACGGCGCCGGGGGCGGGGCGGGGGAAGACGCCGGCCAGCAGCAGTTCCAGCCAGGGCTTCTGCGGGTCGCCGAGCGTGGTGGCGTCGAAGGGCGTGCCGGGCAGCCGGAAGTGGCCGCGCTCGGCCTCCAGGGCACCCCAGCCGGAACCGGTGGCCAGGATCTCCTTGGGGTCGGTGTCGGCGTACCCGAGCCAGTCGGCATAGGCGGTGTCGACGGCCGCGCGGGGCAGGGCCGCCTCCAGCCGGGCGGCCGCCTCGGCGCGGGCCGCCGGCCAGTCCTCGGCGTGCACCAGGTCCGGGTCGGCGCTGAGCGGGCCGTAGGCCTCCAGCCAGGACAGGTCGGTGTCTGCGGGCATCGGGATGTGCTCGAACTGGGTGCGGGCCAGCCCCGCCTGGATCTCCAGATAGCCGCCGGTGCCCGGCTCGGTGAGCCACTCCTGCCAGCGCCGGCCGCCGCTGCCCCGGCCCCACAGGAAGACCTTCCGGCCGCGCAGCAGGTCGGTGGACGTCTGGACCAGCCCGTGGCCGTCGCCGTCGAGCGCGGTGATCCAGCGGCGGTCGTCGCCGCGGATGTCGAGGAAGTAGTCGGCGGGGTGCGGCGATCCGGTCGGATAGCTCACGTCCGGGCCGCCGGGTGCCGGGACGGGCATCCCCACCTGCCGCAGCACGCGCCGGTGCCCGAAGTGCCAGGCCGCCTCCGCCGGGGCCAGTACGCGGGTGCGGTCGGTGTCGGGGACGGCGGTGTTGGACCACCAGTAGGCGGGCACGGTGCGGTCGTGCGGGTTGCGGACCCGGATGCCGACGTAGAGGAAGTCCGAATCCTCCGGGAGCCACAGGTCGATCTGGAATGCCAGGTCGCGCAGCCGCTCCCACTCCCACAGTCGCAGCATCTCGCCGCCGTCCGGCGCCGGCACCCGCCCGGCGTGCAGCGGAGCGCAGGTGTGCGCGGCGTGTCCGGTGGCGCCGAGGTTCCACTCGACCCCGCCGGAGAACCACGCCCCGGCCAGGCCGAAGTCGGCGGGCTGGAACACCGGGTTGCGGTAGAGCAGTTCGCGCCCGGTGGGCTTGTGGAACAGCGAGTGCAGCCGCCCGCCGAGCCCGGGCAGCACGGTGGCGCGCAGCCGGCTGTTCTCCACCACCAGGGCATCGAGGTCGGTCGGTTCGCGGTCCCGCCCGTAGCCGTCGAGCAGCCGGACCGGGAGCACCGTCCGCAGCGGCGCGTAGCCGATCTGCCGCACCATGTCGGCGGGCAGCCCGTCGAGATCGGCCGGGTCGATCCGGTGCAGCTCGCCGTGCGGGCGCAGCGCGGGCAGTGGGTTCTCCGGTCCGAGCGGGGCGGCCGGAATGCTCACCTTCGTACTGCGCACGGTCGTAGCCAAGGCCACCTCATCCGGTTCGTCGGGTACGGGCCGGCCGCCGCGGTGTGCGGTGGGCCGTCGTCGGGTGTGCGGGACTGACAGGACTGACGATCACCATGGAACAGCCTTCGCCGCGGCCTGAACAGGCCCCGCCCGGGTCAGGGTTGGGCAAAGCTGCCGTAATCGGTCAGCTGGGCCGCGAGCTGGTCCGGCACGTGCGCGACCGGGTTGGTTGTCGGTGTTCGCTGCTACAACGGAGGTCATGACGACTTCGCCGGGGCCGCGGTTCGATGAATGGCTCGACCTGATAGACGAGCGGTCCGCCACCTTGCGTTCCGTGGCCGGCAAGGCACCGTCCGACGCCCGGATCCCGGCCTGTCCGGACTGGACGGTGCCCGACCTGCTGGCCCACGTCGGCCGGACGCAGCGCTTCTGGGCCGCCGCCGTCACGGCCGGTCCCGCGTCCCGCCCGCCGGCCGACGGTGGGCTGCCGGACGGCGCGCCGACCGGTGACGCGCTGGAGTGGTCGGCGCACTCCACCGACGTCCTGCTCGACTCGCTGCGGGCCGCGGGAGGGGAGGCACGATGTTGGACCTGGTGGGCGGACTCGGGCAGCGCCTCCACGGCGGGCGCGGTGGCCCGGCACCACGCGCAGGAAGTCGCTGTGCACGTCAGGGACGTCCAGGACGCGGCGGGTGTGGCAGAACCCCTGCCGTCCGGGCTCGCGTTGGATGCGGTCGATGAGTTCCTCCATGTCGGCTTCGGTTCGATGGACGGCTGGCCGCACTCCCCCGCCCGGGTCGCGCTGGTCGCGGACGAGGGGCCGGCGTGGACGCTGATCCTGGACGCGACCGGCGCCTCGGCGGTCCGCAGCGCCGCGGGCGAGGGCCGCCCCGAGGCCGATGCGACACTTTCCGCCCCGGCGAGCGATCTGCTGCTGGCCCTCTACCGCCGGGCGCCCTGGGACGACGGGGCCCTGCGGGTGACCGGCGATGCCGCCCTCGTATGGCAGTTGGTGGTCTGGCCCCCGCTCGGTTGAGGACGTACCGTCCTTTAAAGGGGTGATGCCCATGTCAGGTCGAGCGTGGCGGGCGGCCGGTGTGACGGGTGGGGCACTGTTATTGCTAGTCGGCTGCGCCTGGGGCGGCCACCAGGATTCGGCAGAAACACCCGACCCCACCGGGTCACCCGGCCCCCCGGTCGGCAGCATCGAACACCCCCGCCCGGTGGACTGCACGGACGGCGCGACTCCGCTGTCCGGCCGTACGGGCGGCCCGACCCGCACGGCTGCCACGGCGACCCTGGCGACGACTCCCGACCCGACCGTCACGCCGGGCCGTCCCTGGTCACCGCCCGCCTCGCCATCGTCCAGCCCGGGACACGACGACGTGACGGTCGGTCCACTGACCCTGGAAGGCCTGCGCGGACTGGTCGGCGGCGACCAGAACGCGCATGCCGTGCACAACGCCGACGGCTGGCACTATCTGATCGGCGCCTCCGTCCGTGACGGCGGTGCGGTGACCGTCACGATCGGGGCGGAACTGCGCGCCCGGGCAGGTCTGGAATTCGGCGGCAACCAGGGCATGGCGCCGGCGCCCTCGGTGACCTTCTACGCGTGTCCTGATGCGGCGACCTCCTATCTCGGTGCGTTCTTCGTCGCGGGTGACGGCAGGGCCTGCGTGCCGCTGGACATCCGGGTGGGTGACGGCGCGCCACAGCGGGTGGTGATCTCTTTCTTCCGCGGCGAGTGCCCTGCATAGGGTGGGTCCATGACCGAGCCGAACCCCGGGCCGAGCCACCAGCCCGACGCCGAGCAAGAACCCGCCCACGACCCGGAGGTGTTGCAGCTCGCCGCGCAGGTCTTCGATCTCGCCCGGAAGGGCGACACCGCGAAACTCGCCGCCTACATCGATGCCGGCGTCCCGGCGAACCTGACCAACGACCGCGGCGACACGCTGCTGATGCTCGCCGCCTACCACGGTCACGCCGACACCGTCAGCGCGCTGCTCCAGCGCGGGGCGGAACCCAACCGGATCAACGATCGTGGTCAGACCCCGCTGGCCGGCGCGGTCTTCAAGGGCGAGCGGGACGTGATCGACGCGCTGGTCGAGGGCGGTGCCGACCCCATGGTCGGTATGCCGTCCGCGGTCGAGACGGCCCGGATGTTCGGCAAGGACGAGCTGCTCAGGCTCTTCGGCGCCGGATGAGTCCCGCTGGCCGGGCGGGAGCTGACGCCCGGCCAGATCGGTTCAGGCCGGCTCATGTCAGGGTCGCCGCGCGCCGGGCGAGCCTGCCGGCACCCTGCTCGGTCAGGGAGCCGAACAGCCGCAGCCGGGCTATCCCGCCGTCCGGGAAGATGTCGACCCTGACATGGGTGGCCGGTCGGGGGTCAACCAGGAAGCGGTGGATCGTGTCGGGCTGCAGCCGCACCCGGTCCAGCAGCGGGACCCACCCGGCGCCGTCCCTGACCCACACCTCCGCCCAACCGGCCGCATTGCCTTTGAGATAGCCGGTGTCGATCTCGATGGCGCGGATCTCACCCTGCTCCGCCAACCGGTAGCTGATCCAGTCGTGCCCGCTGTCCCGCCGCCGCCTGGTCTCCCAGCCCTCGTCCATCTTCTGCGAACGGCCGGGCAGGATGGTGTGCTCCGGCGGCGAGTAGAAGCGGTCGGAGGCGTCCATGACGGCCCCGCCGTTCTCCAGCGCCACCAGGTCGAACGTCCCCAGCGCCGCCAGCCATGCGGGGTCGGGCACCACCTCACCCAGCACCCGCAGGCGCGCGATCCCGCCGTCCGGATGCTGCCGCAGCCGCAGATGGGTGAAGCGGCGCTCCACATGGACCGCGAAGACATTCTCCGCGTGACCGCCGACAGGAGAGCGCGGTATCACCACGGTCCAGCGCAGCCCCGGATCCAGCAGCTCTTCCGGGGACGCCGACGGTGTGGTCGCGAGCGCCTCCACCGACACCGCCTGCGGGTAGTTCCCCCGGAAATGCGCCGTGTCCACCACGATCGCGCGGATCACTCCGGGCGTCCCCAGCCGGATCAGCGCCCAGTCATGGTCGGCCGCATCGGGGTGCGGGACCTGCGCGGACCCGCCGCGCCGCCGCCTGGTCTCCCAGCCGTCCATGATCTTGCCCTTGTGCCCGAAGCGCTCCGGGTCGAAGACGGCGGGCCCGCGGACCAGCAGATTCTCCCGCTCGGCGAAGAATTCGTCGTTGGCCGCGACGACCCCTGCTCCGAGCCTGCGGTCGGCCAGGTCCGTCAGCTCTGCGAGGGCCGCCGGGCCCAGGTCCCCGCGCCGGTAGTCGGCGAACGGATTACCACCCGCGTAGGGCAGTGCGTCCCCCGTGAAGGCCGTCAGCGCCGTGAATGACTCCCCCGCGGCCGTGCCGCCCCTCGTGCCGGCGGCCGCACTCGCGCCGACACCCGTGGTCGGCCCCGCGCCCGCACCCGTGCTCGTCATCGTCCGTCCGCCTCTCTCCCGTACTCCGCTCGCCTGTTCCCTCCACTCTCCGCCCCGGCGACCGTTCACGTCCATCGAAACTTACTGAACTGACCTTTCAGTTGCGCTGTACAGTGGGTCGAGGTCAGCGGCCTCCCGGAGCGCGCCCAGCGTTCTCCGCAGCAGCGGCGCGTCCTGTGCCCCGCCGCGTACCGCCCCGACGATCCGGCGCCGCGGCCGGTCGGCCTCCAGCGCACGGACCACGACCTCCTGCCGCAGCCCGCCTGCCGTCGCCATCCGCGGCACCAGCGCGACCCCCATACCCCCCGCGACCAGCGAGAAGATGGCGGGCCAGGCCGCCGCCGCATGCGCCTGCTCCGGCACGAACCCGGCATCGGCGCAGGCCGCCAGGGTCAGGTCGCGCCACGGTCCGCTGCTCCCGAAGATCCACTTCTCCTCCGCGAGCTGCGCCAGCCGTAGCCCGGGTGCGGTCGCCAGCGGATGGCCGGGCGGCAGCGCGATGTCGAGCGGGTCGGTGAGCAGCGGGAAGAGCACGAAACGCGGGTCCCCGGCGGTGGGCGCGTCGACCGCGAGCGACAGCGCCAGGTCGACCTCGCCGGCGGCCAGCCGCTCGTAGGCCTCGGCGGCCTCAGCCTCCCGCACGGAGATGGTGATGCCCGGTGAGCTGCGGCGCAGCAGCGCCGCGGCCGGTACCACGAGCCGGGTGATCGCAGTGGCGATGGTCCCGATCCGCACCACGCCCGCCTCTCCCTGCGCCCAGCCGTCGATCTCGGCGCCGGCCCGTTCGAGCTGGGCGAAGACGATCTCGGCGTGCCGCAGCAGCACGTGCGCGGCCCCGGTCAGCCGGACGCCCCGGCCGCGCGCCTCGATGACGGGCGTGCCGACCTGTTTCGACAGGGCGGCCAGCTGCTGCGACACCGCCGACGGCGTCATTCGGAGGGCGCCGGCGGCGGCGGTGACGGTGCCGGTGTCGTGCAGGGCGCGCAGGATCTGCAGTTTGCGGAGGTCCCAGTCCTTCATGCAGGCAGCCTAAACATTCACGGGAGAAATGTGCTGCCGACTTGTGCTGCCGACCCGGGGCGGGACCTGGTGGTCCACGGCGGTGCCGACCGCCCATACCGGCCCCCGCACCGGCCCTGCGCCCGCCCCTGCCGGCCGGGTCACGAGGGCCGGCAGGTCACCAGGTCCAGCCGGTGCGCCAGGTGGCCGCCGCGGCGCGGTCCCTGTGCTGCTGCGGGCTGACCCCGCGGACCCGTTTGAAGGCCGCGCTGAGCGCGAAGGGGCTGCCGTAGCCGACCCTGCGGGCCACCGAGGCGACGGTCGCGTCCGGCTCGCGCAGCAGGTCGGCGGCCAGCGCCAGCCGCCAACCGGTCAGGTAGGCCATCGGCGGCTCGCCGACCAGGTCGGTGAAGCGACGGCCGAGGGCGGCCCGGGACACCCCGGTCCTGGCGGCCAGGTCGGCGACCGTCCAGGGATGCGCCGGGTCGTCGTGCAGCAGCCGCAGCGCCGGCCCCACGACCGGGTCGCCCTGGGCGGCGTACCAGGCGGGGGCGGCGGCCTCGGGCCGGCCGAACCAGGCTCGCAGCACCGCGATCAGCAGCAGGTCGAGCAACCGGTCGAGCACCACGTCCTGGCCCGGCTCGTCCCGGACGACCTCGTCACTGAGCAGCGCGGGCAGCGGGCTCGACCACCCGTCGCCCGGCAGCACCAGCACCCGCGGCAGCGCGGACAGCAGCCGGCCGCTGATCTCGCCGCGCATCTGGTACGTCCCGCTGATCATGACGGCGGACCCCGGCGACCCGCCGGCCGACACTCCGCCGGGGTCGTCGCCCCAGGTCCGCACGCCCAGATCCATCCGCTCGCACAGTTCGGTGCCGTCGTCGGCAGTGGAGACCTGGCCCGGCCCGATGACGATCCGCGGCGCGGTCTCCCGGTCGCCGGCGAGGACGTACGGTTCGGGTCCGCGGATCACCGCGATGTCGCCGGGGCGCAGCACACGCGTCCCGGCGTCCTCGGTCCGGATCCAGGCGTCGCCCCTGACCATCAGCACCAGGGTCAGTGGCGCGAGATCGGCGATCCTGACCGACCAGGGCGGTGTGAGGACCGACCTGAGCAGGAAAGCGCCGCGTGCCCGCGGGCCGTCGAGCAGTTCGGCCAGTGCGTCCATGACCGACAGCCTAGGGCTGGACGCCTGCGTATGGGGGTGAGCTTTTCAGCGATGGCCGGGTGGTGTATCCCGCGGATTCACTGAGGTCATGACGCAGAACCCGCCCGCCGGATCCGCCGCCCGCCCGCACGTGCCCGTGCCCGATCGCCCATCCCGCCCGTACGTGCCCGTGCCTGATCGCGCGCCCCGCCCGACCCGAGGAGTTGCCATGGACGGCGACCTCCGCAGCCTGGTGCTGCTTGCCGCCACCCTGACGACCGGTCTGATGGCCGGGCTGTACTTCGCCTTCTCGGTCGCCGTGATGCCCGGCCTCCGACAGGCCGGGGACCGCTCGTTCATCGAGACGATGCAGCGCGTGAACGTGGCCGTCCTCAACGGATGGTTCACTCTCGCCTTCGGCGGCGCCCTCGTGCTCGGCGTGCTGGCGGCGGTGCTGCACCGTGGCGGGGACGGGCGGTCCGCGCTGCCGTGGATCATCGCCGGCGTCGTGCTCTACGCGGTCTCGCTGGTCATCACGATGGGCTTCAGCGTGCCGCTCAACAACCGGCTGGCAGACGCGGGGGCACCCGGGCACGTCCACGATCCGGCAGCGGTGCGGGCGCAGTTCGAGGCCACCTGGGTGCACTGGAACCTCGCACGCACCCTGGTCACCAGCGGCGCGCTCGGCTGCCTGGCGTGGGCGATGCGGGTGGCGGGTGCTGCCGGTCGCGCGTGACCCGCCGTGACGCGCCGGCTCCGCTAGAGTCGGTGGCGGTCGCGACTGGCGAGGGTGGACCACCACCGGGGAGCGGCCGTCCGCATCCGCGATGCGTCGACCGCCTGGGCGCCTCCGTCAACGCAGCCCGCCCGTCCCGCGCTTGCGGGACCACGGGCTCGGACCGAGGAGGCCGGGACGTGGATCTGCGGTACGGAACCAACCCCCAGCAGCACACCGCGAGCGCGGTGCCCGTGAGCGCGGGCGCGTGGCCTGTCCGGGTGCTCAACGGCGAGCCGTCGTACATCAACCTGCTGGACGCGCTGAGCGGCTGGCAGCTGGTCAGGGACGCGGCCGGGGCGCTGGGACGGCCCGCGGCGGCGTCGTTCAAGCACGTCTCGCCGGCCGGCGCCGCGCTCGCCGGCCCGCTCGATGCCACCACCGCGGCGCTCTACGGCGCCGACCTCGACGGCGGCCCGCTGACCAGCGCCTACGTCCGCGCCCGTGACGCCGACCCGAAGTCCTCCTACGGCGACTTCGCCGCCGTGTCCCACCCGGTGGACGAGGAACTGGCGGCGCTGCTGGCCCGCGTGGTCTGCGACGGCATCGTCGCGCCGGGGTATGCGCCGGGCACGGTGGCGGCGCTCAGCCGGAAGAAGAAGGGCCGTTTCCTGGTCCTCGAAGCCGACCCCGGTTTTGTCGCGCCGCCGCAGGAGGACCGCGAGGTGCACGGGCTGCGGCTGACCCAGCAGCGCGACGACGTACCTCTGCACGTGTCGCTGCTCGACGACGTGGTGTGCGGGGGGCCGCTGCCGGCCACGGCGGTGGAGGATCTGCTGCTCGGGCTGGCCGTGGTGCGCTACACCCAGTCCAATGCGGTGTGTTATGTGCGGGACGGGCTCACGCTCGGTATCGGCGCCGGGCAGCAGTCGCGGGTGGACTGCACGCGACTGGCGGGCGCGAAGGCCGACAGCTGGTGGCTGCGCAGGCATCCGGCCGTGGCGGCCCTGGACTTCGTGCCGGGGATACGCCGCCAGGACCGCGTCAACTGGCGGGTGCGCTTCGTCGAGGGCGACATGACGGCGGACGAACGGACCCGGTTCGGCAAGGCGCTGGCCGCTCCCGCCGCCCCGCTCAGCAATGCGCAGCGCCGGGAGTGGGGCGCCCGGCTGACCGGTGTGGCCTTCGCCTCCGACGGCGCCCTGCCCTACCGCGACAACGTCGACCACGCGGCCCGTCACGGTGTGCGCTGGATCGCCGAACCCGGCGGCTCCATCCGCTCCGGTGACGTGGCGGAGGCCTGCCGCGAGCACGGGATCGCCCTGGCCCACACCAGGTTGCGGCTGTTCCGGCACTGATCCCGCGGCTGCGGCCGCGCACGGCCTCGGTCAGCTGCCGAAGGCGCCGTGCCGCCCTTCGCCCCCGGCGAAGCGGGCCGCGCCCCGCGCCGCCTCGGCCAGCGAGATCCGGCCATGGGCCAACTCCACAGCAAGGGCGTCGTTTTCCGGTAGGCCCTGCTGTTCCAGCAGGGCGAGGCGGTCGTGCCGCAGGCAGGTCTGCGGGAAGGCGGCGATCTCCGCGGCGAGCTGTTCGGCGGCGGCGCGCGCGGTACCGGTGGCGACGACACGGTCGGCCAGACCGATGGCGAGGGCTTCGGCGGCCTCCACCGGGCGGCCGGTGAGGACCAGGTCCATGGCGCGTCCCGCACCGATCAGCCGGGGCAGCCGTACGGTGCCGCCGTCGATCAGCGGAACGCCCCAGCGGCGGCAGAAGACACCGAAGACGGCCGACTCCTCCACCACCCGGAGGTCACACCACAGCGCCAGTTCGAGACCGCCCGCCACCGCGTGGCCCGACACGGCCGCGATGACCGGTTTCCCGAGCCGCATCCTGGTGGGCCCCATCGGACCGTCGCCATGTACGACGCCGTCACCATGTACGACGCCTGAAGCGGCGTCGGCCTCGGCGTCGGCGATGTCGGTGACGTGATTGCCGCGCCCGGTGCCGATCGCCTTGAGGTCCGCGCCCGCGCAGAAGGTGCCGCCCTCGCCCCAGAGCACCGCGACGGCTGCCTCGTCGTCGGCGTCGAAGGCGCGGAAGGCGTCAGCCAGCGCGCGTGCCGTGGGCCCGTCCACGGCGTTGCGGGCCGCCGGCCGGGACAGCACGACGGTGGTCACCGCGCCCTTGCGCTCGGTCCGTACGGTCTGGGCGTGCCCTTCCGATGGCGGGGTCGGCCCGGGCGGCTGAAGCGGTTCCGACGGTTGCGGCATGGCGTCGCCCGGCTCCCTGCGGTCGGCGGATCAGCGGTGCTCCTGGACGAGCACCGCGACGGTGTCCGGCTCAAGTGCCCTGAAGACGTGGGCGATGTCGCCCGGATAGGCGATGTAGTCGCCGGCGGCGAGTTCGACGGGGTCCTCGGCGATGCCGACCAGGGCGCGGCCGGCGCTGAGCACCACGTGCTCGACGACTCCCGGCATGTGCGGGTCCGACTCGCGCGCGGTGCCGGGCTGCGCGGAGACCAGGTAGATGTCGCGCCGGGTGTGGGGCGGGGACGAGGCGAGCAAGGTGGCGATGTAGTCGGCGCGTTCGGCGGCGAAGGCGGGGCCCTGGCCGGCCCTGATGACCTGCACCCGGGGGCGCGGCGGCTCCACGAGCTGGGCGAACGGCACGTCGAGGGTGACGCTGAGCGCCCACAGCGTCTCCACGCTCGGGTTGCCGGTACCGGACTCCAGCTGCGACAACGTCGACTTGGCGATACCCGCGCGGCGGGCGACCTCGGCGAGCGAAAGGCCCACCCGCCGCCGTTCGCGCTGGAGCGAGGCCGCGATGACGGCGAGCGGGGGCCCGCCGGGAGAGTTCTCGTCGGATGCCACACCCGCTCCTTCGTTCGCTGGAAGAGTCGATTCGTTCGCCTTGACGAACGACCCCTGCGGTGTTCAGTATAGGCGGCGATGCGTTCGATATGGCGAACAAGACGAGCTTCAACGCAGGGTCTGGCGCGGGACATTGCGCTGGTGTGCGCCGCCGACGCGGTGGTCGGCGCCTCCTTCGGAGCGATCGCGGTCGGCCTCGGCCTGCCGGCGTGGTTGCCGATGCTGCTGTCGGTGGTGGTCTTCGCCGGCGCCGCGCAGTTCCTCTTCATCGGTCTGGTGGCCGCGGGCGGCAGTCCACTCGCGGCGGTGGCCGCCGGACTGCTGGTGAACGCCCGTCATGTGCCGTTCGGCTTCGCCGTGAGCGACGTCTTCGGCACGGGGTGGCTGCGGAGGATCGCCGGCAGCCACCTGATGGTGGACGAGACGGTGGCCTTCACGCTGGCACAGCCCGATCCGGCCCGGCGGCGCATGGCGTACTGGCGGTGCGGAACGGGGCTGTTCCTCAGCTGGAACGCCGGTGTGGTGCTGGGCACCTACGGTGGGCGGGCCGTGGGCGACACCGACGCCCTCGGGCTCGACGCGGCGTTCCCCGCGGTGCTGATCGCCCTGCTGCTGCCGTCGCTGGGCGCGGCGCCGACCCGGCGGGCCGCCCTCGCGGGAGTGCTGATCGCGCTCGCCGCGACGCCGTTCCTGCCCGCGGGGCTACCCGTACTGCTCGCGCTGGCCGGAGTCGCCGCGGCCGGCACCGGGCGGGACGGACATGGGGGGCGCGGGGCCGAAGCCGGGGGGTCGAGGTGAGCAGCGGGACGGAACTGGTCGCCGCCACCGCGGTCCTGGGCGCGGGCACCTTCGCCTTCCGCCTCGCGGGCCCGGCGCTGCGCTCCCGGGTGACACTGCCGGCCCGTGCGGAGCGGCTGCTTGAGGTCGCGGTGGTGGTGCTGCTGGCCGCGCTGGTGGCCACGTCGGCGCTGACCGACGCGCACTCCTTCGCCGGGGCCGCCCGGCCGGCCGGGGTCGCGGCCGGGGCGCTGTGTGCATGGCGCAAGGCTCCCTTCCTCGTGGTGGTCGTCACCGCGGCGGTGACCACCGCCGTCCTGCGGTTGCTCGGCGTGTCCTGACGCCGGGGGCCGCGAGACGGGCGGCAATGTGGCCGAACTCGGAGGTGACAGCCGGAATGCAGGCCGTGTTACGTGTCATGTCTCCGTCGCTTCACCCACGGACGTCACCGTCCTGACGGAGAGCCACCCCCACAGGAGGACACACGTGACCGGTCCGCTGACCCGCCGCCCTACGCTCCGCCCGCGCGCCACCGCGCGTACCGCACTGCTCGGCGCGCTCGCCGCCTGCCTCGCCTTCACCGTCGCCGGCCCCGGCGGCGGCACCGCGTCGGCCGCGGGAACCGATGAGCTGCCGCTGTCCGGCGCCACCACGTCGGGACTGCACAACACCTACGACCCCGCCACGTTCAGCTACCTGGCGCAGGCGCTCGACACGGGCACCTCGATGATCGAACTCGACGTGTGGGACGACTTCTTCACCCAGGAATGGAAGGTCAGCCACTCCAACCCGACCGGCAACAGCAACAACTGCGTCAACGCCTCCTCCGCCGCCCAGCTCTACACCGGCGGGGCGAACAAGGACCTGGAGAGCTGCCTGGACGACGTACGCGTGTGGCTCGGGGCGCACCCCGGGCACGCGCCGCTGATCATCAAGCTGGAGATGAAGGCGGGCTTCCAGGCCAGCCTCGGTCTGAGCCCCGCCAAGCTCGACCAGTCCATCAGCGCCCACCTGGGCAATCTGGTGTTCAAGCCGAACGACCTGCTGAACAAGCCGGGCGGCGGGCAGTACGCCACCCTCGACGAGGCCGCCAACGCCGGCAACTGGCCGACCCGCGCCCAGCTGGCGGGCAAGGTGCTGCTCGAAGTCATCCCCGGCACCGTGGAGGAGGCCAACCCCACCGACTCGCTGTGGACCGACCGCGAATACGCCGGCTACCTGCGGGACCTGCACAGCCAGGGGAAGACCGCCCAGGCCAACATCTTCCCGTCGGTCCACACCGCCCAGGCGGGCGACCCGAGGACGCGGTACTCCGACACCTCGCTGCGGCCGTGGTTCGTGGCCTTCGACGGCGACGCCGCCACCTACCTGAACGGCAGCATCGACACGAGCTGGTACGACACGCACCACTACCTGCTCTTCATGACCGACTCGCAGAACGTGGCACCCGCGCTGGACGATGTGAATCCCGCACCGGCCGAGGCGCAGGCCAGGGTCGCCCAACTCGCCAAGGCACACGCCACGGTGGCCTCCAACGACTGGAAGGGCCTGCCCCAGGTCCAGTCGCTGGTCCTGCCGCGCGGCTGAGCATCGCGGCGGCGGCCCGCCGCCCCTGACCGCGCCCCGCGGTGGTCGGTCCGCCGCGGGGCGCACGCCCCTCCGGAGCCGAACGGGCCGCCGGGACATCGGACTCCGGCGACCCCGGATCGGCTACGCCTCGGGGGCCGGCCTCGCCCCGGTCGGGCTGAGGTGCACGGCTGCGAGCTTCCATCCCGCGCCGTCCGCGACGATCATCTGGGTGACCCGGAAATGGCCGTCCGCGTCCCGCCCGTCGTAGACGCTCTGCTGGCCCTGCACGCCCACCGCGACCGCCGCCCGCCCGTGCCGGCGGACCGTCACCTCTTCCCAGGTGAAGACGTCGTGTATGAGCGCGCCCGAGGCATAGCGGTCGATCCACTGCTTCTTGTCCAGGACGAAGCCGTGCGGACCCACGGCGGTGAAGTCCTCGGTGAGCAGGGCGTCCAGCGCGGCGACGTCGCCCAGCCGCTCGGCCTCGGTCCACCGCCGCGCGAAGTCGGACAGTTCCTGGTCGTCGTCCATGCCGTTGCCTCCGTTGCGCCCGGGGAGAGTTGGGCAATCCCTGTTGCCCTCAAGACTCCCGCGCCCGCACGAATGTGACATCGACCTGGGGTAGGGCTTACGTCTACTCCTGCGGTCAGTGCCGCCACCGACATGGCGTACTCCCCTGGGAGTAACCGGCCATGAGCGCGCTGCGACGACCGGCCTCAGGTCGCCAGCGAGCCCCGGTCGCCCATGACGATCACCGGGTGGTCGGCGGGCAGCAGGGTGTGCAGCAGGTCGACCATGTGGGCGGCCGAGATGCTGACGCAGCCGTGGGTCGGGCCGCCGTGGTCCACGTGCACCCAGATGCCCCCGCCGCGGCTGGACCCGAGCGGCTGGGTGCCGTCCAGCGGCGACGTGCCCGGGACCCGGTTGTAGTCGATCGCGATGACGTAGTCGAAGGCCTCGTCGAGGGGTTCGCCGTCGAAGCCGACGCCGCCCGCCTGGAATTTGGCGGAGTGGTGGTAGGGCAGCTTGGTGCCCGGGTCGGCGTCGAAGCCGCCGGCGTCGCTGAGTGTGAACACCCCGATGGGGCTGTGCAGATCGCCCGAGCGATGGCCGGTGGTCCAGCCGCGCAGAGCGTTGTGCGCGGCCCAGGCGGCACCCGGGTGCCAGCGGCCGGCGCCGGTCCTGGTCCACAGGGTGACGACGGTGTCGGAGGAGTTCTTCGCCCTGCCGGAGGCGACAAGCACCTGGCGGGTGGCAGCGGGGATCGCCGCCCGGGTCCTGGGGCCGAGACCGGTGATCATGGCCACCGATCCGTCGGGGGTGGCCTTCGGACTGGCTGCCGCGCCGGGCGGCGGGGCGGCAGCGGCGGCCGGCCGGCCGTGGTCGCTGCCGGCGCTCTGGGCGGCGGCGGTCCCCGTGTACCGGTCCACGACGGTGTATCCGGCGCCCACCACGGCGAGTCCGGCCACGCCGACCGCCGCCAGGACCATCGCGCGCCGTCTGCGGCGAGGCCTGCGGTGCCGGTTGCGGCCCTGCTCCTCGTCGTCGCGGGCGCGCGGGGCGGCTGCGCCGGGAGCGGCCTGTGGGGCCGGCGCCGGGGTCGGCCGGCGGTCGGCATATGCGTCGGAGGGTGTGGCAGTCATCGGCACGATCTTCGCAAACACCCGCTTCCCTTCCGTCACCCAGCCCCCATGGGCGCCCGTTTCATCCTGCACGTCCGCATTTCGCATGTCCCGTCATGGCGGCAGCTGAGATCTCCCGCACTGTCGTCACGCCTCCTTGAGGAGTTCGGCGGCGAGTTCGCCCGGGTGGCTGAGCGCCACCAGATGGCCGCCGGGCACCACCTCCACGTCGATGCCGAGCCGTTCACGGACGACGCCCCGCTGGAACTCCAGCGGGAAGAACCGGTCGTCGCGGCCCTGCAGGAAGCGGGTCGGCACGCCCGGCCAGGCCGCGAGCGGCCAGGGCTGGGCGAAGATGGCCGCCGGCGGTCCGGACTGCGGGGCCGCCAGGGCCTCCTCGGTCACCTCGGGCGGCACATCGTGGAAGAAGTCCGTGCGCAGGTCGAATTCGGCGTCCGCGCCGCGACCGAGCGCCTCCGCGTACGCGGATCTGGCCGCGGCCTGCCCGGTGTTGCCCCACCACTCCCCCGCGCTCTCGCCGGGCCGCGGCACCATGGCGTTGACCAGCACGATCCGGTCGACCGGGACGCGGTCGCAGATCAGGGGGGCGGAGAAGCCGCCGAGCGACTGGGCCACCAGGACGACGGGGCCGTCGAGGCCGGGTGCCGTGGACCGCACGGCCGAGATGATCGCGTCCGCGAACGCGTCGAGACCGGCGGAGTCGTCGGCCGGGAAGCTGACGGTGACCACCGTATGGCCCTGGTCGCGGAGTTGCGTTACGACCAGATGCCAGTACCAGGCGGTGCCGTCGGCGCCGGGGACGAGGATGTATGTCGCCATGGCGTCAGGCCTTGGTGCGCGCGGGTGTGCGGAGGCGGAGGCTTCCCGGGGCGCCCTGGGGGCGCGTGCTCTGGGTCTGGCCGGACATGCGTACTCCCAACTGTTGGTGCCAATTTACGGGGCGAGGCACGGTGCTGTGCGCAGGGAGTCGGCGAATCGCCGTGCCGGGTGGGGGTCGTCAGGGGCTGGTGGCGAAGGTGATGCGGTAGCCGGCCTCGCCACGGCTGGTGAAAGTGCTGGTCGCGTCGTCGTCCACGTAGGAATAGGCGAAAGGCTCGGCCTTCTTGAAGGCCGCCGCGTAGTTGACGGGCCACTGGTCGGGGCGGCATTCGGTACGCGGGGCCCATTGCGCGCGACAGCAGTACTGGTCGGTGTCGAATACACCGCAGGGTGACTCGCAGGCGTCGCCCTTGACGCGGAGGGCGGACGGGCAGTCGACGAGGTGCGTACAGCCGGCCCGGGAGCAGCCGTGTGCGGAGATCGGGTCCTTGGTGGCGCCGCCCACGAGGTTGATGTACATGGGCAGATTGGAACCGTCCACGAGGCTCACGTCGTAGAAGTCCATGCCGTCCCAGGAATTGAGGTTGAACTCCGCGAGGGTGGCGGGAATCGCCCCGTAGCCGGCGCACTGGAACCTGCTGTCGCAGGCACCTGTCGCGCAGTGCCCGTGCCCGGCGCTGTCGAAGGTGCATCCGGTGCGGCCCCAGAAGCGCCCGTTCCAGTGGTCGGGCACCCGCACGCTGAGGGTCCGGCCGGGACGCAGCACCCATCCCGTGGTGCTCAGCGCGGGTGTGGCGGTCTGCTCGCCCGAGGCGAGCCAGACGGTCTGCCGCAGCCCGTTGACGAAGCTGAAGACCCGGGTGCCGGACTTCGCCGCGAGCTTCGGCGGCGCCGCTGTGACCTTCGGGGACCGTGCGGACTTCGCGGACTGCGTCGTGGGCCCGGCCGTGCGGGTGGCCGAGGGGGTCGGCGTGTCGCGGGCGGGCGACGGCGTGGGCGTCGCGGTGGCGGCCGGGGCGGCCGGCGGGGAGGTGGCGGCGGTGGACTGCGGGGTCCGGACCCCGGCGGTGGAGCGGCCACCGTCCGACTGCCGGGCCGTCAGGGCGAACCCGGCCACGCACAAGGCGACCACGGCCAGTGCCGTCCAGCCCAGCGCTCCCGGCCGCCGCCCTCGATGCCGCGCCCTGCTGCCCATGCCGCCGCCTCCCGCGCTTGGCCTCCGGTCCGATCAGGAGACCGCGCGCGGGGAGGCGGATAACGGGAAGTCGGGCCCGTCAGGCGTAGACCCGGCCGAGCCAGGCGTTCCAGTCGGCGCCGATGCGGTCTCCGTCCGCGCCCGGGGTGAAGTCGTGGACGGCCACACCGACCGTGGCACCCCAGTGGTTGCGACCGAAGAAGCGGTACATCGCGTCGCCCGTACGCAGGCCGAAGAAGTACGCGTTGCGGTAGTCGACCACCGCCGAGACGCGCCCGGCGCCGGGCAGTTCGATGTCGACCCTCGTGCCCTCGGCGGCGCCGGCGGGCAGGCCGAGCGCCTGCCAGGCGCCCTCCAGAGCGTCGGGGGAGCCGGCTGCCGCCGGCCCGTTCACCGAGGCGTACGCGGCGGCGCGGCGGTTGAAATGTGCCAGGTACTGGCCGAGGGTGTGCAGGTAGAAGTCGGTGTGGTGGGAGGCGCCGTCGTACTGGTTGTCCCAGTCGCCGACGAAGATCCCGCTGTGCACGTACCGCACCCACGAACCGCCGCCTTCGCGCGGCTCGATGAGGTGGTCGAGCTGGTTGAGGCTCTGCCCCTGCACGCCTTGCGACGCCTCGGCCCGCGCGGTCAGCCGGTGCGGCGGGTCCCACGCGGTGACGGTGGCGCCGAAGGGCGCGGCCCCGCCCTCCTTCGGTTCGTACTCGGAAGGCCACAGCCAGCCGGCGGTGCCGGTGGTGAGGGCGGCGAAGACCTCCTCGGGGGACGACTCGACCTCGAACTCGCGGACGATCTCGAACGGCTTGGACATGATGCGTCACTTCTCCTCGGTGTCAGGCGCGCTGGGGTGCGTAGACGATGTGCTGGACGCCGGAGCCGAACGACTCCGAGCGCAGGACGGTCAGGGCGGTGGTGGGCAGGCCGCTCTGGAAGAGCCGCCTGCCACGGCCGACCACGACCGGGTCGATGAGCAGGTCGATCTCGTCGACCAGGCCCTGGCGGAGCAGCCACTGCACGAGGGTGGCGCTGCCCGCGACGGTGATGTCCTTGCCGTCCTGCTCCTTGAGCCGGGTGATCGCGTCGACCGGGTCCGCGCCGATGAGCGTGGAGTTGTTCCACTCGGCCTTGTCGAGGGTGCGGGAGACGACGTACTTCGCGACGCCGTTCATGTGCGCGCCACCGGGCTCGTCGATCATCGCCGGCCAGGCGGCGGCGAAACCCTCGTAGGTGACGCGGCCGAGCAGCAGCGCGTCGGTGGCGGCCATCTGCGCGCTGACCGTACGGGCCATGTCGTCGTCGAAGTACGGCCCGTGCCACTCGTTGGGCGCCTCGATGACGCCGTCCGCGGTCAGGAACTCGCTGACGATCAGCTTTCTCATGGTGACTGCTCCTCGTTTCCCTCGTTCGGTGCGGGCTGCCGGGCCGGCAGTTCGGGGCGGGCTTCGGCGGCCGCTGCTGCCGTCTGCTTCACGGTGGGGTGCAGGGCGACGACGATCCGGTGCGGCCGCCCGCCGGCCGCGTCCTCGTCGTGGTATTTGGTGATCAGCGCGCCCACGCCGCGGGTCAACTCCTCGACGAAAGCGGCCCGCTGCGCCGCGGAGGCGAAGCGCACCTCGCCGTCCAGCGCGTAGGTGGCTATCCGCTGCCCGGCGCGGTCGGCGCCGGTGATCAGCGCGCCGGTGTCCCTGACCAGCCGGGCGGCGAGTGCCAGCAGCCAGCGTGCGGACAGCTGGTCGCGGAAGCGGGCCGGGTCGGGCTGCACGGCGGCCAGCGCCAGCGGCGAGATGACGTAGGACGCCGCCGTCGCGCGCATCAGCCGCTCGGTGACATTGCCCTTCCTGCGCTCGCCCGCCAGCTCGACCAGGCCGTGCTTCTCCAGTGCCTTGAGGTGGTAGTTCACCTTCTGCCGGGGCAGTCCCACCCGCCCGGCCAGCATCGCCGCGGAGGCCGGTCCCGCGGCCAGTTCGGCGAGCAGCCGGGCCCGTATCGGGTCCAGGGAGACGGCGGCCGCCTCGGCGTCCTCGATCACGCTCACGTCCAACATGGCTCCACCGTCTCACCGAACACTTTTTTTGTCCAGAGCAAAACTCTTGTCGGTGAGACGGCGTGAGCGAGCCGGGGCGGCCGATGTGGCGCGGTGAGGGCGGAGCCTCAGATGGTGTAGGTCACCGTGACCGGGGCGTGGTCCGACCAGCGGGCGGCGTAACTGGGGGCCCGCTCGACCGAGGCGGCGGTGGCCGCGGCACCGAGCTTGGGCGTGGCCACGTGGTAGTCGATGCGCCAGCCCGTGTCGTTGTCGAAGGCCTTGCCGCGGTAGGACCACCACGAGTAGGGGCCGTCCACGCCCGGGTGCAGGCGGCGGACCACATCGGTCCAGCCCGTCGGGGGGTCGAGGAGGTCGGTGAGCCAGGCGCGCTCCTCCGGCAGGAAGCCGGAGGACTTGAGGTTGCCGCGCCAGTTGCGCAGGTCGGCTTCCTGATGGGCGATGTTCCAGTCGCCGCAGATGAGCGCGTGACCGCCGCTGTCCGCGGCGCGTCCGTGCAGGGCGTCGAGATGGGCGCGGAACTCCGCCATGAAACGGTATTTCGCGGTCTGGCGCTCGGTTTCCGCCTCACCGGTGGGCAGGTAGAGGCTGCCGACGGTCAGCGCGGCGCCGTTGCCGTCGCCCGGGAGGTCGACCTCCAGGTAGCGGCCGGAGGCGTCGTATTCGGCCGAGCCGAAGCCCACCCGCACCGCGGTGGGCGCGGTCCGGGAGTAGATGGAGACGCCGGCGCGGCCCTTGGTGACCGAGGGGGCGTGATAGGCGTGCCAGCCGTCGGGGTCGCGCAGCTCGTCGGGCAGCTGGTCGGGTTCGGCGCGGACCTCCTGCAGGCAGACGACGTCGGCCGCGGTCGCCGCCAGCCAGGGCAGGAAGCCCTTCTTGGCGGCGGCCCGCAGCCCGTTCACGTTCGCGGAGGTCACGGTCAGCACCGGACGGACGATACCCGCAGCGGCCGGACGGCAGAAAGTCGCGTCGCACGCCTGTGCGAGATGTACGTGCGCCCACCACGTACGATGGCTGGCGTGGAGATCAGAAGGACGCGTTACGACGAGCCGGCCGCGGTGCTGCTGAACGACCTGGTGCAGCTGGAGTATGTCGAGCGGTACGGCGACGGGGACGAGACCCCGATGGCCGCGGACCACTTCGACCCGCCGCGCGGGCTCTATCTGGTGGCCTACGACGCCGACGGCAAGCCGGTCGCGAGCGGCGGGTGGCGGGCGCAGGACACCTCGCCCGAGGGGTACGAGGACGGCGACGCGGAGATCAAGCGGATGTTCGTGGTGCGCGAGGCGCGCGGGCGGGGTCTGGCCCGGGCGATCCTGGCGGAGCTGGAGGCGAGCGCGGCGGCGGCCGGACGGACCAGGATGGTGCTGGAGACCGGCCAGCGGCAGCCCGAGGCGATAGCGCTGTACACGTCCTGCGGTTACCTGCCGGTCAAGAAGTTCGGCCACTACCGCGAAGCGGAGCTCAGCCTGTGCCTGGGCAAGTCGCTGGTCGAGCCGCGCGGCTGAGCCCGCGGGCAGGACACGCGGCGGCCGCTAGCGCCGCCGCTGGAAGAGGCGCAGGAAGCGCCCGCAGAGCCAGCCGATGACGAGGGTGATCAGCAGCGCCAGCCACAGCGGCATGGTGACCTCGGGGATCAGCAGCCGGATGCGGACGTCCTTGGTGTTCTCGAAGACGAAGACCAGCCCGAGCAGGCCGAGCACCAGGACGACGACCCTGCCCGGCGTCATCCGTTCCCGCGCGCCGCGGCCGGTTGCTTTGTCGGAAGTCATGACGCCCTCCAGCGCTCGGCTGCCGGTCCCTGTGCGGCTCATGATCCCCGGGAACGGCGGCGGGTGCGGGTGCGTACTGCTCCGAACGGGTGAGGGCGGGCGACGCGTTCAGGCGGGCAGCTCCTCGTAGACGGCCATCACGCTGCGGGTCTGCTGCTCGACCTGGTCGGTGACCGGGACCCAGCGCGGGCGGTAGGCGCGCTCGTACGCCTCGCACCACCTGTCGACGAGCCGGGCGATCAGCGGGACGTCCGCGACCTGGCGGAGCATCGCGGCGGCGCGCAGCGGGATGCGCTGGGCGTAGACCTCGATGCTGTTCACCAGGGCCATGGTCATGTCGGGCATCGGCGCGGCACCCGGCACGCGGACGGCAGGATCCCAGCCGGCGGTGAGCGCGGGGCCGAGCACCACCAGTTCCCGTACGGTGCGCAGCAGGGCGCAGTCCGCCCCTCTGAGCTGCGGGCGTACCGCTTCAAGCAGGCGCGCCACGGTGGGCAGGTCGCGGCGCAGGGCGGCGCCGGCGGTGCGCAGCGCGCGGTCGGGGTCGGGGTGCGGGGCGGTGTCGGCGCTGCGGTCGCAGGCCCACATCGGGACCTCCACGACCGCGGTCACCCCGTCGTAGCGCCTGGCGTGCACCCAGGTGGAGTGGGCGCCGTCGCCGGCGGCGGGATCACCGCTTGGCGGCATCACGTAGACACCGGGGCCGGGGCTCGGCCACTGGAAGGCGTCGGACGAGCCGCTCTCCAGCGGGATGTCCAGCTCAGCGGCCGACTTGCCGATCCGTTCCGGCACCCCCGGCACCTCACTGGTGAGCTGGACGAAGCTGCCGCCGACGTCGATGCCGTGCAGCGAGCACTGCAGCACCGGGCGCAGCCTGTCCAGCACGCCGACCAGGGCGCGGGTCTCCGGCAGGGCGGGGCCGCGGTCGTCACCCTCGGGCGGCAGCCACTCGGGCTGTTCCGCGGTGCAGGGCCGGAAGAAGTGCTCGTAGTGGCCGCGCAGCGTGTAGGGGCCGGACAGCCACGGCTCGTTGAGCGCGGCGCCGTCGGGGTCGATGCACAGCAGGAAGTGCCAGCTGCTGCCGTCGTGCTCGCCGCGTGCCCGCCGGCGGGCGATGAGGCGGGCCAGTCGCAGCGCCGTCGCACCACCCACCGCGGCCTCGTTGGCGTGCGGGCCGGCGACCACCAGGACGTTGCGGCGCCCCTCGCCCACCGTCAGCATCAGCAGCGGGCGGCCGGCGCGTGACCTGCCGACCCTCCCCAGCCGGCAGATCCCCGGATAACTCATTGTCAGCGCTCGTGCACCCGCAGTCACTTCGTCGGTCGTCGGGTAGAGCATCCCCGCCATCCTCGCCACCGCAATCCCCCAGGAGCCCTGACACGGAACCAGGGCCGCATTACGACATCGAGTTCGATCCCGTTAGTACGACACGGCCGCCGCGGAGGTGTCAACGGTGCTACCGCGCCTGTTACGCGACCCGTCGCGGGCGCGCTACCGCGAAGGGCGTACGCGGGTCTCAGCAGCCCCTGCGGTCGCCACGTTCGGCCGCAGGGGCGGAGGCGGGCGACTGACGGCCCTCGCACCTGCGAGCGGGCGGCCGGGCCGGCGCCGGGCCGCTCACGCTCCGGAGCCGGACGTGACAGAAAGGGCCGAGGATCCTTACGGATTACGGACGTCGGCGGCTCCGGGCCGCCGCTTCGTGGTCACTGTCAGTGGTGGGTGCCAGACTCGTCCGCATGAGTACCGCATCCGTGTCCGTACCGCCCCCGCGCCGGCGGATCCTCGTCGTGGACGACGACCCGACGGTCGCCGAGGTCGTCGCCGGCTATCTCGACCGGGCCGGTTTCGCCGTGGAGCGGGCCGCGGACGGCCCGACCGCGGTCGCCCGCGCCGCCGCCGCGCGTCCCGACCTGGTCGTGCTCGACCTGATGCTGCCCGGCATGGACGGGCTCGAAGTGTGCCGGGCGATACGGGTGGCGGGGCCGCTGCCGGTGGTCATGCTCACCGCGCGGGGCGACGAGGACGACCGCATCCTCGGCCTGGAGGTCGGGGCGGACGACTACGTGACCAAGCCGTTCTCGCCGCGCGAGCTGGTGCTGCGGGTCGAGTCGGTGCTGCGCCGCGCGGGCGCGCCGCCCGCGGCCGGGCCGTGGCTGCGGTCGGGGCCGCTTGCCCTCGACCCGGCCGCCCGCCGTGCGCTGCGGGACGGGGTGGAACTGCCGCTGACCATAAGGGAGTTCGATCTGCTCGCCTTCTTCCTGCAGCACCCGGGGCGGGTGCTCGGCCGAGAGGAGCTGATGCGGCGGGTGTGGGGCTGGGAGTTCGGCGACCTGTCGACGGTGACCGTGCACGTACGGCGGCTGCGGGAGAAGATCGAGGACGACCCGGCGAGGCCCCGGCTGATCAGCACGGTGTGGGGGGTCGGCTACCGCTTCGACCCGTCCCCCGAGCGGGCGGACGGGGGCGCGGGCGATGAGTGATCTGCTGGTCATCGCCGCCTATGCCGCGGCGGGTGCGGCGGTGGTGGGGCTGCTCGGCGGCGCCGCGCTGCGGCTGCTGCGGCATCGCTCGGTCGCGCTGTCGCTCGCGGTGGTGGTCGCTGTCGCGGTCTGCGCGATGCTGGCCGGGACGCTCTCGGTGGCCTGGGCGATGTTCCTCTCCGAGCACGACCTCGGTGTCGTCACCACCGTGTGCGCGATAGCCGCAGCCGTCTCGCTCGGGGTGGCGCTGCTGCTCGGCCGTACGGTGGTCGCCGGCAGCCGGGCGCTCGCCGCGGCGACCCGTGCCTTCGGGGACGGCGACGCCTTCGCCGCGCCCGCGGGCGCGCCCACGGCCGAACTGGCGGAGCTCGGCCGCGAACTGGCCGCCACCAGCGCCAAGCTGGAGGTCTCCAGGCAGCGGGAGCGCGCGCTCGAAGCGTCGCGGCGCGAGCTGGTCGCCTGGATCTCGCACGACCTGCGCACGCCGCTGGCCGGCCTGCGGGCGATGACCGAAGCGCTGGAGGACGGCATAGCGGAGGACCCCGCCCGCTACCACCGGCAGATCCGCGCCGAGGTCGACCGGCTCAGCGGGATGGTCGGCGACCTGTTCGAGCTGTCCCGGATCCAGGCCGGGGTGCTGGCGCTGAGCCCATCACGGATGTCCGTCTACGACCTGGTCGGTGACGCGATAGCCGGGGCTGATCCGCTCGCCGCGGAGCACGGCGTGCGGATCGTCGGCGAGCGGGTGGAGCGGATCCCTATCGAGGTCGACGGGCGGGAGATGACGCGGGTGCTGGCGAACCTGCTGACCAACGCGATCCACCGGACGCCGGCGGACGGGACGGTCGCGGTGTCCGCGTCGCGGGACACCGCGTCCGGGGCGGTCGTCGTGTCCGTGACGGACGGATGCGGCGGCATTCCGGCCGCGGACCTTCCCCGGGTCTTCGACACCGGGTGGCGGGGCAGCGGGGCGCGCACGCCGACGCCGCCCGCGGGGGCGGGGCTGGGGCTCGCGATCGTGCGCGGGATCGTGGAGGCCCACCACGGGCGGGCCGCGGTGCGCAACGTCCCCGGCGGGTGCCGGTTCGAGGTCGTGCTGCCCGCGGCCGCGACCCTGCCGGGGAGGGGGTAGCGGGTACGTCCGGGGTGCGGGCCGCGGGTGGGTCCCAGGTGCCGTGCCGGGCGATGTGGCGTGCGATGCGGCGGCGTCACGTCCGGACGCGCGGTTCCCTGCGCCCCGGGGCCCAGGTGCCGTGCCGGGCGATGTGGCCAGCCATGTGACGTACCGTGTCCCGGCGTCGCGCGCGGTTCCCCGCGCCCCGGGGCGGGTGCCGCGTCGCCGCCCGCTGTGTCCTGGCGGTGGGTCCGTGGCCGGGCGGGCCGGTCCCGGCGATTCCGGCGGGACGGGTGTGTCAGGTGAGGGCGGGGAGGTCGGCGGTCAGGGTGGCCGTCGTCGTGTCGAGGACGGCGGGGACGCCGAGGGGGATGGTCAGGGACGGGACGCAGTGGCCGAAGCCGAGGTTGTCCAGAATCGGGACGCCGAGGGGGCCGAGGCGGTCGAGCAGGAGGGCTCGCACATCGTCGGCGGGGCCGCAGCCCAGCCAGGAGCCCAGCGCGACGGCGGCGACGCCGTCGAGCCATCCGGCGCGCAGGAGCTGGGTGAGGAAGCGGTCAAGGCGGTACGCCTCCTCGCCGGTGTCCTCGAGCAACAGGATGCCGCCCGCGGCCGACGGCCGGCCGGAGCGCGTACCGAGGTCGGAGGCGAGCAGGCTGAGGCAGCCGCCGAGGGTGACGCCCGCGGCCCGGCCCGGCACCAGCGCGCGGGCGGCGGGGGCGTGCAGCGCCAGGACCTCCTCGGGCGTGAAGAGGGTGCGGCGCAGGTGCTCACGGCCGGCGGTGTCGGCGAGGAAGGCCGGGGTGCCCGGCATCGGGCCGTGCAGGGTGGCCACGCCGAGGCGGGAGGCGAAGGCCTCGTGCAGCACGGTGATGTCGCTGTAGCCGAGAAAGGCCTTCGGGGTGGCCTGCCGCATGGCGTCCCAGTCCAGCAGGTCGGCCATCCGCTGGGTGCCGTAGCCGCCGCGGGCGCAGATCACGGCGGCCAGCGCCGGGTCGCACCAGGCGTCCCGCAGGTCGTCGGCGCGTGCCTGGTCGGCTCCCGCGAGGTAGCCGGAGGGGTGGTCGTCCAGCACGTGCGGCGCGACGACGGGGTCGAGCCCCCAGTCCCGCAGCACGTCGAGCCCGGCTTCCAGCATGGCCTGCGGCACCGGTCCCGCCGGGGCGACGATGCCGACCCGGTCGCCCGCCACCAGCCGCCGCGGCCTGACGAGGGCGGGCACGCGCACGGCGTCCCGCACGGGACCGCGCGTCACGGCGTCAGGTCGAGCAGTGGCACGCCCGGCGGGGTGAAGCCGAAGACCTGGCCGTAGAGGGAGAGTTCCGCCTCCAGGCAGGTCACCAGGGTGTCCAGCCGGCGGAAGCCGTGGCTCTCGCCGGCGAAGGCGAGGTAGGCGTGCGGGAGCGTGCGGCCGGCCAGCGCGGCGAGGAAGCGTTCGCACTGGGCGGGGGGGCAGATGACGTCGTCCAGGCCCTGCATCAGCAGGAAGGGCACGGTGACCCGGTCGGCGTGGTGGACCGGGGACCGGTCGTGGTAGCGCTCGGGGACGTCGAGGTGCGGGCCGATGAGGGATTCGAGGTACCAGGACTCGAAGTCGTGCGTCTCGCCGCCGGCCGGCGACCAGCCGGCCAGATCGAGGATCGGGTAGCTGATCGCGCCGCAGGCGAAGGTCGAGGTGGTGGTCAGTGCGGCGGCGGTGGTCCAGCCGCCCGCGCTGCCGCCGCGGATGGCGAGCCGCGCGGGGTCGGCGGCACCCTCTGCGACCAGGCCCTCGGCGACGGCGACGCTGTCCTCGACGTCGACGATGCCCCACTGCTCGCGCAGCCGGTTGCGGTAGGCGCGGCCGTAACCGGTGGAGCCGCCGTAGTTGACCTCGGCGACGCCGATGCCACGCGAGGTGAAGTAGGCGATCTCCAGGTCGAGGACCATGGAGGTGCGGCTGGTGGGTCCGCCGTGCACCCAGATGACGTACGGGGCCGGCTCGGTGGCGGCGTGGTCGGGGTGGCGCGGGGCGTAGACGTGGGCGTGCACGTCGCGGCCGCCGGGGCCGGTGAAGACGCGGGAGACGGCGCCGGGGATGTAGGCGGGGTCCACGGTGTCCTGGTGCGGGTTGCCGATGACCCGGGTGCGGCCGGTGGCGGCGTCGAGTTCGACGATCTCGGCGGCGCTGCTCGGGCCGGCGGCAAGGCCGATGACGCGGCTGCCGGAGGCGGCGAGGGTGGCGCCCCACTCGGTCCAGTGGCCGGGGGCGTCGGTGAGCGCTCCGGTGGCGGGGTCGAGCAGCGCGAGCCGGGCGGCGCCCACGCCGTGCAGGACGGCGATCAGGCCGTGGTCGAGCGGCACGAACCAGCGCTGCCCGAGCTTCCACAGCGGCCCGGCGAACTCCTCCTCGCGCGGGCACAGGTTGACGGCCTCGCCGGTCGCCGGGTCGACCCGGTGCAGATTCCACCAGCCGGTGCGGTCGGTGGCGGCCAGCAGCGTGCCGTTTGCGGCCCACTCGGCCTGCGGGACGGACTCCTCGGCGCCGCCCATGAGGGTGCGGGCCGGACCGAGGGTGCCGTCGGCGCGGACGTCGGCGCAGCGCAGTTCGGTGCCGTCCCAGGGCATCCGCGGGTGGTCCCAGGCCAGCCAGACGGCCCGGCCCCCGTCGGGGGAGAGCCGCAGCCCGGTGACGAAGCGGTGGTCGGCGGGGGCGAGTTCGCGTACGGCCGCGCGGTCGTCAGCGGCCGTGCCGTCCAGCGGGACGGCGGTGTGGACCCGGCGCAGGTCGCTGGGCCCCTCGCCGGTGAACTCCTCGAGCACCGCCCACACTTCGCCGCGCCCGGCGTGCACGGACGGCTCAGCCCAGCGCAGTCCGCCGCCGACGGCGGAGAGCGGGGTGAGCGGATAGGGCGGGTCCTGCGGGCGGTCGGGGCGGAAGGCGTAGAGCCGCTGGTCGGCGTGGTGGGCGAAGACGATGAGCGGGGAGCCGTCGACGACGGCGCCGCCCCAGGGAGTGCCGCCGTATTCCATGACGCGGTTGCGGACGTTCCAGGGCGCGGGCAGCGGGCATTCCTCGGTGCCGTCAGGGCGGCGCCTGATCAGCGCGCGGCGGCCGCCCTCCGCGGGGCGGGGCGCGGTCCACCACAGGTCGTCGCCGACGACGCCGAGGCTGTCGGGGCTGCCGTCGTGGCCGGCGGCGGTGGCCGCGTCGATCGGCGAGGCCCAGCTGCCGTAACCGGTGTGCTGCTGTGCGGTAGCTGTCATGCGGTCTTCTCCTCCCCGGCGGTTCCGCGCAGGAACCGGTCGAGTACGCGTACGCCGAAGTGCAGGGCGTCGACGGGGACGTGCTCGTCGACGCCGTGGAAGAGCGCCTGGTAGTCGAAGTCCGGCGGCAGCCGCAGCGGCGAGAAGCCGTAACCGGTGATGCCGATCCGGGAGAACTGCTTGGCGTCGGTGCCGCCGGACATGCAGAACGGCACCACGTGCGCCCCCGGGTCGAAGTGCTCGATGGCCTCGCGCATCGCGGCGAAGGACGCCGAGTCGACCGGCGCTTCGAGCGGCACCTCGTGGTGGTGGTAGTCCCACCGCACCAGCGGCCCGGTGAGCCGGTCCATGGTGGCGGTGAACTCGTCCTGGCCGCCGGGCAGGATGCGCCCGTCGACGAAGCCGGTGGCGGTGCCGGGGATGACGTTGACCTTGTAGCCGGCCTGCAGCATCGTCGGGTTGGAGCTGTTGCGGACGGTGGGCCGCACGAAGGCCGCGGCGGTGCCGAGCCGGTCGAGCAGCGCGTCGACGTCGTCGAGGTCGGCGGGCACGCCGTAGAGCGCGGCGAGTTCGGTGAGCGCGGCCCGCACGGTGGTGGTGAGCCGGATCGGCCAGCGGTACTCGCCGATCCTGGTGACGGCGGCGGCCAGGTGGACCACGGCGTTCTCGTGGTTGATCTTCGAGCCGTGGCCGGCCCTGCCCTCGGCGGTCAGTTCGAGCCACGCGGTGCCGCGCTCGCCGGCGCCGACCGGGTAGACCCGCATCCCGTTGTCGGTGTGGTTGGTGTAGGCGCCGGATTCGCTGATGCCCTCGGTGCAGCCGGCGAACAGGGCGGCGTGCTCGGTGGCGAGGAAGCCGGCGCCGTAGGCGGCGCTGTCCTCCTCGTCCGCGGTGAAGGCGAGCACGATGTCGCGCGGCGGCCGGGTGCCGCTGCGGGCCCAGGCGCGGACGCAGGCGAGCACCATCGCGTCCATGTTCTTCATGTCGATGGCGCCGCGGCCCCAGACGACACCGTCGCGGACCTCGCCGGAGAAGGGGTGCACGGTCCAGTCGTCGGCCTGCGCGGGCACCACGTCGAGGTGGCCGTGCACCAGCAGCGCGTCGGCAGACGGGTCGGTGCCGGCGATCCTGGCCACCACGTTGCCGCGCCCGGGGGCCTTCTCCAGCACGGCCGGTTCGATCCCGACCTCGGCGAGGCGTTCGGCGACGTATTCGGCCGCGGCCCGCTCGTTGCCGTCCCCGCTGCCGCGGTTGGTGGTGTCGATCCGGATCAGGTCGGAGGTGAAGCGCACCACCTCCTCCAGCGCCGTCTCGTCGACGACCGGTGCACCGGGTTCGCGCGGGGCCGCCACGGGCCGCTCAGCCATACTGCTCCTCCACCGCCTGGGACACGAGCGTGGTCACGGCCTTGAACGCGCGCAGGGCCGCGTACATCGTCGGCAGGGTATACGCCACCCGCCGCTCACCTGTCTGCTCCACCCCGGGGACCACGGTGGCGGCGCCGACCAGGTGCCATGCGTCGAATTCGAGCTCGACGGTGAACGGCCCGGCCTGTACGGGCTCGTGCCGCACCGCGAGGCCGGCGGCCTGCTGAGCCGCGGCACGGATGTCGGCGGCGGTCCTCGCGGGCGGCCGGCAGACGGCGGCGTAACGGGACACGTAGTCCTTGACCGCGACCGTGCGGGCCTGCGGGGCGTAGCCGAGGGCGTCGGCGCCGGTGCGGTCGTCGCCGGTCACCAGGACCACGGGGACGCCGTATTCGGCCACCACCAGGGCGTTGAGCCGGCCCTCGCTGGCGGGCTCGCCGTTCACCCGCACCGCGGTGATGGAGTTGGCCAGATAGGTGTGGGCCAGGACGCCCTCGGTCCCGGCGCCGGTGTGGTAGCCGACGAAGGCGATGCCGTCCACGTCGCCGTGCTGGACGCCTTCGACCATGGACAGTTCCTTGTGCCGCCCGGTGAGCAGCTCGGCGCGCTCGTCCAGCTCCTCCAGGAGCAGGTTGCGCATCGTCCAGTGCGCCTCGTTGATGAGCACCTGGTCGATCCCGCCGTCCAGGAAGCCCGCGACGGCGGCGTTGACGTCGGAGGTGAACATCCGGCGGCAGCGCTGCCACTGCTCGGTGCCCGGCAGGACGTCAGCCGGCCAGGTCACACCGGTGGCGCCCTCCATGTCGGCCGAGATGAGGATCTTCCGCATGCGAGATCACATTACGCGGCCAGTCCCGCGACCAGCCAGTGGGACGGGACCTCGGTCCGTGCCCCGTCCGGCCGGAGTCCGGCGGCGTGCTGCCGCTCCTGGCCTGCGGCGAGCACGTCGAGGCCCGCGGAGGTGAAGTAGCCGGGCACCGCGTCGTCGCGGAGCCCGCCGGGGGCGACGCCGTACGCGAGGACCGCGGCGAGCTCCGGCCGCGGCCCGTCCGGACCCCGCGCCAGGTCCCTGAGCACGTCCCCGGCTGCCTCGGCCCATTCCACCGCGAAGGCCCGGCCTCGCTGGCCGGTGAGGGTGGCGACGCCGTCCACCAGGCGGCTGCGGTCGCCGGGTTCGCACAGGTGCAGGATGCCCCGCAGGTAGACGTTGGCGTCGCCCACTTCCGCGTGCAGGGCGCGGACCGCGTCGGTGTCGACGGCGTCCAGCCGCTGGTAGCCGGCCAGGCCGCGCGGGTCGTCCCTGCGGGCCCGCGCGACGGCGGCGTGTGCCAGGTCGACGCCGAGGACGCGCGGGTAGCGGCCGGCCAGGAAGCGGGTCTGGGTGCCGCTGCCGCAGCCCAGGTCCACCACCGGCAGACCCGGGTCGAAGTGCGCCTCGAAGTACGCCAGGTGCCGCTGCGCCGCCAGGGCCGGTGCCACGTCCCAGAAGGCGCCGCCCGGCCCGTCCGGCGCGTCCTGCCAGAATCGCTCCCACGCCTGTGCGTAGCCGCTGGAGACGTTCACACGTACTCACCGCTCCCCACGTCGTGATCGTACGGAAAGGCCGGCCGGTCGCCGGGGGCCGGAATCAGCGCCCGGGGCGTACCGGCGGGCCGTGCTCCGAACCGGACGCCGGGCGCCGATCCGACGATCCGGGCGCTCCCCGCACCGGGATGGGCCGGCGCCGCCACCAGGCCCTGCTCCGAGGCACCGCGGGCCCCTTCCCCGGGCATCGGCGGGCCCCGCACCGGGGTGGGCACGCCCCTCCGGCGTGCGGTCCGCGACGCCGGGACCACGGTACGGCCGGGGCGTCCTTGCCGGGCCGCAACGGGGGAATCCGGGCGCACGCCCGCGCGCGAGCAACCGCGCGAGCCGTGCTAGCGTCCAAACTCTGTGTTCGAACTCTGATCCGAGCCGGTCACGGGTGGGAGTCCGATCCCGCCAGGCGTCAGCCGGCCGGGACATCCGCACCGCACCGCCACCGGAAGAGGCCCCGTGACGACCTGGCAGCCTGCGCCTGTTTCCGTGCCCCGGAAACCGAGAGCCATGCTGCGCCGGGTGAATCTGGGCCACCCCGTCGTGGTGGCCACCGCGGTGGCGGCGGTCCTGCACCTGCTGTGGGCGTTCTTCCTGGCCAGGGATTCCGGCGACATGGCGGCGCAGTACGCCTGGACGGACTTCATACGGGCGCATCCCTCGGCCTCGTACAACCTGTCCTGGTACGGCGGGATGCACCCCGCCTCCTACAGCATCCTGTCGCCCTACATCATGGCCGCGCTCGGGGTGCGGGTCACCGCGGTGGTCGCGGGCACGCTCACCGCGACGGTCGGGGCGGCCCTGCTGATCCGCAGCGGCATCCGCCGCCCGATGCTGCCGGCGCTGTGGACCACGTTCGCCCTTTGGTGTGACGTTGTCTCCGGCCGGGTCACCTTCGCACTCGGCATGCTCTTCGCGATGGTCGCCACGCTGGTGCTCTTCCCCGCCGCCCTGAACCTGCGCGGCCGCTCGCCGCGGCTGGCCACCGCGGCGGTGATGACCGCGCTGGCCACCATGTGCAGCCCGGTGGCGGGCCTGTTCCTGCTGGTGGTGGCCGCCGCGCTGTTCCTGACCGGCCGCAGGGCCGACAGCTACGTGCTCAGCGCCGTACCACCGCTGGTGGTCGGCGCGACCTCGCTGCTCTTCCCCTTCTACGGGGTGCAGCCCTTCGCCTGGTACTTCGCGATCATCCCCTTCGCCGTCTCGGTGGTGACCGCCCTGGTGGTGCCGACGGCGTGGCGGGTGATGCGTACCGGGGCGTGGCTCTACGCCGTCGGCGTCGCGCTGACCTGGGCGATCCCCTCCCCCATCGGCAGCAACGTGGAACGTCTCGCGCTGCTCTTCGGCGGCACGGTGCTGCTGCTGGTGGCCCGTGACAGCAACTGGACCGGGCGGCGCCTGCTGGCCCTGTGGCTGGCCTTCGCGGGGGTGGCGGGCTGGCAGATCGCCAAGCCGATCGTGGACCTGGTCAACACCTCCGCGGTCAGCTCCATCGTGCGGCACGCGCCGCCGCTCATCGCCGAGTTGCAGAAGGTGCACGCGGACAAGGGCCGCGTCGAGGTCGTACCGCTGCGCTCGCACTGGGAGGCGTCCGGCCTGTCGCCGTACGTGAACCTGGCCCGCGGCTGGAACCGGCAGGCCGACGTCGAGCGCAACCCGTTGTTCTACGACGGCACGCTGACCACCGAGAGCTACCGGGAGTGGCTGCAGCACTGGAGTGTCTACTTCGTGGTGCTGCCGTCCGACCAGCCGGACGGCGCCGCCGTCGCCGAGGCCAAGCTCGTGCGGTCCGCGCCGCAGTGGCTGGTGCCGGTGTGGCAGGACGCGAACTGGCAGATCTTCCGGGTCTCCGGCGACGTCGACCCGCTGGCCGACCCGCCGGCCACCGTCGAGGAGGCCGGGCCGGCCGAGCTGACCGTCTCGATGCCCACCGCGGGCTCGGTGCTGCTGCGCATCCCGTGGTCGCCGGTGCTGGGCATCGAGGGCACGGACGACAACCGGCACGGGTGCCTCATCCCCGACGGGGAGTGGACGCGGCTGAACGTGCCGGCCGCCGGTACGTACCGGATCGGCGGGACCTACGCGTCCATCCGGGGGACGCAGTGCCCCAAGGTCAAGACCCCGTAGCCCTTTTCGCCGCGCCCCCCGCACCGGCTAGTCGGGGTGGCCGAGCTGGAGGTCGCGTTCGGTGCGGCCGCCGCCGGCGACCTGGAGGACGGTGGCCACCGGCGGGTAACCGGCCGCGATGACGGTGTACTCACCGGCCGCGAGGTCGACGAAGCGGAAGTGGCCGTCGGCGCCGGTGGTGACGGAGTCGACGACATTGCCCGCGGCGTCCAGCAGGGTGACCCTGGCGTCCTCGACCAGGCGGCCGCCGGGGGCGCGGACGGTGCCGCGCAGGACGGCGCCGCCGGCCAGTTCGACGTCCTGGCGGGTCTCCCGCGAGGCCTGGACGGTGACCGGCAGCGCGGCGGGGCGGTAGGCCGGGGCGCTGGCGGCCAGGGTGTACTCGCCGGCCACCAGTTCTTCCAGGACGTACGCGCCCTCGCGGCCGCTGCGCGCGGTGGCCACGACGTCGCCGCGCACATCGGTGAGGGTCACGATGGCGTCCCGCACCGGCGTGCCGTCCGCGGTGCGTACCGCGCCCGCGAGGCGCCCGGCGCCGCCCAGGACCACGTCCAGGTCGACCGGGTGCTCGCCGACGGTCACGCTCACCGCCTGCGGCTGGTGGCCGCCCGCCGCCGCGATCAGGACGTAGCTGCCGGCCCCTGGCGTGCTCAGCGCGTAACGGCCGTCCTCCCCGGTGGCGCCGCGGCCGATCTGGCGGCCGGTGCCGTCGATGAGGGTCAGCGCGGCCCGGCCGACGCTGCTGCCGTCGGAGTGCTGAACGGTGCCGCAGACCGCGACACCGGCGTGCGGCGGGGCGGACAGCCGGCGGGCGCCGGGCAGCTGGGCGCCGGCCACGGCGCCGTCGAGGCGGTCGGTGGGTGGAGCGTCGTAGGCGGTCGCTGCGGCGGGGCCGTGCTGGGTGACCAAGGGTTTCTCCTTGAGCAGGAAGGCGAAGAGGAAGCCGAGGACGAGCACCGGCACCAGGTAGAGGAAGATCCGCGGCATGGCGTCGGCGTACGCCTGCACATAGCCGTCGCGCACCGCCGCGGGCAGGGTGCGGACCAGCTGCGGGGTGACGGACTGCGGGTCGGGCAGGTGGGCGCCGTGCGGCAGCCGCACCGCCAGCCCCTTGCTGAGCCGGTCGGCGAAGAGGGTGCCGAAGACGGCCGCGCCGACCGAGCCGCCGATCTGCCGGAAGTAGTTGTTGGCGCTGGTGGCGGCGCCGATGTCGGCGGGACTCACCGAGTTCTGCACGGCGAGCACCAGCACCGGCAGCACCAGGCCGATGCCGAGGCCCAGCACCGCCATGTAGACGCTGTAGGTGAGTTGCGGGGTGTCCGCGTCCATCAGCGAGAGCAGCCACATCCCGGCCGAGGACAGGGCGCCGCCCGCGACGGGGAAGATCTTGTACCGCCCGGTGCGGCTGATCAGCTGGCCACTGACGATGGACGCGACCACCACGCCGAGCATCATCGGCAGCATCAGCAGCCCCGAGCCGGTGGCGCTGGCCCCGTCGACCATCTGCAGGAAGGTCGGCAGGTAACTGGCCGCGCCGAACAGGGCGATGCCGACGACGCAGCCGATCAGCGCGGTGACGTTGAAGACCCCGTCGCGGAAGAGCCGCAGCGGGATGACCGGCTCCGCGGCGAAGCGCTCCACCAGCAGGAACAGCAGGGCGCAGCCGACCGCTGCGGCGCCCAGGCCCAGGATCTCCCGGGACTGCCAGCCATAGGTGGAGCCGCCCCAGGTGGTGAGCAGCACCAGGCAGGTGGAGCCGGCCGCGAGCAGCAGCGCGCCGAGCACGTCGAGGCGGGGGCGGGCGGTGGGTTTGGGGAGCTTGAGCACCATGGTGATGACGACCAGGGTGACGATGCCGAAGGGGATGTTGACGGCGAAGCACCAGCGCCAGGAGGCGTGGTCGGTGAAGAAGCCGCCGAGCAGCGGCCCCGCGACCGAGGCGAGGCCGAAGGCGGCGCCGATCATGCCCATGTAGCGGCCGCGTTCGCGGGGCGGCACGATGTCGGCCATGATCGCCTGCACGCCGATCATCAGACCGCCGCCGCCGATGCCCTGGACCGCGCGGAAGGCGATGAGCTCGTTCATGGAGCGTGACCAGGCGGCGAGGGCGGAGCCGGCGACGAAGGTCAGGATGGCGAACTGGAAGACGCCCTTGCGGCCGAAGAGGTCGCCGAGCTTGCCGTAGATGGGCAGCCCGATGGTGGAGGCCAGCAGATAGGCGGTGACGACCCAGGACATCTGGTCGAGGCCGTGCAGCTCGCCGACGATCTTCGGCAGGGCGGTGGCCACGATCATCTGGTCGAGGGCGGCGAGCAGCAGCGCCAGCATCAGGCCGAGGAAGACCAGCCGGACCCGGCGCGGCGTCAGATCCGGCCCGGCAGCGGGCGCGGCGGCCCCGGAGTCGGGCGCCGGGGCGACGCCCTCGACCAGCGTGCCGCCCGCGCCGCCGCCTCCGCCCCCGCCTCCGTCCTCGACCAGTGCCGCCGTCCGGTCGGTCAGCGTGCTGCCAGCCACCCTTCACTCCCCTCGTCACACCTGTTGCGCCACCGTCTCCCGCATGAGGCGACAACGAAGAAGCGGCGCGGCGATTCTCAGGAAGTAGGCAGAACCACCCGTATCAGTGAAAGATCACGAAACCAACCGGGTGACGGGGCGGTCTGCTAGGGCGTGTCCGAACACATGGCGCGGTCCGCCCGCAGGCGGCGGCCGTGTCGTGGGACGGAGGGCTAGGCCTGCGGGGTGCCGCCCTCGACGTGGGCGGCGAGCGACGCGAGGATCGCGTCGTAGATGCGGCCGAGGCCCTTGGGGGCGAAGGTGCGCTCGAAGAAGCCGCCGACGCCGGTGGCGCCCTGCCAGCGGGTGGCCGCGACCACCTTGCTGCTGCCCGCGCCGGCCGGGGTGACCGTCCAGGTGGTCACCAGGGTGGAGTTGCGGTCGGTCTCGACCAGCGTCCGCTCGGCCGGCGCGGTGACGTCGAGCAGGCAGTCCCGTACGCGCTTGCTCGTGGCCTGCAGCTTCCAGTGCACGACGGTGCCCGCGCCGGTGCCGCCCTCACGCACCTCGTACTCGCTGAACTGCTCAGGGAGCAGCCGCGCGCGGGTGCCCGCGTAGTCGGCGAGGGCGTCGTACACCCGCTCCGGCTCCGCCGCGACGATCCGCTCCGTGGTGGCCTCGACCAGCGCCATGAAATCTCCCTCGGGTCCGTTCCTGTGCACGTCCTGCACGCGCCGCACAAGCCAATCACACCCGCTTTTCGAATTTGTGTTCTATTGTGGACGCAGGCAGCACACGCCGGACACCCGAAGGAGGGCGCCATGCGCTGGGAACAGCTGGGCCGGGACGACGCCACGGCCGCGCTCTTCGGCACGGACGCGGTCACCCGTCGCTTCGACACCCCCGAATTCCGCGGCATCACCTTCCACGAGGTGCGGGCCCGGTCGATCCTGAACCGGGTGCCGGGGGCGTCGCGGATGCCCTTCGAGTGGACGATCAACCCCTACCGCGGGTGCAGCCACGCCTGCGTCTACTGCTTCGCGCGCAGGACGCACAGCTACCTCGACCTGGACACCGGACACGACTTCGACACCCAGATCGTGGTGAAGACCAACGCGGCGGAGCTGCTGCGCCGGGAGCTGGCGGCGCCGCGCTGGCAGGGCGAGCACGTCGCGATGGGCACCAACGTCGACTGCTACCAGCGGGCCGAGGGTCGCTACCAGCTGATGCCGGGGATCCTGGCGGCGCTGCGGGACCACGCCAACCCGTTCTCGATCCTCACCAAGGGCTCGCTGATCCTGCGCGACCTCGAACTGGTGCGGCAGGCCGCGCGCGTCACCGAGGTGTCCATCGCGCTGTCCGTCGGATTCCTCGACGGCGAGTTGTGGCGCAGCGTGGAGCCGGGCACCCCTTCCCCCCAGACGCGCCTCGCGGTCTGCCGCACCTTCAGGGAGAACGGCATATCGTCCTCGGTCCTGATGGCACCGGTACTGCCGTTCCTCAGCGACTCGCCCGAGCAGTTGCGGGCGACCGTCCGCGCCATCGCCCAGGCGGGCGCCGGATCGATCACCCCGCTGGTGCTGCATCTGCGCCCGGGAGCGCGGGAGTGGTACATGTCGTGGCTGGCCCGCAACCACCCGCATCTGGTGCGGCGTTACGAGGCGCTGTACGCGGGCGGGTCCTACGCGCCGACCTGGTATCAGCGCAAGATCACCCGCCAGGTGCACGAATTCGCCGCGGAGTTCGGCTGCGGCCCGTCCCGCAGGCCCGGCTTCCGGCAGCCGCAAGGGCGGGAGCAGGAGCTGCCACCCCAGGGCCAGGAGCAGGAGCGGTCGGGGATCCGCGAGCAGGGGCGGCCGCACCGGCGGGGGTCGCACCCGGAGTCCGGACCGCCCGCGGAGCCGGGGGACACCCAGCTCACCCTGCTCTGACGCCGCCGCACACCACCACGACTTCTGCCGGCCGTACTCCACGGGGGCGCACGGCCGGCAGATCCCCCCACCGTCGCGCTCATCTGTCGGCGGTGCGAATCACATGCGCAGAGGGGTGGCGCTCAAGTTACCCGCCGGTTACCCTCGAAGCACCGTGCTCGGCGGCCTGGTGACGCAGCCGCCGCGCACTCCGCACCACCACGTCGGTTCGGCATCAGCGCGGCGCGGCCCCGGGACAGGGCCGGCCGGCAGTCCACGCGGGCGCGCACATCTCGGCGACCGGCCCGCGACTCCGTCTCCACCCTCACTCCCCTGCCGTGCGTGCCTGGCCGCGCCCGGTCTCCTCAGCGTCTGGAGTCACGCGATGGACCGTCCCTCCGCAGTTTCGGCATCCGCAAACCCCTCCGCGGCGCCCTCCCCCGCGCCCGCCGTCACCCCCCTCTCCGCCGTCGCCGTGATCGGCCTGGGCACCATGGGCACCGGCATCGCCGAGGTCATGGCCAGGGCAGGCCACGACGTCGTCGGCGTCGACCTCGACCCGGCGGCCGCCCGCCGCGCGGTCACCTCGCTGGAGCGCTCCACCGCACGCGCGGTGGAACGCGGCCGCAGCACCGCCGCCGAGCGCACCGAGGCGCTCGCCCGCTTCCGCACCTCCCCCGACCTGCAGGCGGTCGCGGCCGCCGACCTGGTGATCGAGGTGGTGGACGAGCGCTACGAGACCAAGCGGGACGTCATCACCGCCCTCGACCGGATCGTCAAACCCGGCGCGATCCTGGCCACCGGCACCAACGCGCTGTCGGTGACCCGGCTCGCGGCCGAGACCGGCCGCCCCGACCGGGTGCTCGGGCTGCACTTCTTCGCGCCCGCCCAGGCCATGAAGCTGGTCGAGGTGGTGTCCACCGTGCTGACCTCGCCGGAGACCACCGAGGCCGTCACCGCGCTGGTGCGCAGCCTCGGCAAGGAGCCGGTGCCGGTCGGCGACCGGCCGGGTTTCATCGCGGACGGGCTGCTGTTCGGGTATCTGAACCAGGCCGCCGCCATGTACGAGGCCCGCTACGCCACCAGGGAGGACATCGACGCGGCGATGCGGCTGGGCTGCGGCCTGCCGATGGGGCCGCTGGCCCTGCTCGACCTGATCGGGGTGGACACCGCGACCACCGTTCTCGACGCGATGTACGAGGCCAGCAGGGACCGGCTGCACGCCCCGGCGCCGGTGCTGCGGCAGCTCACGGCGGCCGGGCTACTCGGCCGCAAGTCGGGCCGCGGCTTCTACAGCTACCAGGCGCCGGGCAGTTCGGTGGTGGTGCCGGACCCGCAGACCGCGGCCGGCGGGCCCGCGCAGGCCCGGGGGCGTACGGTCCGCAGCGTGGGCGTGGCAGGTTCCGGCACCATGGCGACCGGCATCGCCGAGGTCTTCGCGAAGGCCGGTCTCCCGGTGCAACTCGCCGCGCGCACCCCGGAGAAGGCCGAGAAGGCGGTGGCGCGGCTGGCGAAGTCCCTGGACCGCTCGGTCTCGCGGGGCCGGCTCAGCGCCGAGCAGCGCGACGCGGCCGTGGCCCTGGTGACGCCCGCGGGCTCCTACGACGCCCTCGGGCAGGCCGACCTGGTGGTCGAGGCGGTGGTCGAGGACCTCTTCGTCAAGCAGCAGCTCTTCCGGGTCCTCGACAAGGTGTGCCGGCCGGGCGCGGTACTGGCCACCACGACCTCCTCGCTGCCGGTGGTGGCGATCGCTCGGGCCACCGAACGCCCGCAGGACGTCGTCGGGATGCACTTCTTCAACCCGGCGCCGGCCATGAAGCTGGTGGAGGTGGTGCACACGGTGCTCACCTCCGACGAGGTCCGGGCCACCGTCCACCAGGTCTGCGGGACCCTGCGCAAGCACCCGGTGGACTGCGCCGACCGGGCGGGCTTCATCGTGAACGCGCTGCTCTTCCCGTATCTGAACAACGCGGTGAAGATGGTGCAGGACCACTACGCGAGCGTGGAGGCCATCGATGCGGCCATGAAGCTCGGCGGCGGCTACCCGATGGGGCCCTTCGAACTGCTCGACGTGGTGGGCCTTGACGTGTCGCTGGCGATCGAGCAGGTGCTGCACGAGGAGTTCCGCGACCCGGGACTGGCGCCGGCGCCGCTGCTTGAGCACCTGGTCTCGGCGGGCTGTCTGGGCCGCAAGACCGGCCGTGGTTTCCGCGAGTATGCCCGCGACTGAGCGTCCCGGCGGGCGCGACACCCGTGCGGCGAGCTGGGGCGTTTTCCCCCCGGCCGCCGGGCGGGGCGGTCCGCCGTGTTACGTTCCCCACATGCCCCAGTCCGCGAAGTCCGGTCCTCCCGAGACCGCGACCGTCCGCCGCGCCGCCGCCCAGCGCCACCGGGTGCGGCAGGACCTCGCGTCGGCGGCGATGCACCTGTTCGCGACGCAGGGCTACGAGGCGACCACGGTGGACGAGATCGCCGCGACGGCCGGGGTGGCCCGGCGGACCTTCTTCCGGCATTTCCGGTCCAAGGAAGAGGCGATCTTCCCCGACCACGACGACACCCTGGTCCGCGTCCAGGCCGTCCTGGACTCCGCGGACCCGCACGAGCACCCGCTGGACACCGTCTGCCGCGGCATCACCGAGGTGCTGCGGATGTACGCGCAGGTGCCCGAGGTGTCGGTGGAGCGCTACCGGCTGACCCGCGAGGTGCCGACGCTGCGCGAGCGCGAGATCGCCTCGGTTGCCCGTTACGAGCGGCTCTTCACGCGCTATCTGCTGGGCCACTTCGACGAGGGCGCACAGGGCTACGGCGACGACGACCCGCTGCTCGCCGAGGTCGCCGCCTCCGCGGTGGTCGCCGCCCACAACCACGTGCTGCGGCGCTGGCTGCGGGCGGACGGCAAGGGCGACGTGGAGGCGCAGCTCGACCACGCCTTCGACGTCATCAAGGCGACCTTCGGCACGGGCATCGGCGCCGGGCGGATACCCTCCAGGGCCGCTTCCACGGCCGCGCCGACCGTGTCCCGGCACGGCGAGGTGGTGGTCGCAGTGGCCCGCACCGACGCCTCCCCCGCGCAGATCCTGCGCAGTATCGAAGAGGCGCTGCGCAAGGCCTGACCGCCCGCCCGCACCCCGCGGAACAGCGGCTGTCCGGCCTGCCGGGCGGCCGCTGTTGCCGCTTTCCGGCGGCGGGGTGACACTGGGATGAAAATTTGGCACCCAGTGTCTTTACGACTGGCACGCGGTGCCATACGGTATCCCCAGTCCGGGCGGACGGCATGCAAGGTTCCCGCGCAGGCCGGCTGTCCCCCTGGCCCGGACGCCTGCGTCACAGGCATTCCGCGTCACCGCGCGGCTCCTTTCCTCCACCGTCAAGCCCTTGGCCGGACCGACGGCACCTCCACCCCACCCGACCCCCGCGTTCCCGTACGCGCCACCCCACACGGACCCGGAGACACCGGCGCGCACGCGGAACGCTTCGCCGGAGGCGAGTCATATGAAGGAAATCCTGGACGCGGTTCTCGCGGCGGACAGTACGGCCGCGGACTTCGCGGCGCTGAAGCTGCCCGCCACCTACCGCGCGGTCACCGTGCACAAGGACGAGGCGGAGATGTTCGCCGGCCTCGCCACCCGTGACAAGGACCCGCGCAGCTCGCTGCACCTCGACGACGTGCCGGTGCCGGAGATCGGCCCGGGCGAGGCGCTGGTCGCCGTGATGGCCAGCTCGGTGAACTACAACTCGGTCTGGACCTCGATCTTCGAGCCGGTCTCGACCTTCGCCTTCCTGGAGCGCTACGGCCGCATGTCGCCGCTGGCCCGCCGGCACGACCTGCCCTACCACGTCATCGGCTCCGACCTGTCCGGCGTCGTGCTGCGCACCGGCCCCGGGGTGAACAAGTGGCAGCCCGGCGACCGGGTCGTCGCGCACTGCCTGAGCGTGGAGCTGGAGTCGGCCGACGGCCACAACGACACCATGCTCGACCCCGAGCAGCGGATCTGGGGCTTCGAGACCAACTTCGGCGGCCTGGCGGAGATCGCCCTGGTCAAGTCCAACCAGCTGATGCCCAAGCCCGAGCACCTGAGCTGGGAGGAGGCCGCCGCCCCCGGCCTGGTCAACTCCACCGCCTACCGGCAGCTGGTCTCCCGCAACGGCGCCGGCATGAAGCAGGGCGACAACGTGCTGATCTGGGGCGCGAGCGGCGGACTGGGCTCGTACGCCACCCAGTTCGCGCTGGCCGGCGGCGCCACGCCGATCTGCGTGGTGTCCAACCCGGAGAAGGCGGAGATCTGCCGCCGGATGGGCGCGGAGGCGGTCATCGACCGCAGCGCCGAGGGGTACCGCTTCTGGCGCGACGAGCACACCCAGGACCCGCGGGAGTGGAAGCGCTTCGGCGCCAGGATCCGCGAGCTGACCGGCGGCGAGGACGTGGACATCGTCTTCGAGCACCCGGGCCGCGAGACCTTCGGCGCCTCGGTCTACGTCACCCGCAAGGGCGGCACCATCGTCACCTGCGCCTCGACCAGCGGCTACACCCACGAGTACGACAACCGCTACCTGTGGATGAGCCTGAAGAAGATCGTCGGCTCGCACTTCGCCAACTACCGCGAGGCGTGGGAGGCCAACCGGCTGATCGCCAAGGGCCGCATCCACCCCACGCTGTCGCGCACCTACCGCCTCGCGGACACCGGCCAGGCCGCCTACGACGTCCACCGCAACCTGCACCACGGCAAGGTCGGCGTCCTGGCGCTGGCCCCCGAGGAGGGCATGGGCGTCACGGACCCCGCCATGCGCGAGCGGCACCTGCCGGCCATCAACCGCTTCCGGGACGCCTGATGGAGCGCCAGGCGGGCGGCCACCGGCACAAGGACCGTCCGTGGCTGATGCGGACCTACGCCGGGCACTCCACCGCGGAGGCCTCCAACGCCCTCTACCGGCGCAACCTCGACAAGGGGCAGACCGGACTGTCGGTGGCCTTCGACCTGCCGACGCAGACCGGCTACGACGCCGACCACGTGCTGGCCCGCGGCGAGGTCGGCCGGGTCGGGGTGCCGGTCGCGCATCTCGGCGACATGCGGCGGCTGTTCGCGGACATCCCGCTGGAGCGGACGAACACCTCGATGACCATCAACGCCACCGCCATGTGGCTGCTGGCGCTCTACCAGGTGGTCGCCGAGGAGCAGGGCGCGGACCTCGCCGCGCTGCAGGGCACCACGCAGAACGACATCGTCAAGGAGTACCTGTCCCGCGGGACGCACGTCTTCCCGCCGGTGCCGTCGCTGCGGCTGACCACGGACATGATCACGTACGCCGTGCACCAGCTGCCGAAGTGGAACCCGATCAACATCTGCAGCTACCACCTGCAGGAGGCCGGGGCCACGCCGGTGCAGGAGATCGCCTACGCGATGTCCACCGCGATCGCCGTGCTGGACGCGGTCTTCGCGTCCGGGCAGGTGCCCGAGGAGCGCAGGGGCGAGGTGGTGGGCCGGATCTCCTTCTTCGTCAACGCCGGTGTCCGGTTCGTCGAGGAGATGTGCAAGATGCGGGCCTTCGGGCGCATCTGGGACACCGTCACCCGGGAGCGCTACGGCATCCAGGATCCCAGGCACCGGCGGTTCCGCTACGGGGTGCAGGTCAACTCCCTCGGGCTGACCGAGGCGCAGCCGGAGAACAACGTCCAGCGGATCGTGCTGGAGATGCTGGCGGTGACGCTGTCCAAGGACGCGCGCGCCCGGGCGGTCCAGCTGCCCGCCTGGAACGAGGCGCTGGGCCTGCCCCGGCCGTGGGACCAGCAGTGGAGCCTGCGCATACAGCAGGTGCTCGCGCACGAGAGCGACCTGCTGGAGTACGAGGACATCTTCGACGGCAGCCATGTGATCGAGGCGAAGGTCGCCGAACTGGTCGAGCAGGCGACCGCCGAGATGGCGCACATCGAGGCGCTGGGCGGCGCGATGGCGGCCGTCGAGTCCGGCTACCTGAAGTCCGAACTGGTCGCCTCGCACGCCGAGCGCCGGGCGCGGATCGAGTCGGGCGAGGAGAAGATCGTCGGGGTCAACGTCCATGAGGCCACCGAGCCCAGCCCGCTGACCGCCGACCTGGACACCGCGATCATGACCGTCGACCCGGCGAACGAGGCGCGGGTGGTGGCCGCGCTTGACGACTGGCGGCGGGCCCGCGACGAACCGCGTGCCCGGGCCGCGCTGGACGCGCTGCGGTCGGCCGCGGCGGGCACCGGGAACCTGATGACGGTGACGCTGGAGTGCGCGCGGGCGGGGGCGACGACCGGCGAGTGGGCCGGAGTGCTGCGGGAGGTCTTCGGCGAGTTCCGCGCCCCCACCGGGGTCGGCGGGGCGCCGGTGGCGGCGGCCGCGGAGGAGGGCAGCCCGCTGGCCGACGTACGCCGCAGGGTCGCGCTGACCGCGAAGGAGCTGGGCGGCGGGCGGCTGCGGCTGCTGGTCGGGAAGCCGGGTCTCGACGGGCACTCCAACGGCGCCGAGCAGATCGCGGTACGCGCCAGGGACGCCGGTTTCGAGGTGGTCTACCAGGGGATCAGGCTGACCCCCGAGCAGATCGTCTCGGCCGCGGTCGCCGAGGACGTGCACTGCGTGGGCCTGTCGATCCTGTCGGGGTCGCACGCCGCGCTGGTGCCGGACGTGCTGGAGCGGTTGCGCACGGCCGGGGTGGACGATGTCCCGGTGGTCGTAGGCGGCATCATCCCGGCCGCGGACGCCACCGCCTTGCGGGCCGCCGGTGTGGCGGCGGTGTTCACCCCCAAGGACTTCGGTATCACCGGGATCATCGGACGGATCGTGGACGAGATCCGGCTCGCGAACAAGCTGGAGGTATGACGGTGCAGTTCGGCCGCACGTATGAGGAGTTCGAGGTCGGTGCGGTGTACAAACACTGGCCGGGGAAGACGGTCACGGAATACGACGACCACCTCTTCTGCCTCCTGACCATGAATCACCACCCGCTGCACCTGGACGCCAACTACGCAGAGAAGACAACGGACTTCGGCCGCAACGTGGTCGTCGGGAACTACGTCTACTCGCTGCTGCTCGGCATGTCGGTGCCCGATGTGTCGGGGAAGGCCATCGCCAATCTGGAGGTCGAGTCGCTGCGGCACGTCGCGCCGACCTTCCACGGCGACACCGTCTACGGCGAGACGACGGTGCTGGACAAGTGGCCGTCGAAGTCGAAGAGCGACCGCGGCATCGTCCAGGTCGAGACCCGCGGCCACAACCAGGACGGCACCCTGGTCTGCGTGTTCCGCCGCAAGGTGATGGTGCCCACCGCCAGGTACATCGAGCAGCGGGGCGGGGAACAGCCCGGCCGCCCGCAGCCGGAGGGGAACTGAGAGATGGCCAACCGACTCGCACAGACCGACGGCCTGACCGACATCCAGCAGGAGATCCTCTCCACCGTCCGCGATTTCGTGGACAAGGAGATCCTGCCGGTCGCCACCGAACTCGAACATCGCGACGAATATCCCTCCGCCATCGTCGAGGGCCTCAAAGAGCTCGGCATCTTCGGCCTGATGATCCCCGAGGAGTACGGCGGGCTCGGGGAATCGCTGCTGACCTACGCACTGACCGTGGAGGAGATCGCCCGCGGCTGGATGAGCGTGTCGGGCATCATCAACACGCATTTCATCGTGGCCTACATGATCAAACAGCACGGCACCGAGGAGCAGAAGGCGCATTTCCTGCCGCGTATGGCGGCCGGCGAGGTGCGCGGCGCTTTCTCGATGTCCGAGCCGGGCCTCGGGTCGGACGTGTCGGCGATCCGCACCAAGGGCGTACGCGACGGCGACGACTACGTCGTCAACGGCCAGAAGATGTGGCTGACCAACGGCGGCACGTCGAATCTGGTGGCGGTGCTGTGCCGCACCGACGAGGGACAGCCGCAGGACGCGCCCGCGCACCGGTCGATGACGACCTTCCTGATCGAGAAGGAGCCCGGCTTCGGGCCCAATCCCACGGTCCCGGGCCTGACCGTGCCCGGCAAGATCGACAAGATGGGCTACAAGGGCGTCGACACCACCGAGCTGATCCTGCAGGACGTACGGGTGCCGGCCGACCGCGTGCTCGGCGGCCGGAGCGGGCAGGGCTTCTACCAGATGATGGACGGCGTCGAGGTGGGCCGGGTCAACGTGGCCGCCCGCGGCTGCGGGGTGGCACGGCGGGCCTTCGAGCTCGGTATCGGCTACGCGCAGCAGCGGCACACTTTCGGCAAGGCCATCGCCGAGCACCAGGCGATCCAGTTCAAGCTCGCCGAAATGGCCACCAAGGTGGAGGCCGCCCACCAGATGATGGTCAATGCCGCGCGCAAGAAGGATTCCGGCGAGCGCAACGATCTGGAAGCCGGAATGGCGAAATATCTGGCGGCGGAGTTCTGCAAGGAGGTCGTCGAGGACGCGTTCCGCATCCACGGCGGCTACGGGTTCTCCAAGGAGTACGAGATCGAGCGGCTCTACCGGGAGGCCCCGATGCTGCTGATCGGCGAGGGAACCGCCGAGATCCAGAAAATGATCATCGGAAGAAGACTCTTGGAGGAGTACCGGATCCAGGGCTGAATGTCCGCATTCATGGCGATTTATCCGAGGGGAAGGTCACAGTACGTCATGGCCTGTGCCACCGGAACCAGCCATCGACTCGCCCTCGCGCTTGCCGAGTTGCCGGTGTCAGCCGATACCATCGACCAAAGCCGCCGTCCCCTGAAGTAATTCGCGGCATCCTCCGCTACGAAGGTCTTCCATGCCCCACAGCCATTCCCCTGCACCACGCGGCCGGGTCCGCCTCGCGCGTGGCGCATCACCGTGGCTCCTCCCGACCGTGGCCACCGCGGCGGTCTCCCTCGCGAAGGCGCGCCACTCCGGCCGCTGGGCGACCGTGGCAGTCCCCGCCACCGCGCTCGCGGCCGGGATGCTGTGGTTCTTCCGCGACCCCGAGCGGGAGATCGCCGACGGCCGGGTGATCAGCCCCGCCGACGGCGTGGTCCAGAGCGTCATGCCGTGGAAGGACGGGCGCACCCGCGTCGCGATCTTCATGAGCCCGCTGAACGTGCACGTCAACCGGGCGCCGCTCGCCGGCACGGTCACCTCCGTCGAGCACATCCCCGGCGGCTACGTACCGGCGTTCAACAAGGAGAGCGAGCACAACGAGCGGGTGATCTGGCATTTCGACACCGAGGCCGGTGACATCGAGATGGTGCAGATCGCCGGCGCGGTCGCGCGGCGGATCGTCCCGTACGTGCCGCGTGGCTGCAAGGTCGAGCAGGGTGACCGGATCGGGCTGATCCGCTTCGGCTCCCGGGTCGACGTGTACCTGCCGGCCGGGATCGAAGCGGGTGTCGAGGTCGGGCAGAACACCACGGCTGGGGTGACACGCCTTGACCGTGACTGATCCGGATACGGCGCAGTCCACCTGGGTCTCCGAGCTCCAGGACGAGGTCGACGACCTCCCCCTGTCGACCCGGCTGTCCATCGCCGACGCGCTCACCCTCGGAAACGCGATCTGCGGCTTCATGGCCGTGTACTTCACCACCACCGGCGTGCTGGTCCCGCACCTGATGGGGACGAGCGACGGCGGCATGTCCAAGCACAGCGCCGCCACGGCGGTCACGCTGATGCTGCTCGCGTCGGTCTTCGACCTCTTCGACGGGCTCGTCGCGCGCAAGCTGCGCAGCTCGGCGATGGGGGCCGAGCTGGACAACCTCTCCGACCTGATCAGCTTCGGGCTCGCCCCGGCGTACTTCGTGGTCGTGTGGGGACTGGTGGCCGACGACGCCCACGGGAAGGTCTCCGCGGTCGCCGCGGTGCTCGTGGTGCTCGCGGTGGTGCTGCGGCTGGCCCGCTTCTCCTGCACGACGCTGCGGGACGGCGTCTTCCAGGGCATGCCCAGCCCCTTCGGGGCGATGACGGTGGTCTCGGTGGTGCTGCTGGAGCTGCCCTTCGTCCCCACCATCGTGGCGATCGTGGGCGTGGCCTGGCTGATGGTGAGCCGGGTCGAGTACCCCAAGCCGCGCGGGCGGCTGGCCGTGCTCACGCTGGCCTGGATCCTGGTCAGCATGGGCTGCCTCACCGCCTGGACCCTCGACGCTCCCGGCGGCCACCAGCTCCTGCAGACCGGGGCGGCACTGCAGTGCCTGGCGGCGGCGGTCATTCCGTGCTTCGCCACGACGCGACGGGTGAACACGATGCGGGCCAATCGGCGCGAGGCCCGCGCCGAGGCCCTCCGCTAGCCCTACCCGGGGTCCCCCCGGGCACCCCTTTCCCCCGCGGCCGCGGCATTCCTACCGCCGGCCGCGGGGGCTTTTGCGCTTGCCCGCGCCCATCCGCTGGCCGCGGTGGTTGGCGGTTCCCCTTACGCAGGGGGGTGCCGGACAGGGGCGCGGGGAACTGGGCGCTCAGCCCACCACCGGCCGGTGGCCCGGGTCGGACCGAACAGCCCCTTTCGGTCGGTGACGACCCGCGCCCCCGGTGGGGGCTTGTCGCGCAGTTCCCCGCGCCCCTGGGGGGGTGGCGCTTGCGGTCCGGCGCCACACGACGGCTGGTGGGGGCTGGGGGCGCCGTTCGCCGCGCCCCTGGGGTGGTGGCGGTCCGTCGCCACACGACGGCCGGTGGGGGGGCTGGGCGCGCCGTTCGCCCCGCGCCCAAGGGGGGGTGCCGCTTGCGGGTGGTGACGAACCGCGCGCCCCCGGGAGGGTCAGGTGAGGAAGTCCTGGGCCAGGTGGGAGGAGAGGCGTTCCAGAAGGGGGGCCGCGTCGGACATGGAGCGGGCGGGGTCGGGTTCCAGGTCGGCGAGGGAGTAGGCGCGGCGGATGCCGGCGTGGCCGAGGGCGGCCGGCGGGAGGGTGAGGCGGCCGCAGACGGCGACGACGTCGATGCCGCGGGCCCGGGCGGCCCGGGCGACGCCCACCGGCGCCTTGCCGTGCAGGCTCTGCTCGTCGAGGGAGCCCTCACCGGTGATGACGAGCGTGACACCGTCGAGCGCGGCCTCGAAGCCGAGGACGTCGAGCAGCACCTCGATCCCGGGCCGGAAGGACGCCTGCAGGCCGACCAGCGCGCCGAAGCCGATGCCGCCGGCGGCACCGGCGCCGGGCGCCTGGGCCTCGTCAGCGGCGCCGAGCACCAGGACGAACTGGGCGAGCGCCGCGTCGAGGGCGGCGACGTCCTCGACGGACGCTCCCTTCTGCGGGCCGTAGACGGCCGCCGCGCCCTTCGGGCCGAGCAGCGGGTTGTCGACGTCGCCGGCCAGTACGACCTCGGTGCTGGCCAGCCGGGGGTCCAGGTCGCCGAGGTCGGCGGTGGCCAGCCCGGCCAGCGCGGCGCCGCCCGGCGCCACCGGCGCCCCCTCGGCGTCGAGCAGCCGCGCGCCCAGCGCGCTGAGCATGCCCGCGCCGCCGTCGGTGGTGGCGCTGCCGCCGACGCCGAGCACGATGGTGCGGGCCCCGGCGTCGAGCGCGGCCCGCAGCAGCTCCCCGGTGCCGTACGTGGTGGCCGTCAGCGGCGCGAAGATCCCTGGGGGCAGCCGGCGCAGCCCGGAGGCCTCGGCCATCTCCACCACGGCGGTGCCGTCGCGCAGCGCGTACGCGGCCTCGACGGTCTCGCCGATCGGCCCGGTGACCCGTACCGTCCGGCGCTCGAACCCGGCGGCGACCGCCGCGTCGACCGTGCCGTCGCCGCCGTCGGCGACCGGCAGCTCGGTCACGTCGAGGCCGGGTACGACAGAGCGCAGTCCGGCCGCGACGTGTGCGGCCACCTGTACCGCGGTCAGCGAGCCCTTGAACTTGTCGGCGGCGATCAGCACGCGGCCGGTGGAATTCCCTGCGGTGTCGGACACCTTCGTCTTCTCCATCCGATACGGAACATCGCGCCGTTTCGGACCCTATCCCGGCCCGGCCGCCGCGCCCATCGGCAGCGCGCTCCGTGATCGCCCGAATACGGCGCGCCGGCGCGTCGCGCGCCGTAAATTGGCGGCATGACGACCGATTTCGCGAGCTACATCGCCGGGCTGCCGAGAATCCTGGCCGGGGCCAGCATGCTGTGCCGTTCGGCGGACGGGCGGATCCTGATCGTGGAGCCGAACTACCGTCACGACGGCACCTGGAACCTGCCGGGCGGCACGATCGAGTCGGACCAGGGCGAGACCCCGCGGCAGGGTGCGCGCCGGGAGACCGCGGAGGAGGTCGGGCTGGACGTGGCACCCGGCCCGCTGCTGGTGGTCGACTGGTCCTCGGCTCCGGGCCGGCCGCCGTGGGTGAGCTACCTCTACGACGGCGGGGTGCTGTCGGAGGAGCAGCTGGCGTCGGTGCGGTTACAGGAGGAGGAGCTGGACTCGTGGCGGCTGATGGACCCGGCGGAGACGGAGCGCTACTTCGGGCGCGGCCAGGCGGGCCGTATCCGTGCCGCCCTGGCGGCGCTGGCCGACGGCACCGGCACCGCGGAGCTGGTCAACGGCCGCCCGGCCACCGACGGGGGGTGACCGGGCGCGGGCGGCCGCTCGGGCCTCAGGGCTTGGGGATGTCGAAGAAGTAGGTGAGCCCGCCGGCCAGCCGGATGTCGCCCTTGACCTTGAGCTTGCGGGTGAAGAAGAGCGTGGGGCCCGAGGCGTTGCCGGAGACGAGCCGGAGGAACTCCGGCCCGGCCATGGTGAGGCTGAGCTGCGGCTCGCGGTCGGTGCGCTCGGGGGTCACCGTGCAGGTGCCGCCGCCGATGTGGGTCTCGTAGACGTCGTCCGCCCCGCCGGCGTCGTCGGTGATGCGCCAGCGGATCAGCGCGTCCTTGCCGGCGGCCGCGTCGGGCTTGAAGAGGGTGTGCATCCGGCCGAAGACCTCGTCGAGCACCCGGCGCCGGTGGGTTCCGCTCATCAGCTCGGCGATCCGCCGGGTCGGCAGGCCCTTGACGATCCGGGCGAATTCGCGGGGCCCCACCGAGCCGAAGTCCAGGGTCTCCAGGTCGAGGTCGTCCAGTGCGGCCATCGGCCACCGTCCTTACTCCAGAGTAAACTTACCAGCGAGTAAGACTAGTTTCCGTACGCCATGGTGACAACCCGTACAGGGCGCGGACGGCTGTTCATCTGGAAGATCCACGAACGGGCCGTAAAGCGGCGACACAGAGCAACCTCTACCCCTATGCTTCCGGTTCGGCACCCGTGAACTGCCTGCGGAAACAGGTGCCTTGCGGCTCAAGCCGCTTCTTCGGCATGTCCTCCCCCACCATGCGGCCCTTCGAGGGCCGCTTGTCGTGTTCTGCCGGCCGCCCGTCCCCACACAGCACCCGCTCATCTTCGAAAGGCGCTACATCAATGTCCCAGCCCCAGACGCTCGGCAACGGCCAGTCCACCTCGTGGGAGAAGTTCTGGTACGTCCTCGGCTGCATCTACTTCGGCGCCGCTTATCTGTCCAAGGTCCCGGCGAAGAAGGCGCTCAGCGAGTACGGCCTCGTCGAGCTGACCGGCGCCGAGAAGTTCTGGTACGTCGTGCAGTGCATCCTCTTCGGTTCCGGCTACTTCTCCAAGGTCATCACCAAGAAGGCGCTCTCCGAGGTCCGTTTCGCCGCCCCGCAGCAGGCGTTCGCGCAGTCGGCCGCAGAGTCGCCGTACGCGCCCTGACCCTGGCCGCCGCCCGCTCCGGCGCCGCCCCTCCCCAGGAGTGCGGTCGGCGCCGGGCCGGGTGTCACCGCCGGGCCGCGCGCCGCAGGTGCCGCAGGACGGCACGGGCCGCGTGGTGGCCGCTCATACCGTGCACACCGGGACCCGGCGGGGTCGCCGAGGAGCACAGGAAGACCCCCGGGCGGCGGGTGGCGTAGGGCACCGCGGCCAGCCGCGGCCGGAGCACGGCCTGCAGGCCCGCGAAGGCGCCGCAGGCCACGTCGCCGCCGACGTAGTTGGCGTTGCGCGCGGCGAGCCCGGCGGGCCCGGTGACCGCCCGGGCCAGCACCAGGTCGCGGAAGCCCGGTGCGAAGCGTTCGATCTGCCGCTCGACGGCGCCGGTGGCGTCGCCGTGCCAGTCGTGCGGGACGTGGCCGTAGGCCCAGAAGACGTGCTTGCCCTCCGGCGCCCTCGACGGGTCCACCACGGTGGGCTGCGAGGTGATCAGGAACGGGGTGTGCGGCGGGCGCCCGGTGACCGCGCGGTTCAGGGCGTCGCCGATCTCGGTGTAGGTCGGGCCGATGTGCACGGTGCCGGCCCGCCTGGCCTGCTCCGCCGTCCACGGGACGGGGCCGTCGAGGGCGTAGTCGATCTTGAAGACCGAGGGGCCGTAGCGGTAGCCGCGGTAGGCGTCGCCGAGCGCGGCGATCCTGGCCAGCGCGGTCGGCGAGGTGTCGAAGACATAGGCGCGGGCCGGCGGCAGCTCGTCCAGTTTGCGCACGGTCACCCCGGTGCGGATCGCCCCGCCCAGCTCGGTCAGATGCCCGGCCAGCGCGTCGGCGATCGCCTGCGAGCCGCCGCGGGCCACCGGCCAGCCCCGCTCGTGGGCGGCCAGCGCGAACATCATGGCCATCGCCCCGGTGAAGGGCTGCCCCAGCCGGGAGATCGCGTGCCCGGCGAGCCCCGCGAGCAGCCCACGGGCCCGGGCGTCGCGGAAGCGCAGCGCCAGCAGCGCGGCCGGCGGGGTCCCGGTCAGCCCGAAACGCACGAAACGGTACGGGTCCCTGGGTATGCCGGCCCACTGCGGCCGGAAGAAGTCGGCCGCCATGGTGTCCCAGTGGCCGACGTAGGGCGCCATCAGTTTGCGGTAGGTGACCGCGTCGCGCGGCCCGAGCGAGGCGGCGGTCTCGCCGACCGTACGGCCGAGCACCGCGGCGGTGCCGTCGGGGAAGGGGTGCGCCATCGGCACCTCGGGCTGCAGCCACTCCAGGCCGTGCCGGGCGAGCGGCAGCGCCTTGAAGGCGGGCGAGCCGATACCGAAGGGGTGCACGGCCGAGCAGGGGTCGTGCCGGAAGCCCGGCAGCGTCAGCTCCTCGGTGCGCGCCCCGCCGCCCACGGTGTCCGCGGCCTCGTAGACCTGCACGCTCAGCCCCGCACGGGCCAGTTCGACCGCCGCGGTCAGCCCGTTGGGGCCCGCTCCGACGACCACCGCGTCGGCGACGACGGCCCGCCTCACGGCCGGGCCGCCGTCCGGCCGGCCGGGTTCTCGCACACACCGACTCCGTTGCCCATGGCGCCATCCAACCAGACACCGGGGCACCGTGGTTCCCCACCCCGCAAGGCCGGCCCGCTCATCCCATGGCCGGGATGACCTGCTCGCCGTAGGCGTCGATGGTGGCCTCCTTGGCGTCGTGCATGTCGTAGACGGCGAAGTGGTCGACGCCCAGGTCGCGCAGCGCCTTGAGCTTGGCGACGTGCGCCTCGGGCGGGCCGATCAGGCAGAAGCGGTCCACGATGTCGTCGGGCACGAAGGCGGTGTCGGGGTTGCCGCTGCGGCCGTGGTGGGCGTAGTCGTAGCCGTGCCGCTGCTTGATGTACTCCGTCAACTCCGCCGGGACCAGCGCGGAGTGCTCGCCGTAGCGGCCGACCAGGTCGGCGACGTGGTTGCCGACCATGCCGCCGAACCAGCGGCACTGCTCGCGGGCGTGCGCCAGCGCCTCCGGCGAGTCGTCGGCGGTGACGTAGGCGGGGGCGGCGACGCAGATCGTGACGGCGGCCGGGTCGCGGCCGGCGCTCTCCGCCGCGGCGCGGACCGCCTTGACCATCCACTCGGTGAGGTAGACGTCGGCGAGCTGCAGGATGAAGCCGTCGGCCAGCTCGCCGGCCATGGCCAGCGCCTTGGGGCCGTACGCGGCCATCCACACCGGCAGCCTGCCGTCCTCGACCCACGGCAGCCGCAGGGCGGTGCCCTCGACCACGGCCTCCCGGCCCTCGGCCAGGTCGCGGATGGCGGTGATGGCCTCGCCGAGCCTGGCCAGGGTGTTGGGCGGCCGGCCCGCGACCCGCATCGCCGAGTCGCCGCGGCCGATGCCGCACACCGTGCGGTTGCCGTACATCGAGTTGAGGGTGGCGAAGGTGGAGGCGGTCACCTCCCAGGTGCGGGTGCCCGGGTTGGTGACCATGGTGCCGACGGTGAGCCGCTCGGTGTGGTCCAGGATGCGGCTGTGGATGACGAAGGGCTCCTGCCACAGCACGGCGGAGTCGAAGGTCCAGCCGTGGGTGAAGCCCTTGCGCTCGGCGCGCCGCATCAGCTCGACGACGTCGGACGCGGGCGGGTCGGTCTGCAGCACGAGGCCGAAGTCCATGGGCCGCAACTCCTTGGGTGACGGGTGGCTTACAGGTACTGGCAGATGCCGCGCGGGGTGTACTGGCCGTGTCCTGCCCGGCCCACGTAGCTCTGCCGCTCGATCACCGGGACGCCGCGCGAGAGCACGGTCTCCACCCGGCCGGTGAGCCGGCGGCCCTCGTAGGCGGAGTAGTCGACGTTCATGTGGTGGGTGCTCGCCGAGATGGTCTGCTCGGCGTGCGGGTCGTAGACGACCACGTCGGCGTCGGCGCCGGGGGCGATGGTGCCCTTGCGCGGGTAGAGGCCGAACATCCGGGCGGGGGCGGCGCAGGCGATGTCGATCCAGCGGCGGCGGGTGATGTGGCCGTCGACCACCGCCTGGTGGAGCAGGTCCATCCGGTTCTCCACCCCCGGCATGCCGTTGGGGATCTGCGAGAAGTCGCCGCGGCCCATCTCCTTCTGCCCGGAGAAGCAGAACGGGCAGTGGTCGGTGGAGACCACCTGGAGGTCGTCGCCGCGCAGCCCGCGCCACAGCGCGGCCTGGTGCTCGCGCGGGCGCAGCGGCGTGCTGCACACGTACTTGGCGCCCTCGAAGTCCGGCTCCGCCAGGTTGTCGGTGGACAGGAACAGATACTGCGGGCAGGTCTCGCCGAAGACCGGCAGGCCGAGGTCGCGGGCCGCGGTCAGTTCGGCGACGGCCTGCTCGGCGGAGACGTGCACGACGTAGAGGGGCGCGCCGGCCACCCGAGCCAGCTGGATGGCGCGGTGGGTGGCCTCGGCCTCCAGCAGCGCCAGCCGCACCTCGCCGTGGTAGCGGGGGTCGGTCTTCCCGGCGGCGAGCGCCTGCTGGACCAGGACGTCGATGGCGATGCCGTTCTCTGCGTGCATCATGATCAGGCCGCCGTTGCCCGACGCGCGCTGCATGGCACGCAGGATCTGCCCGTCGTCGCTGTAGAAGACCCCCGGGTAGGCCATGAACATCTTGAAGCTGGTGACGCCCTCCTCGACCAGGGTGTCCATCTCGGCGAGGGTCTTGTCGTTGACGTCGGCGACGATCATGTGGAAGCCGTAGTCGATGGCGCACTGGGCGTCGGCCTTCTCGTGCCAGGCGTCGAGACCGGCCCGCAGCGAGGCGCCGACGCCCTGGATCGCGAAGTCCACGATGGTGGTGGTGCCGCCCCAGGCGGCGGCCCTGGTGCCGGTCTCGAAGGTGTCGGAGGCGGTGGTGCCGCCGAAGGGCATCTGCATGTGGGTGTGCGCGTCGACGCCGCCGGGGATGACGTACTTCCCGGTGGCGTCGATGACGGTGTCCGCGGTCCAGCCGGCCGCGGTGTCGCTGTCGTGGGCGGCCAGCGCGGCGATCCTGCCGCCCTCGATCAGGACGTCGGCGTGCATCTCGTCGGCGGCGGTGACGACCAGGCCGCCGCGGACGACGGTGCGGGTGCCGGTGCTCATACGGTGACGCCTCCCGTGCTGCTGCTCGGTGTCTCCAGCTCGATCTGCGCGGCCTTCAGCGCCGCTTCGAGCGCGGCCGCGCCCTCCTCGGCCTCGGCGACGGTCAGCGACAGCGGCGGCGCGATCCGCAGCACGTTGCCGGCCCTGCCGCCCTTGCCGATGAGCAGCCCGTGCTCGCGGGCGGCCTCCAGGACCAGGCCTGCGGCCTGCGCGGACGGCTGGTCGGTACCGGGCACCACCAGCTCGACGCCCAGCATCAGGCCGCGCCCGCGCACCTCGCGGACCACGCCGAGGCCGGCGGCCACGGATTCGAGCCTGGCCTTGAGCAGGCCGCCGACCCGGCGGGCGTTGCCCGGCAGGTCGTGGTCGATGAGGTAGCCGAGGTTGGCCAGCGCCGCGGCGGCGGTGACCGGGCTGCCGCCGAAGGTGGAGATCGAGTTGGCGGTCAGGCAGTTCATCACCTCGGCGCGGGCCACCACCCCGCCCATCGACATGCCGTTGCCGATGCCCTTGGCGAAGGTCAGGATGTCCGGCGGCCCGGCCTTGCCGTGCGCCTGCCAGCCCCAGAAGTGCTCGCCGGTGCGGCCCCAGCCGGTCTGCACCTCGTCGGTGATCCACAGGATGCCGTGCCGGTCGAGCACCTGCTTGAAGGCCGCGAAGAGCCCGTCGGGCGGCAGCGTGAACCCGCCGACGCCCTGGACGGGTTCGGCGATCAGCGCGGCGACCTGGCCGCCTGCCTGGCCGAGCACGTCCTCCAGGTCGGCCACGCAGGCGGTGATGAACTCGGCGTCCGACAGGTGCGCGTACGGCCCGCGGGTGCGGATCCCGCCGTGCACGTAGAGCGTCTGCAGCGGGGACAGGCTGGTCGGCGACCAGGCCGAGTTGCCGGTGATGCCGATCGCGCTGAAGGACCGGCCGTGGTAGCTGTTGCGCAGCGCCAGGATCTGGTTGGACTTCCGGTACGCCGTGGCCAGCAGCAGCGCGGTGTCGTTGGCCTCGGTGCCCGAGGTGGTGAAGAACACCCGGGCGTCGGGGATGCCGGACAGCCGGGCGATCCGCTCGGCCAGGTCCACCGCCTGGCTGCTGAGGTACAGCGTCGAGGAGTGCAGCAGCCGGCCGGCCTGCTCCGCGACCGCGGCGGCGACCTCGGGCAGGCCGTGCGCGGTCATCGTGGTGAGGATGCCGCCGAAGAAGTCCAGGTAGCGGTTGCCCTCGGCGTCCCAGACGTGCCGGCCCTCGCCGTGCGTCAGCTCGATCGGCCGCGCGTAGTACGTGGCCAGCCAGTCGGGCAGCACCGCACGGTGCCTGGCGTGCAGCGCGGCATGGGCGTTGACGGTCTCGGTGGCCACCGGCTCAGGCCTCCGTCAGGTCGCCGTAGGCCTCGGGCCTGCGGTCGCGGTAGAAGGCCCACTGGGTGCGCACCTCGTCGATCAGGCCGAAGTCCAGGTCGCGGACGAGCAGTTCCTCCTTGGTGTCGGAGGCGGTGCCGTCCACGAACTGCCCGCGGGGGTCGACGAAGTAGCTGGTGCCGTAGAAGTCGTTGTCGCCGTACTCCTCGCGGCCGACCCGGTTGATCGCGGCGATGAAGTACTCGTTGGCGACGGCGGCGGCCGGCTGCTCCAGCTGCCACAGATACGCCGACAGGCCGCGGCTGGTGGCGCTCGGGTTGTACACGAGCTGGGCGCCGGCCAGGCCGAGGGCGCGCCAGCCCTCGGGGAAGTGCCGGTCGTAGCAGATGTAGACACCGATCCGGCCGACCGCGGTGTCGAAGACCGGCCAGCCCAGATTGCCCGGTTTGAAGTAGTACTTCTCCCAGAAGCCGGTGACCTGCGGGATGTGGTGCTTGCGGTACTTGCCGAGGAAGCTGCCGTCGGCGTCGATGACCGCGGCGGTGTTGAAGTAGACCCCAGGCTGCTCGACCTCGAAGACCGGGACCACGATCACCATGCCCGTCTCCCGGGCCAGTTCCTGCATGCGCCGCACGGTCGGACCGTCCGGTACCGGCTCAGCCCACCGGTAGTGCTCGGCCTCCTGCACCTGGCAGAAGTAGGGGGTGTTGAAGACCTCCTGGAAGCCGATCACCTTCGCGCCCTGCGCGGCGGCGGCCCTGGCATGTTCCTCATGCTTGGCGATCATCGTCTCGGTGTCACCGGTCCAGGTCGCCTGGACCAGTGCGGCACGCACGACATTGCTCATGACAGCAGCTCCTCTGACGTGACGTCACGCCGGTTCTACGCACGTAGATCCCCGCCGTCCGACGAACGTAAATCCCTTGCCCCACTCTGACAAGGCCCCCGCCGTTACCGCCTGACGTCCCCCATGTTTCGCCCGCGCCCGACCCATACGGCTCACTGCGGGCCGCCGGGGCGGAGCGGACCCGCTCGCGGTGGCTTGAAGCAGCTCATGGCGCCGTCGGCGGGGCCGGCCGCGTTCGAGCGGCGCGGCCCGGTGCCACCGGACCGTGGGGACAGGCGAATCGAACGGCCGCGGCGGGGCGGGGTGCGCCTTCCCGCCATAGTGGGCCGTTCGGCTGAGCAGGTGGGATATGCGCATTTACCGTACTGATCGTGAAAGCTGTACGTCGTACGCGGGTGCGTCTGGCCGCCGCCGGGCTGGCCGTACCCCTGCTGGTGCTGCTGGCCGGGCCGGTGCGGGCCGCGCCGCACCCCGCGCCGGGCGGGGTGGCGGTGACCATCGGCTGCGGCCGGACGGGCGGGTGCGGGATCTCCGTGGTGGTCTGCGGGAGCGGCGGGCACGTCACGCAGGTGGTGCGGCTGGCCGGCGCTCCCCCGCCGCTGCCGCTCGGCCGGCTGACGGTACGCACCGGCGGCTCGTGCCGGCCGCCGACGACGCCGCCGCCGTCGACCCCGGCACCACCGCCGACGGGGACGGTCACGCCCACCGCGCCCCCGACCGGGCCGCATCCGACCACGCCGACCGGGCCGCCCGGCGCGCCGCCGCCGACAGCTCCGGGCGGGTCCGCGCCGCCGGTCCCGCCGGCCGGCCCGGGGCCCGGTACGCCCGGCGGCGTAACGGCCGCACCGCACCCGGCGGCCTTCGCCCCCGCGGCCGGCAGCAGCCCGCCGGCCGCCGTACCACCGGCCGCCGACCGCCCGGTGCCGCCCGCGCCCACCGCGTCCAGCCCGCCCGGCCCGCCCGGCCCGCCCGGCACCGCCGGCTACACGCCGCCGCCGCTCGCCGACGAGCCGTACGACCGGGACTCCGGCGCGGCCACGCGCTGGTGGCTCATGACGCTCGGGGTCGTCCTGCTGCCCGCGGCGCTCGCCGCGCTCCCGTACCGCCACACCCGGCGCCGGCCATGAAGGCCGCCGGCCACCGCCGTCTCCCGTCACGACCCCTGGGAGCCCCATGTCCTCTTACGCCCTCCCCCTGCTCGCCACCCTCGGCGGTGCCGCCTTCGCCTTCTGCCTCGGGCACTTCCTCGGCAGGAACCGCGAGGCCACCGACGCGGACTTCGGCGGGCAGGCGCTGTCCCTGATCGGGGCGGTGCTGCTCAGCTCCTTCATCCTGCTGACCGGCTTCCAGGTCGCCGGCAGCTGGTCGGCGCTCAGCAGCGCCCGCAGCGGCACCTACGACGAGGCCCGCGCGCTGACCGACACCTACTGGGCCGCGGGCGGCCTGGCCGCCGCCGACCGTACGGCCGTACGCGGGCTGCTGCGGCAGTACACCGCCGACGTGCGCACCGCCGAGTTCGCCGAGCTGGCCCACGGGCGGACCAGCCCGGCGACCTGGCAGGCGCTGGACCGGGTCAGGGCGGCCGTCCGCACCGCTGCGGCCACCCGGCCCGACCAGCAGGCGGCGAAGGCCGCGGCCCAGTCGGCGCTGGCGACCGTGTACGAGACGCGGTCCGACCGCGCCGCGGCCGCCAAGGCCGGGATACCCCGGGTCATCTGGCTGGCGATGGTCGTCTCCGGCGTCTTCCTGATCGCCTATCCGGCGGTACTGGGCCTCACCACGACGGCACGCCACCTGGTCGCCCTGTCCTTCGTCGGCGCCGCCGTCGCCTTCGCCGTCGTCCTGGCGGCCCAGCTCAACCACCCCTTCCGCGAGCCCTTCGGGGTCGGCCGTACGGCGTTTGTCTTCGCCGAGACCCGCTTCGGCCAGATGGATGGTCCTCAGGGGTGAGTGTGGTGTCGGCGCCTGCCGCCGGGGCAGACGGATCGTATGGCCGTTCTGAGGAAGTTCGCCCGCCCCATGCTCGCGTCGGTTTTCGTCAGCGGGGGTTATGCGGCGCTGCGCCGCCCCGAGACGCTGTCGCCGGACGTGACCCCGACCGCGCTGCCGCTCACCGAACGGGTGCAGCGCCTGCCGCAGGACCCCGAGCAGCTGGCCCGGATCACCGGCGCCGTGCAGCTGGGCGCCGGCGGCCTGCTGGCGCTCGGCCGGCTGCCGCGCGTCGCGGCGCTGGCGCTGGCCGTCAGCCTGGTGCCCGCCGCGGTGGCGGAGCCCTGGTGGACCGTCGCCGACCCCGACGAGCGGGCGCGGCAGCGTGCCAGGTTCTTCGCGGACCTGGCCATGCTGGGCGGCCTGCTGCTCGCCGCCGCCGACACGCACGGCAAGCCGTCGCTGGCCTACCGGACCAAGGCCGGCACCCGGCACGCGGCCGGCGCCGCCGCCCGGCAGGCACACCGCGCCGGTGACGGCGTCCACTCCGCGGCCGACGGTCTGGCGGACGGCGTGCGCGATCTCGCGGGCGGCGTACGCGACCGGCTTCCGATGAGCTGATTCCGCCGGTCCGGGGAAGGCTGCACTCAGGGGTCGGGCTCTCCGGCCGGGCGAAGGGACCGAAACATGATCCACATCGGGGACATCCGCGAGTGGCGCACGCAGGACGTCATCGATCCTGCGGGACACCGGATCGGCATACTGGAGTCCGTCTACGTGGACACCACCAGTGACGAGCCGGCGATGGCCACCGTCCAGGTGGGGATGCCCACCCGTCACCGGCTGGTCTTCGTGCCGCTGGACGACGCGCAGGTCGGGCCGGGCTACGTGAAGGTCGGCTACGACAAGGAGCTGGTCAAGACCTCACCGTCGATCGGCACCGACGACGTGCTGCCGGCCGAGGACGAGCCGGCGATCTTCAAGCACTACGGCATCACCTACCGTCCCGGCGCCAACGGCGAACGCCAGCTTGCCCGCCGCTGACCCCGCCGCGGGAGCTCCCGCGGCGGACCGCATCGAGGAGGTATCCGCGTCATGGTCGTCTTCCTGCTGCTGATCATCGTGGCAATGGTGCTCGGCCTGATCGGCGCGGTCGTCAACGGCCTGCTGTTCCTGCTCGTCATCGGCATCCTGGTCTTCCTCGCCGACTTCGCCTATCTCTACCGGCACCTGCGCCGCCCCGGCCGCCGCCCGGTCCGCTGAGAGCGCCGGACGGCGGCCCCGGCGCCCGCGCTCAGTCCGCCGCGCCCAGCGGACGGGCCATCCCCGGGTAGGTCAGCACCAGTCCCGCCTCGTCGAAGGTGACGTCGCTGCGGTAGTCGCCGGACTCGTAGCGGATGACCGCGGTGGTGTCCGTACGGGACAGGTGCGTGTAGGTCTGCCGGGACAGCCGGACCGTCAGGTCGGGCACCGAGACCCAGGCCATCAGGAAGCGGCGCCGTCCCGGCCGGAGGTGCAGGCCGTGCCGCAGCACGGGCATGGCGTTGGTGACCGGGCACAGACCCAGGTCGCAGTCGAGCGCGCCGTCCACCTCGGGCAGCACCACCCCGTCGGCCGACCACCGGCCGTCGTCGCGGCGCCTCAGGTCGAGTTCGCGGGTGGCGGTCGCCGTCTCGGCGGTCACCCGCAGGCTGCGGGTGACGAAGTCCTCGCCGGTCTCCAGCTCGTAGGAGATCCAGTACGGCTCCGGGACGGTGCCCACCGCCCGGCCGCGGGCGTGCAGCGTGTCGGTGCCGACGGTGATCCAGGCGGTCTCGTAGCCCTGGCTCTCGATGACGTCCCAGGTGCGGGTGGTGGTTGCGGTCACCCCTCGACCCTAGGGCCTGTGCGCCGCGCGGCGCCGGCCGCCCTCGGTCCGCGGCGGCTCACCAGGCGGTGCCCCGGTGGAGGGCCGCTGCCAGGTCGCGGTGGCAGGGCGGCGAGACGCGGGCGGCCGCCGCGAGCAGCGGGTCGGTGAGGGCGGGGCGGGCGCGGGCCACCGCGGCCGCGGCGTCCGCGGTCCGGCCGCGCGCGACCGTCTCCAGCAGCTCGCCGGCCTCGGCGGAGCGGCCGCCGCCGTGCAGCAGGTCGGCGACCACCGCGACATCCCCGGCCGGGCGGGCGGCGACCTGGTGCAGCAGGGTGCGCGAATGCATGCCCCGCCCGTCGGCGGCGAGCGCCGAGACCGCCTCGGCGACCGGTTGCGGCGGCAGCGCGGCGATCTCCCAGAGCAGCGTCGCCACGTCGGCGGCCAGGCCGGTGCGCTCCAGTTCCCGCACCACGTACGGAAGCCGGTCGGGCGGGCCCTCGGCGGCCGCGCACAGCACCAGGTAGGCGGCGCCGCTCTCGCCGGCCTGCCGGAGCCGCCCGAGGCGGGCGGCCTCGTCGCGCGCTTCCGCCGCCCAGCGCGGGTCGGCGGCCGGCCGCACGGGCGCCGCGTCCTGCTGGGGCGCCCCGGCGAACCGGGCACCGCGCGGGGCGGCCGCCCTGACAGGTTCCGGCGCGGGCGGCGCCGCCGGCTGCTCGTAACTCCCGGCGAACCGGGCGCCCCGTGGAGCCCGGGCGGCGGGCGCGTCCGGTGCGGCGGGCGCGGTGGCCCGGCGCAGGGGCGACCCGGCCGGCTGGTCGTACGCCCGGGCGAAGCGCGCACCCCGCGGCCGCCGCGCAGGGGGCTCCGGCTCGGCCGGGGCCGGGTCGCCCGGGGCGGGGTCGGCAGGCGCCACGGCGGCGAGCCGCTGGTGCAGGTCGGTACAGCGTGAGGTGGTGCGGGTCAGCTCGTCGCGGGTCCAGGCCAGGGCCTGCCCGCGGGCGGCGGTGGGCTGGCGGGCGTAGGCGCGGGCGGCCTCGCGGGCCCGGACCACCGCGGACTCGCGGGCCTGGGCGGCCGCGGCCAGCCGGATGCGCAGCCGGGCGTCGGCGTCCGGCGCGGCGTCCTCGGCGGCGAGCGCGGCCCGGTGCAGCGCGAAGACCCGCCCCGCCTCGCCGGGGTCGATGTCCTCGGCACCGGAGTTGACCGCGAGGTCGCGCAGCACGGTCCTGACCACGTCCCAGGGCGGTGTCTCCCGCCCGCTCTCATGGTCCCGGGCGGCGGCCGGTTCGCGCTGTGCGTACAGCCCGTACCAGCCCGGCCGGTCGCCGAGCGCCGCCACCAGGGACCGGAAGTAGTACGTGAAGTCCGCCGTCACCAAACCCTCCGCCACCGCGTGCCGACACCCGCTCGTCCGGCATTGGACACCCGGTGCGTTACGGCCCTGCTACGGAAAGTTTTCTGGCAGTGACAGGAATCTCCGCCGGACTCGGCAGGCAAACTTGCCAGTTTTCCTGCCGGACTCCTACGGTGGGGGCATGCCGAGAGCCGACCGGGCGCGTACCGCGGACGAGCTGACCACGCTGGTCGCCCAGCTGGGCAGGCGGCTGCGGGCCGCGTCCGGCGGCGCGGAGCTGACCCCCTCGCAGCAGTCGGTGATGGGCCGGCTGGAGCGGGAGGGGCCGGCGACGACGGCCGCGCTGGCCCGCGGCGAGCTGGTCAGGCCGCAGTCGATGCGGATGACGCTGGCCGCCCTGGAGGAGCGCGGGCTCGTCGCCCGCGCCCCGCACGCCACCGACGGCCGGCTTGTGGTCTTCTCGCTGACCGCCGAGGGCGCGGACCTGCTCGGCTCCGGCCGGACGGCCCGCCGCGGCTGGCTCGCGGACGCGCTCGACAGCCGGCTCACCCCGGACGAGCACCGCGCCCTGGCCTGCGCCCTCCCGCTGCTCCGCCGCCTGGTGGAACCCCCGCGGCCACCGGACCCGCGCCCCGAGGGCCCGCAGCACGGGGACGCCTGACGGCACCCGCGCCACCGGCCCCCCTGCGGCAACCCGCACCGCCGCAAACAGCACCACCGCAACCCCACAGGAGATGTCCCGCGATGAGCGCCACCACCCTCGACCCCCGTACCGCCCTGGTCGTCATCGACCTGCAGCGCGGCATCGTCGCCCTGCCCACCGCCCACCCGGCGGACGAGGTCGTCGCCCGCAGCGCGCAGCTGGCCGCCGCCTTCCGCAAGGCCGACCTGCCGGTGGTGCTGGTCAACGTCACCGGCATGGCGCCCGGGCGCACCGACGGCGGCCCGGGCGGCACCGTGTCCTTCCCCGAGGGCTGGGCGGACCTGGCAGGCGAGCTCGACCGGCAGCCGTCCGACGTCACCGTCTCCAAGCAGCAGTGGGGCGCCTTCTACGGCACCGGCCTGGACCTGGAGCTGCGCCGCCGCGGGGTCACCCAGATCGTGCTGTGCGGCATCTCCACCAGCATCGGCGTGGAGTCGACGGCCCGTGACGCGTACGAGCACGGCTACAACGTCACGGTGGCCACCGACGCGGTGACCGACACGGACGCCGCCGCCCACGAGCGCGCCGTCACGACGATCTTCCCGCGGCTCGGCGAGACGGGCAGTACCGCGGACATCCTCGGGCTGCTCCCGGCCTGACCCGGCGGGCGGGGCGCGGCCCGCACCGTAGTCGGCACCGCTCGAACACCGCTACGATGCCGCGCCATGAGCGACGACCTCCGCAATCTCGTCCTTGGCCTGGCCGCGGCCGCCGTCTGCGTGGCGCTCGGCTGGTTCGCCCGCAGCTACCTGTGGCAGCGCAAGCTGCAGCGCAAGCAGCGTTTCTTCGGGCTGCCCAAGGATTCGGAGTGCCTGCTCGTGGTGCCCCGCGACCCGGGGTCGCGCGGCTGGAGCGTGGCGCGGCACGACGCCTTCGCCCTTCTTGAGCTGGCCGCGGTGATCAAGGAGTGCGGGGCGCACGCGGAGATCCTCGCGCACGACACCGCCTGGCAGGGCTTCGGTGCGCGCACCGAGTTCTGCATCGGCGGCCCCGCGGAGAACCTGCGGCTCGGGGCACACCTGCGGTCCATGCTGCCGGGCGTCGAGATCAACGTCGATCCGGCGCCCGGTCCCGAGCAGGGCGCGATAACCGTCGGGGGCGAGACCTACCGGCTGGAGAAGGGCGCCGTCGAGTACGTCCTGCTGGCCCGGCTCGCCTCGGCCGGCGACAGCGGCAACGACCGCCCGGTCTTCCTGTCCTCGGGCCAGCGCGGCATCGCCAACCAGGCGGCCGTGCGGTATCTGGCCAGGCACCACGGGCGGCTGGCCCGCAAGCACGGGGTGGACTCCACCTTCTGCCTGCTGCTGCGGGTGGTGAACTCCCAGGCGTACGGCTCCGACGTGGTGGAGCTGGTGGCCGATGTCACCAAGCAGGCCACCGCGACGTCCAAGAAGCTCAGTCAGCGAGACCGATCACCAGCCACATGATGCCGGTGCCGGCCACCGTGCACAGCAGCGTGGAGCTTGACGGGTGCGGGCTGTGCGCCTCGGGGAGGATGTCGGAGGTCGCCAGGTAGAGCAGGAAGCCGGCGAAGAAGCCGAGGTAGAGGCCGAGCGCCCCGGAGGGGATGGTGAAGGCCAGCGTCACGGCCGCGCCCGCCACCGGGGCGATGGCGTCGGCCCCGAGCAGCAACTGGGCGCGGCGCCGCCCGTTCCCGTACATCCTGGTGATCGTGTACGTGTTGAAGCCGTCGGCGAAGTCGTGCGAGACGACGGCGATGGCGACCACGATGCCGACGGTGTTGCCGGCCTGGAAGGCGGCGCCGATCGCGAAGCCGTCCATGACGCTGTGCCCCACCAGCGCGGCGGCCGCGGTGAGGCCGATGCCCTTGACCGGGTCGTGGGCGTGCCCGAGGCCGTGCGCATGCGGGGCGTACTCGCCCTCGTGGGCACGGTGGATGGCGACGGAACGCTCGATGATGTGCAGCGCGAGGAAGCCCGCGACGAACATCAGCAGGGCCGAGGGCACCCCGAAGACCACCTTGCGCTGGGTCTCCAGCGCCTCAGGCAGCAGATCGAATCCGACGACACCGAGCATCAGCCCGGCGGCGAGTCCGAGGACGAGGTGGCGGCGGTCCCCGATGTGCTGGGCGACGACTCCGCCGACGAGGGTCATCGCGAAGGCGCACGCGGCTATCAGGACCGGCATGGATCGATGATCCATGACGTCGCGCGCGCTCGCGACTCAGGGTCGCCTTACCTGCGAGGACGTCAGCCGCGCCGGCCGCCGACCTTCGCGGTCACGGCCTGCGCCATCACCTGCTCGCCCTTGGCGTTGGGGTGGGCGGGGGCGGCCGGCGAGGCGGGCACCAGCGGCTCGATCCAGCGGTCGGCGGGCGCCTTGCACATGTCGTGCCCCACCGTCGGCCGGTAGGTGTCGACGTACTCGGCGCCGCCGAAGAGCGCCTCGATCTTCAGCATCGCGTTCAGCTGCTTCTCGGTGTCCCGCAGGTACGGGAAGTCACCGGCCGCGAAGGGCACGGCCGGGAAGCAGCCGACGCCGTCGTCGGGCAGCAGGTCGGGGTAGCCGACCACGACGACCCGGGCGTGCGGGGCCCGGTGGTGGACCTCGTGCAGCACCTGGGCGATCTTCGGTGCGGTCTTGACGACGTCGACGGTGAGCTGGTCGATGCCGACGGCCCGGTAGTGCTGCTTGCAGGGGCTGCCGGTGGGGGCGGTGACGCTCAGGCCCGCGCAGGTGGCGATGATCGAGCTGAAGCCGATGTCGTTGCCGCCGATCTGCAGGGTGACCAGGGTGGTGTCCTGGGTGACGGCGTCCAGCTGCGGTCCGTTGGTGCCCTGCGCCTGCCACATCTGGGCGGTGGTGGCGCCGCCGCAGCTGACGTCGGTGAAGCGCGCGAACCGTCCGGCCCGGTCGACCAGCGAGGGGTAGTTCTCGTCGGACCTGGCGCAGTTCGCGTCGACCTGGGTGGGTATCGCGGGCCCGGAGGTGTAGGAGTCGCCGAGCGCCACGTAGCGGACCGCCGCCGGTCGGCCGTGCCCGGCGCCCGGGTGCCCGCCGGAATGGGCGGCGGCCGGGGTGACGGCCGCCGCGGTCAGCGCGAGGGCGCCGCCGAGTGCCGCGGCCCCGACCCCCACCGCCCGTCGGCGCACCGGCGCGGGCCGCTCCTGCGCTCCGGCGTCCGTACCCGCGCTCCTGCTGCTGCCCCTGACCCACCTGGCGGCCATGTGGCCCCTCCCCTGCGTCGACGCTGACGTCGATCAAGGCTCGGGGCCGGGGGGTGTGGTGTCAATGGCCGGGACGCCGCCGGGCTGCTCCGGCGTCACATCGCGTGCGTACGCCCCCGTTCCGGCGGTGACGGGGGCGTACGGAGCCGGGCGGGGGCCGTCAGGTCGCGGCGAGCTTGCGGGCGGCGGCCACGATCGCGGAGGCGCTGATCCCGGCCGCCTCCAGCTGCTCGTCGGGGGTGCCGGAGCCGGGCATGGTGTGGACGGCGAGCCGGGTGTGCCGGGGGGTGGGGTGGCCGTTGCCGAAGGACTCCATGACCGCGTCGGCGAGTCCGCCCTCGGGGTGGTGGTCCTCGGCGATCACGAAGCGGCCGGTGTCCTCGGCTGCCGTGCGCAGCGTCTGGGTGTCCACCGGCTTGACCGAGTAGAGGTCGATCACCCGGGCGCGGATGCCGTCGGCGACCAGCCGGTCGGCGGCGGCCAGTGCCTCGTGGACGGTGACGCCGGCGCCGATCAGGGTGACCTGGTCGTCGGGGTGCGAGCGCAGGACCTTGCTGCCGCCGACCGGGAAGGCGTCACCGGGCCCGTAGATCACCGGGCTGTTCCCGCGGGTGGCCCGCAGGTAGCAGATGCCGGGGCGGTCCGCCATGGCGGTGAGCAGCTGGACGGTCTGGTTGGCGTCGCAGGGGTAGAGCACGGTGGTGCCGTGGATGGCGCGCGTCATCGCCAGGTCCTCAAGCGCCATCTGGGACGGGCCGTCCTCGCCGATCGAGACGCCCGCGTGGGTGCCGACGACGTTGACCGCGGAGCGGCTGATCGCGGCCATCCGCAGGAAGTCGTGGGCGCGGGTGAGGAAGGCGGCGAAGGTGGACGCGTAGGGCGTCCAGCCGCGCACCCCGACGCCGACTGCGGCGGCGATCATCTGCTGCTCGGCGATGTAGCACTCGATGTACCGCTCGGGGTGGTCCGCGGCGAAGAGCTGGGCCTTGGTGGAGTCGCCGACCTCGCCGTCGAGGACCACGATGTCGTCGTGCAGCGAGCCGAGCGCGGCCAGCGTCTCGCCGAAGGCGGTACGGGTCGCCACCGGGTCGCCGCCGACCGGGTAGCGCGGCAGGTCGGTGTGCGGGTCGCCGCCGCCGCGGGCGGGCTGCTCGGCGTCCGGCGGGGCCTGGACGGCGACCCGCAGGTCACGCAGGCCGCCGAGCTCGCGGATGGCCGCCTCGGGGTCGGCCAGCGGCTTGCCGTGCTTGCCCTCGCGGTCCTCGACCTCGGAGGCGCCGCGGCCCTTGCGGGTGCGGGCGATGATCGCGGTGGGCGCGCCGCGGGTGGCCGCCGCGGTGGTCATGGCCTGGTCGATCGCCTCGATGTCGTGGCCGTCGATCTCCAGGGTGTGCCAGCCGAAGGCGCGGATCCTGCGGGCGTAGGCGTCCAGGTCCCAGCCGTGCCGGGTGGGGCCGCGCTGGCCGAGCCGGTTGACGTCGATGATCGCGGTGAGGTGGTCGAGCCCTTCGATACCGGCGTGCTCGAAGGCCTCCCAGACCGAGCCCTCGGCCATCTCGCTGTCCCCGCACAGCACCCAGGTGCGGTACGGCAGGTGGTCCAGGCGGCTGCCCGCGAGGGCGACGCCCACCCCGACGGGCAGGCCCTGGCCGAGCGATCCGGTGGCCACGTCGACCCAGGGCAGCCGGGGGGTGGGGTGCCCCTCCATGCGGCTGCCGAACTTCCGGAAGGTCAGCAGCTCCTGGTCGGAGATGGCGCCGGCCGCCTTGTAGGCCGAGTACAGCAGCGGGGACGCGTGGCCCTTGGAGAGGATCAGATGGTCGTTGCCCGGGTGTTCCGGCCGGTCGAAGTCGTAGTGCAGGTGCCGGGCCAGCAGTACGGCCATCAGGTCGGCGGCGGACATCGAGGAGGTCGGGTGCCCGGAGCCGGCTGCCGCGGCCGCCCGGACGGAGTCCACCCGCAGCTGCTGGGCCAGTTCGACGAGGTCGGTGTCGGTCATGATCGGGGGGTGGGTGATCGTGTCCTTCATGGCGCCGTCTCTTTCCTCACAGGGTCGGTCCGTCCCACCGGAGCGGCTGCCCGTCCCCTGCCGGGACAAACCGGGATCCCGCCCCACCGGTCCCATACCGGCCGCTCACCTGCGGCGAAGCCCGAGGTCGGATTTCCGCGGGCGCGGGGCTTCGGCAGGGGACGCGCCGGGCGGCCTCAGACCTCCTCGGGCAGTGCCGTCACCACCGTGGCGCCCTTCGTCCTGGGGCTGCGCCGCTCGTACCCGGCGATCCGGTGGGCGGACCACGACAGCAGCATGCACATGCCGATGTAGACGGGGGCGATCACCATGACCACCGGGATGAACGGCAGGTCGTAGTCCAGGTTGGTGGCGATGAGCTTCCCGGAGTAGAGGAACTCCTGGTAGGTGATGAGGTAGCCAAGCGAGGTGTCCTTGAGCGCCACCACCAGCTGGCTGATGATGGCCGGCAGCATCGCCCTGGCCGCCTGCGGCACCAGCACGTGGGCCATCACCTGGGTCTTGCGCATCCCCAGCGCGTACGCCGCCTCCCGCTGGCCGCGCGGTACCGCCTCGACCCCGGCGCGGAAGACCTCAGCGAGCACCGAGCCGTTGTAGAGGGTCAGGCCGACGACAAGCGCGAGCAGCGGCTCCAGCCGGAGCGCGACGAAGATGAAGAAGATCATCACCAGCAGCGGCATCGCCCGGAAGAACTCCACCACCAGCGTGCTCGCCCAGCGCACCACCCGGTGGTCCGACAGCCGGCCGGCCGCGAGGACCACCCCGAAGGCCAGCGAGGCGAGCGCCGCCCAGCCGAAGGCGGTCAGGGTGTTCGCCAGCCCGGTCAGCAGCAGCCGCTGGATGCCCTGGTAGGCGAAGGGCCGCCACTTGACGGCCGAGAACTGCCCGGTGGCCACCAGCTTGTGGACGACCAGGCCGGCCGGCGCGGCCAGCAACGCGCCGCTGATCCAGCCGTACAGCCGGTGCCTGGCCAGCGCTTTCGGACCGGGGAGGTCGTAGAGGGCGCTGCCCGCGGTCATCCGGCCACTCCCAGCTTCCGCTCCAGCAGGCCGAAGAGGCCGGCCAGGCTGAGCGTGACGAGCAGGTAGCCAGCCGCGATCCACACGAAGATCCACACGATGCCGTAGCCCAGCTCGTTGAGCGGTTTGTAGGTGCCGAGAAGCTCGGTGACCGAGAAGGAGCCGGCGATGGCGGAGTTCTTGGCCAGGGCGATCAGGGTGGAGCCGAGCGGCGGGATCACCGCGCGGACCGCCTGCGGCAGCACCACCAGCGACAGCGTCTGGGTGAAGGACATCCCGAGGCTGCGGGCCGCCTCGCCCTGGCCGGGCGGCACGGTGTTGACGCCGGCCCGCACCGCCTCGCAGACGAAGGCCGAGGTGTACGCGCCGAGGGCCAGCACCGCGAAGACCGTGAAGGGCAGCACGACGCCGAACCGCGGCAGGCCGAGCAGCACCGCGAAGAACAGCAGGGTCAGCGGGGTGTTGCGGAGTACCGTCACCCACCCGGTGCCGAACGCCCGCAGCGCCTTGACCGGCGAGAGCCGGCAGCCGGCGATGAGCACTCCGGCGGCCAGCGCGAAGGCGCCGGCCAGCAGGGTGAGCTGCACGGTGCCCCACAGGGCCCTGCCGTAGAGCGAGAAGTTGTCCGTCAGCACGCTCACGCGCGCCCTCCCTCAGTCACGGTCCACCGGCGGCGGGGCGGGCGCGGGGACTCCCGACAGCCCGAGGGTGGCGTCGTAGGCCCGCTTCCAGTCGCCGTTGCGCTCATGGGCGACGAGGGCGTCGTCCAGCGCCAGCCGCAGCGCGGAGTCGCCCTTGGACAGGCCGATCCCGTAGGGCTCCCGGGAGAAGGGCCGGCCGACCGTCTTCAGCTCGCCGGGGGCCTTGGCGGCGTATCCCAGCAGGATCGAGTCGTCGGTGGTCACCGCGTCGACCTGGTAGGTGAGCAGGTTGTCGACGCACACCGAGTACGTGTCGTAGGTGACCGGCTTCGCGTCGGGGTAGTCGGCCTCGATGCGCTGGATGGAGCTGGAGCCGGCGGCCGAGCAGACCTTCCTGCCGCTGAGGTCCCGCGGCCCGTGGATGTCGCGCTCGCCGCGGCGCACCAGCAGGCCCTGCCCGGCCAGGTAGTAGGGCCCGGCGAAGCCGACCTGCCGGCGGCGCAGCGCGTTGATGGTGTAGGTGCCCACGTAGAGGTCGATCTGGCCGTTGCTGAGCGAGGTCTCCCGGTTGGCCGACGCGATGGCCTTGAACGTGATCCGGCCGGCGGGGAAGCCGAGCGAGGCGGCCGCCATCCTGGCGATCTCGATGTCGAAGCCGGAGTACGCCCCTGTCGCGGGGTCGCGCTCGCCGAGGTAGGGCTGGTCGTCCTTGACGCCGACGACGAGCCTGCCGCGGCGGTGGGCCCGGGTCCAGGTCGGCGAGGCCGGCAGCGAGACGGCGGGCTCGACGCGGTAGGCCGCCAGGTCACCGGCCCGCGGCCCCTTGGCAGGCGGGCTGCCCGGCCGGCCGCAGCCGCCGGTGGGCGCGAGGAGGAGTGCGAGCAGGACCGGGCCGAGCAGCAGGGCCGGGAGCGGGCGGGGGCCGCGGCGGGTCGGGGTCACGGCGGCCGGTCAGTGGTGGAGGATCTTGGACAGGAAGTCACGGGCCCGGTCGGTGCGCGGCTCGGTGAAGAACTCCCCGGGCGCCCGGTCCTCGATGATCCGCCCGTCGGCCATGAAGACCACCCGGTCCGCCGCCGACCGGGCGAAGCCCATCTCGTGGGTGACCACCACCATCGTCATGCCCTCCTGGGCGAGCTGCCGCATCACGTCGAGCACCTCGTTGATCATCTCGGGGTCAAGGGCCGAGGTCGGCTCGTCGAAGAGCATGGCCTTGGGGTCCATGGCCAGGGCCCGGGCGATCGCCACCCGCTGCTGCTGGCCGCCGGACAGCTGGGCGGGCAGCTTGTCGGCCTGGGCCGGCAGGCCGACCCGGTCGAGGAGGTCACGGGCCCTGCGCTCGGCCTCGGCCCTGGGGCGGCGGCGGACCTTCAGCGGCGCCAGCATCACGTTGTCCAGCACGGTCCGGTGGGCGAAGAGGTTGAAGGACTGGAAGACCATCCCCACGTCGGCCCGCAGCCGGGCCAGCGCCCGGCCTTCGGCGGGCAGTGGCCGCCCGTCCACGGTGATGGTGCCGGACTCCACCGGCTCCAGCCGGTTGACCGCCCGGCACAGGGTGGACTTGCCCGAGCCCGACGGACCGACGACGACCACCACCTCGCCGCGGCCGACGGTCAGATCGATGTCCTTGAGCACATGGAGCTGTCCGAAGTGCTTGTTGACGCCGCTGAGGACGATCAGTGGTTCCACCGGCACCGCGGCGGTCAGCCGAGGACGCGGTGGACGAGCGTGTCGCGTTCGGTCTGCGGGATCGCGGTCCAGCGCATGCCGCGCAGGGCGCCCTCCAGGGCGAGCAGGGTGTGGGTGCAGGCGTCGTCGGGAAGGTCGGGGCGGATCTTCTCGAAGGCCCGGCCCGATCCCAGCCGGCGCAGTTCGCCCGCGTCGTCGACGCCCGCGCGGCGCAGGCGGTCGGCGAGCACCGCCCCGATGTTCGGCAGCTGCTGTAGGGAGTCCACGTGGTGCCTCCGGTGCCAGGCTGATGGTGAGTCAAGGGAACGTCTGCCGCCATCATGCACATATGCCGCACCGCAGCCGGGCGACCACGCCCTTGACACGCCTGGCGGTCCCCCGCCGTGGCGAGCGTGCCACCGGTTCGGGTGACGGCGCGCCACCCGTGCGGGGCCACCGGGGCGCGGTCAGTCCTCGGTGGTCTCCGCCAGCACCTGGGACAGTTCCGGGGTGCCGTTCTCGGCCCAGCTGTGGCCCAACTCGACGGCGTCGATCTCGCGGCCGCTCGCCAGGCGCACCACCGGGCGGCCGTTGGGCCACACCTGCCAGACCGCGCCGGGGAGCGTACGGACGATGACAGTGCCGAGGTAGAGGCCCGCGTCGTTGCCGAGCCGGTCGAGCGCCTGCTCCTCCTCGTCGCGCCAGTTGGGCACGAGCTGGTCCAGCGCGCTCAAAGACTCCGCGGTGTCGTCCAGTTCCACCCCGTCGTCAGCCGCGCGGGCGCGCAGCAGCGGGCACTCGCCGAGGAGTTCGGCGAGCATCGCGGGGTCGGGCTGCTGCCCGCTGCCGAAGGCCGCGAGGCCGGACGGGACATGCCGCTTGCGCCACTTGGTGAGAAGGGGAATGTCCATTCCCCCAGCTTCGCACCCGCGTCCCCGGGCCGATACCAGGCGCGCGGCGTACGGCGCACACGTCCGGCCGGCCGGGCGCGGGTCAGTCGCCGAGGCCGCCGGCCGCCGCCCGCAGCGCCGCCGACGCGCCGGCGGTGACGGGTTCGCCGTGGCCGAAGCAGGCCACGTCCACGTCGAGCGCGGCGAGCCGGCGGAAGGAGGCGAGCGCGCCGGCCGGGTCGCTGTTGAAGACGCCGGGCATCGTGCGTCCCTCGACGTTGGCCGCGGTGTCACCGGTGAAGAGGAACCGCGGGCCCGGCAGATGGAGGGCGATGCTGCCCTCGGTGTGGCCCGGCACCCACACCACTTCCGCGCCGCCGCCGAAATCGATCGTGTCGCCGTCCTCCAGCTCGCGGTCGACGGGTACCGGCGGCGCGGGCGGCAGCGGCGGCAGGCTGTCGAAGAGGGCACGCTCCCACTCGGCGAACACCGGCGGCGCCCCGGCGGCCTCGCCCCGGATCACCGGAGCCTCCCGGCGGTGCGCCAGCACCGCGGCGCCGTAGCGGGCGCGGATCTCGGCGGCGGATCCGGTGTGGTCGTGGTGGAAGTGCGTCAGCACCACCTGGTGTATGTCGGCCGGATCGCGGCCGAGGCCGCGCACGGCCGCCGCGATCTCCTCAGCCGACCCCGCGACCCCGGTGTCGATCAGCGTCAGGGCGTCCGTGCCGCCCTCGGTGTCGGACCACAGGTAGGCCGCGCCGACCGGGAAGCGCAGCATGTGCAGGGACGGCAGCAGCTCGATGATCTCCATGGGCCGACCGTAGCCCGGGCGCCACGCCGGACGGCCGGGGTTCGCCGACAGCGGAGGCCGGCGGGCGGCGGACCCGGGGCGGCAGGCGGCGCGGTGGAGGACAGGCCGGCCGCGCGGCTCGCGGCCGGTCAGACGTCGAGGTCCACCACGACCGGGGCGTGGTCGGAGGCGCCCTTGCCCTTGCGCTCCTCGCGGTCCACATACGCGTCGGAGACCGCCTTGGCGAACGGCCCGTTGCCGTACACCAGGTCGATGCGCATGCCGCGGTTCTTCGGGAAGCCCAGCTGGCGGTAGTCCCAGTAGGTGAACGGGTGGTCGTACTTCAGCGGCCGCGGCACCACGTCGGTCAGGCCGGTGCCGCGCAGCGCGGCCAGCGCGTCGCGCTCGGGGGCGGTGACATGGGTCTGGCCCTCGAAGACCGCGATGTCCCAGACGTCCTGGTCGGTCGGCGCCACGTTGTAGTCACCGAGGACGGCGAAGGGCAGCTCGCCCGCCGCGTCGTCGGCGACCGCGGCACGGAGCGCCTCGAACCACTGGAGCTTGTAGGCGTAGTGCGGGTGGCCGATCTCGCGTCCGTTGGGCACGTAGACCGACCACAGCCGGACCGGGCCGCAGGTCGCGGAGACCGCCCGCGGCTCCTGCACCCCTTCGTACGCCGGGCCGCCGGGCAGGCCCTTGACCACGTCGGTCAGGCCCACCCGGGAGATCAGCGCGACCCCGTTCCACCGGCCGTCGGCGTTGACCGCCGCCTCGTATCCCAGCTCGCGCAGCTCGTCGTAGGGGAACTGCTCGTCGGTGCACTTGGTCTCCTGGACGCACAGCACGTCCGTGCCGCTGCTCTCCAGCCAGCCGAGCAGCCGGGGCAGCCGGGCCGTGATCGAGTTGATGTTCCAGGTCGCGATGCGCATGTCCACCAACCTAGCCGCTGGGTACGACAACGGGCCCGACGCCCCGGTCGGTCAGGTCGAGGTGCCCTCACCCGGTGCGAGGCGCACGTGCTCGGCACCGCTCAGGTCGACCAGCTGGGCGTCGTACATCGGCCGTGCCAGGTCGGCGAGCAGCGCGTCGTGGACGTCGAGGCTCCGGCGCGGCTTGACCTCCCGGACGTAGTCGATGACCTCGGAGATCTTGTTCCAGGGCGCGTGCACCGGCAGCAGCAGGGTGTCCACCGGGTAGCCGGGCACCGTCAGGGCGTCACCGGGGTGGAAGACGGCGCCGTCCACCAGATAGCCCACGTTGGTGATCCGCGGCAGGTCGGGGTGGATGACGGCGTGCAGCTCGCCGTGCACCTGGACGTCGTAGCCCGCCGCGGTGAAGGTGTCGCCGTGGCCCACGGTGTGCACCCGGCCGGGGTAGGCCGCCGAGAGCTGGTCGGCGACGCTCGCCAGCGTCCACAGCTCGGCCGCCGGGTTGGCGTCCAGCGAGGCCCGCAGCCGGCCGGGGTCGAAGTGGTCGGGGTGCTCATGGGTGACCAGGATGACGTCGGCGCCGTCCGCCGCGTCCTGCTCGCTGAAGACACCCGGGTCGATGACGAGCGTGAGCCCGTCCTTCTCCATCCGCACGCAGGAATGCCGCTTCTTGGTCAGCTTCACTGGATTCCACCCTCGCCGGTACGCGTCGGTCGGACTCTGGGCGCCCGATGGGTTCACGGACGCCCCTGGGGGTCATGGCTTCCTGTGACGCCGCGCGGGTCGGCGGCGTCCGTATGTCCCTACCCTCCATCCTGCTACGGATGGCCCCCGGTCTCCTGCTCGACCACGGTCCGCGCCGCGGCCAGCGCGGCGCGTGCGGCGGGCAGCCCGCAGTAGACCGCGGTGTGCAGCAGCACCTCCTCGATCTCGGCCGGGCTCAGGCCGATCCGCAGTGCCCCCCTGACGTGGTCGGCCAGTTCCGCGAGCTGGCCGGTCGCGGTCAGCGCGGTGAGCGTGACGCAGGCGCGGGTGCGCCGGTCGAGGCCGGGCCTGGCCCATATCTCGCCCCACGAGTAACGGGTGGCGAAGGCGTCGAAGCCGCTGCCGAAGCCGTCCCCGGTGGCCAGCGGGCGGTCGGCGCCCGCGCTGTCGCCGATCACCTCGCTGCGGATCCGTCCGCCCTCGGCGAGCCGGTCGGGGGTCGCGGACGCCGGGATGCGGGCGGGCGGCACCGGCGGGACCGGCGGCGGGGGCAGCGGCACGGCGGTGGAGGCGTGGTCCTGCCAGGCGCTGCCGAAATGGGTGGCAAGCAGCTCGCCGACCGCGACCGGCTCCTCGACGGGCGCGAGGTGGCCGGTGGCGGGGACGACCGCGAGCCGGGCGTCGGGGATGCCCGCGACCAGCAGCCGGGCGTCGGCCGGCGGCGTCTCGGTGTCGTCGGCGCCGGCCACCACCAGGGTGGGGACGCCGATGCTGCCGAGCGCGTCCCGGATGTCGAAGGCCGCCAGCGCCTCGCAGGCGGCCACGTAGCAGGCCGGGTCGGTGGTGGCGACCATCTGGACGGCCCATTCGGTGATCGCCGGCTGGGTGGCAAGGAAGGCGTCGGTGAACCAGCGCTTGGGGCCGGCCTGCGCGGTGCGCTCCAGCCCGTTGGCGCGCACCACGACGCCGCGCTGCCGCCAGGTGTCGGCGGTGCCGAAGCGGGCGGCGGCCGACACCAGGGCCAGCGCGGCCACCCGGTCGGGCCGCAGCAGCGCCAGCCGGGCGCCGATGGCCGCGCCGAGGGCGCAGCCTGCGTAGCCGAAGGTGTCGATGCCCTCGTCGTCGAGGACGGCGAGCAGCCGCCGTGCCAGGTCGTCCACGGAGGACGCGGGCTCGGCGGGCGCGCCGCCGTGCCCGGGCAGCTCGTAGCGCAGCACCCGCCAGTTGGTGGTGAGCATCGGCAGCTGCCGGTCCCACATGTGCCAGGTCGCGCCGAGCGCGGGCCCGAGGACGAGCACCGGCGCGCGGTCGGGTCCGTCGAAGCGGTACTGCAGCGGCGGCGCTCCCGCGTACATGTCGTCCATGTCGTCGTAGTCGGCCATACGGTCCGCCGGAGGGCCGGCCGCGTAGTCGGCTGCGGCGCCGAAGGGCGCGTCGGTCGTCAGCTCGCTCATCGCTTCACGCTACCGACTCCTGGGCTCACCCGGGTCACCCACCCCCGAAGCCGTGCTGGAAGTTGACGGTGGAGACCACGTACACCACGGGCGTGTCGGCGTGCGTGAGATCGACCGTGATGTCGTGGTCGGGCTTGTCGCCCGCCTGGCTGGAGGACCGGCCGGCCCAGTGGTGGCCGGGCACCGCGAAGTTCCAGCCGACCTGCGCGGCCTGCTCGGCGCTGATGGCGTTCTGGCCGTCGCGCAGCGCAGCCCTGCTGGTGCCCAGCTGGGCGAGGAAGGTGTCCAGGCCGCCGGCGCTGGTGGTGAACTGGCAGTAGAACTCGCTGGTGTCCCAGGAGTTGGTCTCCAGGTAGCCGTCGTGGACGGTGCCGTCGGGAATCGGCACCTGGTAGATGCGGCGTTGCAGCTCGCTGGGGACGACCCAGGTCAGGTGGCGCGCGGCGGCCTGCTTCTGCACGTCCTGGCCGCTGTCGCGGCTCTGCGCGGCGGAGATGATCACGTAGCCGAGCGGGACAAGCACCAGCAGCGGCACCACCACCCAGCGCACCCAGCGGGGCAGTTCGCGCGGCGGCAGCGCGGACGGCCCGCCGCCGCCGCGGCCGCCGCCAGGGCCCGCGCCACCGGGTCCGCCGGCGCCCTCACCGCCGGGTCCGCCCGGGCCGTCGCCGCTCGGGGTGCGCTCGGCGGGGATGACCGGGTCGGCGGCGCGCTCGGCGGCCTCGTCCTCGTCCGGATACTGCGGTACGGCCTCCCGCTCCGGGGTCGTCGTCACGAGTCGGCCTCCTGGCGGCCGTAGATCCTGCCGTAGCGCTCGTAGCGCTCGACCCGGCGGCGGTTGGCGCGGCGGAAGCGGCGGGCCACCAGGCGCGCGAGGTCGGCGGCGCCGACCATGCCGGCCTCAGGGCCGAGCTCCGCCTTGGCGATCCTGGCCTCCGGCCGGTACCCGCGGCCGGTCAAGGTGCGGCGGAAGGCGTCCCTCGCGGGAGTGATCAGCAAGTCGTCCGCGGCGCTGACGCCGCCGCCGATGACGAAGCAGGACGGGTCGAGGGCGGCGGCGAGGTTGGCGATGCCGACGCCGAGCCACTGGCCGATGTCCTGGAAGAGTTCCACGCACATCGGATCGCCGGCCCTGGCCAGCTCGGTGATCAGCGGCCCGGTGATGTCGCCGATGTGGCCGCCGACCCGGTCGATGATCCCGTAGGCCACCGGTGAGTCCGCGGCGGCCATCTCGCGGGCCTCCCTGACCAGGGCGTTGCCCGAGCTGTACTGCTCCCAGCAGCCGCGGTTGCCGCACGCGCAGCGGTGGCCGCCCGGCACCACCTGCATATGGCCGAACTCGCCGGCGACGCCGTAGCGGCCCCGCTTGACCTGGCCGTCCTCCAGGATCGCGCCGCCGATGCCGGTGCCGAGCGTGATCATCACCAGGTCGGCCTCGCCCCGTCCGGCGCCGAAGCGCCATTCGGCCCAGGCGGCGGTGTTGGCGTCGTTGTCGACCATCACCGGGACCAGCAGCCGCTCCGCGAGCCGTTCGCGCAGCGGTTCGTCGCGCCAGGACAGGTGCGGGGCGAAGAGGATGCGGGAGCGGTCGGCGTCCACCCAGCCGGCCGCGCCGATGCCGACCGCGTGCACGTCGTGCCGCTCCGACAGGTCGAGCACCAGCTCCACGATGGTGTCCTCGACCACCTTGGGGCTCTTGGACTTGTCGGGGGTCTCGGTGCGCAGCTGTTCGAGGATGACGCCGTCGGCGTCCACCACGCCCGCCATCACCTTCGTGCCGCCGATGTCGATGCCCACGGTGGGCACCCGCGGCGCGGTCAGGTGGCTGCGTCTCTCCCGGCGCTCGGCGCCGCTGACGTTGCGCCACACCGTCGCTCTGGCGGCGCTGCCGCGGTACACACGTTCACGATTGGCACTCAAGCGCGGGTCTCCGGGTCGGTGGCGTCCTGCGGGTCCTCGGCCAGTGCGTCCCTGACCGGCGGACCCTCCGCCGGCGTGTCCTCAGCCGCCGGTGTGCGGCTCAGCTCATGCGTCAGCTCGTCCAGCTCGCTGCCCCCGGCCATCTCCCGGGTCAGCTCGTCAAGCGTAATGTCCTTCTTGAGGTGACTGCCGGACATCGTGCCCCGCTTCAGCAGAACGAAGCGGTCCCCGACCAGGTAGGCGTGGTGCGGGTTGTGGGTGATCAGCACCACGCCGAGCCCGGCGTCGCGGGCCGCGGCCACGTATCTGAGCACCATGCCCGACTGCTTGACGCCGAGCGCGGCGGTGGGCTCGTCGAGCACCAGCACCTTGGCGCCGAAGTGCACCGCACGGGCGATGGCCACGCACTGCCGCTCGCCGCCGGACAGCGTGCCGATGGGCTGGTCGACGTCGCGCAGGTCGATGCCCATCCGCAGCAGCGCGGCGTGGGTGGTGCCGCGCATGGCGGCGACGTCGAGGCGGCGCAGCGGGCCACGGCCCCTGGTGGGCTCCGACCCGAGGAAGAAGTTCCGCCATACGGGCATCAGCGGCACCACGGCCAGGTCCTGGTAGACGGTGGCGATGCCGCGGTCCAGGGCGTCGCGCGGTGTGGCGTGCCGTACCGGCTCGCCGGCCACCGCGTAGTCGCCTGAGTCGTGCGGGTGCAGCCCGGCGATGATCTTGATGAGGGTGGATTTGCCCGCGCCGTTGTCACCGAGGACACAGGTGATCTCGCCGGCGTGCACCTCCAGGGAGACGTCGCGCAGGGCGCGGACGTTCCCGTAGGACTTGGAGACGTCGGTCAGGGCGATCAGCGGGGCGGCCGCCTCCGTGCTGCCGTCGGCGGCGGTCTCGGTGGTCGTGGTCATGCGGTGGCCTCCGCCCGCTTGCGTACCCAGGCGTTGAGCAGGGTGGCGAGCAGCAGCATCGCCCCGAGGAAGAACTTGAACCAGTCCGGATTCCACTGGGCGTAGACGATGCCCTTGTTGGTCATGCCGAAGATGAACGCGCCGACCGCCGAGCCGATGGCGCTGCCGTATCCGCCGGTCATCAGGCAGCCGCCGATCACGGCCGCGATGATGTAAAGGAACTCGTTGCCGACGCCCTCCCCCGACTGGACCACGTCGAAGGAGAAGAGCAGGTGCTGGCCGGAGATCCAGGCGCAGAAGGCCACCCCCATGTACAGCCCGACCTTGGTGCGGGCCACCGGGACGCCGACCGCGCGGGCCGCGTCGGCGTTGCCGCCGGCCGCGAAGATCCAGTTGCCCGCCCGGGTGCGCAGCAGCACCCAGGTGGCGACCGCGACCAGGCCGAGCCACCACAGGATCGTCACCTGCAGGTCGACCGAGCCGATCGTCCAGTGCGACGCGAAGACGTCGTGCGCGGCGGGGAAGCCCTCCATGTCGCCGATCGACTTGGTGGCGACGGTGCCGCTGATCAGCTTGGTCAGTCCCAGGTTCAGGCCGGTCAGCATCAGGAAGGTGCCCAGCGTGATGATGAAGCTGGGCAGCTTGGTGCGCACCAGCATGATCCCGTTGAACGCGCCGAGCGCCAGCGTCACCAGCAGCGAGACGCCGATGCCGACCCAGACGTTCGCGGTCAACTGGAAGCTGAACATCGAGGAGGCCAGCGCGGAACTGGTCACCATCACACCGGCCGACAGGTCGAACTCGCCGCCGATCATCAGCAGCGCCACCGGCACCGCCATGATCCCGATGGTGGAGGAGGCGTAGAGGACGGTGCCGAAGCTGGACCACTGCAGGAAGGGGTCGGCGGCGACGGCGAAGAACAGGAAGACGGCCGCGGCGCCGACGACGGCCCCCAACTCGGGCCGCCCGAGCAGCCGCCGCACCGTGGACCGCGGCGCCAGCCGCTCGTCCGGCGCCAGGGCGAGGCCGGTCATCGGGTCCCCCGCTTGGCGTACGACAGCAGCGCGTCGGCGTCGTCCTTGGTGACGATCTGCGGCCCGGTGAGGACCGCCTGGCCGCCGCCGAGGGTGTCCTTGTTGTAGCGGTAGAGCCACAGCAGGTCCACCGCCTCGTAGCCCTGCAGGTAGGGCTGCTGGTCCACGGCGAAGCCGATGGTGCCGTTCTTCAGCGAGCTCGCGACCTGCGGGTTCAGGTCGAAGGTGTCGATCTCGGCGCTGGAGCCCGACTGCGCCTTGGCCTTGGCCGCGGTGTCGGCGAAGGGGGCGCCCAGGGTGACGACCGAGTCGATGGACTTGTCGGACTGCAGCTTGGCCTGGATCGCGGACAGCACGTCCGGCATGTTCGTGCCGTTGACGTAGAGGTTGTCCATCCGGCCGTGGAACTTCTCCTTGGCGCCCGCGCAGCGCTGTTCGAGGCCGACGTTGCCCTGCTCGTGCAGGATGCACAGCGCGTGCTGCCTGCCGCGGGTGTTCAGCTCCTCGCCGACGGCGTTGCCGGCGATCGTCTCGTCCTGGCCTATGTGGGTCAGCGCGCCGAACTGCTTGGACTGGGCGGCCCCCGAGTTGATGGTGATCACCGGGATGCCGGCCTTGACGGCCTTGGCGACGACCGCCTTCATCGCGTCGGGCTTGGCCAGCGTGACGACCAGGCCGTCCACGTGGCTGTCTATCGCGGCCTGCACGAGCTGTGCCTGCTGGTCGCCCTGGTCGCTGTTGGAGTAGACGAACTTGATGTTGTCCCTGGCCGCGGCCTGCTTGGCCCCGCTCTGGACGATGTCCCAGAAGGTGTCGCCGGCGCCCGAGTGGGTGACCATGGCGACGGTCCACTTCGGCGTGTTGACCGCCGAGCCGTTCGCCGCGAGCTTCTTGGCCCGGTCCTCCGCGCGCTTGCCGCCGGTGCTGCTGCAGCCGGCGAGGCCGGCCGCGCCGAGCACCACCGCCAGCAGCGCGCCGAGCGCCTTCGTTCCCGCCCTTGCCATCGCCACGAGGCCCTGCCTTTCCTTACCGATCCTGGTGCAGCCGTGATGGGAGTGCTGCGACGTGCTTCGAGCGATGACCATCCCGGCGGGCCAAGTATCCGTCAAGGGGTGCGGCGCCCCTGCCGCAGGGAGGCCGCGGACGGCCCTGGGCCTGCGGTATGCGGCTCAGCCGCGGACGAGCAGCCGGAATTCGAAGGTGTAGCGCGAGGCCCGGTAGACGTGGGCGCCGAATTCGACCGGCCTGCCGCGGTCGTCGTAGCTGACCCGGCGCATGGTGAGCAGCGCCGAACCGGCGGGCTCGCCGAGCAGCCCGCACTCCTCGGCGGTGCCCGGCCTGGCGCCGACGCTCTGCTGGGCGCTGTGCAGGGTGATGCCGTGCCGCCGCATCAGGGCGTACAGGCTGCTGGTCTCCAGCTCGCCGGTGGGCAGGTCGAGCAGGTCGCTCGGCAGGTAGTTGCACAGATACGCCATCGGTTCGCCGCGGGTCAGCCGCAGCCGGTGCACCACGCTGACCTGGCAGGACTCCGGCAGCCCGAGCGCGGCGGTGACCTCGGCGGGGGCGTGGCCGCGGGCGTTGTGCAGCACCCGGGTGGTGGGGTGCAGGCCGGCGGCGGCGAGGTCGTCGTAGAGGCTGCTGAGCTCCATCGGGCGGGCCACACCGGTGTGCACCACCTGGGTGCCGACACCGCGGCGGCGCACCAGCAGGCCCTTGTCGACCAGCGACCTGATCGCCTGCCGGACGGTGGGGCGTGACAGCCCCAGCCTGGCGGCCAGCTCGATCTCGTTGCCGAGCAGGCTGCCCGGGGTGAGCGCACCGTCCTCGATGGCCGTCTCCAGCTGGCGGGCAAGCTGGAAGTACAGCGGTACGGGGCTCGCCCGGTCCACGGCGAGCCGCAGCTGTGCGGGCTCGTGCTTGGGCACGCTGGGAGCGTAGCGGGACGGCATGATGACGGGAAGTCCTTATGTCCGGACAAAGCGTTGACACCAGCGCGGTGGCGCGGGAGGTTGGGACGGCGCGGACAGCCGTCACGTCTCCTCTTCCGAAGGGGCAGGAGCAGGTATGCGGATCGGACTCATCGGCGCGGGGCGGATCGGCGGCTTTCACGCCGGGACGTTGCGGGCGCACCCCGACGTCGGGGAGCTGCTGGTCGCCGACGCGGACCCGGCGCGCGCGCAGCAGGTCGCGGCCGCGCACGGGGGCCGCGCGATGCCGGTGGACCAGGTCTTCGCGACCCGGCCCGACGCGCTGGTCATCGCCTCGGCGACCGCCGCGCACGCCGGGCTGATCGCCCGGGCGGCGCAGGCGGGCCTGCCGGCCTTCTGCGAGAAGCCGATCGCCGTGGACCTCGCGGGGACGGTCGCCGCGCTGGACGCGGTGGACGCCGGCGGCGCCGTGCTGCAGATCGGCTTCCAGCGCCGCTTCGACGCCGCTTACGCCGCCGCCCGGCAGGCCGTCGCCGGCGGGCGGCTCGGCCGGCTGCACACCGTACGCACCGTCAGCTCCGACCCGGCGCCGCCGCCGGCCGGCTACGTCCCGCTGTCCGGCGGTCTCTACCGGGACTGCCTGATCCACGACTTCGACATCCTGCGCTGGGTGACCGGGCGGGCGGTGACCGAGGTGTACGCGGCGGGGGCGAACGTCGGCGCCGACTTCTTCCTCGCGGCCGGCGACGTGGACACCGCGGCGGTGCTGCTCACCCTGGAGGGCGGGGTGCTCGCCACCGCGACGGCGACCCGCTACAACGCCGCCGGATACGACGTGCGGATGGAACTGGCTGGCACCCAGGACCAGATCGCCGTCGGCACCGGCGCCCGCACCCCGCTGACCTCGGTGGAACCGGGCGGGGCGGCACCGCCGCGCAGCCCCTGGGCGGGCTTCCTCGACCGCTTCGGCTCGGCCTACCGGGCCGAAATGGACACCTTCCTGCGCGTCGCGCGCGGGGCCGAGGCCAATCCCTGCGAGGGTCGGGACGCGCTGCGGGCCCTGCTGGTCGCCGAGGCCTGCGAGGTCTCCCGGCGCGAGCGGCGCCCGGTGCCGGTCGCCGAGGTCGAGGCGGCGGCGCGGGCCTGCCGGGACGACGCGCAAAACCCGGCCTGGCGCGGCGGGCGAAAGGGAGTGGTGGCGTGAGGCAGGACCGGATCGCGGCGGCGCCGATCTCCTGGGGCGTGTGCGAAGTGCCGGACTGGGGCCACCAGTTGACCCCCGACCGGGTGCTGCAGGAGATGACGGCGCTGGGTGTCACGGCAAGCGAGTTCGGCCCGGACGGCTTCCTGCCGGGGCCGATGCTCGCCGCCTACGGCGTCACCGCGGTGGGCGGCTTCGTGCCCGCCGTCCTGCACGACCCCGACCACGACCCGATGCCGGACGTACGGGCCGCGCTGGACCGTTTCACCACCGCCGGTGCCCGCACCCTCGTGCTGGCCGCGGCGACCGGCCTGGACGGCTACGACGGGCGCCCCGACGTCGACGCGGCGGGCTGGCGCACGCTGCTGGCCCGGCTGGACGAGATCGCCGGCCTGGCGGCGTCGCTGGGCGTCACCACGGCGCTGCACCCGCACGTCGGCACGGTCGTCGAGGGTCCCGGCGAGGTCGAGCGGGTGCTTGACGGCAGCGGGATCGGGCTGTGCCTGGACACCGGCCATCTGCTGATCGGCGGCACCGACCCGGTCGCCCTCGCCGAGCGCGCCGCGGAACGCGTCGCCCACGTCCATCTCAAGGACGTCGACGAGGCCACCGCGGCCGCGGTGCGCAGCGGCCGCACCAGCTACACCTCCGCCGTCAACGCGGGCCTGTACCGCCCGCTCGGCGAGGGCGACCTGGACCTGCCGGCGCTGCTGACCGCCCTGGAGAGCGCGCACTACCCCGGCTGGTACGTCATGGAGCAGGACACCGTCCTGCACGCCGACCCCCCGCCGGGCACCGGTCCCCTCACGGACGTCCGCACCTCGCTGTCCTGGCTGCGGGCGCGGACGGACGGCCGATGACCCCGCCCCCGCCGCCCGCGGGCTCCGACCGGCCCCCGGCCCCCGTCCCCGGCGGCCGTTCGGAGCCCGCGGGCGGCGACGGACCCGCTGCCGCGCCCCACGACGTCGTCACCTTCGGGCGGGTCGGGGTGGACCTCTATCCCGAGCAGAGCGGGGTCGGGCTCGCCGAGGTGCGGAGCTTCGCGAAGTACCTCGGCGGCACCGCGGGGAACGTCGCGGTGGCCGGCGCCCGCCTCGGCCTGCGGACGGCGGTGCTCAGCGGCGTCGGGGCGGACCCGTTCGGCGACTTCGTGCGCACCGCGCTCACCGGATTCGGCGTGGACGCCGGGCTCGTCGCGACGGTGCCCGAGGCGCAGACCCCGGTGGTCTTCTGCGAGCTCTTCCCGCCGGACGACTTCCCGATCCACTTCTACCGCCGCCCGGTCGCGCCCGACGAGTGCCTGACCCCGGCGGTGCTCGACGATCCCGCCGTCGCGGCGGCGGTGCGCGACGCACGGGCGCTGTGGATCACCGGCTCGGCGCTGGCCGTCGAGCCGACCCGCTCCACGGTCTTCGCCGCGCTGGAGCGGCGGGCCGGCGGCGAGGTCTGGTTCGACCTCGACTGGCGGCCCGGCTTCTGGGCCGATCCCGCGCAGGCCCCGGCACTTTACGCCCGCGCGCTGTCGTACGCCACGGTCGCGGTCGGCAACCGGGCCGAGGTCGAGGTCGCGGTGGGCAGCGCGGACCCCGAGACGGCGGCCGGGCTGCTGCTGCGCCGGGGCGTGCACACCGCGGTGGTCAAGCAGGGTCCGGCGGGCGCCCTGGTGCGTACCGTACGGGAGCAGCACGCGGCGCCGCCGCTGCCGGTGAAGGTGGTCAACGGCCTCGGCGCCGGCGACGCCTTCGGCGGCGCCCTGTGCGCGGGCCTGCTCGCCGGCGACCCGCTGCCCGAGGTGCTGCGGGCGGCCAACGCGGCCGGCGCGATCGTGGCGTCCCGGCTGGCGTGCGCCGACGCGATGCCCACCCGGGCGGAGATCGAGGCGATGCTGCACCCGGACGCGCCCGGCCGGGGAGCTGACGGCGGATGAGCCGCCCGCCGGCCGGCAGCGGCCCGCCCGCCGAGCGCGCCGAGCGGGGAACCCGCGCGCCCGCGTCGGGAGTTGACCTGCCATGACACACCTCCCCGCGGGCCGCGGCGCCCGGGACGGCTATGACCTGTGGATCGACCCGGCGTCGGCCGGCTGGGCGTATTCGGCGCTGCGGATCCTCACCCTGGAGCCCGGCGGGCAGCGCACGCTGGCGACCGGGGACAGCGAGTGGGTACTGCTGCCGCTGGCCGGGGCGTGCACGGTGCTGGTCGACGGGGAGACCTTCGCGCTGCACGGCCGCGCCGACGTCTTCTCCGGGGTGAGCGACTTCGGCTACCTGCCCAGGGACGCGCACGCGGTGGTCGCCTCCGCCGCGGGCGGGCGCTTCGCGCTCGCCGGGGCGCGCTGCTCGCGGCGGCTGCCGGCCCGCTACGGCCCGGCGGCCGGCGTGCCGGTGGAGCTGCGGGGCGCCGGCGGTGCGACCCGCCAGGTGAACAACTTCGCCGCCGCGGACGTCTTCGAGTGCGACCGGCTGATCGCGGTGGAGGTGCTGACGCCCGGCGGCAACTGGTCCTCCTACCCGCCGCACAAGCACGACGAGGCCGGCCCGCACGAGTCGCGGCTCGAAGAGGTCTACTACTACGAACTGGCCGGCGGCCCGGCCGCGTTGGGCTACCAGCGGGTCTACCCGTCGCCGCACGGCGCCACCGACGTGCTGGCCGAGGTCCGGTCCGGCGACGCCGTGCTGATCCCGGACGGCTGGCACGGCCCGAGCATGGCGGTGCCCGGCTACGACATGTACTACCTCAACGTCATGGCCGGGCCCGGCCCTTCGCGGTCCTGGCTGATCACCGACGACCCGGCGCACGCGTGGGTGCGGGACGGCTGGGCGGACCAACGCCCGGACCCGCGGCTGCCGTTGTACGAGGTCCCGGCACGGGAGGACGGCTCATGAGGCTCACCGTCGCGCAGGCGCTGGTCCGTTTCCTGTCGGTGCAGTTCACCGAGCGGGACGGGGTGCGGCACCGCACGGTCGCCGGGATGTGGGGCATCTTCGGGCACGGCAACGTCGCCGGGGTCGGACAGGCGCTGCTGGAGGCGGGCCCGGAGGCGATGCCGTTCCACCAGGGCCGCAACGAGCAGGCGATGGTGCACGCCGCGGTCGGCTACGCCCGGATGAAGCACCGGCTGTCCACGCTGGCCTGCACCACCTCGATCGGCCCCGGTGCGACGAATCTGGTCACCGGCGCGGCGCTGGCCACCGTCAACCGGGTGCCGGTGCTGCTGCTCCCGGGCGACGTCTTCGCGACCAGGCCCGCCGACCCGGTGCTGCAGCAGCTCGAAGTGCCGTGGGCGTACGACGTGTCGGTCAACGACACGCTGCGTCCGGTGTCCCGCTACTTCGACCGGATCTGGCGGCCGGAGATGCTGCCGGCCTCGCTGCTGCAGGCGATGCGAGTGCTGACCGATCCGGTGGACACCGGTGCGGTGACCCTCGCGCTGCCGCAGGACGTGCAGGCCGAGGCCCACGACTGGCCCGACGAGCTGTTCCGGCCGCGGGTCTGGCACGTGCGGCGGCCGCTGCCCGACGCGGCGGCGCTGGCCGAGGGCGCCGCCCTGCTGCGTTCCGCCCGGCGCCCGCTGATCGTGGCGGGCGGCGGCGTACGGCACTCGGAAGCCGCCCCGGCGCTGGCCCGGTTCGCCGCCGCCACCGGCATCCCGGTGGCGGAGACGCAGGCCGGCAAGGGGTCGCTGCGCTGGGACCATCCGCAGGCGCTGGGCGCCATCGGCCACACCGGCACCGCCCCCGCCGACGCGGCGGCCCGGGAGGCCGACGTGGTGCTCGGGGTCGGCACCCGCTGGACGGACTTCACGACCGCCTCGGGCACGCTCTTCCCGCCGCGGGCACGCTTCGTCAACCTCAACGCGGCGGCCTTCGACGGCCACAAGATGTCGGGGCTGGCGCTGGTGGGCGACGCGCGGGCCGGACTGACCGCGCTGGCCGCCGAGTTGGCGGGCTTCCGGGCGCCGGAGCGCTCCCACGCCGTCGGGGAGTGGCGGGCGCGCACGGACGCGGTCCTCGGCGACGGGGACGGCCCGTGGCCGCCCTCGCAGGGCGAGGTGATCGGCGCCCTGGACGCCGTGCTGGCCGACCGGGACGTGCTGATCAACGCGGCCGGGTCGCTGCCGGGCGACCTGCACAAACTGTGGCGGTCCCGGGACCCGGAGCAGTACCACGTCGAGTACGGCTATTCCTGCATGGGTTACGAGATCCCCGCCGCCATCGGCGTCCGGCTCGCGGCCCCGGACCGGGAGGTCTTCGCGCTGGTCGGCGACGGTACGTACCTGATGCTGCCGACGGAGATCGTCACCGCGGTGCAGGAGGGCATCCCGGTCAACCTGGTGATCGTCCAGAACCACGGCTACGCCTCGATCGGCGGCCTGTCGGCCCAGGTCGGGGCGGAGGGCTTCGCGACCGCCTACCGCTTCCCCGGCGCGGGCGGCGACTTCACCGGCCCGCGGCTCCCGGTGGACCTGGCGGCCAACGCGGCCAGCCTCGGCCTTGAGGTCTTCACCCCGGGCAGCGCGAAGGAGCTGCGCACGGCGCTCGCGGCCGCCCGCACCTCCCCCCGGCCGACCGCGGTCTACGTCGAGACCGACCCCGCCCGTCCCGGCCTGCCCGCCGAGGCCTGGTGGGACGTCCCGGTCGCCGAGACCTCCACCCGCGAGTCCACCCGCGAAGCCCGCACCACCTACGAGGCGTCCCGCCCCTCCCCGGGGACCCGCCCGACGCTGTGACCCTTGTCACACGGCCATCACTCATGACGGGCCCACGTCAGGGACGCGCGTAGCTCTGCGGCCTGCCGCCGATTCCACTTCCGGGTGCACTCCCCGACGCGCGTGGACCTCGCACATGGCAGCGCGCCCCTCCACTTGCGCAGATGCATCCGCACGCGTCACGGCCGCCGGGAACCCTTGTGATCCGACTCACAACTTCCTACCGGTTCCATTTTGATTCAGACAGTGGACATGATCTTCACCACCGCGCTCAGTCACTTTCCCAACGGCCGATCAGATGGGCTCTGACGTCGCGAAATACGCCCTTCACGCCTCATCACCGGCCTTACGGAAGCAGTCAAACCACTTTGACCCTCATAGGGTCAGTACGGATGGAGAAGCTTCATGTTCAGTCGTCGTCTGGCAGGTGTCCTGATCGGCGCAGCCGCCGTGATCGCCCCGATCGCGGTCACCGCCCCGGCCCAGGCAGCCTCGCCGCCCTCCTACCCTGTCGGCACGAACGGCGACTCGCCGCGCTGCGACGCCGCCTCGGCCAAGATCTGCCTCTTCGCAGGCCCCAGCATCCTGACCGCGTACTCCTTCTACGGCACCCAGATCGCCCACAAGGACATCACGAACGAACACTTCCGGGCCGACGAGGGCGCCGGCTCCGGCCAGGTGGTCTCGACCACCGCGCAAGCCGTGGCCTGCACCACGCGTACGAGCTCGGCCTGCACCATCTGGGCCGGGGTGAACTACGGGGGCAACGACGACTGGCTGGCCGCCGGGCAGGTCGGGAAGCTGCACAACACGCTGGCAAACGCCCGTTCCATCTCCGTCTCCTGAGCCGGGGTCAGCGGTAGCAGACCCCTGCCGTGGGCGTCCCCGCCGGTGCGCACCAGCGTCCGGCGGGGACACTCGCGCACCTCCTGCGGCACAAAGGACATTCCATGCACGCCAGTTCGGTCTCCCGGCGACTATTCGGCCTCGCCCTTCTCGCGGCGGTCACGGTCTCAGCGGCCGGTTGCGGATCAACGGGTGGTCACGGGCAGGACGGGCAAGGGGCGGCCGGGCCCTCCGCGTTCGCAACGCTGCACGGCGGGCCTTCTCACGACCAGATCGCCCTGCCGGCCGACGCGTACGCCTTCGACGTGTCCGAGCGCGACCGCGCCCTGCTGGCCCGCGCGGTGACGATCGGCGAATGCCTGCACGGGTTCGGCTACCCCTACGACCTCGCCGCCGAGAAGGCGGAGAACGCCGCCACGGTGCGCAAGGACCTGATGGACTTCGGCCGCTACGACAACAAACGGCGGTACATGGTCACCGACCCGGTGGCCGCGGCCCGTTACGGCTACCACCTCGTCTCGACGGTCGTCGGGGCCGGCGGCACAGACGGCGCGAGCGGCCTGGGCGACCTGGGCACCGCGGAGAAACGCGTCCTCTACGGTGCCGACGAGAAGAACGCGCCGGTGACCCGCACGCGCCAGGGCAAGCCGATACCACCGGGCGGCTGCGCCGCCACCGGTGACGAGGCCGTCGCGGGGAAGAGCGGTCCCTTCGGGGAAGCCACCGCCGTGGCCTCGCTGCGCAGCGCGTCCTTCCAGCAGTCGCGGGAGGACCCGGAGGTGGTCGCGGCCACGCACGCCTGGTCGGCGTGTATGGCCGCCAGGGGGCACACGCTCAGCGACCCGCTCGGGGACCCCGGCTTCGACATCGACAAGCCGACCGTCTCCCCCGCGGAGTCCGCCATGGCCAAGGACGACGCGCGGTGCAAGCAGCAGACACACCTCGTCGACCTCTGGTTCGCCTCGGAGGTCGACTACCAGCGCAGGTGGATCGCGTCCCACCAGGCCGACTTCACGGCGGCGAAGGCGGACCACGACGAGACCATGAAGCGCGTCGCCCTGGTCCTCGCCGCGGCCCGCTGACGCGGGCCGGGCGGGGCGGGGTCGGGGTCAGTCCTGCGGCTTCTCCGCCGGGACGAAGTCGACGTCGGCGGTGGTGACCGTGCCGGCGGTGCGGCCGGGCGCGGTGTGGAAGCGCCAGTAGAGGTTGGTGTGCGCGATGACCCGCTCCGGCGGCGGGGCGCCGAAGGCCGTCAGGTCCTCCGTCGTGTGGGCGTCCGCGACCAGCGTCGCGTCGTAGCCGCGGGCGATCGCCCCGTGCAGCGTCGCCCGTATGCACGCGTCGGTCTGGGCGCCGGCCACCACCAGCCGCCCGACGCCGCGCGCGGCCAGCACCGCCTCCAGGTCGGTCGCCTCGAAGGAGTCGCCGTAGGCCTTCTGCACCAGCGCCTCGGCCTCCTCCCGTACCAGCTCCGGGGCGTACTTCCAGCTCTCCGTACCGGTGACCAGCTCCTCGCTGTTGTGCTGCACCCAGACGACGGGCACGTCGCCGGCCCGCGCCTTGTCCACGAGGGTGGCGATGTTCGCCACGACGGCGTCCCGGTCGTGGGCCTGATCCACCACTCCGTTCTGCACGTCGATGACAAGCAGGGCCGTATGCGGTCGATTCTCCAGCGTGGTCATGGCGCCTCCCGGCGAATACAGGTTCCGTCGTCACCGCCGACTCTAGGGTCGACCACGGACATCGCCGCCGGGCCGCCGCAGGACCGCCCCCGGCGGAAAGGTGGCGCCCGCGCGAACGGCGGACGGACGGCCCCTGCGCGCATGTCGCATGACGGTCACAACCGCCGCCGGATACGGCGGTTCCGCGGACACGTGCGTACGCTGCCGGTACGTACCGGAGGCGACGGGGTGGGGGAAGCGAAGGTGTCGGATCGGCTTGAGCCCGGGCGGGTGGTAGGCGGGCGGTACCAGCTGGTCGGCAGGCTGGGGGCAGACGCTGCCGGCGAGGTGTGGCGGGCGCGGGACGAGCACCTCGGGATCGACGTGGCGGTCAAGCGCTTCCGGCTGCCCGCCGTGTCCGCCGGCGCCGACCGGGCCGAGGTGCTGGCCCGCGCCGCGCAGCAGGCCCGCAACGCCGCCCGGCTGCGCGACCACCCCCACGTCGTCGCCGTCTACGACGTCGTCGTGGAGGACGACGCGCCGTGGACGATCATGCAGCTCGTCGAGGGGCGCTCGCTGCGGGAGCACCTCGACGCCCACGGACCGCTGTCCGTGGACCGGGCGGCGGACGTGGCACGGGCCGTGCTCGGCGTCCTCGCGGCCGCGTACGCCGCCGACGTCGTGCACCGGAACATCACCCCGGCCGCCGTCCTGCTCGCGAGCCACGGCGAGGTGCTGCTCACCGACTTCGGGATCACGGCGGAGGGCACCGACACCGCGCTCACGTCCCTCGGCGTGCTCGTCGGCTCCCCCGGCTTCGTCGCGCCGGAGCGGGTGAGCGGCGCCGAGGCAGGCGGCGCGGGCGACCTGTTCTCGCTGGGTGCGACGCTGTTTCAAGCGCTGGAGGGCAGGCCGCCCTTCGACACCGACGACCCGCTCTCGGTGGCCACCGGCGAAGCCGCGCCGCCGCGCCGCGCGGGCCGGCTGGCGCCGCTGATCACGCGCCTGCTGGCCAAGGACCCCGGGCGGCGCCCGACCGCCCGCGAGGCACTGGCCATGGTCGACGTGCCGCAGGACGCGCCGCCGCCCGCCGTCCCGCTGCGGGAACGGCCGCTGCCCGACCGGCTCCCCGGTCCGATCGTCCTCACCGGCACCGACCAGATACGGACCGTCGCCTTCAGCCCGGACGGCACCCTCCTGGCCAGCGGCGACGACGACCAGACCGTACGGCTGTGGGACCTCACCACCGCCCCCGGCTTCAGCACGGCGCTGAGCGAGCACACCGACTGGATCCGCGCGCTGGCGTTCAGCCCGGACGGCACCACCCTGGCCAGCACGGGCGACGACCGCACCGTGCAGCTGTGGGACCTCGCCACCGGCGACAACACCGCGACGCTGACCGGCCACACCGGCTGGGTCCGCGCGCTGGCGTTCAGCCCGGACGGCACCACCCTGGCCAGCGCGGGCGACGACAAGGCCGTACGGCTGTGGGACCTCGCCACCGGGTCCGTCGCCGGGCTGCTGACCGGTCTTCCCGGCTGGGTCCGGGGAGTGGCGTTCAGCCCGGACGGCAGATCACTCGCGACGGGCAGCGGCAGGGTCGTGCAACTGTGGGACGTCGCGTCCCGCAAGGAGGCCGCGGCCTGGTCCGACCTCGGCGGGCGGGTGAACGCGGTCGCGTTCAGCCCGGACGGCAGGGCGGTCGCCGCGGGCGGCAAGCCGGGGATCCGGATGTGGGACGCCGCCACCCACGAGCCGCTCCCCGCCTGGCCCGGCGTCAGCGGCCGGATCAACTCGCTGGCCTTCGGCCCGGACGGCACGACGCTCGTCACCGGCGGGGCGAAGCACGCGGTCACGCTGTGGGACACCCTGACCGCCCGCAGCCTGGCGACGTGGACCACCACCACCTCCCAGGTCCAGGAAGTGGCGTTCAGCCCGGACGGCAGAACAGTCGCCGCCGCCGACGACACGCTGATCCGCCTCTGGAACGTCCCCGCACCCCGCACCGCGGGCTGATCCTCGAACGGGAGGCGGGCCCGCCTTCACGTCGGCGGCGAATTCGGCACAGGCCGGAAGCGACTCTTCCGCCGACAGCGCATCGCCCAGAGCAAGGTCATAAGCGGCCTGGCATTTGTCGACTACTGCCGGATCGTCCAGGACCTGGCCGGTCTGGACGCCCTCAACGTACGCCACGGGTGGGGCGTCGGCGAACCGCATCAGGACGAGCATGCTCTCCAGGAGGGCATGTGCTCCCGCTGCGAACGGGACGACGTGGAGGCGGACCCGCCCGCACCGGGCGAGCGCTTCGATGTGGCTCACCTGGGCGGCCATGACAACGGGGCCGCCGACCGGTCGCCGCAGTACGTGCTCGTCCAGGAGCACCCACATGCAAGGGCCGTCCGGGCCGTCAAGAATCCTGGCGCGTTCCAACCGGTTGGCCACCCGCACCTCTACATCGCGCTAGCTCGTCTGGGCGCTCATCGATTGACTTGCCCAGGGCCGCCGCGCGGGCGGCCCTGCGGGCCTGCACGTCGGGGCGGGAGGACTCCATCTCCCGCAGTACGGAACGTCGTTCGCGGGCGGTCAGCCGGTCGACGTAGAGGCTGCCGTGGAGGTGGTCGGTCTCGTGCTGGAGGCAGCGGGCGAAGTAGCCGCGGCCCTCTACCACCAGTGGCTCGCCGTGCTGGTCGCGGCCGCGGACGACTGCCAGGTCGGGGCGGGCCAGCGGCCGGTAGGGGCCGGGTACCGACAGGCAGCCCTCGGGTTCCTCCACGAGGCGGCGGCGCTCGGCGGGGAGGTCGTCGAGCACCGGGTTGGCGATGTGGCCGGCATGCCGCACCCCCCAGTCGTCCTCCATGTCCCACACGAAGAGCCGCAGCGGGACACCGACCTGGTTGGCGGCGATGGCGGCGCCCTCGGCTGCCGCGTTGGTGGCGAACATGTCATCGATGAGCCGGGACAGCCCGGGCGTGCCGAAGCGTGTCCGTCGTCACAGGTGCGGCGCAGCACGTCCTCGCCGATGACCGCGATCCGGCGCACCGCGCCACGCTCGACCTCGGGCCGGACTTCGGTACTCATTCGGACGCCTTCCGTGCGGACGGGCCGGCTTGACGCGGCGATTTGCAAAGTAGCACTCTTTGCAAATGAGCGAGAGCCCGCCCGAGAACTCCGCAGCCCGACCGACCGCCGCCCGCCGGGCGTTGCCGGACCATCCGGTGCGGGTCGCGCTGCTCGACCTGCTCGCCGAGGCCGGGGCGGTCACCGCCACGCAGGCCGCGGCCCGCCTCGGGCACAGCTCGGGGCTGTGCTCGTTCCACCTGCGCCAGCTCGCCAGGCACGGGCTGATCGAGGAGGCGCCGCGCGCGGGCGGCCGGGGCGGCCCCCGGCCGTGGCAGCTGCGCTGGGAGGGGGCGCGGACGGCGCCGCAGGACGGCTTCACCGCGCTGACCCGCGACCTGGAGGACGCCGCCTACCGGCGCCGCCTCGCCGAACTCGACCAGGGACCGGCCGAGTGGCGGCACGACGAGTCGTTCAGCACGGTCGTCCACCTCACCCCCACCGAGACGGCCGAGGTGGCCGCCGCCGTCCACCGCCTGCTGGCCGGCTTCAGGGAGCGCGACGACGACCGGGCCGCCCGCCCGGCGGACGCCGTACCCGTCGCGGTGGTCGCCCGGTTCTTCCCGCTGCCCCCGGGCACGGGCGATCCGGCCGGAGTTGAGCCGAAGCGCGCAGGGTGATGCCGGCATGCGCCGCCCCTCGGACTACGGTGATCCCGTGGACTCCGAGGCCAGAACGTTTCCTCCCCACCCGATCCGCGGTGTCCGTGCCGTGTACGCACGGCAGAGCAGCTGCCCCTCCGATTTCGCGGAGGTCGTCGTGGACTTCGTGCCTCGGAAGGCCGGCATCGTGTTCGAGGTGGCCACCGACCTGGCCTCTCACGGATCCGCGAGCACGGAGGAGCTGTCCGCGTACCGAACTGCGCTGGAGACAGGTATCCGCGAGGAACTGGCTGAGCTGGGCGCCCGGCTGCCCGCAGCGGTGGCGGTCGTGTTGCACAGCATGCGAGTGCACGAAGTCGACTCCCACCCAAGAGCCTTCGAAGCGGCCGGACACGTTGCCGTACGCAACGCCCTCGCAGAGCTTCACGGACAGTCGCCGAGACCCAAGCGTCGCCGCGCATGACCGCTCGTTGCAGCCTTCGACCTTCGCACGGCCGGTGGCGGGGACCCTGCCGATCCGTCGGCACAGGAGCGTAGAAAGGTGGCATGGACTCCACCCGGGCCGACGCCTACCTCCGCCGTATCGGCGCCGACCGACCGGCCGTCGCCGACATCGCCGCGCTGCGCGCGCTCCACCGGCGGCACCTGCTGGCCGTGCCGTTCGAGAACCTGTCCATCCACCTCGGGCAGGACATCGTCCTGACGGAAGCGGCCCTTTTCGACAAGATCGTCGGGGCCGGGCGCGGCGGCTTCTGCTACGAACTCAACGGTGCCTTCGCCGCCTTGCTGCGCTCGCTGGGCTACGGGGTGGAGCTGCTGGCGGCCCGGGTGTTCGGGGACGGCGGGCGGCTCGGGCCGCCGTACGACCACCTGGCGCTGCGGGTCACCACGGCGGACGGTGACGGCCCGTGGCTGGCAGACGTCGGGTTCGGCCGGCACAGCGAGTACCCGCTGGCGTACAACCACCGGGACGAGCAGCACGACCCCGGCGGCGCCTTTCGCATCGCCGAGGCGCCGGACGGCGACCTGGACGTCCTGCGCGACGGCAGCCCGGCCTACCGGCTGGACCAGCGTCCGCGCGCGCTGGGCGACTTCGAGGCGACCTGCTGGTGGCAGCGCACCTCGCCCGCCTCGCACTTCCGGCAGTCGCTGGTCTGCTCCCGGCTGACCGGGACCGGCCGGGTCACCCTCAGCGGGCGCAAGCTGGTGCTGACCGAGGGCGAGGATCGCCGGGAGGAGCGGGAGTTGAGCGACGGCGAGATCCTGACCGCCTACCGTGAGCACTTCGGCATCGCGCTCGACCGCGTGCCCGCCGTCGCCCCGATCGCCTAGCGGACCCGGGAGAGCCCGAGCCGGCGGGCCCGAGCCGGGGCGCGGCCCAGCTCACCGCCTGCTCCACGAGCGCCGCGCTCCGCTTCTCCACCTCGGCCGTGTGAAGCCGAGCGTGGCGTCGCGCCGGCCGGGTCAGCCGGGTCAGGAGAAGACGACCGAGCGCAGCTTCAGGCGCGCCGAGGCGTGGCCGCCGTCGGGGCGCAGCGTGAAGTAGTCGCCGGTGCAGTCCGCGCCGCTGAAGACGGTGGCCGCGGAGTCCGTCTCGTTGTACGGGGTGTGGGCTGGCGGCACGCTCTCGTCCGCGACCTGGGGCAGCGTGATGCACTCCCGGCTGGGCGGGCTGTCCAGGGCGCCCACCTGGCCGTCGCCGTAGGAGTAGAGGAACGGGCCGTCGGCCGCGTGGGCGGACACCGGGAAGGACAGCGCGATGCCGACCGCGCAGGCGGCGGCGCCAAAGGTCGTACGGATACGCACGGGTGGACCCTCTCGTGGGGAGTGACACGAACAGGGATCACCGTAAAACGGGGCACACCGGGCGAAACGCTTCTTCGGCCGGGACCTCGTCCCGGCGCGTCGCCGGCGGGTACCGCCCGGGTCGGACTGCCCGGTTCAGACGCCCCAGCCGGCCCGCACGTCCGCGAAGAACTCGTGGAAGCCCGGGAAGGTCTTCTTCACGCACGCCGGGTCGTCGAAGGTCGTGCCGGGGGTGCGCAGGCCGGCCACCGCGAAGCTCATCGCCATCCGGTGGTCGCCGTGACAGGCGATCTCCACCGGGGCCGGGGTGCCCGGCTGGATCTCGATCCAGTCCCGGCCGGTCAGGACCGCGACGCCCTGGGCGCGGAGATTCTCCGCGCACGCGTCCAGCCGGTCGCACTCCTTGACGCGGGTGTTGTAGACGTCCTCGATCCGCACCGGGCCGTCCGCGAAGGGCGCGATCGCCGCGAGGGTGGGCATGGTGTCGGAGATGTCCCGCATGGCGACGGTCACGCCGGACAGCCGGCCGGTGCCGGTCACCGTGGTGGCGTCCTGGCCGATCTCCACGTCGGCGCCCATCGCACGCAGCACCTCGACGAACTGCAGGTCGCCCTGCAGGGCGCCGCGCCCGAGGCCGGGGACGGTGGCCGTACGGCCCGCCAGCGCGGCGGCGGCGAAGAAGTAACTGGCCGCGGACGCGTCCGGCTCGATCGCGTAGTCCGCTGCCCGGTAGCCGCCGGGCGGCACGACGAGGGTGTCGCCCTCGCGGGCCACCTCGACGCCGAAGTCACGCATCATCGCGAGGGTGATCTCGACGTACGGCACCGAGACGATACCGGTGACCTTGATACGGAGGCCTTCCGCCGTCAGTGGGCCGGTCATCAGCAGCGCGGTCAGGAACTGCGAGGACAGGCTCGCGTCGAGCTCCACCTCGCCGCCCTTCATCCCGGCGGCCCGCACGGTGAGGGGGAGGTGGCCCTCGGCCTCGTCGTGCGTCAGGTCCACGCCCAGCGCGCGGAGCGCTTCGGTGAGGGGGGCGACGGGGCGGCGGCGCATCTGGGCCGAGGCGTCGAAGCGGTAGGTGCCGGCCTGGGCGGCCGCCACCAGGGCCGGCAGGAAGCGGGAAGCCGTGCCGGCGTCGCGGCAGTTCACCTCGGCGGCGGGCCGCGAGGGGCCCTGCGGGCGGCCGGTGACGCGCCACTCGCCGGCCGCGCGGTGCACGTCGTAGCCGAGGGTCGCCAGGCCCTGCGCGAAGCCGTCCGTGTCGTCCGAGACCAGGGGTTTGCGCAGAACGCTCTCCCCGTCGGCCGCCGCCGCCAGGAAAAGCGCGCGCGCCGTCACGGACTTCGAACCGGGTACGGCGAGGATCACGGCTGCCTCCAGGCGGGGGTGGGGGGATCCTCCCCCCGGCCGCGCAATTTTACGTGGCCCGGGCCACGTGCCCTTCCGCGGGTGCGATGACTTGGGGATGCCACTCGCGGTGGCCCGCCGCCCGCGGTCAGGGCGCGTCACCCAGGGACAGGAGGAGGGTGCGGAGGGTCGCGGCCAGCTCGGTGCGGGTCGAAGGCGGGAGCGCCCCGAGGAGACGGTGCTCGTTGGCCACGTGGGCCGGGAGGGCCTGGTCGATCAGGGCCAGGCCCGATGGGGTGAGGGCGACGTGGACGACGCGGGCGTCCTCCTCGCTGCGGGTGCGGGTGACGAGCCCGCCGGCCTCCAGGCGGTCGAGGCGCTGGCTGACCGCCCCGGACGTGACCATCGACGCCTGCATCAGCTGCGCGGGCGTCAGCCGGTGCGGCGGGTCGCTGCGCCGCAGCGTGGCGAGGACGTCGAAGGACGGATGGTCGAGCCCGTACTCCGAGAAGACCTTGCGGAGCTCGGTGTCCAGCAGGCGGCCGAGCCGCTTGAGCCGGCCGATCACGGCCATCGGCGAGACGTCCAGGTCGGGCCGCTGCCTGGCCCACTGGGCGAGCACCAGGTCGACGTGGTCGGTGTCCTCGGTCGGTTCCATTCCTGGAGACTAGCCAATCCCTTAGCGTTGAGATACTTTATCTTAGTGCTAAGAAATCGATCGGGCGTCATCCTGCTGACCGCCCTGGCCCCCGGCGTCTGGGGGACGACGTACTACGTCACGACGCAGTACCTGCCGCCCGACCGCCCGCTGCTGGCCGGCGTGACGCGGGCGCTGCCCGCGGGCCTGCTGCTGGTGGCCGGCACCCGCCGGCTCCCGCACGGCGTGTGGTGGTGGCGCTCGCTGGTGCTCGGCACCCTGAACATCGGCGCCTTCTTCGCGCTGCTGTTCATCGCCGCCTACCGGCTCCCCGGCGGCGTCGCCGCCACGATCGGCGCGCTCCAGCCGCTGCTGGTCGCCGTCTTCTCCGCCGGGCTGCTGGGCGACCGCCTCACCCTGCGGACCGTGCTGACCGGCCTGACCGGGGTGTTCGGCGTGAGCCTGCTCGTGCTCCAGTCGGGCGCACGGCTCGACGCCCTCGGCGTGCTCGCCGCGCTCGGCAGCGCCGTGGTGATGGCGACCGGCGTCGTCCTGAGCAAGCGCTGGCCCGCGCCGGCGCCGCTGCTGGCGACCACCGGCTGGCAACTGGTCGCCGGCGGGCTCGTCCTGCTGCCGGTCGCGCTGCTCGCGGAAGGGCCGCCCCCGTCCTCGCTGACGACGCAGAATCTGCTCGGCTACGGCTACCTCACGCTGGTCGGCGCGGCGGTGGCGTACGCCCTGTGGTTCCGCGGGATACGCGAGCTGCCGCCGACCAATGTCACCTTTCTCGGGCTGCTCAGCCCGGTCGTCGCCACCGGGGTGGGCTGGCTGGCGCTGGGCCAGCAGCTGACGGCCGTGCAGGCGCTGGGCGGTGCGCTCATCCTGGGCGCCCTGGTGGCCGCCCAACTGCGGCCCGTACCGCCGCCGGCCGTCCTGCCGCAGCCCGTCCGCCGCTGATCCGCCCTTCAATCCCGAGGAGTCACCTGATGCACATCACCGTCTTCGGAGCCGCGGGCGCCGCCGGCCGCCAGATCGTCGCCGAAGGGCTGGCCCGCGGCCACCGGGTCGACGCCGTCGTACGGTCTTCCGCCCGTCTCGGGGAACTGCCCGCCGGGGCGCGCGGGCTGGTCGGGGACGCGCTGTCCTACGACTCGGTCGTGGACCTGGCGGCCGGGCGGGACGTGGTGATCACCGCGACCCGCCCGGCACCCGGCAGGGAGGCCGAACTCGTCGCCGTCACCGAGGTGATGCTGCCCGCGCTCGCCGCCACGGGCGGGCGGCTGCTGGTCGTCGGCGGGGCCGGCACGCTCACCCTGCCGGGGGGCGGCACGGTCGCCGACGCGCCGGACTTCCCCGCCGTCTTGAAGCCGATAGCGGACGCCTGCGCCGACCAGCTGGCCCGCTGCCGGGCGGCCGCCGACGTGGACTGGACCTATCTCAGCCCCGCCGCCCTGCTCCAGCCGGGGGAGCGCACCGGCCGCCACCGGCTGGGCGGCGACGAGCTGGTCGCCGACGCCGGCGGGGTGTCCGCGCTGTCCTACGAGGACCTGGCCGTCGTCCTGCTGGACGAGGCGGAGCAGCCCAGGCACCGGGGGCGGCGCTTCACCGCCGCTTACTGAAGCTGACCACCAGCCGGGTGGGACCGCGCACGATCAGGCCCTGGCGCCAGGTGAGCGGTTCCGGCACCAGGGCGAGCCCGGGGGCGCGGGTGAGCAGGGTGGGGATGGCGACCCTGGCCTCCATACGGGCCAGCGGTGCGCCGAGGCAGTAGTGGATGCCGTGGCCGAAGGCGATGTTGCCCTGCGCCGGGCGGCGGATGTCGAACGTGTCCGGCGCCGGGAAGCGCTCCGGGTCGCGGTCGGCGCCGGCCAGCGAGATCAGCACGGAGTCGCCCTGCGCGATGACGGTGCCGGCCACGGTCATCTGCTCGGCGGCGTAACGCCAGGTCGTCGTCTCGACCGGGCCGTCGTAGCGCAGCATCTCCTCGACGGCGCCGTCGATCAGCTCGGGCTCCGCGCGCAGCGCGGCGAGCTGGTCGGGGTGGCGGAGCAGCGCCAGCACGCCGTTGGTGATGAGGTTGACGGTGGTCTCGTGGCCGGCGATGAGCAGCAGGAAGGCCATGCCGACCAGCTCGTCGGAGGAGAGCCGGTCGTCGTCCTCGTAGCGCGTCCTGATCAGCGCGCTCAGCAGGTCGTCGGCCGGGCCGCCGCAGCGCTTGTCCTCGATCAGCTCGGCCAGATACTCCGACATGGCGCGGGCAGCGCGCACCTCGGCCTCGGGGGTGCCGCTGACGAAGTCGTTCGACCAGCCGCGGAAGGCCTTGCGGTCCAGGTCGGGGACGCCGAGCAGTTCGCAGATCACCATCATCGGCAGCGGGAAGGCCAGCGTGTCGACCAGGTCGGCGGTGGGTTCGCCCAGCGCGGCGTCCAGCAGCTCGTCGGTGATCTGCTGCACCCGGGGCTGCAGGGCGGTGACCCGGCGGGGGGTGAACTCGCGGGCCACCAGGCGGCGCAGCCGGGTGTGCTCGGGCGGGTCGGCGTTCAGCATGTTCGCGTTCCCCGGGGTGAAGTCGACGTCCGGGGAGATCTTGCGGAAGTCCTTGGCCAGCCGCGGGTCGGCGAGCGCCGCGCGGGCGGCCTCGTGGCCCACCACGAGCCAGGTCTCCTCGTCGTCGGCGATCCTGACCCGGTGCACCGGGCCCTTCTCCCGGAGCCTGGCATACGTCGGATACGGGTCCTCGACGAATCCCTCGGCCCGTAAGTCCTCGACGTTTCCCATGCCCGCCCCCTCATCCGCCCCGCGGGGCTCGTCCCCGGGCCACCGGTGTGTGGCACCGCTGAATGTCCCAACGCGGCGGGCCCGGGGGCGGTTCCTCGCCCGGAGCGCGGCGTTGCCGTGCGGGTGGTGCCCCCTGCGCGGGCCCGCCGGGTGGTCGGATCAGGTCAGGTCGGGTCGGCCAGCCGGTCGAGGAGGTCGGTGAGGCGCTTGGTCACCGTGGGCCGGTCGCCGTCGGTGAGGGCGGAGCCCATGCCCACGGCGACCGCGCCGGAGGCGACCCATTCGGGGGCGGCGGCGACCGTGATGCCGCCGATCGGAATGAGCGCCGCCTGCGGGAGGATCGTCCGCAGGTCCGCGACCCAGCGCGGGGTCAAGGACGAGGCGGGGTAGAGGGTCAGCGCGTCCGCGCCGAGCTCCATCGCGAGGACCGCCTCGGTCGGGGTGGCCACCCCGGGGAAGACCGGCACCCCGTAGCGGTGGCCGGTACGCAGCACCTCCTCGTCCAGATTCGGGGCGAGCAGGAAGCGGGCGCCGGCGTCGATGGCCATCCGCGCGGACACCGCGTCGACTACCGTGCCCGCCCCGATGACCGCGTCGTCGCCGACCTCGCGGACCAGGGTGGTGACGGCCTCCAGCGCGAAGGGCGTGGTGAGCGAGATCTCCAGGGTGGTGAGGCCGGCCGACAGCAGCGTGTCCGCGGTCGCCGCGGCCTGGTCGTACGTCTCGCTGCGGATCGTGGCGAAAACCCGCTGTGCGAGCGCGGTCCTAGTGGTCTCCCAGCGGTACACGGAGGATCGCGGTCCTTCCTGACGGTGCTGCCCGGATGGTGCTGCCCGGATGATGCGGCGGGTGTGGACCGCGATCAGCACGCTACTCGCCGGGCGGGGGCCCGCCGCCGGTCGATCGGGGAGCTGTCACCGCACCGTGACATGAGAGGAGCATGAGAGGGAAGGGGCGGCCCCCCGGCTCACCCGGTGTGGGTCGAGAACAGGCCACCGGTGGGGCCCTGCTTGTCGCCGCCCTGAGCCTTCTTCAGCGCGTTGGCCAGACCCTCGATCGTCATGGACTGCAGGATCACCCGGCCGTTGCCCTCCAGGGTGGCAAGCGACAGGCCCTCGCCGCCGAAGACGGCGTTCATGATGCCCTGGCGGTTGAGGCCGCCGATGCGCTGGACGCCGTACTGGATGCCCTCCTCGAAGGCGACGATGCAGCCGGTGTCGACCTCGATGCGGCCGCCGAAGTCGGCGGGGTTGAGGTCGATGAAGTTGCCGGCGCCGGCGATGATCACGGTGCCGTGGCCGGTGAACTTCTCCAGGATGAAGCCCTCGCCGCCGCTCATGCCCTGCCGGCCGCCGGCGAAGGCGATACCGAACTGCACGGTGTCCTCGGCGGCCACGAAGGCGTCCTTCTCGGCGAACCAGGCCCGCGACCCGGTCAGCTCCAGGGCCCGCATCTCGCCGGGCAGCACCCCGGCGAAGCCGACGGTGCCCTCGCCGCCGGACGCGGTGAAGTACTGGAAGGCCAGCGACTCCCCCGCCAGTGCCCGCTGGCCGACCTGCATGGCGGTGCCCACGGCCTGCCGCAGCAGCCCGCCCATGCCTCCGCCGCCCCCGCCCTGCTGGCCGACGCCGCCGGAACCGCGGGTGCCGGGGCCGCCGAGGCGGGTCTCCATCGAGACGTTGGCGGTCTTGAACAGGAACTTCCCGGCCTCGCAGTAGACCGTCTGGCCCGGGTTGAGAGTGCAGACGGCCATCTGCATGGCATTGCCGACGATCTGCTGCTGCAGGGTCACGGCGGTACTCCTTGGGACGAGCGGTGCCGAATGGGGCGATAACGGCGCGGGTGGCGCCGTCCCGTCAACGTACCGCCCGGGCGATTCTGTTCCGCACGGACCCGGGCTCAGGGTGCCGCTCGGCGTCGGCCTGGGCCGGCAGGCCGACCGGGCGCTCGCCGCCGGTATCCAGGAAGCGGGCCAGCGGCAGGGTGGCCGCGCCGACGGTGACCGCGTCGGCGCCGAGCCGGCCCAGCTCGATGGAGGTCTGGGCGCAGGGGTGGTGCAGGGCGTAGGCGGCGGCGACCTCGCGGACGGTGGGCAGGATCCGCGGGCCGAGCATCAGCCCGGCCCAGCCGCCGATCACGATGCGTTGCGGGTTGAAGAGGTTGATCAGGTCGGCGATGCCGGCCCCCAGGTACTCGGCGGCCTCGGCGAGCAGTGCGCCGGCCTGCGGGTCGCGGTCCGCGGCGGCGATCAGCTCGGCCAGCGCGATCTCCTCGCTGACCTCCCCGCGCGCGCCGGGCCAGCGGCCGAGCAGCGCCTCGGCGCCGACATAGGCCTCCAGGCAGCCGCGGGAGCCGCAGCGGCAGGTGCGGCCGCCGACCCGCAGCGTGGTGTGGCCCCACTCCCCCGCGCTGCTGCTGGCGCCGTGGTAGGGCTTGCCGTTGGTGACGACGCAGGCGCCGACGCCCGAGCCGAGCAGCGCGATCACCACGTTGTCCGAGCCGCGTCCGGCGCCGAACCACATCTCGGCCTGGCCGAGGGTCTTGGCGCCGTTGTCGATGAAGAGCGGCAGCGCGGTGCCGGCCCGCAGCAGCCGGCCGAGCGGTACGGCGTCCCAGCCGATGGTCTGGCCGTGGACCACGATGCCGTCGCCCTCGCCGGGGGCGGCGCCGGGCGCGTCGGTCTGGGCGACGATGCCGGGGACGCCGATGCCGACCCCGAGCACTTCGCTGTCGTCGATCCCGGCCTCGCGGACCACCCGCTCGATGCCGTCGAGGGCGAGGCGCACCACATGGTCCACGTCGTGGCCGCTGTCGGACAACGGCAGGTCAGCGGCGGCCAGTTCGGTCAGCGCGAGGTCGAAGAGCTCGACCCTGACCCGGGTCTCGCCGACGTCCACGCCGACCACGTAGCCGTACCCGGGGGCGACTTGCAGCAGGATCCGCGGCCGTCCGCCGTCCGACTCGACGGCGCCGGCCTCCTCGACCATGCCGTCCGCGATCAACTCTCCAACGACGTTACTGATCGACCCCGCACTCAGACCCGTGTCCCGACCCAGCTCCTGGCGGCTCAGGGGACCCTCGAAATACAAATGACGCAGAAGCGATGCACGGTTGCCGCGCCGCAGGTCACGAACGGTGCGCTTGCCTCGCTCAGCCATCTCGTCTCCCTCCCGGGGGGTCCGGCGTGAATCTATCGCTGCACAAGGTCTTGACGCCACCTTTTCTCACAAGTTAAATCACGCCCTGAATTAAGACACAGGCGCTGTTCACTTCCTGAAGCGATCCCACCCCTGAGAGGGAACCGTCATGCGCTCTTCCAGCACCTCCAGCAGACTCCTCGCGGCCACCGCCCTCGTGGCCGCGCTCGGTCTGACTCTCGCCGCGTGCGGCGGGGGTTCCGACGACGACAGCAGCGGCAGCTCCGGCAGCGGCAAGACCGCCGACCCCAACAGCCTCAAGGGCCAGACGATCACGTACTGGGCGAGCAACCAGGGCACCAGCCTGGACGCCGACAAGACGACCCTGACCGCCGAGCTGAACAAGTTCACCGCCTCCACCGGCATCAAGGTCAAGCTCGAGGTCATCGGCTGGGCCGACCTGCTCAACCGCATCCTGGCGGCCGCCACCTCCGGCCAGGGCCCCGACGTGCTCAACATCGGCAACACCTGGTCGGCCTCGCTGCAGGCGACCGGCGCCCTGATGCCGTGGGACAGCGCCGCGTTCAGTACGATCGGCGGCAAGGACCGCTTCGCACCGGCCGCGATCGCCTCCGCGGGCGCGCCGGGCCAGGACCCCGCCGCGGTGCCGCTGTACTCGATGGCATACGGCCTGTACTACAACAAGAAGCAGTTCGCTGACGCCGGTATCGCCAACCCGCCCACCACCTGGGCCGAGTTGGTCGCCGACGGCAAGAAGCTGACCAAGGACGGCCACTACGGCATAGCCGTCGAGGGCGCCAACGGCGCGGAGAACATCCACCACATCTTCGTGCTCGCCAAGCAGCGCGGCGCCAGCTGGTTCGACGACAAGGGCGCGCCGACCTTCACCGGTCCGCAGCAGGTCGCGGCGGTCAAGCAGTACGTCGACTTCATCGCCGGCGACAAGATCGCGGCCAAGGGCAACGCCGAGTACGTGCAGAACCAGACCATCACCGACTTCGCCACCGGCAAGGCCGCGATGATGATGTGGCAGTCGGCCGCCCCGGCGATCGCCTCGCACGGCATGAAGCCCGACCAGTACGGCGTGGTGCCGGTGCCGACGCAGACCGCGGGTGCCACCGGTGACGCCGGTGTGACCTCGATGGTCGCCGGTATCAACATCGCCGTCTTCAAGGACACCAAGCACAAGGACGCCGCCGAGGCGTTCGTGAAGTTCATGACGAGCACCGACGAGCAGAAGGCGCTCAACGGCAAGTACGGCTCGATCCCGCCGGTCATCGAGGCGCAGAGCGACCCGGCCTTCCAGACCCCGGACCTGAAGGTGCTGGCCGGCGTGCTGCAGAAGTCCGCCGCACCGCTGCCGCAGGTGGCCAACGAGAGCCAGTTCGAGAACCTGGTCGGCCCCGCCGTCAAGAGCCTGTTCGCCGAGGCCGCCGCGGGCAAGCCCGTGACCGACGCATCCGTCAAGGCGGCGCTGACCAAGGCGCAGCAGCAGATGCCCGCCTCGTAAGGATCGGCTCTCCTCCATGACTGCCACCGCCCCCCCGAGGCGCGCACCCGAAGCCGGCCCCAGCAGCGGCAAGTCCGCTGCCGGGCGCCGGCTCCGGCCGCGTATCGTCGAACGGCTCCGCCAAGGCGGACTGCCGTACCTGCTCCTGCTCCCCGCCGTCCTCGCCGAGCTGCTGATCCACATCGTGCCGATGTTCTTCGGCATCCTGATCAGCTTCAAGAACCTGACACTGTTCTACATCCATCACTGGAACACCGCTCCCTGGGCGGGGTTCGACAACTACAAAGCCGCGGTAAAGATCCACCAGCCGATCGGCCAGGCGCTGCTGCACTCGTTCTGGGTGACGCTGTCCTACACCCTGCTGTCCGTGGCGTTCTCCTGGCTGCTGGGCGTCGCCGCGGCCATCCTGCTGCAGGACAAGTTCCGCGGCCGCGGGCTGATCCGCACCATCTTCCTGGTGCCCTACGCGCTGCCCGCCTACGCGGCGCTGATCACCTGGACGTTCATGTTCCAGCAGGACACCGGCCTGGTGAACCACGTCCTGCACGACCAGTTGCACGTGACGTCGAGCAAGTCGTTCTGGCTCATCGGCGACAACAGCTTCTGGGCGATGGTCATCGTCTCGGTCTGGAAGTCCTGGCCGTTCGCCTTCCTGGCGCTGATGGCCGGTCTGCAGAACATCCCGCGCGAGCTGTACGAGGCCGCCGCGATGGACGGCGCCGGCGTCTGGCAGCAGATCAGGAAGATCACCATGCCGTCGCTGCGGCCGGTGAACCAGGTCATCGTGCTGGTCCTGTTCCTGTGGACCTTCAACGACTTCAACACCCCGTTCGTGATGTTCGGTCAGAACCCGCCGCACCAGGCGGACCTGATCTCGATCCACATCTACCAGTCGTCGTTCATCAACTGGAACTTCGGGTCGGGTTCTGCGATGTCCGTCCTGCTGCTGCTCTTCCTGCTCGTGGTAACGGCTGTCTACCTGCTGGTCACCTCCAGGGGAAGGAGCGAGAACGATGTCTAGGTTCACCGACCAGCCGTCCCCGATGGCGCAGCCGAAGTCCTTCCTGTGGACCCGGCGGGTCGTCCTGACACTGCTGCTGGCCTTCGTGCTCGTCCCCGTGTACGTGATGCTCAGCTCGTCCCTGAAGAGCCTTCAGGACGTGCAGGGCTCGTTCAAGTGGATACCGCACAGCCTGACGTTCAAGCCGTACATCGACATCTGGAAGACCATCCCGCTCGCGCACTACTTCGTGAACTCGGTGATCGTCTGCGTCAGCGCCACCGTCTTCTCGGTGGTGCTGGCGATCTTCGCCGCCTACGTGGTGAGCCGCTACCGGTTCATGGGCCGCAAGGTCTTCACCGTGACGGTGCTGTCCACCCAGATGTTCCCCGGCATCCTGTTCCTGCTGCCGCTGTACCTGATCTTCGTCAACATCGGCAACACCACGGGCATCACGCTCAACGGCAGCCGGCTCGGCCTGATCATCACCTACCTCACCTTCTCGCTGCCCTTCTCCATCTGGATGCTGGCGGGCTACTTCGACTCGATCCCGCGGGATCTGGACGAGGCCGCGAAGGTGGACGGCTGCGGCCCGCTCGGCGCGCTGTTCCGGGTCGTGGTCCCGGCCGCGGTCCCCGGCATCGTCGCCGTGAGCGTCTACGCGTTCATGACGGCCTGGGGCGAGGTGCTGTTCGCGTCGGTGATGACCAACGAGTCCACCAGGACCCTGGCGGTCGGCCTGCGCGAGTACGCCACCCAGAACGACGTGTACTGGAACCAGGTCATGGCTGCCTCGATCGTCGTGAGCGTACCCGTGGTCGCCGGATTCCTGCTCCTGCAGCGTTACCTCGTCGCCGGGCTCACCGCCGGCGCCGTCAAGTAACCCCTCCCGAAAGGCAGCTTGTGAACGACCTCAGCGCTCTTCCCGCCGATTTCGTCTGGGGTGCGGCCACCGCCGCGTACCAGATCGAGGGCGCGGTGGACGAGGACGGCCGGGCCCCGTCCATCTGGGACACCTTCTCCCACACCCCCGGCAAGATCGACGGCGACGACACCGGCGACGTCGCCTGCGACCACTACCACCGCACGGCCGAGGACCTGGACCTGATGAAGGCCCTCGACCTCGACTCGTACCGCTTCTCCATCGCCTGGCCGCGGATCGTCCCGCAGGGCGGCGGGGCGGTCAACCCCGCCGGTCTGGCCTTCTACGACCGGCTGGTGGACTCGCTGCTCGAAGCGGGCATCACGCCCAACGCCACCCTCTACCACTGGGACCTCCCGCAGGCCCAGCAGGACCGGGGCGGCTGGCCCGAGCGTGAGACGGCGGAACGTTTCGGCGACTACGCGGCCGTGGTCGCGGAGGCACTGGGCGACCGCGTCAAGGACTGGGCGACGCTCAACGAGCCGCTGTGCTCGGCCTGGATCGGCCATCTCGAGGGCACCATGGCCCCCGGCTGGACGGACCTGACAGCGGCGGTGCGCGCGTCGTACCACCTGCACGTCGGGCACGGCCTGGCCGTGCAGGCGCTGCGGGCGGCGCACTCCGACCTGCGGGTCGGCATCGTGAACAACCTCAGCCCGTGCGAGCCGGCCACCGACCGCGACGCCGACGTGGCCGCCGCCCGCCGGGCCGACGGCCACACCAACCGCTGGTGGCTCGACCCGATCCACGGCCGCGGCTACCCGCAGGACATGCTCGACCTCTACGGTGTGGACCTGCCGATCAAGGACGGCGACCTGGAGTCGATCGCCGCCCCGCTGGACTGGCTGGGCCTGAACTACTACTTCCGCAACGTCATCACCGACGACCCGACCGGGCCCGCCCCGTACGCCAAGTCGGTCTACCTGCCGGGCGTCCGGCGGACGGCGATGGACTGGGAGGTCAACGCGGACGGCCTGGAGCAGCTGCTGGTGCGGCTGTCCGAGGAGTACGGCGCCGGCAAGATCTTCGTCACGGAGAACGGCTCCGCCTACCGCGACACGGTGGGTGCCGACGGCCAGGTCGACGACCCCGAGCGGACCGCCTACCTGGACGAGCACCTGGCGGCCTGCGCCCGCGCGGTCCGCCGCGGGGTGCCGCTGGCCGGCTACTACGCCTGGTCGCTGCTGGACAACTTCGAGTGGGCGTACGGCTACGACAAGCGCTTCGGCCTTGTCCACGTCGACTACACCACGCAGAAGCGCACCATCAAGGGCAGCGGTCGCCGTTACGCGGAGATCATCGCGGCCCACCGCCGCAAGGCCCGCCGCGCGGCCTGAGCGGGTCCGCCCGCCAGGGCGCCCGTTGACGAGGGGTGACGCCACCGGTCCGCCGGTGCGTCGCCCCTCGCCCTGTTTTTTCCCGGGCGCGCTTTGGCGCTCGGTGTTTCCCGGCGCGGGCTCGGCACGGGCCGGTCAGCTCGGCGCGGACAGCAGCCGGCCGGTGGGCGGCTCGGTGACGGCGCCGTCGGCCGCGACGCACCGGCCGCGCAGCCAGCTGCCGCGGACCACCCCGTGCAGGGTGCGGCCGGCGTAGGCGGTGATCGGGTTGCGGTGCCGCAGCCGGGCCGGGTCGACCGTGAAGGACGCCTCCGGGTCGAGTACGGCGAAGTCGGCGTCACGGCCCTCGGCGATGGCGCCCTTGGCGGTGAGGCCGGCCAGTGCCGCGGGACCCGCGGACATCCAGCGGACCACGTCGGAGAGGCTGTGGCCGCGGCGGCGGGCCTCGGTCCACACCGCGGGCAGGCCCAGCTGGAGGGAGGAGATACCTCCCCAGGCGGCGGCGAAGTCCCCGGTGTCCTTGGCCTTCAGGCCGATCGTGGCGGGTGAGTGGTCGGAGACCACGCAGTCGATGGTGCCGTCGGCGAGCGCCTGCCAGAGCGCGTCCTGGTTGGCGGCCTCCCTGATCGGCGGGCAGCACTTGAACTCGGTCGCCCCGTCCGGGACTTCCTCCGCGGTCAGGGTGAGGAAGTGCGGGCAGGTCTCGACGGTCAGGCGTACGCCGTCCCGTTTCGCGGCGGCGATCAGCGGCAGCGCGGACGCGGAGGACAGGTGCAGGATGTGGACGCGGGCGTCGAGCCGCTTCGCCAGCGCGATCAGGCCGGCGATCGCCCGGTCCTCGGCGGTCGGCGGGCGGGAGGCGAGGAAGTCGGCGTAGCGGCGGCCGGTGTGCCGGGGGGCGCCGTCGATGGTGCCCGGGTCCTCGGCGTGCACGATCAACAGGCCGCCGAACCTGCGGAGTTCGGTGAGCGCGGCCTCGACCTCGGGCCAGGTCAGCTGCGGGAACTCCTCGACGCCTGAGGGCAGCAGGAAGCATTTGAAGCCGAAGACGCCTGCGTCGTGCAGCGGGCGCAGGTCGGCGAGGTTGCCCGGCACCGCGCCGCCCCAGAAGCCGACGTCGGTGTGCAGCCGGCCGCGGGCGGTGTCGCGCTTGATCTCCAGGTGGGCGGTGGTCGTGGTCGGCGGGATGCTGTTCAGCGGCATGTCGACGACGGTGGTGATCCCGCCGGCCGCGGCCGCGGCGGTGGCGGTCGCGAAGCCCTCCCACTCGGTACGGCCCGGGTCGTTGATGTGCACGTGGGTGTCCACCAGGCCGGGCAGCAGCACGTCGTCGCCCAGGTCGGTGACCGGGACGCCGCGCGGGACCGGCGCGTCGTGGGCGCGGACGGCGGTGATGGTGCCGGCGCGGACCGCGACGGCGGCCGGGCGCTCGCCCTGCGGGGTCACGACCCGGGTCGAGCGCAGCACCAGCTCGTCCACGGCGCCTTCGTCCACGGCGTCCACCAGGTGACCTCCAGGTGCGGGAGCGGGAGCTCGTACGGGCCGGAAGAATTCAACGTTCTGTTGACGGACATGGTGGATAGCCTTCGCCCGGGCGTCAAGAGCGGTACGATTCCGCACAGCGAAAGTCACCTTCCGCGAGCAACGGATCAGAGGGGATCGCACGTGTCAGCTGACCGCGCCGGGGGCGTCCAGTCGCTCGAACGGGCCTTCGACCTGCTGGAGCGGATGGCCGACGCGGGCGGCGAGGTGGGCCTGAGCGAACTGTCCGCGAGCAGCGGCCTTCCGCTGCCGACCATCCACCGGCTGATGCGGACCCTGCTGGGCAGCGGATACGTACGCCAGCAGGCCAACCGGCGGTACGCCCTCGGGCCGCGGCTCATCCGGCTCGGCGAGACCGCGTCCCGGCTGCTCGGCACCTGGGCCAGGCCCTATCTGGCGGAACTGGTCGAGGCGACCGGCGAGACGGCGAACATGGCGCTGCTCGACGGTGACGAGGTCGTCTACGTGGCGCAGGTGCCCTCGCGGCACTCGATGCGGATGTTCACCGAGGTCGGGCGGCGGGTGCTGCCGCACTCCACCGGCGTCGGCAAGGCGCTGCTGGCGCAGGTGCCGCCGGCCGAGGTGCGGGCACTGCTGGCCCGTACCGGTATGCCCGCGGCGACCGAGCGCACCATCACCGAGCCGGATGCCTTCCTCGCCGAGCTGGACCGCATCCGGTCGGCCGGTCACGCCGTGGACGACGGCGAGCAGGAGACCGGGGTGCGGTGCCTCGCGGTGACGGTGCCGGGGTCCCCGAGGGCCGCGGCGATCTCCATCTCGGGACCCGCCGGGCGGGTCACGGACGAGGCCACCGAGAAGATCGTGCCTGTACTGCACGGGGTGGCAAGGGAGTTGGCGCTGGCGCTGAGCAGCGCGGCGCCGGCGGTGTAGGGCAGGCCCCCGCCGCTACCGGTTCAACTCCTGTTCGACGGCCTCGCGCAGGACCGCGAGCGGGGCCGTCAGCGCGCTGACCGACCCCAGGGCCGAGGCGATGAGCAGCAGCGAGTGCCGCAGCTGTTCCGGCGCCGGAGCGCCCGCCGACTGCCGGGCCAGCTCCGCGAGTTGGTCCTCGGCGACGGCCCGATCCGGTAAGACGGCGCGGTACGCCGCCAGGTCCCGCTCCATCCGGGCGACCGCGGCGCCTAACGCCACGCCACCGCCCGCCGACATTCCTGCGACCGATCCGCTGCGGTCAGCGTCGACCGCCTGCATTTCCCCCACCACCATGTGCCCCTGCCTCACACGTACTCAGGTCCCGGCGCCTCCGAGTCATGGGGTCCGGGGTCGATCAGTAAACGCGACACGACGCATTTGCGCCACACGGTCGGCGAAATCTGCGTCAAAGTTGCCGCGCGGGCCACACGGTGAGGTCGAGGGTGGCGTGGGCGGAGGGGCCACCGGGAGCGGAGAGTTGACGGAACGTCACCAGCGCGGTGGTGCCGTCAGCGCCGACCACGCACAGCCGGGAGCCCGCGGTGAGGTGCGTCCGGGGAACGGATCCGACCAGGTCGCCTGCGGCCCGGCACCCGTCGAGGGTGCCGGGGGCCCGGGGGCCGAGCAGCACCAGCGCTCCGCGGGTGGCGGCGGACACGAAGGACTCGCCGTCGGGGGAGTAACCGAACGTGCCGTTCTCGGCTCCCGGCCGGGTCTGCGGCGGATCGGTCTCCAGTACGAGCCCGTCACCCGCGTCCAGCCCGACCCCGTCGTACTCCCGCTGCCCGGGCGGGCCGGCCTGCGCCGCGTCGGTCCGCGGCTGCCCGGCGCCGCCGTGCCCCCATCCGAACAGGCCACCGAGCGCCAGCGCCCCCACCACCGTCACCACGGCCGCGGCCACCCACCCGCCGGCGCGCCGCCTCCCCCGCGTCCCGGTCCCGCGCGGGACCTCCCGGTACGGCTCCCCCGGCTGCCCGCCAAGCGGCGCCCCGGGCGGAACCGTCGTCGCGCCGCCCCGGGTCGCCCCGGCGGGCGTTACGGGGCCGGTCGGCATGCGGGGCGCCGCGCCGCCAACCGGCGTGGCCGGGGGCGCACTTGGCGGCGCGGGCCGGGCGCCAGGCGCCGGGATCGCCGTACCCCCGGGCGGAGTCGACCCCGCAGGCAGCACCGGCACACCCGGGCCGGGCCCGGGGGCCGCCGGGGGCGGTGCGGGCGCTCGCAGGCCACCCGGCCCCGCCGGAGGAGCACTTGGCGCCGCCGGCGCACCCGGGACGAGCCCGTGCGCCGGCGTCCCGCCGGGCGGCGGCGGGGTGGGGCGGGGCCAGGTGCCCGGGGGCGGGAGAGGGGGGAGGGGCGGGGGCAGGGTCAGGAGGGTCTGGAGGAAGGTGGGGAGCCAGGGAGTGGGCGGCCGGTGGTGGGTGGCCTGGGTGCACATGGCGATGACCTGGGAAGGGGACGGCCGCAGGGCCGGGTCCTTGATCAGGCAGCGGGTGACGATCTCGCGCAGCTCACCGGGGAGTTCCGACAGGTCCGGCTCCTCGTGCAGGGCGCGCGCGCCGAACGGAGCCGCGCCGATGGCCGCGTAGGCGGCGATCTGGCCGAGCGCGAAGACGTCGGTGGCCGGGACCGGCGGCTTGTCCGCGGCCTGTTCCGGCGAGGAGAACGCCGGTATCCCGGGCGAGTCGGCGGTGGCCCGGGTGACGCCGTAACCCGTCACGCGCGGGCCGTCCGCGGCGAGCAGGACCGTACCGGGGCCGAGCCCGGCGTGGACGACGCCGGCGTGGTGGACGGCACGCAGTGCCTCGGCGACGCCGGCCACCAGGCGCAGCACGATCGGCACCGGAAGCGGCCGCCCGCTGTCGGACACGGCGGCGTGCAGGGTGAGCGCGGGCACGTAGCCGGCGGCCAGCCAGTAGCGGGTGCCGTCGTGGCCGCTGCCGAGAACGGGCACGGCGTAGGGGCCGTGCACCCGGCGCACGGCCTGGACGTCGTGTTCGAAGGCCGCCGCGAAGCCGCTGCGCGCGGCCAGTTCGGGCCGGACCGCGGTCAGCGCGACGGGCCTGCCGTCCGGCGCGTAGGCGAGGTAGACCGGGCCGAGGGCGCCGACGCCGAGCCTGGCGGCGATCCGGTGGCCGCCGACCATCGCGGGGTCGTCCGGCGCGGGCGGCTGGTACAGCGGCCCAGGATGCCCGGGGTGCCCGGCGTGGACCTCGCCGCCGGTGTGCTGAGCGCCCATCAGTCCCCGTTCCTCCGGCCCACCCGGACAAGGCCTACCCGGACAAGGCGGAAGGCCTGCGCGGACACGCCCTCGTATCGCCCCTCCCGGCCCTGGCCAGACGATACCGGAACACGCCGAGGCGTCCGCGGCCTGTTCCGCTGCGGGCTCGCACGCGGTAAGCAGGAGGCATGGACACAAGGGACGAGGTGGCCGGGCTGCTGCTGGCGGCCGGCGGGGGGCGGCGGCTCGGCGGGCGGCCGAAGGCGCTGCTGCCGTACGGCGGCCGCCCGCTGGTGGAGCACGCGCTGGGCGCGCTGCGGGACGGCGGCTGCGGCCCGCTGCACGTGGTGCTCGGTGCGGCGGCCGACGAGGTGCGGGCCGCCGCGGAGCTGCCCGGCTGCGTCCTGGTCGACAATCCGCACTGGCCGGAGGGCATGGGCTCGTCGCTGCGCGCGGGCCTTGCCTCGCTCGCGGCGGCGGCCCGGCGGCCGGCTGCGGTGGTGATCGCGCTGGTCGACCAGCCGGGGGTGGGCGCGGCGGCGGTCGCCCGGGTGGTGGCCGCGGCCCGGGCGGGCGACGACCTGGTGTCGGCGCTGGTGTCGGCCGCGTACGGGGAGCGCCGCGCGCACCCGGTGCTGATCGGTGCCGCCCGCTGGGCCGGGGTCGCGGGCAGCGCGGGCGAGGACCGGGGGGCGCGCACGTATCTGCGCGAGCACGTCGACCAGACGCTCCTGGTGGACTGCTCCGACATCGCCGACCCGGCGGATATCGACACCCCCGCCGACCTGCGGCTTCTGAAGCCGCCCGCACCACGTGCCACAAAACGTTGAACTTCCGCACTGCGAAAACTATGCTCCATTGTGCAGAAGCGCCCGTCGCTCGCGGCGGCCGGGCACCGCGTGCCACCACCCGTACCCCCGGGTGCCACGGCACGCACGGCGGCGTGCCCCGACGCACGACGGCGTGCCCGTCCGCACGACGCACCGACGGACGCCGGCCCGCTCTGGAGGAATGACCGCATGTCCGCACCGACCCCTTCGTCCGCCGCTGTCGTCACCGGGACCGCCGGGCACCGCGTACCGCGTGAGGAGGAGGTGCTGACCCCCGAGGCGCTGGACTTCCTCGCCGAACTGCACCGCCGCTTCGCCCCGCGCCGCGCGGAACTGCTGGCGCTGCGTGCCGAGCGCCGCGCGGAGATCGCCCGCACCGCGACGCTGGACTTCCGCCCGGAGACCGCGCACATCCGGGCGGACGAGAGCTGGCGGGTGGCCGCGGCCCCGGCCGCGCTGAACGACCGCCGGGTGGAGATCACCGGCCCGACCGACCGCAAGATGACGATCAACGCGCTGAACTCCGGCGCCCGGATCTGGCTCGCCGACTTCGAGGACGCCTCCGCGCCCACCTGGGAGAACGTCATCGGCGGCCAGCTCAACCTGATCGACGCCTACGAGCGGCGGATCGACTTCACCTCCCCCGAGGGCAAGTCCTACGCGCTGGCCGCCGCCGACCAGCTGGCCACCGTGGTGATGCGGCCGCGCGGCTGGCACCTCAGCGAGCGGCACCTCACCGTGGACGGCGAGCAACTGCCGGGCGGCCTGGTCGACTTCGGGCTGTACTTCTTCCACAACGCGCAGCGGCTGATCGACCTGGGCAAGGGGCCGTACTTCTACCTGCCCAAGACCGAGTCCTACCTCGAAGCCCGGCTGTGGAACGACGTGTTCGTCTTCGCGCAGGACCGGCTCGGCATCCCGCAGGGCACCGTCCGGGCGACCGTGCTGATCGAGACGATCACCGCCGCGTACGAAATGGAGGAGATCCTCTACGAGTTGCGCGACCACGCCTCCGGGCTCAACGCGGGCCGCTGGGACTACCTGTTCTCGATCGTGAAGAACTTCCGTGACGGCGGGGCCCGTTTCGTGCTGCCGGACCGCAACGCGGTGACCATGACCGCGCCCTTCATGCGCGCCTACACCGAACTGCTGGTCCGCACCTGCCACAAGCGCGGTGCGCACGCCATCGGCGGCATGGCCGCCTTCATCCCGTCCCGGCGGGACGCCGAGGTCAACAAGGTCGCCTTCGAGAAGGTCAAGGCGGACAAGGACCGCGAGGCGGCGGACGGCTTCGACGGCTCCTGGGTCGCGCACCCCGACCTGGTGCCCATCGCCCGCGCCTCCTTCGACGCGGTCCTCGGCGACCGCCCGCACCAGAAGGACCGGCAGCGCGAGGACGTCCAGGTGACCGCGGCCCAGCTGATCGACATCGCCTCGCTGGACGCCCACCCGACCTATGAGGGGCTGCGCAACGCCGTCCAGGTCGGCATCCGCTACATCGAGTCGTGGCTGCGCGGCATGGGCGCGGTCGCGATCTTCAACCTGATGGAGGACGCGGCGACCGCGGAGATCTCCCGCTCGCAGATCTGGCAGTGGACCAACACCGGTGTGGTCTTCGACAACGGCGAGAAGGCCGCCCCCGAACTGGTCCGCCGTGTCGCGGCCGACGAACTTGCCGCCATCCGCGCCGAGGCCGGCGAAGCCGCCTTCGCAGCGGGCCGCTGGACCGACGCGTACGACCTGCTGCTGCGCACCGCGCTGGACGCCGAATACGTCGACTTCCTGACGCTCCCCGCCTACGAGCAGCTGACGGACTGAGCCCCGCCCCCCGTCCCTTCTCGTGAGACGCACGGCCCCCGCCCCCTGCTCCGGACGGTCCGGGGCAGGGACCCGTCCCGGCCGCCGCAGGGCTCACCCGGGCAAGGCCTCCGCCTTGGTCGGCACGGGCACCTGGTTGAACGCGTAGTACACGGCGAGCAACCCGTGCACCGCCAGCGTCAACGGCGCCGACACGAAGGCCAGTCCCACCGTGACGGGGTACACGATCGTGCCGAGCGCGAACCGCGCCCGGGTCGCCCGGGCCCCCTCGACGTCCACCCGGTCGATGAAGAGATGACCGCTGCGGGTCAGGTGCCACCACATGGCCCCGAAGACCACCCCGTGGAAAACCATGAACAGCCCGTACACGGCAAGGGCGACATGCGCCGCGTTGCCGTCCCGAAGATACGCCGCCACCACCGACGCGGGCCACGGCAGCGCGGCAACACCCATCAGCAGCATGAGGTTGAGGAACAGCAGCGTCCGATCGACCCGGGCGATGTACTGGAAGACCGTGTGATGGTTGACCCACATGACGCCGATGACCAGGAAGGTCACCACGTAAGCGGCGTAGGACGGCCACTGCCTGCCCAACGAGGACCACAGGTTGTCCCCTGCGTCCTCGGGCACCTTGATCTCCAGGATCAGCAGGGTGATGGCAATGGCGAAGACCCCATCACTGAACGCTTCGACTCTTCCTGACTCATTCATCCCGTCCCCCTGTTGACGAGTCCAAGCGGCACGCGGCGCAGCCGCTCAGCCTCGCATGTCTGCCTCCTGAACCTACCGACTACCGTCGTGTCCAGTGCGCGTCGCATGTGGCCAGTGCTCGCGCGACGGTAGCAGCGGCGCGATGGGGGAACGCGGACAGGCATGGCGTCTGACTCTGACCTCGGTTCGGGTGCCGGGATTCACGTCGGCTGGCGCGGTCCGGGTGATGGCCGCCGCCTGAACAGCCCCTGACGGTCGATGGGTCGGCCCGCACCGCTCCGGCGGATCCGCCACGGAGCCCCCGTCCGCAAGCGCCACAAGACGAGCCCGTGCCGGGCTACGAATACACCTGCCACCAGCGGTCTGCCTCAGCGCGCGCTACTTCGGCGTCGTACTGGATCGCCTCGAAGTGGTGGTCTATCGGGGGGCGGGGAGGTGGGCCCCACTCCCATGGGACCTCCCAGTCCGACCATTGCACGATCTCCCCGAACCGCTGCACGACCACGGTCATGAAGCCGCAGCAACCACCGGTGCACTCCGGCTCCCCCAGCTCCACGCGCCGCGCCTCGCTGGTCGCCCGGAGAGTGCTGGGCCGGCCGGCTGGGAACACATCAGCCGCGTAGGGTCCGCGGCCCCCTTTGCCGACCGCTTCTTCGACCACGTCCTCGTCGTTGACCCAGAACCGCACCTGGGCGGGGAACCGGCGCCCGGGCGGCAACACGCTGATCTTCAGGCGATCGAACATCGGACCACTTTACGGGGCGCTCGAACCTCGGCGTGTGACCCAGTCAACGCCTGGGGGTCAGGTCAGGCCGGCGAGGGTGGCCAGGCGGTGGGACTGGGTGCGGGTGAGGCGGGCGATTGCGTCCTCGTCCACCCGGGTCAGGCGGCCGTGCTCGACGACCGGGCGGCCGTTGACCAGGGAGAGGGTGACGGGGGCCGCGGCGCCCATCACCAGGGCGGCGACCGGGTCGGCGATCGACGCGTGGCCGAGGCCGTCCAGCTTCCACAGCACCAGGTCGGCGAGCTTGCCCGGCTCCAGCGAGCCGATCTCGCCGGCCCTGCCGAGGACTTGGGCGCCGCCGTAGGTGCCCAGGCGCAGCGCCTGCCGGGCGCTCATCGCCTTCTCGCCGCCGCCGAGGCGGTTGATGAGCAACGCGTTGCGCAACTCGGTGTGCAGCTCGCCGGATTCGTTGGAGGCGGTGCCGTCCACGCCGAGGCCGACCGGCACGCCCGCGGCGAGCATGTCGGGGACCCGGGCGATCCCGGCGGCGAGCCGGGCGTTGGAGGACGGGCAGTGCGCGACGCCGGTGCCGGTGCGGGCGAAGGCGGCGATGTCGGCGTCGTTCATGTGGACGCAGTGCGCCATCCATACGTCGTCGCCGAGCCAGCCGGTGGACTCGAAGTAGTCGGTGGGGCCCATGCCGAACAGCTCGTGGCAGAACTTCTCCTCCTCCACCGTCTCGCTGCCGTGGGTGTGCAGGCGTACGCCCTTGCGCCGGGCCAGCACCGCTGCCTCGCGTAGCAGTTCGGTCGACACCGAGAACGGCGAGCAGGGCGCGGCGGCGATCTGCAGCATCGAGCCGAAGGACGCGTCGTGGTGGGTGTCGATGGCGGCCTCGGTGGCCAGCAGCGCGTCCTCGGTGGTCTCCACGGCGAAGTCCGGCGGCAGCCCCCCGTCGCTCGCGCCGCGGTCCATCGAGCCGCGGGCGGCGGTGAAGCGCACCCCGGTCTCGGCCGCGGCCCTGATCTCGGCGCCGAGCAGGTCGCCGGCGCCGCGCGGGAAGACGTAGTGGTGGTCCATGGCGGTGGTGACGCCGCCGCGGACCATCATCGCCAGCGACCCGGCGGCCCCCGCGTGGACGATGTCCTCGTCGATCCGCGCCCACACCGGGTAGAGCTCGACCAGCCAGTCGAAGAGGTTGCTGTCCTGGGCGAGGCCCCGGGTGAGCCACTGGTAGAAGTGGTGGTGGGTGTTGACCAGGCCCGGGGTGGCCAGGTGCCCGGTGCCGTCGACGCGCCGGACGACGTCCGGCAGGCCCGCCGGGGCGGGTCCGGGGCCGACCGACTCGATGACGTTGCCCGCGACGACGACGTGCCCGCAGGTGTGTTCGGTGCCTGCCGCGTCCACGGTGGCCACCGCGCAGTTCTCGATGACGATGCGCTCGGTCATGGCGGTCCCCCTGTCAGTCCGTCACCGGGATGCGGGCCTCGGCGCCGTCGCGCAGCACCGTGCCCTCGATGAGCCCGTAGGGCCGGTCGGCGGCCAGATAGACCTCGTTGTCGTTCGTGAGGCCGAAGGGCGCCAGGTCGGCGAGGAAGTGGTGCTTGTTCGGCAGCGACAGCCGCACCTCGTCGACGGCGGCGACCGCGGCACTGTTGTCGATGACCCGGGAGCCCATCGCGAACAGGCTCTGCTGGAGCGAGAGCGAGTACGTCTCGGCGAAAGCGCCCAGCAGATCGCCGCGCACCGCCGCGTACGACTCCTCCCACGGTGGTACGTCCTGCCCGGCGGCGCCGGTCCAGCCGAACCGCCACCGGGCGTTGACCTCGGTGGCCAGGATCCGGTCGCGGGTCTCCTGGAGGGTGGTGTAGCCGTCCTTGACGAAGCCCCAGAACTCCGAGTCGGTGGAGTTGAGCACCACCAGGCCGGTCAGTCCGGAGATCACCTGCCACTGCTCGCCGTCGTAGGCGACCTCGGTGGTGCGGGTCTCCTGGCCCTTGCGGACGAAGGAGTGCTCGCCGCGGTCCAGGCCGGCGGCCGGGATGCGCTCCCAGGCGTGCTCCTCGATCCGTATCCGGGCGCGGTGGATCGGCTGCTGGCTGGTGACGAAATGCCGGGCCAGCCGGATACCGAAGGCCTCGGCGGAGTCGATGCCGTGCTCCTTGGCGAAGGCGAAGACGGTGTTCTTGGTCGTGTCGGTGGGCAGCACGTTGGCGTTCGACCCGGACAGGTGCACGTCGTGCATGTCGCCGGACAGCGCGACGGAGACGTTCAGGTCCTTGATGTGGTGGGTGCCGCCGTCGCGGGTGATGCGGACGACGCGGTTCTCCGCCTTGCCGTACTGGTTCTGGCCGAGCAGTGTGGGCATCTCGCTAGCTCCCTCGGTATACGGAGTAGCCGAACGGGTTCAGCAGCAGCGGTACGTGGAAATGCTCGCCCGGGGTGACCGTGAAGACCACCGCGACCTCGGGGAAGAAGGCATCCCGTGGACCGCGCTCGGCCGGCCGGGCGTGACGTGCGAGGTAGGGCGCCACGTCGAAGTGCAGCCGTGCGTGGGTGGTGGGGTCCGGCAGCGCGGGCAGGTCCTTGCAGCGGCCGTCCTGGTCGGTCGCGGAGCCGCCGTGCGGGGTCCACGGGCCCTCCGCGCCGGTGCGGACCTCCAGCGTGACGGCCACTCCGGGGGCGGGGCGGCCGGCGCTGGTGTCCAGGATGTGGGTGGACACGGATGTCATGGCGGGTCCTCCTGCGCGGTCGCCGCGAGCCTGCTGAGCCTGATCCGGTTGATCTTTCCCAGTTCGGTGCGGACGATCTCGCGTTCGGTGTCCTCGTCGTTGCCGAGCCGCGCCTGGAGGGCCGCCTTGATCTGCGCGCCGGTGGCGCCGGTGGCGCAGATCAGGAAGACGTGGCCGTGCGCGTCCTGGTAGGCGAGGTTGAGGGCGAGCAGTTCCGCGCGCTCGGCGTCCAGGACGCCGCTCTGCTCGCGGGCCGAGGCCGGGTCGCCTGGGGTGGGGCGACCGATCGGCGGGTGTCCGGCCATCGCCTCGCGCAGGTCGGCGGCGGTCAGTGCGGCCATGGCGGTGTCGCTCGCCGCGAGCAGGTCGTCCAGCCGTTCGTACGGCCGCCGCGCGGCCACTGCCGCACCCCATGCCGCGCTGGCGCACACCTCGTGCAGCAGGGCGGCGGCGGCGCCGGCGGCGGCCGCGTTGAGCCGGGACAACCCCGGCGTTGCGCTGGAAGTCACCCTCGCACGCTAGGAGCCGCCACCAACGGACGTCAACAGATTGTTGAAAACTTCTGGTTACGCCGACGGGCCTGCCGGGCCGTCACCGGCCCTCGCGGGCGGCGTTCTCCCTGTTCAGGTAGTTGTACACGGTGAAGCGGCTGACGCCGAGCGCCGACGCGACGGTCTCCACGCCGTGCCGCAGCGAGAAGGCGCCGCGCTCCTCCAGGATCCGCACCACCTGCTGCTTCTCCTTGCGGCCGAGCGCCGGCAGCGGCCCGTGCCTGCGTCGCAGGTCGGCCAGCAGATGGTCGAGCGAGTCCGCCAGGTGCGGCAGCCGCACCGCGACGACCGGCTCGCCCTCCCAGCTGAGCACGACGTCGTCGCCGCGGGCCTGCCCGGGCGCGACCATCTCCCCGCCCAGCGCGTCCACCAGCGGCCTGACGGCGTCGGCGAAGGGGTGCGACACCCCGTGCGGCGCCCCGTCCGCGGTCAGCGGCGCCCCGTCCGCGGTCATTCGCCGGCCTCCCCCAGCGCGCTGACCTGGAGCGAGACCCGGGTGGCACCGGCCGCCAGGGTCCGCCGCAGCAGTTCGGCGACGGCGGCCACGACGTCGTCGGCCGCGCCCTCGGCCGTGTTGCCGAACGGCCCGACGTCGACCGCCTCCAGCGTGCCGCCCTCCACGACCTCCCTGGCCACCACCGCGTGGCGGGGCGGCACGTCCAGGTCGAACGGCTCGGTCGTGAATTCCAGCCTCAGTCTCACCAGGTCACCCTTCGCGGCCGCGGTCCCTGCCCGGCCTGCGCCCCGCCGTCCGGACGGCGGCGTCCTCGCCGACCCTATGCGACCTCCGAGGGCGTCGTCAGGGTGGCCCGCACCGCGGCCGCCATCGCCGCGATGCCGGTCTCCAGGGTCAGCCGGGGGTGCGGGGCGAAGTGCGGCGAGTGGTTCGCGGGCAGCGCCGCCAGCCGTCCCGCGGCGTCCGCGTCCGGGCCGCCGGCGGCGGCCCACTGCCGGGGGCCGGTGCCGCCGAGCATCCAGTAGCCGGTACGGATGCCGGGCACGCCGTGCAGGTGCAAGCCGGCGTCGCCGTACAGCGCGAAGTCCTCGGTGGCCATCGACGGCTGCCAGCGGGCAACCCGGTGCCGCCCGAAGGCGGCCTCGTGGGCGCGGCGCACGGCCGCGGTCAGCGCGGGGTCCGGCACGGTGGGCCGGGAGCGGGACAGCACCCGCACGGTGGGCTCCGGCGGCGCGGGTTCTGGGGCGGCCGCCGCCTCGGCGCGCACGATACGGCGCACGGCCGCGACCGCCCGCTCCAGGCCCGCGTCGGTGAAGGACCGTACCGTCACTTCGAGCGTGGCCCGGTCGGCGATGACGTTGCCGCCGCCGGGGGTGCCCGCCCTGACCGAGCCGACGGTGACCACCAGCGGCTCGCCGGGGCCGGTCTCGCGGGAGACCACGGTCTGCAAGCGCATCACGACGGCGGCGGCGGTGATCACGGGGTCGGCCGCCAACTGCGGGGCCGCCGCGTGGCCGCCGCGGCCGTGGAGCACCACTTCGAGGGTCGCGCTCCCCGCGAGCAGCGGCCCCTCGGCGTGCGCGACCATGCCGGCGGGCAGCGGCACCACATGCTGGGCCAGCACGTGCGCCGGGACGGGGAAGCGGGTGTAGAGGCCGTCGGCGAGCATCGCGGCGGCCCCGCTCAGCGTCTCCTCCGCGGGCTGCCCGACGGCCAGCAGGGTGCCGCGCCAGCCGTCAGCGGACCCGGCGAGCACGGCGGCGGCGCCGGCCAGCGCGGCCAGGTGCGCGTCATGGCCGCAGGCGTGCATCACCGGGACGGGCGCACCGTCGGGGCCGGGCGCGGTGACGGCGCTGGCGTAGGGCAGGCCGGTGTCCTCGCGGACCGGGAGCGCGTCGAGTTCGGCCCGGATCATCACCACGGGGCCCGCGCCGTTGCGCAGCACGCCGACCACCCCGTGGCCGCCGACGCCGCTCTCGACGTCGAGCCCGGCAGCGCCGAGGGCGGCGGCGAAACGGGCCGCGGTGCGCTCCTCGGCGCCGGACAGCTCGGGGTCACGGTGCAAGGCGACGTAGAGCTCGGCGGCCCGCGCGAGGACGTCGGACGTGACGGGTGGGGCCGCGGGCAGGGCGTGCGGGGTCATCGGCGGCTCCTGTGCGCGTGCCAGCGGAGTGACAGCGGGGAGAAGGGCGATCGGTCAGTGGACGCGCGTAGAAAAGGGTCGGCCGGTCCGCTCAGGGCCGCGTCCCCTGCCGAGAAGAGGGAGTCACCATGGCGAACACCAAGCAGGACACGCCGCTCGTGTCGCTGGCCCAGGAGATCCTGGAGCTCGAGTCCGAGACCTTCGAGATCACCGACTACTCCGACGCCAGCGAGGTCATGCTCGGTTCCTCGACCAGCTGCTCCAGCACCAGCACCTGCTCCAGCACGACCAGCACCACCAGCTGCACCGCCTGACGCCCCGACCGCAGTCCGCCGCTCCGCGGCCCGCGCACAGCGGGCCGTGGAGCGTTCGCGTCGCGGCCCGGCCGCGGGCGGCGGCAGGGCCGTCACGGGAAGGGGTGCGGCACCCGGCGCACCTCGGACTCGCGCAGGTCGTCGGGGCGCAGCCCGGCCCGCCGCTGCGCGGTGCGCAGCCGCGGCATGGTCAGCGCCCGCTGCCGGGCCCACCCGAAGTCGATGGGCAGCAGCCCGGGCGCGATCGTGCACACCGTACGCAGCCCCATCGCGCGCTGCTCGGGCGCGGTCTGGTCGACCACGATCACATCGCAGCCCGCCGCGGCCAGTTCCCCGGTCAGCCACCGGATGTCGTCGCGCAGGTCGAGGCCGCGCGGACGGCGCTGCTCCCACTCGGCGTAGACCTCGGCCGGCGGCCTTACGGCGGCCGGCTCCAGATAGCTGCCGACGTGCTGGGCCATCCGGGGCAGCCCGAACAGCGCCGCGTGGTCGGGCAGCCGGCGCACCAGGCCGAAGTCCTCGGCCATCGCGGCCAGTTCTGCGGGCCGCTCGGTCACCTGCCGCGGCAGGTGCGGCAGATAGGTGAGGATCTCCGAGACCGCGGCCTCCACCGCCGTCTCCGGGTCGAAGGCGGCACCCGCGGCGAAGGCGAGCGTGCCGGGGCCGCCGTCCTTGCGTACGGCCAGGCCGGTGACGACGGGTACGGCCAGGTCGATGCGGTTGTCGAAGGCGTGCACGTCGTAGCCGCAGAGCGCGGCCCTGTCGGTCATCGCGCGCAGCACCGGGCTGCGGCAGGCGGCCAGGTCGATCTCGGTGAGCCGGGCGTCGCCGTACCAGGCCAGCAGGAAGGCGTCCCGCTCGACGAGTTCGAGCAGCCCGAAGAGCACCGCCTCCTCCAGGCAACTCCCGGTGGCGCAGCCGTTGGAGCACTCGAAGACGAAGTGGTCGGCGGCGGTGCCCGCGCTGTAGTAGACCAGCCGGGCGGGCACCAGCACCGGCCGGTCGTCGCGCAGCGACCAGCCGCGGACCCAGGGGATGGGCCGGGACGGGTCGAAGGGCGCGATCATCGGGTCGTCGCGGTAGGTCTCGGGTGCGTAGAGCCCGCAGTCGCGCGGGTCGAGGGCGGCGGCGCCGAGGTTGTCGTAGGAGTCGGTGACGAGGCCGCCGGCCTGCCTGCGGTGGGTGCCCGCGTAGCGCTCCAGGCCTTCGAGGAAGGCCAGGTCGCGGCTGGCGGCGAAGGAGTGGGACTGGCCGCTCCAGGTGACGTCGGTCAGGCCCGCGTAGCCGCGCATGAAGACGCTGCCCGCGACCGGCGCGGTGGTCGGCGAGGTGACGTCGCTCCAGGTGCCTGCGCCGAGCACGCCGCACACCGGGTTCGCCAGCGCCGCGGCCGGCAGGTCGTATCCGCCGGGCGGGCGCAGCCGGTAGCGGTCGGCGGCGGCCTTCCGCCGGGGCAGCGGGAAGGCCTCGGGCTCCGCCGCCCGCCCGTGCGGGGCGTGCGGGCAGAGCGGGTCGGCCAGCAGCGGCACCGTGGTGACCAGGCCGGTCTCCAGGTCGAGCCGGGTGACCTGCGCGAGCCGTACGCCGGTAGTCGGGTCCGGGCGCGCGTCGGAGGCCTCGTCCCGGGCCGGGCCCGTACCGGTGGCCTGCGGGAGTCGGCCGCCAGTGGTCGGGGCCTGCGCGAGTCGGCCGCCCCCGATCGGCGCCCGGCCCGTGCCGCCCGCCGTCAGGCGGCACAGGGCCCACACCGCGTCCGCGGTGTAGTCCGGGAGCACCGGCCAGCGGCCCGCGGCGGAGCGGGCGAGGCCGGTCTCCAGGGCGTCGCGTTCGGTACGGGTACGCAGGCGCTGCCAGCGGATGGCCAGGCAGCAGCCGCAGGCGGCCGTAGCGGCCGGGCCGCCCCACGGGCCGATCAGCACGGCGTCCGCGGTGAGGTGGACGCCTGCTGCGGCCCGCCGGCCGGCGGCCTCGGGGCGCTCCCCGCCCAGCACGTCGGCGCTGCCGATAACGGCGACCAGCGGCGCGGGCGCGCCCTCGGCGGCGGCCCGCGCGGCGAGCCGTCGTTCGAGGTCCCGCCCGGCGGACTCCAGCGGCGGCGGCTCCGGCGCGGCCGCGGGGCCCGGCGCCGGGCGTACGGCGGTGTCGGTCGTCATGTGCGGTTGCTCCAGCGGAAGATGCGGGCGGCGATCAGCCCGAAGACGACGGTGAAGGCGGCCAGGCCGCCGCAGTCGAGGGCCAGCGACCCGAAGGAGGCGCGCCCGGCCAGCACATCGGTCAGCCCGTCGTCGAGGTAGCGCAGCGGCAGCACCCACGAGGCGGTCCGTATCCAGCCGGGCAGCAGGTCGGCCGGGTAGAAGGAGCCGGACAGGAACGCCATCGGCACCATCACGCAGTTGGCGATCGCCGCGACCGCCTCGGGGGTGTCGGCGAGGCTGCCGACGACCAGGCCCATCGCCAGGAAGGCCGCCACCCCGAAGACCAGCAGCGGCAGCGCCAGCGGCCAACTGCCGTCCAGGTGCAGGCCGAAGAAGGGCAGCAGCGCGACCGCAGTGAAGAGCACCGCCTGCGACAGGCCCACCACGACGGCGACGACGAACCGCGAACCGAGCACCGTGGGCAGCGGAGTCGGGGTCCGCCAGATGAGCCGCAGGATGTCGTCGCGCCGCCAGTGCATCAGCGCGAAGGCCGGACCGAACAGCGCCGCGTTGCCGACGCCCCACGACAGCACGCCGGGCGCCACGTAGTTGATGTACGGCAGGCCGCCGTCCACGGACTGGCCGCGGAAGAGCAGCCCGAAGACCACGAGGAAGACCAGCGGGAAGGCGAAGGTGAAGAAGACGGTGGTGCGGTCGCGTACCGAGGCCAGGAAGGTGGCCCTGGTGAGGGTGGCGTAGGCGCCGGGGACGGTGGTCGTCGTGGTCATCGGCCGCGCTCCGATCCGACCGCCGGGGCGCCGGCCCGGTCCGCGGGGGGCGGAGGTGGCGCGGCGGTGAGCCGGAGGTAGGCGTCCTCCAGCGTCGCCGTCCTGGTCTGGATCGCGTCCATGTCGACCAGCGCGCCCAGTTCGATCAGCACCTTGTTGGCGTGCCGCGTCTCGATGACGACCTCGCCGCCCTCGACCAGCACCCGTTCCGCGCCCTGGACGGCGCGGGCCTGCTCGACGGTGATGCGGTCGGCGGGCACCAGCAGCCTGGCGGGCGCGGCCATCGACCTGATCAGCGCGCCGGGGCTGTCCAGCGCCACCACCCGGCCGCCCGCGACGATGGCGACCCGGTCGCACAGCGCCTCGGCCTCGTCCAGGTAGTGGGTGGTGTAGACGATGGTGCGGCCCTCGCCGCGCAGCTCCCGCAGCACCGACCACAGCGACCTGCGGGCCTGCGGGTCCAGCGCGGCGGTCGGCTCATCCAGGAAGATCAGGTCCGGCTGGTGCACCAGCGCGGTGGCCAGCGCCAGCCGCTGCCGCTGGCCGCCCGACAGGTCGTCCACCCGGCTGCGCTCCTTGCCGGCCAGGCCGACCAGGTCCAGCGCGTGGCGTGCGGCGGCGCGGTCGGCGCCCTGGAGCGCGGCGACGGTCTCCAGGTGCTCCCACGCTGTGAGCCGGGTGAAGAAGGCCGACGTCTGGGTCTGCACGCCGATCCTGCGCAGCAGCGCGGTGTCGCGCGGCCATGGGCTGCGGCCGAATACCCGGACGGTGCCTGAGTCCGCCTTGCGCATGCCCTCGACGATCTCCACCAGGGTGGTCTTCCCCGCCCCGTTGGGGCCGAGTACGCCGAAGAACTCGCCCTGCCCCACGGTCAGCGAGACGTTGTCGAGCGCGTGCACCTCGCCGTAGCGCTTGCTGACGCCGTCGAGGACGATGGCGGTCCCCGCCGGACGGGGCTGTGGTTTCATGTCGCCTTTCTCCCGCTGCTGTGGTGAGGTGCCCGGCCGCGGTGCGGGCGGGGTGGTGCGCGGAGGGTGCCGATCGGCCGCAGGGGTACGCGGCGGCGCCTTGCGGGCGGCGGCCCGTGCCCGCACGGCTGCGGCGCGCAGGCCGAGCAGCCGCAGCAGCAGGGCCGCCGCGAGCAGGGCAAGGGGGAGGTAGAGGGTCCAGGAGCCGTAGCGGCCCGGGAGGACGGCCCGGCACCCCAGACCGGCGGCGGCCGGTACCGCCGCCGCCGACAGGGCGCAGCAGGCGGCGAATCCGGCGTACACCAGGCGGAGCTGGGCGGGGTAGCGGCGCAGCCGCACCCGGGCCTCGCCGCCGCGGCGGACGGAGCCGGCCGCGACCACCAGGAAGGTGCGGCTCTCGGTGGCCAGCCGCAGGGTGCCCAGCGCGTAGCCGAGGATCTTGTAGCCGTCGAGCGGCGGCAGCGGCACCAGGTTGAGCAGCGCCATCGCGGTGCCGAGCAGCAGCAGGCCGCCGAGCGCGGGGAGCGCCTGGGCGGAGTCCGGCAGAAGCGCCCACACCGGCCAGAACGGCAGCAGGAACAGCAGGTTCGTCACCGCGCCGGCGACGGCGACGGCCACCTGCCTGCCGCGCCGGTCGAGGAACTGCACGTCCTCCACCTCGCAGTAGAGATACGTCAGCACGCCCCACACCCGGCGCAGGCCGATCTCGCCGACCCGCAGGCCGTACGCCCGGGCGACCAGGCCGTGCGCCAGCTCGTGCAGGCCGAGGCTGACCCACAGCACGCAGCCGACGGCGGCCAGGGTGACCGGCTGGTGGTACAACCGCCCGGTCTGGTCGGCGAGTTCGCCCAGCCTGACGGCGACGGCGACCGGCACCGCGGCGGCCAGCACCAGCAGCGGGACCACGACGGCCGGCCGGCGGGCGGCAGCGGTGGCGTCGTGCAGCCGGTCCATCAGCGCGGGCGCGTCGGCGACCATCCGGGTGGTGCCGCTCAACAGGCGGGACTGCGGCCGCGGTTGGTCCGCGGCGGTCGGTGCGGCGGGGGCCGGAGCGGCGGGCGGGCACCCGGCGTCGAGCAGTTGGCGGGTGGAGAGCAGCCGCAGCATCTGCTGCCACTGCGCGTCGCCCAGCCGGGCGCCGAAGCGGGCGGCGTATTCGGTGCCGATCTCGGCGAGCGAGCGGCTGCCGTCCAGCCGTGCGATGATGAAGTGCTCCCTGGCGCCGACCTCCATCCGCACCCCGGTGGCCGGGTCCTTGAGCAGGTGGACGACGGCCGGTCCGCGGGTCAGCGCGGGGCCGACGAGGATGCCGGGCCGCAGCGCGGGCCGCAGGTCGAGCAGGCCGCCGGTGGTCACGGCGCCGCCGTGGGCCGGGGCTCGCGCAGCGCGCGGGCCAGCACGTACGACAGGAAGGCCTCGTCGCGGACGGTCACAGAGAGCCGGTTGTTGGTCATGTGCATGTATGGCGAGAGCAGCATCGGCAGCGCCTGTCCGGGGTCGGTGACCGGCAGGTCGCGCGTGCCGTCCCAGGACCGGAAGACCAGGTCGCCGCCGCGGGCCAGCGCCACCACCTTGTCGCGCAGCGAGAGGCAGTGCTCCGCCCAGCCGGCGAGGAAGCTCGGCAGCCGTTCCGGGGCCGACTCGGCGACGGCGGCACGGATGTGCTGGAAGCGGGCGGGCAGTGACTCCATGGTGCCGTAGGCCCGGTCGTAGCCGTCCTGGGCGGTGTAGTTGGTGGTGGAGAAGGCCGAGTTCCAGAACTGGTGGTAGCGGTCGAGGAATTCCAGCAGCGCCGTCTCCTCGCGCAGCAGGCAGCCCGACATGGTCATCATCAACTGCGCGGCCACGCCCAGCAGTACGGTCCGCAGGTGCAGGTTCATCGTGCCGAGCGCGCCGGAGACCAGCTCGCTGGAGCGCTGGAAGTGCCACTCGGCCAGCTCGATCCCGGCCTGACCGCCGTATTTGCCGTACTCCGGCTCGTAAGGTTCGGGGCTGAAGGTGTTGTTGGGCCGCAGCCTCATCCGGCCGTCCGCGTCGACCAGGCCGTTGCGCTCGCCGCCGGGGAACTCCAACTCGAAGAGGGTGTTGTAGAGGTCCGCGAGGAAACCGCCCTTGACCTCGTAGAGCGCGGGGCGCTCGGCCAGGAAGGCCTCGATGGCGCGGCTCGCGCGGGCGGCGACCTCGGGGCCCGCGGCCGGTGCGGCCGGGCGCAGCCGCAGTCTGATGTGCGGGCCCTCCAGCCAGTAGTTGATGAAGAACCAGCCGCTCAGCAGGCCCTCGCCGGTCAGCTCGGCGACGAGCGGGCGGACGCAGCGCAGCAGGAAGGGGCGGGGGCTGGCGGCGTAGAAGACGTGGAAGGCCAGCCAGTCGCCGCGGGTCTCCGGGCCCGGGGGCACGGGCGGGACGGCCGGCGCGGGGGGGTGCGCCGGGGTCGGGGCGGTGGCCGCCTCTGGGGTGGTCATACGGCGCTGTCCTGCCTTCCTGGCCGGGGCGCGGCGGCGGGCGCCGCCGGGCGGGGGACGATCTCGACGGCGAGTTCCGCGACGTGGTGGCCGCCCGGGGAGCGCACATGCAGCTCCTCCTCGCCCGGCAGCATCTCCTCGAAGACCGTCCTGGTCCGGCCGCCGCCGGTCAGCGCGTCGAGGGCGATCAGCGACAGGGGGCTGTCGAAGTCGACGTACTGCGGCTTGGAGCCGCCGAAGGCAGCGCCGAACCCGCCCGTGTCGCCGTCACGTTGCTCGTGCAGGGTGGCGAACACCCTCTCCGGCAGGCCGTGGTCGCGCCGCCAGCGCTGCCAGCGCAGGAAGAAGCCGGCCTCGTCCGTGCCCGGTTCGCGTACCGGCAGGGCGCCCGGCGCGGCCGTCCACGACCTGCGGTGCAGCACCACGCTGCGGTAGCGGACCCGCGGCCTGCTGGTGACCCCGTCCCGCACGGCGGCCTCTGGCACCCCGCGCCAGACGTCGAAGGAGGCGCGGGAGGTCGGCGACAGCAGCAGCAGCGTGCGCGGCACCTCGGGCAGCACCATCGGCACCAGGTAGCCCAGGTAGAGGGGGACGACCTCGCGGTCGAGCCGCCGGGAGCGCAGCACCAGCCGGTCGGCCTGCTCGTCGTGCTCGGCGTAGAGGTCGTCCAGGTCGATCCTGGCCTCGGCGGGGGCAGTGCTGCTCTCGCCGGGGCAGACGATCTCGTAGTCGGTGAGCCGGCCGTGCAGGTTGAGGTTGGTGGTCGCGGAGCCCGCGGTGATCTCGGCGAAGACCGCGCCGGGCGGCTGCCAGTCCCGCAGCGTCTCGCGCAGCCGCCCGCTCAGGCCGCCGTCGCCCCGGGCATCGTCGTCGTCGAAGCAGTGGGTGAAGCGGGTGAAGGGGAAGGACAGGCCGCCGTAGGAGTTGTTGAGCACCACCAGCGGGTCGCCGGGGCGGCGGGCGAGCTGCAGGAAGTGGCTGTGCGGGGCGAACGCCGTCCCGAGCGGCGCCAGTTCGCCGGTGACGGCGGCCACCAGGTCTTCGCCGAGCCGCAGTTCCGCGCCGCCCTCGGGGTGCGCGGCCCACAGCTCGCGCATCCGCCCGGTGAAGGCGGCGCGGGCGCTGTCCAGGGCGGCGACCTCCGGCATGCCGAGCCAGTTCTCCTCGGGGGCGTGGGCACCGTCCGCCGCCCACGGCGACTTGAGCGAGGTGAACTGCAGATACTGCGTGAAGATGTCCTCGTGGAAGTCGTGCACGAGCCGCAGCAGGTCCTCGCACCGCCCGCCGCGCCCGTGGCGGGCCACGAAGAAGCCCTTGAGGGTGAGCCGTTGGGGCAGTGCCACGTCGAAGGCGGGCATCATCCCGGTGAGGGCGTGCAGCGGGGCGGCGGCCAGCTCGGTCCACTCGGCCAGGTCGGCCGCGACCGGCTGCTCGCGCACGTCCTCGTAGAGCAGCGTCTGCGGCAGCGACGGCGTGGCCGCGCCCAGGTCGGCCTGCAACGCGGCGAGGTCGTGGCGCAGTCCGGCCAGCAGCGCGCGGCGGGCGGGGACGTCGGCGTGCCGGTAGCGGTCCACGCGGGCAGCGGGGCCCTCCAGGCGGTCGGCGATGTCGTCGGCCCAGTCGCGGCCCAGGTCGCGCAGGGCGGCGCGGAAGGACCGCAGCGGGTCCGCGGTGTGCACGTCGGTCGCCAGGCCGGTCATCTGCAGGATGCCCAGGTCGAGCAGTGTCGCGGCGTAGCGGTCGGCCTGGTCGCCGGTCGCGCCGGTCTCGGCGGTCAGCCAACCGGTCAACTCGGCGTAGCTGAGGTGCGGTTGCTCGCGGAAGAGGGCGGTCAGCCGCTCCAACGTGCCGCTGTTGCGCAGGAAGAACAACCGGTCGTGGGCCGCGTCGAAGCTGACGGCGGCGCTGTCGTCGCCCGCGGTGACCGAGCGGCGGACGTAGCGGATGCGGTCCTCGTCGAGCTCCCAGCCGGCCGACAGGGTGACCGGCAGGTCGTCGCGGCGGGCGCTGTCGGCGGCGATCAGTTCGGCGAGCCTGGCCAGGACCACGACGTTGAGCCGCGGATGGCTGGTCCAGCGCTCGCCGGTGCGCACCTCGGGTGCCGCGTCGCCGAAGGTGCCCTCGGCGACGGCGGTGAAGGTGCTGAACGGGCTGGTCTTGCAGGCGGTCCGGTAGAGATACGCCAGCAGGGAGCGCTCCTTCTTCCTGGTCCGCTTGTCCGGTACGGGCGCACGGTCGGCGATGAAGGCGTCGAGCTGCCCGTCGAGGGTCGGCGAGGCGAGCGCGAGGGCGAGCCGCAGCCGGTCCGCACCGGCGAGGGTGCGCAGTGCCGTTCTGGCGGCGGCCAGTTCGCGGTCGAGCAACGGGCCGCCCGCGGTGTGCAGTTCGGCCAGCCGCAGCCGGGCGTCGAGCCAGCAGGTGAGCAGGTCGCCGGTGCCGCCGCCGACTCCGGCAGCCAGCCGGCGCACGGCGTCGGGGTCGCCGGGCAGCCGGTCGTTGAAGACCTGGCGGCGCAGCGCGAGCACCGCCCGGCGGTCCGCGTCGTCCTCGGTGGCCTTGACCAGGACCGTCAGCGGGTCGTTCAGCTCCTGCCCGAGCGAGGCCACTTTCTGCTCGGCGGCCAGGACCTCCGCGGCCCAGCGCCGGGCGTCGGGGCTGCGCAGGCGGTGCACGGCCTCCACCGGCAGACCCGCCACCCGCAGCATGAAGCGGCGGTGCAGCAGCCAGCTCCGCGAGCTGTCCCCCGTGTCCTGCGCGACGGCGTCGACGCTCATGCCGCTCCTTCCTGTCCTTCGGTCCGTCCTGGCATCGGGTGGGAGTGGGCCGCGTGCGGCCGCGGCGTTCAGGCGAGGTCGTAGCGGAAGTCGGCGGGCCGGGGGCGTTCGTGGCCGATCATCATGATCAGCAGCGGCACCTCGCCGGTCGTGTCGAGCGCCAGCTCCTCGGTGAAGGAGATCGCGTCGAAGCCCAGCGCCACCCCGCAGGACAGGCCCGCCGCGGCCGACGCGGTGTAGACGGCCTGGGAGATCCCGCCGATCACGGCGTTGACCAGGCGGTATCCCCGGTCGCCGACCGCGTCGAGCACGGCGGTGGTGCGGGCGACGGGCACGATGACGGCGGCCGCCTGCTCCAGGTTGTAGTTGGCCAGGAAGTAGTTCCGCTGCAGGAACTCGCCCGGCGCGCCCGCCGCGACCAGCCGCAGTGAGCCGTCGGCGCGGTCGTGCAGATAGCTGCCGGGCTCGACGCCCGCCACGTGGTTGACGAAGACGTACGCCCGGGTCAGCGGGCCGGCGCCCGGGGTCTCCGCGTCGCTGTCCAGGGTGCCGGCGGCGTCGACGGCGGCCAGCACGGTGGCGAGCGCTTCGGCCGGCAGCGGCGTCGTCGCCTGGAAGCGGCCGAAGCTGCTGCGCCGGTCACGCAGCGCGGTGCCGACCGGGGTGTCCAGCGCCTTCGGTGCGGGCAGCGCGGTCCGCTCGCCGCCGGGGGGCACCGGCAGCGCCAGCGCGCCGTCCAGCGCTCCTGCGGCGGGCCGGTCGGCGTCGCCGTCGAGCGTCGCTTCGTGCATGCGGCGTACGATCTCGAAGGTCATGGTCGTCCGGGACCGCTCCTGGTCGGCGTATCGCACGCGGGGGGCTGCGAGCGCGGGAGCCGAGGTCACGGCGGGCCGCTCCCAGGCGAGCGGGACCACCGCGAAGACGCCCTCCTCGTCCGGTGCGAGTCCCAGCAGCCGGCCGAGCCTGGCCTCGTCGAACCACAGGGCGGGCCCGATGTGCAGCCCGCGCGCCCTGGCCCAGATCCGCCAGGTCTGCAGCAGGGCGCCGGTGTCCATCGTCACGACGTGGTAGCTGAAGCTGTTGTACTTGAAGGCGTTCTGCCAGAACCGCACGCCGAGGACCAGGAACTGGTCGTACGCCGCCAGGTCCGCGCCGCCCGCCGCGCGCACTTCGGCCGTCACGTCGCCCGCCAGCAGCCGCCGCAGGTCGTGGTGCGGGGTGGAGTAGTAGTAGACGCCGGGGGTCAGCGGGCCCGAGGGGCCTGCCACCCAGTGCACGCCGACCGGGTAGAGGCCGCCGCCGGAGGCGGTGCCGCGCGACCAGTTGGCCTGGGTGTACATCGGCAGGGTGCCGAGGTCGGAGTTGGCCTGCACGGCGAGCCGGCGGCCGACCAGGCCGTAGGACTCCTGGAGCATCCCGGCGAGCAGCGGCAGTGTGAAGGCCCCGGTGCCGCGCGGCCCGAACAGCCCACGCTGCACGGTCGCCTCGCCGGTGGGCGGCAGGTCGGCGGCCTGCGGCAGCGGGAAGGCCTCGGCGCCGGGAAAGTGCTTGCCCTTGCGCGGCCGGTCGGCCCAGTCGGGGACGAAGTCGGCCGGCTCCATGGGATACCTGCCCCGCCGGACGATGGCGGTCGCGTACTCATGGGCGAATCCCACGGGTGTTTCCTCTCTGTGCGGGTGTCCGTCTGCGGGGTCGGTAGGGGTGCGGAGCCGGGCGGGCCGTGCGGGGCCGCTGCGGGCGGTGCGGGGCCGTTGCGGGCCTCAAGGGAACGGGTGCGGGGCCTGGTTGAGGTCGGCGGCGGTCAGGTCGCGGGTGTGCAGGCCCGCCGCACGCAGTGCGGTGCGCGTCCTGGGCAGGTGGCGGGCGCGCTGCCGTCGCCAGCCGAAGTCGATGGGCAGCAGGCCCGGCACGATCACCCCGGCGGTGTGGAAGCCGAGTTCGCGCTGCTCGGGCATGGTCTGGTCGACCACGACCACGTCGAAGCCGGCCTTCGCGACCGCCTCGACGCAGGCGGCCACGTCGTCGCCGAGGTCGTCGCCGGGCGGCAGGACGCCGGGTCCGCTCGCGCCGAGGTCGGCCGGCGCGACGCGCGGGCGGTCGCCGCGCAGCAGGAAGTCGGCGTGGACGGCCATTTCGGGCAGGCCGTAGAGCAGCGGGTGGTCGTGCAGCACCAGCACCCGGTCGAAGTCGGCGGCCAGGGACCGCAGTCGGGCCTGGTCGCGGGCGGTCCTGCGGCGCAGGTTGACCGCGTCGGTGGCGATCTCGCACAGCCCGGCCGCCAGCGCCGCCTCCGGGTCGAGTCCGGCGCCCGCCCCGAAGCACAACCGGCCGAGACCGCCGTCGATCCGCTCGGCCACCGCGGTGACCACCGGGATCGGGAAGCTGATCCGGGTGTCGAAGAAGCGGGCCCGGTAGCCGTACATCGCGAGCCGGTCGATCATCGCATGGGTGTGCGCGCTGCGGCTGCCGGCAACGTCGATCTCCGGCAGCGGCGCCCGTCCGTACCAGGCCAGCAGGAACGCGTCGCGCTCGACGACCTCCATCAGGCCGTGGTAGACGGCCTCGGCCAGACTCCCGCCGGACGCGCAGCCGTTGGAACTCTCCTGCACGAACCGGTGCTCCAGGCCGCCGGGTGCGTGGTAGTAGGCAAGGATCTCCGGTACGAGCAGCGGCCGTTGGTCGCGCAGCGACCAGCCCCACACCCAGGGGATCGGCCGGGCCGGGTCGAAGGGCCGCACGCCGGGCTCGGACCGGTGGAAGTCGTCGCAGTACAGCCCGCAGGCGCGCGGGTCGAGCACCGCCTCCACGGTCGCCAGTTCGTCGTAGGCGGCCACCACCGTGGTGCGCTTGCCGCGCGGGCGCATCCCGGCGAAGCGCTCCAGCCCTTCAAGCAGGCCGACGCGCTCGCTGGAGCGGTAGCGCGGGGTGTGGCCCCCCCAGAAGCACTCCCGCAGGTAGTCGCCGGAGCGCAGCAGGAACGAGCCCACGGTCGAGGAGGTGGACGCCGAGATCAGATCGGGCACCACCGAGGGGCCGAGCATGCCCGCGGCCGGGTTCACGAACGCCTCGAAGGGCACGTCGTAGTCGTCGGCGGGCCGGGCGCGGAAGACGTCGGGGGCCGGTTTCGGCGCCGGGGCGAAGCTGATCCGCGCGCCCTCAGCGGTGTCGGCGGCCCGTTCGCCGCAGCGCGGGCACTCGGCGTCCGGTACGAAGGCGAAGCGGGTCACCCGCAGCGTCTCGGCGTCCACCAGGAAGGCGTACGGCAGTTGTCCGGCGCCGCCCGGCCGCTCCCGGTGCGCCGCGATCAGCGCGGCGACGGCGTCCACCCCGAAGGCCGGGTCACCGGCGCCCGTTCCTGCGGCCCGCGTTCCTGCACCGGTCTCCAGCGCCTCGCGCAGCGCCCGGGACCGCACCCCCTGCCAGCGGCGGGCCAGGCAGCGCGGGCAGCCCGCGGTGCCGTCCGGCGCGAACGGGCCGACGAGGACCAGGTGCCCGTAGCGGTACACCCCGACCGCGCCCGGCGGCCCGTCCTCGCCGTCGCCCACGGCCAGTTCGTCCCGCACCCCGAGCGCCCCGACGACGACGTCCGCGTCCCCTCCCGCGTGCCGGGCGAGGCCGGCGGCGAGCCGCCCGGCCAGCCGCGCGCAGGACTCGTCCAGCGGTCCGGCGTGACCGGCCCTGGGGGCCGCCGCGAGGGCGGTGGCGGCGGGTGGCGGGGCCGGGCTCACGGGCGGGCCCCGGGGGTGGTGAGCAGGACGCGGGTGGTGTGCAGGCGCCCCGCCGCCAGGTCGGGGGCATGGATCGGGGCGGTCAGCACGTCGCGGCCGGCGGCGCGCAAGGCGGCGGCGACCGCGGCCCAGCCGGTGGCGTGCGCGCCGGCGGACTCGCCGGTCGGGACGAGGGCGGCCGGGTCGAGGTCGGTCGGCACGAGGGCGGCCGGGTCGAGATCGGCGAGCAGCGGGTCGCCGAGGTCGGGCGTGCCGCCGGTCTGTACGGCGCCGAGCAGGTCGCGCACCGCGGTGAGCACGGCGTCGCGGCGGCGCGGAGCCGCGGCGACCGCCCAGCGCGGCAGGCCCGTTGCCGGGTCGGCCGCCCTGGCCAGCACCACCGGAAGGGCGCACTCCCCCGGCCCGCCGCCCAAGGCGAGGATCTCCAGCTCGGCGCCGAGGCCCGCGGCGGAGCGGAGCAGGAAGGTGATCTCGGCGTCGTCGCTGTCCGGCGCGGCCGGGTCGAGGCGGTCCACGGCGAAGGTGCCGCGGAGCGCGGAACGCAGCGCGTCGTGGGCCAGCGCGGTCCGCAGGCCGCGGGCCACCGCGGCGGCCGGGGTCGCACCCGCGCCGGTGCCCGCGGAGGTCGGCTCGACGACGCGCGCCTGGTTGTCGGGCCCGAACGGCCGCAGCGCCGCCGCGGGCACCAGCAGCGTCTCGCCGCTGAGCAGCGAGGTCGCCGGGCACCAGCGCGCGATCAGCTCCGCCGGTGTGCCGAGCCCGGACGCGACGCTCAGCCGCGCCGGGTCCAGCGCCCGCCACTTGCCGCGCGCGGCTTCCAACTCCGCCCCGGCCAGGACCTGCTGGACCGGCACCACCCGCTCGGCATAGACCTCGGCGGCACGGTGCAGTGCCCGCAGCCGCGCCCCGGCGACATGGTGCACGTCGAAGGCGGTGATCTCGCGGCGTCCGCGGTGCCCGGTGCCGAGCACCACCGTGCTGACCTTCAACGGCGTCTGCGCCCAGTCCTCGTCGGCGTAGGCGGTGAAGACCCCGGTCCGCGACTGCACCAGCACCGCCCGCCCGGAGATCTCCCCGAGTGCGGCCTGCGCGGCGTCCTCCTCCGCGGCCCCGTCCGCGACCGGCCCGCCGAGCGGCGAGACCGCGCCACCCGTCGCGGGCGCCTCCGTCGCCGGTGCGGCCGCTTCCGCGGTGCCGTCCGCGGTCCCGTCCGCGGTCCCGTCCACGACCGGCCCGCTGCCGGGTGCCGCGCCGTCCGCACGCACAGCGCCCGCAGGCGTATCCGTGGTCGCCGCCGCCGTGCCTGGCCGTTCCTCCTGCGCCAGGTCGGCCAGCAGGACGGGCTCGTCCACCGGCTCGGACGCCGTGGCGCAGTGCGGGCAGCGCGGGTGCGGCAGCAGGGGCTCGGCCGTGGTGTCCAGGGAGTCGGTGTGCTGGACGATCAGCTGGTTCTCGGTCTCCGCGGGCAGCACGCCGGTCGTGCGGCGGAAGACCTCGTAGCCGAGGAGGTTGCCGATCATCGCCGCCAGCGGGCCGCCGACCGCGGGGCCGGCCGGCTCGCGCGGGCCGCCGGGGGCCGTCGCGCTCCACAGGTCCGCGGCGGCGCCCGGCTCGCCGTTGGTCCCCAGCCGCAGCGCCGCGCAGGTCCAACAGCCGGCGGCGCCACGGGACATGAGCGGGCCGATCACCACCGAGTCGCCGAAGGGCCAGGCCGGCAGCAGCAACCGGCCGGCCGGTATGCCGGCGTCGAGCAGCGCGGCGAGCCGCCGGGGCGCGTCCGTCCCGGTGACCAGGACCATGTCGTAGCCGTCGAGGTCGTCCCAGCCGTACGCGGCCGGGTCGTCGCCCGCCGTGGCGTCAAGCACCGCGACCTCGGTGGCGCAGCCGGCGTCCCGCAGCCCCGCCGCCTCGGCGGTGACCTCGGCGAAGGCGTTGCCCGGGCGGTCGATGGAGTGCGGTACCGCGACGGCGGCGCACCCGTTGCGTATCAGGCTCAGCGCCGCCCAGCGGGCGACCGCGTCGTCGCCGACGACGGCGACCCGGGTGCGCCGGAAGCGCAGGAAGCGGGCGACGGAGCCGTCGGTGTAGTGGTCGATGTAGTCGACCTGCGCGGCGAAACGCTCGGCGACGGCGGGGTCGAGCGGCTCGGCGCCGTCCTCCGCGGGGACGGCGTCCCGGGCGAAGCCACGCGCGTAGAGCGTGCCGACCAGCCGGACCACCATCTCGCGCTGCTTGTCCCCGAGCCCCTGGCAGAGGGCGGCCACGGTGTGGTCACCGGTCAGGTGCGGGACCATGAGCGTCGCGAAGCGGTAGGCGGAAGGCATCACGACGCTGAATCCGCCGCGCGCGTTGTGGAAGTGCACGCCGGTGGGCGTCTGGGTGTAGAGCACGTCCCGGCGGATCCGCGGCCGGGTGTCGGCGAGTTCGTCGTAGCTGGACACCATGTCAGTCACGCCTCCGTGGGATGCAGTCCTGCGGCGCCGGGCCGCTGCGGTTCTGTGCGGGGGTGTCCGGAACGGGCCGGCGCGGACGCGGGCGGGGAGATGCCGGGCGGTGGCGGGGCGCCGTCGCCGCGGGCCGCCGCTGCGCGGGTGAACACCCGCAGCAGTTCGTGCACGCGGTACAGCCCGCGCGGCCCCTCCTCCAGCAGGCCCGCGCCGACCAGGCTGTCCAGGACGCGACCGCCGTCCACGGGTTCGCCCGGGACGGGGTCGGCGCCGGGGACGGGCGGCGTGCGGGGCGGCGGTGACTGCCCGCGCGGCAGCCCGGCCTGCCGGCCGCTGGGCGACTCGCCGCGCAGGATGGCGAGTTCCAGCCGTTGCAGGGCCGAACCGGGGTCGACACCGAGCGCCTGGGCGAGGTACGACTTCAGCCGCCGGTATTCGGCCAGTGCCTCGGCCCGGCGGCCGGCCCGGTCCAGCGCTTCCATCAACTGCTCGGTGAAGCGCTCGTGCAGTGGATAGGCACGCGCGGTGGACCAGATGTCGGCCAGCGCCTCGCGGTGCCTGCCGCACTCCAGTTCGAGATCGAAGACCCGCTCGATGGCGCGCAGCCATTCCTCGTGGAGCTTCGGCAACTCGTCGCGGTGCAGCAGGTCGGAGGGCACGTTGACCAGCAGTGGCGGCTGCCACAGGGCGAGCGCCTCGCGCAGCAGCCGCAGTTCGGCCTCGGGATCCCCGACGGCGTAGGCCGCGCCGAGCAGTTCGCGGAAGCGGACCAGGTCGAGGGTGGCGGCGTCCGCGGTCAGCCGGTATCCGCCCGGCACCGCCTCGATCATATTGCCCGCGATGCCGTACTTGCCGAACAGCCGGCGCAGCCGCAGAACACAGCTGTGCAGCGCGGACTTGCCCTGAGCGGGGGTTTCCTCACCCCAGATGACACGCTGCAGGAAATCCACGGAAACGACCGAGTTGGCATTCAGCAGCAATGCCGCGAGCAACGCCGCAGGTCGCGAGGGCTGAAGCACGACCGATTCCGTGCCGTCAGTGACCGCCAGCATTCCGAGTACGGTGAAGCGCGTGTGGTCCGCCGCACCCGACGACGGTCCCGAATTTCCCGATGATAATCCTGAACTGTTTTCGAGCGCGTTGGACAACACCACCAACCCACCATCCCCGTAGCCCCGTGTCGGCCGCTGCCGCCGTCCCGCAGGAGTGCGCGGGTCACCGGCTGAAATCCCAGTCGGTCTGGCTGGTTGCGGTCAACGAGGACAGTACGGCAGGCCTCTTTACCTTGTCCAGGGAATCCGGCTGACACCCGGCAATCAATGGCGCGGGCACCGTACGCACGCCCGCAAAGCCGAATTCACGCCCGCAAACGGGACACACCGGACCGTGTATGCGGGTACGGATGCGAGCAATCGGACATATCCCGCAGAAATTACCGGAATGTAAAGGGTCGTTAACTCTACCCATTACCAGGCGGCTTTACGCGAGCCATCCGCACGACGCCCCGGCTTTAGGCCGCGCGCCGATCGGCAGCAAATAGAGGGTGATCATTCCGGGACGTGCACCTCGCGCCGCTGAGCTGCGGCGGAACCGGCGTTCCGCTCCGGGGTCGCACCGTGACCGTCCGGGGGCACGCGGCCGGCCCCCCGTGCCCAACGCCCCACCGGGCGGGCACAGGTGACGGACTGTCCGCCATCGGTTACAGCGGGCGGGAACTTCCTGCACTATGGGGTCACCACACCGACCGGGAGCTGTGACCCATGGCAGAGAGCGTGCTGGTGCGCTGTCCGGCCTGCCGCCGCGACCACACGTACACCGCACCGACGTATCCGTGCGCGTGCGGGGCGCCGCTCTGCCTTCCGGTGCTGCGCGGCGGGCTGCCGGTGGAGGTCAGGCACCGCTCCTGGGAGGACTCCTGGGTACGGCTGCGCTGCCCCGACTGCGGGCGCACCGACCACTGGCCGCAGCCGGAGTTCGGCTGCGCCTGCGGTGCGCTGATCCGGCTGCCGGTGGACGACGAGGCTACGGGCGCGCCGGGGCGGCTGCCCGTACCGCACACCGGCGGCCCGGTGCCCGAACCGGGCGGTGCAGTACCGCCGCCGACGACGCCGCGGCCACCGTTCCGCCCGGTCACCATCCGCACCGGGCGGGACGCGCTGACGGCGGCGGCACAGTATCTGAAGTGGCTCGGCTTCGCCGACGTGCGGCTGGCCGGCGACCGTACGGCCAACGGCATCGACCTGCGCGGCCAGGGCCTGGTCGCCCAGGTCGACCCGAGCACCCAGCCCACGCCGGTACGGGACGTCGAGTGCCTGTGGCTCAACTGCGCCAACGAGGACGCCGTCGGGGCGTTCTTCTCGCTCGCGGGCTACGCCCACGACGCCCGGCTGCGGGCGGACCACCTGGGCGTGCCGCTCTTCGTCATGGACCTCACGGGAACGCCGCAGCCGGTCAACGACGCGGCGGACGCCCTGATCCGCTCCGGCCCGCCCACCGCGGCCTGACCGCCCCCGCACCGGGTTGGGCCACCTGGGCGTCTCCGGCGTCACGCCCCCGGTGTGCCGCCGGGCGGTTCGGCGTCCCGGTGCGCGAAGCCCGAACGCAGCTCGATCTTGCGGACCTTGCCGCTGACCGTCATCGGGAAGGCGTCCAGGACGTGCAGGTGCCGGGGGATCTTGAAGTGGGCCAGCCGGCCCTCGCAGTAGGCGGCGATCTCGCCGAGGGTCGGCGGGTCGGCGGGGTCGCGGGGGATGACGCAGGCCAGCACCTCCTCGCCGTAGGTGTCGTCGGGCACCCCGACCACCTGCACGTCGGCGACCTTGGGATGGGCGTAGAGGAACTCCTCGATCTCCCGCGGGTAGACGTTCTCCCCGCCCCTGATGATCATGTCCTTGATCCGGCCGACGATCGCCACGTAGCCGTCGTCGCGCATCACCGCGAGGTCGCCGGTGTGCATCCAGCGCCCGGCGTCCACCGCCTCGGCCGTACGGTCCGGTTCGTCCCAGTAGCCCAGCATCACCGAGTAGCCGCGCGTGCACAGTTCACCGGCCGTGCCGCGCGGCAGCGTGACCCCCGACGAGGGGTCCACCACCTTGACCTCGATGTGCGGCAGCGCCCGGCCGACGGTGCCGGTGCGGTGATCCACCGGGTCGTCGCGCCGGGTCTGGGTGGACACCGGGGAGGTCTCGGTCATCCCGTAGCAGATGGACACCTCCGCCATGTGCATCTCGGCCATCACCCGCTTCATCACCTCGACCGGGCACGGCGAGCCGGCCATGATGCCGGTGCGCAGCGAGCTGAGGTCGTAGTCGGCGAAGTCCGCCAGGCCGAGTTCGGCGATGAACATGGTGGGGACGCCGTAGAGCGCGGTGCAGCGCTCCAGCTCGACCGCGCGCAGGGTGGCGGCAGGGTCGAAGGACGGGGCCGGGATCACGATGCAGGCGGCGTGCGAGGTGGCGCCGAGGTTGCCCATGACCATGCCGAAGCAGTGGTAGAACGGCACCGGCAGGCAGATCCGGTCCTGCTCGCTGTAGCCGACCGTACCGCCCACGAAGTAGCCGTTGTTGAGGATGTTGTGGTGCGAGAGGGTGGCGCCCTTGGGGAAGCCGGTGGTGCCCGAGGTGTACTGGATGTTGACCGGGTCGTCGCAGCTCAGGGTCGCCTCGACGGCGGCAAGATAGCCGGGGTCGAGGTCCTTGCCCGCCGCCGTCAGATCGTCCCAGGACGCGTCGCCGATGTGCACGATCTCGCGCAGGTCGGGGCAGTTGACGCGGACCTCGGCGGCCATCAGGCGGTAGTCGGTGCCGCGGTGCTCGGTGGAGGCGATCAGCACCGAGACGCCGGACTGCCGCAGGGCGTAGGCCAGTTCGTGCAGCCGGTAGGCCGGGTTGACGTTCACCATGATCGCGCCGAGCCGGGCGGTGGCGTACTGCACCAGCACCCACTCGGGGCAGTTGACCGCCCAGATGCCGACCCGGTCGCCCTTTCCGACCCCGCCGGCGGCCAGTCCGCGGGCCACCTCGTCGACCGCGCGGCCGAACTCGGCGTAGGTCCAGCGGCGGCCGGCGGGCACGTCGACCAGTGCCTCGCGGTCGGGGTGTGCGCTGATGGCCCGGTCGAGGTTGCGGCCGATCGTGTCGCCCAGCAAGGGGGTGCTCCCGGTTCCGTGTGCGTACGAGGGCTCGGCGCTCACCGGTAGTCCTCCTCATGGAATTCCGCGCTCCCGTCGTGCATCGTCGCCTCGCGCAACTCGATCCGGCGGATCTTGCCGGAGACGGTCTTGGGCAGCGGGGCGAACTCCAGCCGCCTGATGCGCTTGTAGGGCGCGAGCACGGAACGCGAGTGGGCGAAGATCGCCTTGGCGGTCTGGCCGTCGGGCGCCCAGCCCTCGGCGAGCACCACGTACGCCTTCGGGATCGCCAGCCGCAGCTCGTCCGGCGCGGGCACCACGGCCGCCTCGGCGACCGCCTCGTGCTCCAGCAGCGCGCTCTCCAGCTCGAAGGGGCTGATCTTGTAGTCGCTGGACTTGAAGACGTCGTCCGCGCGGCCCACGTAGGTGATGTAGCCGTCGGCGTCCCGGCTGCCGATGTCGCCGGTGCGGTAGTAGCCGCCGCCCATCGCCTCCTCGGTCCGCTCCGGGTCGCCCGCGTAGCCGGTCATCAGGCCGACCGGGCGGCTGCTCAGGTCGAGGCAGATCTCCCCCTCGTCGGCCGGCACGCCGGTCAGCGGGTCGATCAGCGTCACCGTGTAGCCGGGGGTGGGGCGCCCCATCGAGCCCGCCTTGACCAGCTGGCCCGGGGTGTTGGCGACCTGCACCGCGGTCTCGGTCTGCCCGAAGCCGTCCCTGATCACCACGCCCCACAGCCGCCGTACGTGCTCGATCACCTCGGGGTTGAGCGGTTCGCCGGCCGCCACCACCTCGCGCGGCGGAGTGCCGAGCGCGCTCAGGTCGGCCTGGATCAGCATCCGCCACACCGTGGGCGGCGCGCAGAAGCTGGTCACCCCGCAGCGGTCCATCTCGGCCATCAGCCGCGCCGGGTCGAACCGGGTGTAGTTGTGCACGAAGACCGTCGCCTCGGCGTTCCACGGCGCGAACAGGCTCGACCAGGCGTGCTTGGCCCAACCGGGTGAGGAGATGTTCAGATGCACATCGCCCGGGCGCAGCCCGATCCAGTACATGGTGGCCAGGTGCCCGATCGGATACGACACGTGGGTGTGCTCGACCAGCTTGGGCTGGGCCGTGGTGCCGGAGGTGAAGTAGAGCATCAGCGGGTCGGACCCGGCGGTCGGGCCGTCGGGGGCGAAGCCCGGCGGCGTCGCGTACGCCTCCTCGTAGGCCAGCCAGGGGGCCGCGGCACCGCCGCCGACCGCGATCCTGGTGTAGTCGCCCGGCACCTCGTCGAACTTCCCCGTGTCGGCGGCCCGCACGACGGCGTGCCGTGCCCGGCCGCGGCCGATACGGTCCCGCAGGTCGGCCGGCCCCAGCAGCGGGGTCGCCGGAATGACCACCGCGCGCAGCTTCATCAGCGCCAGCGCGGACTCCCACTGCTCGACCTGGTTGCCCAGCATCAGCAGCACCCGGTCCCCGGCCCGTACCCCGCGGGCCCGCAGCCAGGACGCGACCCGGTCGGAGCGGTCGGACATCTCGCGGAAGGAGATCAGCGACTCGGTGCCGTCCTCCTCGACGATCCACAGGGCCGGGCGGTCGTTGCCCGCGGCGATCACGTCGAACCAGTCGAGGGCCCAGTTGAAGCGCGCGGGGTCCGGCCAGCGGAAGCCGTCGCGGGCCGCCGTATAGTCCTCGCGGTGCCGCAGCAGGAAGTCCCGGGCGGCCCGGAATGCCCCGGTCGCGTCCGATGCCGGCATGTGTCCTCCTCGTGGATGTCCCCTCGGTAGCATCGTGCGGTAGTGACGTGGGTCTCACTACCCCCGGACGGGGGTGAGGAGGTGGCGCGGTGGACGGCAGTCGTGGCGAGGCCATGGACGTGCGGGCCGCCCTGCTGCGCATGCGCAGATCAGGGCTGCTCCCGGTGGCCTTCGGCGGGCTGGTCGCGGCGGCCGGGGCGCAGCACTTCCGGATCAGCGAGCTGTCCGGCGCCGACACGGACTCGCTGCGCGGCCTCACCGTACGCACCGGGAACGGCCTCGGCGGCAAGACCCTGGCCCTCGGGCGCCCCTACGCGGTGACCGACTACGGCTCGTCCCGCGCCATCAGCCACGAATACGACGCCGCCGTCGCCGGGGAAGGGCTCCGCTCGGTGCTCGCCGTGCCCGTCGTGGTCCACCGGCAGGTGCGCGGGGTCCTCTACGGGGCGCTGCGCCAGCCGTACGCCCTCGGTGACCGGCCGCTGGCCGCCGCGATCGACGCGGCGCGCGATCTCGAACAGGCGCTCGCGGTACGGGACGAGGCGCGGCGGCTGCTGGCGTCCTGCCAGCCGCCGGTCGCGGCGGATCCGCGGGCCTGGGAGGAGGTGCGCGAAGCGCACGCCGAGTTGCGGGCGCTGGCGGTGCGCATCGCCGATGTGCGGCTCCGCCAGGAGCTGTTGACGGCGTGCGCGCGGCTGGCCTCGGCCGGCGCGCCGTCTTCCTCCCCCGCCCGCCCGCCCCTTGTCCAGCTCACCCCGCGCGAGCTGGACGTCCTCGCGACGGTCGCCTCGGGCGCCACCAACGCGGCGGCGGCCGCGCGGCTGCGGGTGCGGCCGGAGACGGTGAAGTCGTATCTGCGGTCGGCCATGCGCAAGTTGGGTGCGCACACCCGGCTCGAAGCGGTCACCACCGCCCGCCGCGCCGGGTTCCTCCCCTAGCGAGCCTCCGGCCCGCGCCCGTGAAAAACGCTCACCTTCTGCGGGAGAGGGTGCCCTCAGGGACGCGGGGAACTGCGCGCCCAGCCGCGACGGCGGGACGGTCCCGGGACGGCGGGAGGAGGCAGCCCCGGGGGGAAAACCGGGCGCGGAGCGGCGGGGGCGGGGGTAGCGTGCCGGGGGTGACGGTCGATCGGGTGGGCGGCTTCGCCGCGATGTCATTGGTGCTCGTGCTGATTCCCGGCCCGAGCGTGCTGTTCGTGCTGGGCCGGGCACTCGCGCACGGCCGGCGGACGGCGCTCGGCAGCGTCCTGGGCAACGCGATCGGGGCGTACGCCCTGATCGCGCTGGTCGCGGTCGGACTCGGCGAGGTCGTGTCCCGCTCGGTCGCCCTCTTCGTCACGCTCAAGCTGGCCGGCGCGGCCTACCTGGTCTTCCTGGGCGTGAAGGCGTTCCGCCACCGCGACGCCCTGTCCGCCTCGCTGCGGGACGACGCGGGGGCGGCCGGGCCCCGCAGGGGCGACCTGCGCACCCTGTGGGAGGGCTTCGTCGTCGGGGTGACCAACCCCAAGACGATGGTGTTCTTCGCCGCCGTCCTCCCGCAGTTCGTGAACCGCGACGCCGGCCGCGTCCACGAGCAGATGCTGCTGCTCGGCCTGGTGTTCACCGTCATCGCGCTGCTGTGCGACAGCGGCTGGGCGCTGACCGCCTCGGCCGCGCGCGGCTGGTTCGCCCGCTCGCCGCGGCGGATGGCGGCGGTGGGCGGGACCGGCGGGCTCGCGATGATCGGCCTGGGCGTCACGGTCGCGGTCACCGGCCGCGCGGACACGTAGGACCGCGGCGCGCGCGCTGGTGTGAGCAGGCGCACACCAGCGGCATCAGCGAAACGTTTGCGTTTCGATACCCCTCGACGTACGGTCATGGAGTACGAAACCGTTTCGTTTTTCCTGCGGTACAGCCCTACCCGTCCCACCTCAGGAGCTCCGCCTGATGTCCTCCCAATCAGCGGCCGACGTCCCCGTCGACCAGCTCAAGAAGCCCGCACCGGAAAAGACGCCTGGTGCGCGCACGGAAAGGGCGAACCACCGCTGGTGGGTCCTGGCCGTGATCGCGCTGGCGCAGCTGATGGTGGTGCTGGACGCCACCGTCGTGACCATCGCCCTGCCCTCCGCCCAGAAGGCGCTGGACTTCTCCGACGGCAACAGGCAGTGGATCGTCACCGCCTACTCCCTCTCCTTCGGCTCCCTGCTGCTGGTCGGCGGCCGGCTGGCCGACCTGGTCGGCCGCAGGATCGTCTTCCTGATCGGCGTCGTCGGTTTCGCCGGCGCCTCCGCGCTGGCCGGCGCGGCGCAGAACTTCGAAGTGCTGGTCACCGGCCGCGCCCTGCAGGGCCTGTTCGGCGCCCTGCTCGCCCCCGCGGCGCTCTCGCTGCTCAACACGACCTTCACCGACGCCAAGGAGCGCGCGAAGGCCTTCGGCATCTACGGCGCCATCGCCGGTGCGGGCGGCGGTGTCGGCCTGCTGCTCGGCGGTGTGCTCACCGAGCACCTGAGCTGGCGCTGGACGCTGTACGTGAACCTGGTCTTCGCGGTGTTCGCCTTCCTCGGCGGTCTGGCGCTGCTGCGCAAGGACGCCCCCGCCGACCGGCAGAAGCTGGACCTGCCGGGCACCCTGCTGGTCACCGCGGGCCTGTTCTGCATCGTCTACGGCTTCTCCAACGCCGAGACCCACCACTGGGGATCCCCGATGACGTGGGGCTTCCTGGTCATCGGTGTCGTGCTGGTGGCGGCGTTCAGCTGGTGGCAGACCCGTGCCAAGCACCCGCTGCTGCCGCTGCGCGTGCTGCTGGACCGCAACCGCGGCGCGTCCTTCACGGTGCTCGCGCTCTCCGGCGCCGGGATGTTCGGCGTCTTCCTCTTCCTGACCTACTACCTGCAACTGTCGCTGCACTACAACCCGGTGAAGACCGGTCTGGGCTTCCTGCCGATGATCGGCGCCCTGATGGTGGCAGCCCAGCTGGTCACCAACACGCTGCTGCCGAAGCTCGGCCCGCGCCCGATCGTGCCCACCGGCATGGTGATGGCGGCGGCCGGCATGGCCTGGCTGACCGTTCTCGACCTCAACAGCACCTACGCGGCGAACGTGCTGCCGCCGCTGCTGGTGATCGGCTTCGGCCTCGGCCTGGTGATGCCCGCCTCGATGAGCGTGGCGACCGAGCGGGTCGCCGAGACGGACGCGGGCGTGACCTCGGCCGCGGTCAACACCATGCAGCAGGTGGGTGGTTCGATCGGCACCGCGCTGCTGAACACGCTGGCGGCCAGCGCCGGGGCCACGTATCTGGCCCACCACACCGGCAAGCTCGTCGTGGCGCACGCTGCACTGCACAGCTACGCGACCGCGTACTGGTGGTCGGCGGGCCTGCTCGCGCTCGGCGGTGTGCTGGCGCTGTTCATGTACCGCGGCGGCCGCCCGGCGCCCAGCGAAGAGAGTGCCGCTCCCGCGCCCGTCCACATGTGAGCCGCAGGGCTCGTAGGGCTCCCTCAGCACCCGGCGCCGCCTGAGCGGACGGCGCCGGGTCCGGGGGCCGGCCGCCGGGTCATCGTGGGGACGGGACACCCGGCACCACCGGCCCCCCGCACACGCCGCCCCGCCGGATCGCGTCCCCCGTACGCGACACCGGCGGGACGGCTTTCGCGTTCCCGGGCCGCTCGGCTTCGGGCGGCCGCCCGCACCGTGTCCGTTCACTCTGATGGCCCCACAGCGCGCACGGGCGGGCTCCCGCCCGCCGGGGCCGGGGCACGAACACCGGCGACCAGGACCGTTACGCCCTGGGGCGGGTCTTCGCGCACCGGGTTACGGTGAGGGCATGGACGGCTTCCGGCCGCTGTACGTACCGGTGCGACGAGGTCCCGCGGGGCTCGTCGTCCGCCTGTGGCGCACCCCCGCGGGCACGCGGACCGCGGTGGCCTTCACCACCGATCAGCGGCTGCGGTCGGCTCTCGGGCCGTGCCAGGCGTGGATTCGGCTGTCCGAATCCGCGCTGCGGCGGCTCGCCGAGCCGCTCGGCGCCACGTCCTTGACGGTGGACCCGCTCCTCTTCTCCCACTCGGCCGCGCGAACCCCCACGTAGTGCGCGCGGCGCTGCGGCAGGGGGCGAGGTGACCCGTCACCCCGGGCCGGTGGGGGCTTGTCGCGCAGTTCCCCGCGCCCCTGGGGGGGCTGCCACTTGCGGTGGCGCTCGCTACTTTCCCGCCGTCGCGGCTTGTCGCGCAGTTCCTCGCGCCCCCAGGTGAGTGCCACTTGCCGTAGCGCTCGCTGCTTTCCCGCCGTCGCGGCTTGTCGCGCAGTTCCTCGCGCCCCCAGGTGAGTGCCACTTGCCGTAGCGCTCGCTGCTTTCCCGCCGTCGCGGCTTGTCGCGCAGTTCCTCGCGCCCCCAGGTGAGTGCCACTTGCCGTAGCGCTCGCTGCTTTCCCGCCGTCGCGGCTTGTCGCGCAGTTCCTCGCGCCCCCAGGTGAGTGCCACTTGCGGTGGCGCTCGCTACTTTCCCGCCGTCGCGGCCTGTCGCGCAGTTCCTCGCGCCCCTGGGGGGGTGCCCTCTGCGTGGAGGGTGGGCGTTTTTCGGGGGCGCGGGGGAACTGCGCGACCAGCCCCCACCTGGGCCGCAGGCGAGATGCCACCGCACGTGGCAATCACGTCAGGGGCGCGCGGAACCGCGCGCGGGGGTGCGGGTCTGGACCAGCTCGGGTCAAGATCCTGGCTGGACGTCCCCGGTGGTCATCGCCGGCACCTCGCGGGAGGCGAGGTCGCCCGGGGGGATGCCCGGGTGGTGCTGGGCGGCGGACAGGGGGGTGGCCGAGGCGGTGGCGCCGAGGGCCAGCCGGGAGACGATGCGGTAGCGGTCACCGCGGTAGACGGAGTGGACGTACTCCACCGGGCGGCCCGCCGTGTCCTTCGTGAGGCGTTCGAAGAGCAGCGCGGGCGACAGCACGGGCACCCCGATCAGCCGGGCCTCCTCCTCGTTGGTGACGGTCGGCTCGATGGACTGCACGGCCTCGTGCACCCGCACCCCGTGCCGCTCCCGCAGGAAGTCGTAGAAGTCGCCGGACTCCATGTCGTCCGGGCGCAGGCCGGGGACGAGCGCGGCGGGCACGTGGAGGTACTCGATGGCCATCGGCTCGTTGTCGACGAGCCGCAGCCGCGCGATGTAGGTGATCTCCGCGGCCGGCGAGATGTGCAGCCGCCGTCCGACGCGGGCGCCGGCCTGGACCGTGGTGAACTCCAGCACCCTGCTGGCCCAGCTGCCGGACGCCTGCGGCAGGCGGTACGCGTCGCGGGCCGGGGCGAGTTCCTGGGTGATCTTGGCGCGGCCGACGAACATGCCGCGCCCGTGCTCGCGCACCAGCAGCCCTGAGGTGACCAGTTCGTCGACGGCGGAGCGCAGCGTCGGGCGGGAGACGCCGAGTTGCTCGCACAGGGTGCGTTCGGAGGGGATCGTCCGCCCGCGCTTCCCGAGGTGACATCACCGTGAGATCCAGACTCCTCCCCGCCGCCGCCGCGCTCGCCCTGGCGGCCGTCACCGGCCTCACCGCCTGCGGCTCCTCCGACTCGTCCGACGCTTCGGGCTCCGCGGGCGGCGGCATTCCGGCGCCGGCCGGGCTGACCGTGTGGATCATGCAGGACAGCGTGTCCGACGGGGTGCTGAGCCGGTTCAAGACCGGCTTCGAGACCGCGCACAAGGGCACCACCCTGGACATCCAGATCCAGCAGTGGGACGGCATAGGCCAGAAGATCACCAGCGCGCTGGCCAGCAAGGACGCGCCCGACGTGATGGAGGTCGGCAACACCCAGGTCGCGCAGTACGCGGCCAGCGGCGGCGTGCGGGACCTCACCGACAAGGTCGCCGACCTGCACGGCTCGGACTGGATCCCCGGGCTCGCCGACCCCGGGAAGATCGACGGCAAGCAGTACGGCGTCCCGTGGTACGCCGCCAACCGCGTCGTGGTCTACAACAAGGACCTGTTCAAGCAGGCCGGCATCACCGCCCCGCCGAAGACGCGCGACGAGTGGATCCAGGACACCACCAAGCTCGACACCGGTGGCAACGACGGGATCTACCTGCCAGGCCAGATCTGGTACGCACTGGCCGGCTTCGTGTGGGACGAGGGCGGCGACCTCGCCGTCAAGGACGGCGACAGCTGGAAGGGCACGCTGGACACCCCGCAGGCCAAGGCGGGCATGGCCTTCTACCAGCAACTGCAGGCGCTCGGTCAGGACCCCAAGGACTCCGACGAGGCCAAGCCGCTGCAGGCGGACGTCTTCGCCAAGGGCAAGACCGCGCAGATCATCTCGACGCCGGGCGCCGCCTCGCTCATCACCAAGGCCAACCCCGCGCTGCAGGACAAGATCGGCTTCTTCCCGGTCCCGGGCAAGACCGCCGACAAGCCCGGCGCGGTCTTCACCGGCGGCTCCGACCTGGTGATCCCGGAGGCCTCGCGACACCAGGCGCTGGCCTACGAGGTGGTCAAGGCTCTGGCCGGCACCGCCTTCCAGACCGACATGGCCAAGGAGATGAGCTACGTGCCCAACCGCACCTCACTGGCCTCCGTGGTGGCCGGCAACCCGGGGGCGTCGGTGATGGCGGCCGGCGCGGTGAACGGCCACGCCACCCCCAACTCCCCGAACTGGGCGGCGGTCGAGGCGAACAACCCGATCAAGCAGTACATGACGCAGGTGCTCACCGGGGCCGACCCGGATGCGGCCGGCAAGACCGCCTCCGAGGCGATCACCAAGGCGCTCAACACCGCTTCCTGACCGGCGCCCGGCCCCGTCACCGACCACCACCCCACCCCCCGGAGGGAAACCGTGCTCACCGCCCGTTCCGCCGCTCCGCGGCCGGCCGTCGTGGAGCCGCGCCGGCCCTGGCGCGGCCGCGACGGCGCCGCCTCGGCGCGGTCTGGCCGTGCTTGCTGGTCGCCCCCACCGTGCTCGGTGCGGCGTTCCTGCTGGTCTATCCACTGGTCAGAAACACCGTGATGTCCTTCCAGCACTTCGGGCTCGGTGAGCTGATCCGGGGCGGGGCGACCTGGGTGGGCTTCGCCAACTACCGCACGGCTGGGCGACCCGGAGTTCTGGACGGTGGTGCGGCGCACTATGTGGTGGACCGGGCTCAACGTGGCGCTGATCATGGTGCTCGGCACCCTGGTCGCGCTGATGGTCAACAGGCTGGGCCGGCGTATGCGGTTGGCGGTGATGAGCGGGCTGGTGCTGTCCTGGGCGACCCCGGTCATCGCCGCCACCACCATCTTCCAGTGGCTGTTCCAGTCCCGTTTCGGGGTGGTCAACTGGCTACTGGTCAAGCTGGGCTTCGACTCCTACCGCGACTACTCCTGGTTCGCGCACGGCGGTTCCACCTTCGCCATCCTGGTGGTGCTCGTGGTATGGCAGTCGGTGCCGTTCGCCGCGCTGACGCTCTACGGCGGCCTCACCACGATCCCGGTGGAGCTCTACGAGTCGGCCAGGATCGACGGCGCGAGCGCCTGGCAGTCCTTCCGGCTGGTCACCTTCCCGATGCTGCGACCACTCTTCGCACTGATCACCTCGCTCGAAGTCATCTGGTGCTTCAAGGCGTTCACCCAGATCTGGGTGATCGGCCAGGGCGGTCCTAACGGCGCCACGACCACGCTGCCGGTCTACGCCTTCCAGATCGCCCAGTCGCTGCACAAACACCGGTGACCTGCAACTGCGCTTCTACCGCTCCGACTGGCAGACCCTCAGGCAGTCCGACGACTACTCCTTCAACGGCGCCCAGACCGCCTACGCGAACTGGCCGAAGCTCACCGTCCAGGACGTCGGCGCGGTCGTCTACGGCACCGCGCCCGCCGGCAACGACCCGACGCCCCCCACCACCCCGCCGACCTCGCCGGGCGGCGGCGGCCAGAACGGTCCCGCGCTCTTCGACGACTTCTCCTACACCACCAGCTCCGACGCCGCCGTCCAGCAGCACGGCTGGACGGTCAAGTCCGGCCAGGGCGGCCCCGGCGTGGCCGGCGCCACCTGGTCGCCGCAGGACGTGACCTTCGTCGCCGACGGCTCCAACAAGGTGATGAACCTGCGGCTCACCACCGACGGCACCGCGTCCGGCACCCGGGAGACCGAGATCCAGACCACCGCGCGCAAGTTCACCAACGGCACCTACGCCGCCCGGGTGCGCTTCGACGACACCCCCACCGGCGGCCCCGACGGCGACCACGTGAACCAGACGTTCTTCACCTTCACCCCGCTCAACGCGCCGATGGACCCCGACTACAGCGAGCAGGACTTCGAGTACCTGCCCAACGGCGGCTGGGGCGAGACGCAGAACATCATGTACGAGACGTCGTGGGAGACCTACAACCCCGACCCGTGGAACGCGGTGAACACCCACGGCCAGCAGTACGCCAGCCTGGACGGCTGGCACAACCTGCAACTCACGGTGGACAACACCAGCATCACGTACTCCATCGACGGCCAGGTCGTGGCCACCCACGGTGAGCCGTACCTGCCCGAGACGCCGCAGTGGATCGACTTCAACCACTGGCTGATCGACCTGGCGGGGCAGACCGGCAGCACCCCGCGGTCCTACGACGAGCAGGTGGACTACGTCGTCTTCGTCAAGCAGGTGCTCAGCCCGGCGCAGGTCAGCGCGCGGGTCGCGGGCTACCGTGCGGCGGGCGCCGCCTTCACCGACACGGTGCCCAACCCGTAGTCCCGCGCTTTCCTGGTCCGGTGTCGCGCCCGGCGGGTTTCCGTTATCCGCCGGGCGTGGCACCGTCTCCTGTCCGGGGGGAAAGTGACGGACGGAGAGTGGAGCAGCATGCGCGCAGCCGACCGAGTCGGACCCGACCCCGCCCTGGTGGCCGCCGCACGTGCGGGCGATCAGCGGGCGCTCGACCAGCTGGTCGCGCAGTGCCTGCCGCTGGTCTACAACATCGTGGGCCGGGCGCTGGACGGCCACGACGACGTGGACGACGTGGTGCAGGAGACACTGCTGCGGGTGGTGCGGGGCCTGGCCGACCTGCGGGACCCGGCGGCCTTCAGGTCCTGGCTGGTGGCCATCGCGGTACGCCAGGTGCGGGACCGCGAGCAGGCGCGCAAGGCGTCCTGGCACCTCCAGACCGCGCTGGACGCGGCCGAGCTGATACCCGACCCTGCCTCCGACTTCGCCGCGGTGACGATCCTGCGGCTCGGCCTGACCGACCAGCGTCGCGACATCGCCGAGGCCACCCGCTGGCTGGACGGCGACGACCGTACGCTGCTCGCGCTGTGGTGGCTGGAGGAGACCGGTGACCTCGGCCGCTCGGAACTGGCCGAGGCCCTGGGCCTGACCCGGCAGCACGCGGCGGTCAAGGTCCAGCGGATGAAGGAGCAGCTGGAGACCTCCCGGGCGGTGGTACGGGCGCTCGGCGGCGGCGCGGAATGCGACGGGCTGCGCCATCTGACCAGCGGCTGGGACGGCGTGCCGAGCCCGTTGTGGCGCAAGCGCTTCGCCCGGCACATCCGCAACTGCGCCGACTGCACCCGGCGCGGCAGCGCCCTGCTGCCGATGGACCGGCTGCTCAGCGGGCTGCCGCTGCTGCCGGTGCCGGTCGGTTTCGGCGGCCCGTTCGCCGCGCAGGCCCCGGCCGCCGCGCCCTTCTGGCACCCCGCCCCGCCGGCGCACGGCGTACCCCAGGACCCGCGCACCGCTCCGCGCCCCCACCCCCCACGGCGGAGCGGTGCGCGGCACGGAGCGCGGGCAAGGCCGAGGCTGCTGCACGGCCCCGCGGGGGTGACCGGCGCGGCGGTCGGCACCGTCGCCGCGGTCGCGGCCGGCGCGCTGCTCGCGGTCCATCTGACCGCCGGCGGCCAGGACAGCGAGCCGGCCGCGCACGCGGCGGCCTCGCCGGCCGCCGTCACCACCACCGCCGGGGCCACCACGACTCCGCCGGCCACCACCGCATCGCCGAGCCCGTCCACGACCTCCCGCAAGCCGACGGCGCCGGCGAGCAGCAGGCCGCCCGCCACCCGCGCCCCGGTCAAGGCACCGCCGCCCGCCCCGCCGGCCTCCTCGGCCCGCAAGGGCGTCGGGGTGTGGTCCTTCAACGGGGTGAACTCGGCGCTCGGCAAGTCCGGCGCCGCCTGGTACTACACCTGGTCGACCACCCACAGCGGGGTCAGCGGCCCCGGCTTCGTACCGATGATCTGGGGCAGCGCGAGCGCGGACGCCAACGGGCTGGCGCAGGCGAAGAAGGCGGGGCCGTATCTGCTGGGCTTCAACGAGCCCGACATGTCGGCGCAGTCGAACATGACGGTGGACCAGGCGCTGTCGCTGTGGCCGAAGCTGGAGTCGACGGGCAAGGTGCTCGGCAGCCCGGCGGTCGCCTACGGCGGTGACACCGCGGGGGGCTGGCTCGACCGCTTCATGTCGGGCGCGAAGTCCAAGGGCTACCGGGTCGATTTCATCGCCCTGCACTGGTACGGCGGCGACTTCACCACGCCGAACGCGGTCGCACAGCTCAAGTCGTATCTGCGGGCGGTCTACAACCGCTACCACAAGCCGATCTGGCTGACGGAGTTCGCGCTGATCGACTTCTCCAACGGCGCCCGCTTCCCCACCGACCAGCAGCAGGCCGCCTTCGTCACGGCGGCCGCCAAGATGCTGGACGGGCTGCCGTATCTGCAGCGTTACGCCTGGTTCGGCCTCGGCGCCGACGACAGCAAGCCGAGCAGCGGCCTGTTCCGCAGCGGCGCGGTGGAGACGCCCGCGGGGCGGGCCTTCGAGTCGGCGCGCTGACCGGGCCGGCGGGGGCCCGCAGCCGCGCGGCGGCCCGGATCAGGCGGCCGTGAACGTCACGTCGTGCGCGGCGCCGGGGTCGCCGGCGGCGAGCAGCCGCAGGCCCTCCGCGCTGAGCGCCGCCCGGTCTGCGGCGCTCAGCGGGGTGAAGTGCGTGACGGAGACGGCCGCCCTGCCTTTGGCCCGGTCGAAGCGCCAGGTGCCCGCGACGAATCCGTCGACCAGGATGGAGCCGCGCACGATGCCGTTGACCGTCATCACCCGGGAGCGGTACTCCTCGGGCATGATCCGGGTGCGGTCGGCGTGCGACAGCAGGAGGTTGTCGAAGTCGGTGACGAAGCGGGCCGGCACGGGCACGGACGGGTCGGCCAGTGCCGCGTTGGGCAGGTCGTGCAGCAGCCGGCCGTCCTCGGCCCGGTATCTGCGCAGGTCCATGTCGGCGAAGACCGGCCTGAGGCCGGTCAGGCCGCTCCACTTCTGCATGTCGGCGGGGCTCGCCGGGCCGAACGCGGCCAGGTAGCGGCGGACCAGGTCCGCGGGGTCGGGCGCGATGAGCGGTTTGCCGAGCCATTCCTCCAGCAGGCCGTAGACGGGCTGCCCGCGGGCCCCCCACACCCCGCGCGGCGGCAGCTGCACCAGCGGCATCCAGGACCGCAGCGCGTTGACCAGCGAGGCGGGGTCGGCGTCCGGGAAGCGGGCGGCGAGCTCGGTACGCAACTCGCCGGGCGTACGCGGCCGTTCGCGCAACAGCGCGCGCCCGTAGGCGATCAGGGCCGCCCGGTCGACGCATGCGACGCCCTTGGCGAACTGCGAGCCGCGGAAGGACCGTTCCAGCATCGGCCCGATCCAGTGCCGCAGCCGGATCGCGTCCGCGGCCGTCACCAGGTGCACGGTGCTGCGCATCAGCACCAGCCGGACCGCCCGCCGCGTGCTCAGCAGCTCGCCCAGCTCGGCGAAGTCGAAGCCGGCCAGCCGCGTCCACAGCCCCGGGTAGGGCGAGGTCGGGGTCTGCGACTGCAGCCCGAGCAGGTGCCTGATGGTGCCCTCGGCTCCCATCGTGACTCGCTCCAACAGGAGTTGGCGGTCGAGCAGAGTGCGGTTGAGGGTGCGCAGATCCAGCGGCTGGGTGACCATGGTCCCACGGTATTGCTCCTTGCGGACAGTTTCGGTCCGCAACGGCGGGCGCTGAGGCGGGCCGCGCCAGACCCGGTCTAAGCCGCCGGGTGGTTGCGGTGGCGCGCGGGCTCGCGGTCGTGGTGGATCGGGGTGTGCGCGCCGGTCAGCGGGGCGCCGGTGCCGCCGTGGCGGTGGGCGACGATCTCCGCCGCGATGGACAGCGCCGTCTCCTCGGGTGTGCGGGCGCCCAGGTCGAGGCCGATCGGCGAGTGCAGCCTGGCGAGGTCGAGGTCGCGCAGCCCGGCCTCGCGCAGCCGGTCGAGCCGGTCCAGATGGGTGCGCCGGGAGCCCATGGCGCCGACGTAGGCCAGTGGCATCCGCAGCGCGATCTCCAGCAGCGGGATGTCGAACTTGGCGTCGTGGGTGAGGACGCAGACCACCGTACGGGCGTCCAGCCGCCCGGCGTCCGCCTCGGCGGCGAGGTAGCGGTGCGGCCAGTCCACCACGACCGCGTCCGCGTCCGGGAAGCGGCGCGGGGTGGCGAAGACCGGGCGGGCGTCGCAGAGGGTCACCCGGTAGCCGAGGAAGGCGCCGGCGCGTACCAGCGCGGCGGCGAAGTCGATGGCGCCGAAGACCAGCATCCGCGGCGGCGGGACGCTCGTCTCGACCAGCAGGGTCAGCGGCTCGCCGCAGCGGCTGCCGTCGGCGCCGATCCCGACCGTGCCCGTACGGCCGGCGGCGAGCAGCGAGCGGGCCTCGGCGGCCGCGGTGGCGTCCCGCACCTCGTCGCCGAGAGTACCCAGGACGGCCCCCTCGGGGCGTACCAGCAGGGCCCGGCCGAGGAGTTCGGCCGGGCCCCCGGTGATCCTGGCGACCGCCGCCGCCTCCCCCGACGCGGCGGCGGCCAGGGCGGCGGCGATCTCCGGCGCGGCGGCCGGGTCGATCCGCTGGACGAGGACGTCGATGTCGCCGCCGCAGCTCAGGCCGACCGCGAAGGCGTCCTCGTCGGAGTAGCCGAAGTGCCGCAGCACCGGCCGCGCCTGGTCACCGGCGGCCAGCACCTCCTGGCACAGGTCGTAGACCGCGCTCTCCACGCAGCCCCCGGACACGCTGCCGACGGCGGCGCCCTCGGCGTCGACGGCCAGCGCCGCGCCGGGCCGGCGCGGGGCGCTGCCACTGGTCGCGACCACGGTCGCCACCGCGAACGGCCGGCCCTGGGCGCACCAGCGGTGCAGGTCGTCGGCGATGTCCAGCATGGCGCTCAGCCCCTCTCTTCGCGGTGCGGCGGTCGGCCCCGGGCGGCCCGGGGCGGGTACGGGCGGTACGGGCGGGTACGGGCCGGACGAACCGTCGCCCGATGCGGAGGGGCCTACGTCCCGGTCAGGTGCTCGGGCCTGACCGGTGTCCTGTTCAGCTCCAGGCCGGTCGCCTGCCGGATGGCCGCGAGGACTGCCGGCGTGGACGACAGGGTCGGCGCCTCGCCGACGCCGCGCAGCCCGTAGGGGGCGTGTACGTCGGCGAGTTCGAGCACGTCGACGGGCACGGTCGGCATGTCGAGGATCGTGGGGATCAGGTAGTCGGTGAAGGACGGGTTGCGGACCAGCGCGGTCTTCGGGTCGACGACGATCTCCTCCATCACCGCCACTCCGAGGCCCTGCGCGGTGCCGCCCTGGATCTGGCCGACGACCGACAGCGGGTTGAGGGCCTTGCCGACGTCCTGTGCGCAGGCCAGTTCGACCACCTTGACCAGGCCCAGCTCCGTGTCGACCTCGACGACCGCGCGGTGGGCGGCGAAGCTGTACTGCACGTGGCCGTTGCCCTGGCCGGTGCGCAGGTCGAAGGCCTGGGTGGGCCGGTGCCTGAACTCCAATTCCAGGTCGACCACCTCGTCCTCCAGGACGTCGGCGATGTCGGCGAGCGCCTCGCCGCCGTCGGTGACCACCCGGCCGCCCTCCAGCAGCAGTTCCGCGGTGGCCCAGGCGGGGTGGTAGGTGCCGAACTTCCTGCGGCCCAGCTCGAAGACCTTCTCCCGGACTGCCTCGCAGGTGTTCTTGACCGCGCCCCCCGTCATGTACGTCTGCCGGGAGGCGGAGGTGGAACCGGCGGACCCGACCCGGGTGTCGGCGGGCTGGATGGTGACCTGGGTGACACCCAGCTCGCTGCGGGCGATCTGCGCGTGCACGGTGACACCGCCCTGGCCCACCTCGGCCATCGCGGTGTGCACGGTCGCGACCGGCTCGCCGTTGATGACCTGCATCCGCACCCGGGCGGTGGAGTAGTCGTCGAAGCCCTCGGAGAAGCCGACGTTCTTGATGCCGACCGCGTAACCGACGCCCCGCACCACTCCTTCGCCGTGAGTGGTGTTGGACAGGCCGCCGGGCAGGGCGCGGACGTCGGCGCCCTCGGTGGTCTCCCACTGGCGTTCCGGCGGCAGCGGGCGGGACTTGACCCGGCGCAGCAGCTCCGCGACCGGGGCGGGCGAGTCCACCGGCTGGCCGGTGGGCATGACCGTGCCCTGCTCCATGGCGTTGATCTGCCGGAACTCCACGGGGTCCATGCCCAGTTCGGCGGCGACCTTGTCCATCTGCGCCTCGTAGGCGAAGCACGCCTGGACCGCGCCGAAGCCGCGCATCGCACCGCAGGGCGGGTTGTTGGTGTAGAGGGCCAGCGCCTCGATGTCGACGTCGTCCACCACGTAGGGGCCGATCGACAGCGAGGCGGCGTTGCCGACCACGGCGGGCGAGGCGGAGGCGTAGGCGCCGCCGTCCAGCACGATGCGGCACCGCACATGGGTCAGCCTGCCGTCGCGGGTGGCCCCGTGCTCGTACCAGAGCCTGGCCGGGTGGCGGTGGACGTGGCCGAAGAAGGACTCGAAGCGGTTGTAGACGATCTTGACCGGTTTGCCGGTGCGCAGCGCCAGCAGGCAGCCGTGGATCTGCATCGACAGGTCCTCCCGGCCGCCGAAGGCGCCGCCGACGCCGGACAGCGTCATCCGGACCTTCCGCTCCGGCAGCCCGAGCACCGGGGCGATCTGCCGCAGGTCGGAGTGCAGCCACTGGGTGGCCACGTAGAGGTCGACGCCGCCGTCCTCGGCCGGCACCGCGAGCCCCGACTCGGGGCCGAGGAATGCCTGGTCCTGCATGCCGAAGACGTACTCGCCGCTGACCACGACATCCGCGCGCCGGGCCGCCCCGGCCGCGTCGCCGCGGACGATCGGCTGCCGGTGCACGACGTTGGGGTGGGGGACGTGGCCGATGTGGTGGTCGTCGCGGCCGTCGTGCACCAGGACCGCGTCCGGCGCGGTCGCCGACGCCTCGTCGGTGATGACGGGCAGCGGCTCGTACTCGACGCGGATCTTGGCGGCGGCCCTGCGGGCGGTCTCCGGGTGGTCGGCGGCGACCAGTGCGACCGGCTCGCCGTGGTGGCGGACCTTGCCGTGCGCGAGCACCGGGGTGTCCCGGATCTCCAGGCCGTAGTGCTTGACCTCGGTCGGCAGGTCGTCGTAGGTCAGCACCGCGTGGACGCCGGGGGTGGCCAGCGCCTGGCTGGTGTCGACGGAGACGATTTCGGCGTGCGCGACCGTGCTGCGCAGCGTGTAGCCCCACAGCATGTCCTCGTGCCACAGGTCGGAGGAGTAGGCGAACTCGCCGGTGACCTTGAGGATGCCGTCCGGCCGCAGCGTGGACTCGCCGATGCCGCCCTGGGTGGGGGCGGACTGGGTGAGGCTGGTGGGGGTCCTGGTGATGCCCATCTCACGCCCCCTGTCCGGTGCGCGCGGCGGCCAGCCGGACCGCGTCGAGGATCTTCTCGTAGCCGGTGCAGCGGCACAGGTTGCCGGACAGCGCCTCGCGGATGTCGCCGTCGCTGGGCGACGGGTTGTTCTCCAGCAACTCGTCGGCCGCGACCAGCAGTCCGGGAGTGCAGAAGCCGCACTGGACGGCGCCGGCGTCCACGAACGCCTGCTGGACCGGCGACAGTTCGCCGTCCTCGCCGGCCAGTCCCTCGACGGTGTCGACCCGCCGGTCCTGCGCCTGCCCGGCGGCGACCAGGCACGAGCACACCGGCACCCCGTCCAGGCGTACCGTGCACGACCCGCATTCGCCTTGCTCGCAGGCGTTCTTGGAGCCAGGCAGCCCCATCCGCTCCCGCAGCACGTACAGCAGGCTCTCGCCCTCCCATACGTCATCGGCCTGCTGCTGCCGCCCGTTGACGGTGAAGGTCACGCGCATGACCGGTGTCCCCTCTCGCTGCGGTACTGCTCCCACGTCCACCCCAGCGTCCTGCGGGCCAGCACGCCCAGGGCGTGCCGCCGGTAGGACGCGGTGCCGCGCACGTCGTCGATCGGGTTGGCGGCCCCGGACACCAGGTCGGCGAACTGCTTGGCCACCGACGGGGGTACGGGCTTGCCGCTGTCCCACAGGCCGCCCTCGTCCAGGGCCGCGGTGAGGAACTCCTCCGCGGTGGCGGCCCGGATCGGGGTGGGCGCGGCCGAGCCGATACCGGTGCGGACCGTGCGGGTGTCGGGGTGCAGCGCGAGACCGAACGCGCACACCGCGATCACCATCGCGTTGCGCGTACCGACCTTGGAGAACTGCTGCGGCCCCGTCGCCTTCTTCAGGTGCACGGCCCTGATCAGCTCGTCGGGCGCCAGCGCGTTGCGCTTGACGCCGGTGTAGAAGTCCTCGATCGGGATCAGCCGGCTGCCGCGCACCGACTCGGCCTCCACCGCGCCGCCGCCGGCCAGCAGCGCCGGGTGGGCGTCGCCGGCCGGCGAGGCGGTGCCGAGGTTGCCGCCGACGCCACCGCGGTTGCGGATCTGCGGGGAGGCCACCGTGCGGCTGGCCAGCGCCAGCCCCGGCAGTTCCGCGCCCAGCCCGGCCATGATCCGCGAGTAGGGGACCGAGGCGCCCAGTCGTACGGTGTCCGCGCCGGTCTCCCACTCCTCCAGCTCGCCGACGCGGTTGAGGTCCAGGAGGTGTCCGGGCCTGCGGTGGTCGAAGTTGATCTCGACCATCACGTCGGTGCCCCCCGCGATGGGCACGGCCGAGGGGTGCTCCGCCTTCGCGGCGAGCGCCTCCTGCCAGCTGGCGGGTCGCAGGAATTCCATGGGGTCTCTTCTCGGGATCTCGATGGCGCGGGAGTACGACCGGGGCCACTCATCTCCTGTACACACTGCGTGGCCTCAGTACACGGCCAGTGGGCCGTCCGGGTGCAGTCACCGAAAACATGAAGCACTCGGCTGGCCAACCGCCAGGTCTTGTAGATTCCTCTGAAAGAGACCGCGGGGACACCTCACGGTCTCCCACTGGCCACGAAGGACGCCGGGCAGGCGCCCGACCGGCGATGGCACGACAGGACAAGGCGACCACGATGCGGCTGCGCACGCTCCTCGACACCGAAGCTCTCGGCCTGCGGCTGCTCGGCGGCGAAGCGGAACTCGACCGCACGGTCCGCGGCGTGATGACCACCGACCTGCGCGACCCCAGCCGCTACCTGTCCGGCGGTGAACTGGTGCTGACCGGCCTGGCCTGGCGGCGCACCGCCGCCGACAGCGACGACTTCGTCCGCCTGCTGGCCGCCGCCGGGGTCGCCGCGCTCGCGGCCGGCGACGCGGAGCTCAGCGCGATCCCCGACGACCTGGTCGACGCCTGCGCACGGCATCGGCTGCCGCTGTTCGCGGTGGACGCGCGGGTGGCCTTCGCGGCCATCACCGAATACGTCGTCAGGCAGGTCTCCGGTGAGCGGGCCGGCGACCTTGCTGCGGTCGTCGAACGGCACCGCCGGCTGATGTCGTCGGGTCCGGCGGGCGGCGGCCCCGACGCCGTGCTCGACCTGCTCGGCAGCGACCTGGACCTGCGGGCCTGGGTGCTGTCGTCCACCGGCCGGGAGATCGGCGGCGCTGGCCACCCGCTGCCCGTGCCGGTCCGCGCCGAACTGGCCGGGGCGCAGCAGGCCGCGGCCCGCACCGCCCGCCGCGGCCCGTACCGGGTCGCGGTGCAGGGGCGTACGTACTCGCTCTTCCCGGTACGCGCGGGCGCCGCCGCCGATGACGTGCGCTCCCGGGTGCTGTCCGACTGGTTCCTGGCCGTCGAGGCCGACGCCGGGGAATGGCCGGCGGAACGGCTCGACCTGCTGCAGGGCGTCACCCAGCTCATCGCCGTCGAGCGGGACCGGCGGGACGCCGCCCGCGCGGTCAGGCGGCGGCTGGCCGGCGAGGTCTTCGACCTGGTCAGGGAGGGCGCGGCGGCCGCCGAGATCGGGGCCAGGCTGCGGGCCGCGGCGCCGGTGCTCGTACCGGGCGCCGGCGGCGAGCCGCACTGGCAGGTCGTGATCGCCAAGGTCGACTGGGCCGGCGCGGAGCTGCCCGCGGACCCGGCGGCGCGGGCGCTGCTCGAAGAGGTGCTTGCCGACCAGCCCGACCAGGGGTTCGACGGGGCCGACCGGATCGCCGTCGCCCAGGCCGAGGGCGAGGCGGTGGCGCTGGTCCCGCTGACCGGCGGCGGCCCGGGGGGCGGTATGACCGGCGCCGCGCCCGAGCCGCTGCACGCCGAGGCGCTGCTGGGGCTGCTGCGCGGGCCGCTGGCCGGCGGCCTGGGCGAGGACGGCCGGCTCACCGTCGGAGTCAGCGCCGCCGTTCACTCGCCCGAAGGCCTGCGGGGCGCGCTGGAGGAGGCCAGGCACGCCCGCCGGGTGGCCGCCGCGCGGCCGGGCCGGGTGTGCGTGGCGGGCCACGAGGAACTGGCCTCGCACGTCCTGCTGCTGCCCTTCGTGCCCGACGACGTCCGCCGCGCGTTCACCGCCCGGCTGCTCGATCCGCTGCGCGCCTACGACCGCAGGCACCGCTCGGAACTCATCCCGACCCTCGAAGCCTTCCTCGACTGCGACGGCTCCTGGACCCGGTGCGCGAGTCGGCTGCACCTGCACGTGAACACCCTGCGGTACCGGATCACCAGGATCGAGCAGCTGACCGGCCGTGACCTGGCCCGGCTCGAGGACAAGCTGGACTTCTTCCTGGCACTGCGGATGAGTTAGTGATCCCGTTCACAAGATGTGATCTCCCGCCTCTTGGCGGGAGGCCCCGGCGCATGTTGAACTTCCGCCACCGGCAGGCACGCGGACAACTGCCGGACATCCGCACCCGATAACGGCCCGTGAGGACCGCTCGTCCGCACCTGCACGGCACGCATCTGAACGGCACGCATCTGAACGGCACGAACCTGCACGGCACGCACTTCGCACTGGCTCGACGACGCGCTTGGGGGAGAAGCTGTGGCGGAAACCGCCCTGTCGGAATCTGTGGTCGCACTACCGGACGTCTGGCGGCTGCGGGCACGCGGCTGCTGGGCGGAAGCCGCGGCGATGCTCGCGCCGTACTGCGGCGACGACCCGGGAGCCGCGCTGCGGCGGGCGGAGATCCTCATCGAGGGCGCCTTCTACCAGCTCGACGGGTGGGCCGAGGCCGAGGACGCGCTGCGGGTGGCCGAGGCGCTGGCCGGCACCGACGAGGAGCGCGGGGCCGCGGCCTCCGAACGCGGCTTCCTCGCCTACGGGGCGACGCTGCACTCGGTCCGTGACCGGGCCGACGAGGCGCGGTCGGCCTTCGGCCGCAGCGCCGCACTGCTGTCCCCGGGCTCGCCCGGGCGGCCCCTGCTGGACTTCCGGCGCGGGCTCGTCGCCCAGAACATCGCGGCGAATCCGGCGGCCGCGCGGGCCGCGTACCGGCGCGCCCACGCGGGTGCGGTGGCGCACGGCAACGCCTTCCTCACGTCGTTCACGTGGCGGCACCTGGCCGGGCTGGCCGCGGCCGACGGCGACCTCGCGGAGGCCAGGCACGGTTTTGCGGAGTCCCTCCGGCTGCGGGTCTCCCTGGGCCACCTGGTCGGCACGGCCCCCGCCCTCCTCGCGCTGGCGGACGTCTCCCCCGACGACGAGGCCGCCGCCCTCCGGACCGAGGCCGCCCGCCTCTACACCCTCCTCGGCGCCATCCCCGCCTGGCTGGCCCCCGCCTTCCCCTCCCCCTGACCCCGGCCCGCGCCCCTGGGCGGTTGACCTCCGCGGAGAGGGTGACCGTTTTTCAGGGGGCGCGAGAAACTGCGCGACCAGCCACGACGGCGGGAAAGGTAGCGGCCACCGCAAGCGGCAACCCCTCAGGGGCGCGGGGAGCTGCACGACCAGAGCCCCCACGGCAGGAGAGACGGCGACGTCACAACAAGTGGCACCCACCCCCGGGCCGCGGGTCACCGCTATGGGCAGGCGGCCAGGTGGGCGCGGAGGACGGCCTCCGGGGAGGCACCCGCGGCGAGGGCGGCGAGGAGGGCCGCGTGTTGCGCCGCGTGGGCGAGGAGAGCGGGCCGCCGGGCCGGCCCAGGCCCGGCAGAAGGCCACTGAGCGCGGCGGTGCAGGTCGTCCGCGACAGCGACCATGTGGGGGTTCCCCGCAAGCCCGAGCAGCGCTCGGTGGAAGGCCCGGTCGGCCTCCGCGTATCCGGCCCGCTCCCCCGCCGCGGCAGCGGCAAGCGCGGCGTCCGCGAGCGGCCGCAGCTCCTCCCACCGCGAGGCCGGCACCGTACGGGCCAGTTCGAGCACCACCGGCACCTCCACCAGCATCCGCACCTCGGCGATCTGAGCGAGGTCGCGGTCGGTGCGGCAGACCACCCGGAAGCCCCGGTTCGGCAGCACCTCCACCGCGCCCTCCCTGGCCAGCAGCTGCATCGCCTCGCGCACGGGCGTGGCGGACACGCCGTAGCGCGCGGCGAGTGCCGGTCCTGAGTGGACGGAGCCCGGGGGCAGTTCCCCGGCGAGCAGCGCGTCCCGCAGCTCGCCCAGGACCTGGTCGCGTACCGACAGCCGTTCCGGCATCCGGCGCGGCGCGGGCAGCGGCGCCCATCCGGGGTGCGCGGACGCGACGGGGTCCATCGGCTGCTGCACCTGCTCTCACCACGGTCGGAGGTCATTGCGGGCCGGCGATGTCACCCGCTCGGCGTACTGCGGTGAGCTTAGACCCCGCCGCCACCCGTTAAGGTAAGGCTTACCTCCCCCGGTGATCCCCGGCCCCGTCTGGACGGTTCCCGCATGCCCGTGACCAGCCCCGCCTACGCACGCCTCGCGGCCGTCTACCCCGGCCTGCGGGTGACCGAGGGCGCGCCGCGGTCGGACGCGGGCTGGACCGCGTCCGCGGAGCTCGCGGCGGGCGGGGCGTTCCTCGACGCCTTCGCCGGGCGGGACGCCGAGCAGATCACCCGGGAGTACGGCCGCCCGCCGCGGCCCGACGTGGCGGCGGCGCTCGCGCTGCACCGCTACGCCTGGCCGGCCTGCCTGCTCTTCACGGTGCCGTGGTTCCTGCACCGCCGGGTGCCGCGGCTGCCGGTGGCGGACGTGTCCTTCCACCGCGCGTCCGGCCGGATGACCGTACGCACCCGCTCCTTCGGCTGCCTGCCGGACGACCCGGCGGCCGTGCTGCCCGGCGCCCGGGTGCTGCCGACCGAGGCGGCGCTGCGCGACGAGCTGCGGTCGGCGCTGGCCGAGCATCTGACGCCGGTGCTCGACGCGTTCCGGCCCTTCCTGCGGCGCGGGCCGCGGGCCCTGTGGGGCATGGCGACCGACGAGATCGCCGAAGGCCTGTGGTACGTCGGGCGCCTGATGGGCCGTGAGGAGCGGGCGGTGGCCGACCTGAGCGCGCTGCTGCCCGGCGGCACCGTGCCGTACGCCGGCGGCGCCCAGTTCCGCGGCGCCGAGCGGGCCGGGGACCCGCGGGACGCACCAGAGAGCGGGTGCACGCGCGACCGGCTGACGTGCTGCCTGTTCTACACCGTCAGCCCCGACCGGACCTGTGCGTCCTGCCCGCGCGGGATCGAATCGGACCGAATCCGGCACCGCGCGTCGGTCGCCTGATCGATCACGCTACGCTTTCGCTCAACTCAGCTGTTCTGGCACGCGAGTTCGACCAACGTCCCCCGTGACGGGACTCTTGTGCCATAACGTCTGCACTCACCCGCGCTCTTCGCAAAGATGTCGGTCGTAAGCCGTCCCGCGGCCCGAGCGCGACGGAAGCGACACTAGGAAACGCACATGAGAGACATTTCGCTGGACTGGGTGCTCTCGGGCATCGTCGGCCTGGTCGTGCTCGCGGCCTGTGCCGTCGTGTTCCGCAGCCGACGTACGCGCGCCACCGAGAGCGCGCCGGGCGACTCGTGGGAGCGCAGCGAGGAGCGCCGCCGCCGCAAGGAGGCGATCTACGGCAGCGCGTCGTACGTGCTGCTCTTCTGCTGTGCCGCGGTGGCCGCCGCACTGTCCTTCCACGGACTGGTCGGCTTCGGCCGGGAGAATCTGAACCTCACCGGCGGCTGGGAGTACCTGGTGCCGTTCGGCCTGGACGGGGCGGCGATGTTCTGCTCGGTGCTGGCGGTCCGGGAGGCCAGCCACGGTGACGCGGCGCTCGGTTCGCGCATGCTGGTGTGGCTGTTCGCGGGTGCGGCGGCGTGGTTCAACTGGGTGCACGCGCCGCGCGGGGTGGACCACGCGGGCGCGCCGCAGTTCTTCGCCGGCATGTCGCTGTCGGCCGCGGTGCTCTTCGACCGGGCGCTGAAGCAGACCCGCCGGGCGGCGCTGCGCGAGCAGGGCCTGGTGCCCCGCCCGCTGCCGCAGATCCGGATGGTGCGCTGGCTGCGGGCACCGCGGGAGACCTTCGCGGCCTGGTCGCTGATGCTGCTCGAAGGCGTGCGGTCGCTGGACGAGGCGGTCGAGGAGGTCCGCGAGGACAAGCGGCAGCGCGAGCACAACGAGCTGCGGCAGCGCGACCACGAGCGCCTGGAGCGGGCCAAGATCAAGGCACTGAACCGGCAGAACAGGCCCTGGCCGCGCGGCCCCAAGGGCGGCCGGCAGGTGGAGCTGCCCGCGTCCGGCGCGGCAGGCGGCGGTCAGGCCGTATCGGAGCCTGCCATAGGTGCCGGCGCGGACCTCCCGTCGGCGGAGCTGCCGGTACGCTCCCGGCCCGCTCTGCAGCCGGCGCGCGACGAGGCGGCGGAGCCCGCGACGGCTGCGACGGCCTTCACCATCGACCTGACGGCCGAGGACGACACCATGACGCTGCCCAGGCTCGACTCGCTGGAGCGCAAACTGGAGGAGATGGAGCGGCAGTTCGGCTGACCACCGCTTCCGGTCAGGGCTGCGCGGAGCCGCGTACGGGCAGGGTCGCCCGTACGCGGCTCGCTGCGTCTCGGCGGTGCCGACCGCCGCCGGCAGTGGCGCGGTCGCGGCCGCGCAGGTGCGGTTCAGGCGGCTGCGGAGCCCAGTTCGAACCAGACGGTCTTGCCCGCACCGCTCGCCTGGATGCCCCAGGTGTCGGCGAGTGCCTCGACGAGCAGCAGTCCGCGGCCCGAGGTGGCGTCGTCGGCGGGGCGTACCCCGCCGGGCGGGCGCCGCGGTGGGCGCCTGCCGAGCGAGTCGTGCACCTCGACCCGCAGCCGCTTCGCGGGTCCCGGCGAGAGGGTCGCGGTGAGGACGGCGCCGCCGCCGGTGTGCTGGAGCGCGTTGGTGACGATCTCGGTGGCGAGCAGTTCGGCGGTGTCGGCGAGCGCCGGCACACCCCAGAGCCGCAACTGGTCCCGAAGGCGTCTGCGGGTGTCGGCGACAGCGCGCAGATCGGCGCGCCGCACCGCGTACCGTAAGTGATTCCCCGTGCTGTCCGTGGGCTCCCCCGATCTGGTCCGGACCGATTCCCCGTCGTAAGGCATGCCCATCGGTGCGCGGTCCAGTCCTTCGCCCGGTCCCGGCCGCCGCGGAGAGGCTGCGCCGCCGAACGGGAGCGAACTGCCGCTCGACAGTTGGGCGTTGAGAGGTCCGATGTATAACGTCGCGAAGCCTTGACAGAGCCCTCCCCTGCCGCCACTGTGTGGCCCATTCATCCCCCTGTGTTTCTCGGATGTTGCGCCTGTGCCACAAGTCCTGTTGCCTCGGGAGGAACCACCCGTGAACCGAAAGCCCCACACTTTCGGCCGACGCCGAATGATCCGACCATCCGCCCTGGGAGTGACCGCGCTGCTCGCGGCCGGTCTCCTCGTACCCGCCGTCGCGCCGACCGCCACCGCGGCGACCCCGACCACGGCGTGGCAGAACGGCAGTTACCACGTCGACACCCCCAACGTGGTCCGCCGTTCCGACATCGTGCTCGGGTCGCCCAACAGCCAGGCCGCCCAGTCGCTGCCGCTCGGCAACGGCTCGCTCGGGGTGGCCGCCTGGGCCGCCGGCGGCTTCACCGCACAGCTCAACCGGTCCGACACCCTGCCGGGCCGCAAGTCGCCGGGCCAGGTGCAGATTCCGGGCCTGTCCCGGCTCACCGGCGCCTCGGACTTCAAGGGCACCCTGGACCTCTACACCGGGGTGCTCACCGAGACCGGCGGCGGCATGTCGGCCAAGGCGTGGGTGTCGGCCACCAAGGACGAGCTGGTCGTCGACGTCACCGGCGCCGACCCCAACACGGCCCAGTCCGCGACGGTCAGCCTGTGGTCGGGCCGCAACCCGCAGGCCGCCGCCTCGGGTTCGATCGGCACGCTCGCCGAGACCTGGGTGGACAACCAGGAGGCCGGCAGCTCGGGCCGCACCTTCGGCTCGCTCGCGGCGCTGTCCGCCGGCGGCCGCAACGTCTCCGCCCAGGTGGTCAACAGCACCCAGGTGAAGGTCAACTTCACCCCGAACACCGACGGCTCCTACCGGGTGATCGTCGGCGCACCGACCTGGACCGGCGGCAACGCCGGCAGCACCGCGTCCAGCCTGCTCGGCTCGGACGCGACCGTGGCGGAGTCCTCGCTGCTGGGCTCCCAGCAGTCCTGGTGGTCCAACTACTGGGCGAACACCGGCCTCCTGGAGGCCAACTCCTCCGACGGCCAGGCGCAGTACATGGAGACGCTGCGCACCATCTACCTGTTCATGGAGGCCGCCTCGATGCGCGGCACCATCCCGGGCAGCCAGGCCGGCGTCGCCGACATGTTCAACTTCGGCCAGGACCACCAGAACTGGACGCCGTCCGCGACCTGGCTGTGGAATCTGCGCACCCAGATCTCGGCGAACATGTCGTCGGGCAACTTCGCGCTCAACATCCCGATCTTCAACCTCTACCAGAACAACCTGGCGGCCATCGAGACCTGGACCAAGCAGCAGATGGGCGGCCTGCCGGGCGCCTGCGTGCCCGAGGTGATGCGTTTCAACGGCAACGGCGGCGACCCCAACCCGGGCGCCAACGCGGCCTGCAGCCAGCCGGGCAGCCCCAACTGGAACGCGCTGGACATCACCTCCGGCGCGGAGATCAGCCTCTACGTGTGGCAGCAGTACCAGGACACCGGTGACCTGAACTTCCTGCGCACGTACTACCCGCTGATGAAGGAGTCCGCGGTCTTCCTGCTCGCCTACCAGAAGGTCGGCTCCGACGGGAAGCTGCACGCGGTCGCCAACGCGCACGAGACGCAGTGGGCGGTGCAGGACCCGACCACGGACCTCGCGGCCGACGCGGCGCTCTTCCCCGCGGTGATCAAGGCGGCCCAGCTGCTGAACACCGGTGACAGCTCGCTGATCTCGCAGCTGACCACCGCCCAGGGCCAGATACCGCCGTGGGCGCGTACCGACTACGGCCGCACCCAGGTGCTGCCTCCGTCGGCGGACTCGTCGAACAACGACATCATCGCCTACTCCTACCAGCCGACCGCGCAGATCAGGAACAGCGAGAACATCGACCTGGAGCCGGTCTGGCCGTACAACCTGATCACCGACGACCCGGGGTCGCTCAAGGACCTGGCCGTCCGCTCGTACAACCACCGGGCGGTGACCGGCGGCAACGACTGGAGCATGGACGCGATCGACGCGGCCAGGCTGGGCCTGGCCAGCGAGGTCGCGGCCAGGCTGGTGTCCATCACCCAGAGCCACCAGGTCTACATCAACGGCCTGGCCGACCTCGGCAACAGCGTCGGCACCCAGGGCTACATCGAGCAGATGTCCGGCGTCGCCACGGCGCTGAACGAGGCCCTGGTGCAGGACTACGACGGGCTGCTGCGGATCGCGCCGGCCTGGCCGTCCGGCTGGGACGTCAGCGGCACGGTCTCGGTGCAGGGCAACACCAAGGTCGATGTGCAGGTGCAGGGCGGCACCCCGGTCACGGTCGCCATCCAGGCCGGGTCGTCGCAGACCATGCGCGTGCGCAACCCCTGGCCCGGTCAGCAGATCCAGGTCGTGAACGGCTCGTCGGGCGCGGTCGTGGTGGCCTCCACCACCGCGGGCACCATCAACGTCCCGGTCTCCTCCGGGCAGTCCTACCTGGTGCAGCGGACCGCCTCGCCGACCACCTCGCTGCCCTACGCGCAGGTCGGCGGCTCGCCGGCGACCGCCGCCCGGCACCTGGGCAACGTCCAGATCGGACTTGACGGCGGCGGCAGCACCAACCCCGGCAGCGGCACCGTGATCTCGCTGCGGGCGCACGCCAACGGCGACTACGTGACCGCGGACAACGCGGGCGCGGCACCGCTGATCGCCAACCGCACCTCGATCGGGCCCTGGGAGCAGTTCGACGAGATCGACCAGGGCGGCGGCTACATCGCGCTGCTCGCGCACGCCAACAACAAGTACGTCACCGCCGACAACGCCGGTGCCGCGCCACTGCTGGCCAAGGTCGACGCGGTCGGCACCTGGGAGCAGTTCCAGCTGGTCCGCAACGGCGACGGCAGCGTCAGCCTCAGGGCGCGGATCAACAGCAACTACGTGACCGCGGAGAACGCCGGCGCCTCCGCGCTGATCGCCAACCGCACCTCGGTCGGACCCTGGGAGGAGTTCGACCTGATCAGCAGCTGACCAGCAACTGACCGGCAGCAGACCTCCGAAGAGACGTACGTCACGTGCCGCGCCCGGATACGACCCTACGGGCGCGGCACGTTGCGCAGGTTGGCGCGGGCCATCTGCACCATCTTGCCGACGCCGCCGTCCAGCACCACCTTGCCGACCGACAGCGCGAAACCGCCGATCTGCTCGCCGGTGATCTTCGGCGGGAGGGACAGCGCGTGCGGGTCGGTGACCACGTCCACCAGCGCGGGGCCCTTGTGCCGGAAGGCGTCCTTGAGCGCGGAGCGCAGCTCCTTGGGCTTCTCCACCCGCACCCCGTAGGCGCCCGCGGCGCGGGCCACCGCCGCGAAGTCCGGGTTGTGGTTGGTGGTGCCGTAGGCGGGCAGCCCCTCGACCATCATCTCCAGCTCGACCATGCCGAGCGAGGAGTTGTTGAACAGCACCACCTTCACTGGCAGGTCGTACTGCACCAGCGTGAGGAAGTCGCCCATGAGCATGGCGAATCCGCCGTCGCCCGACATCGACACCACCTGCCGGCGCCGGTCGAGGAACTGCGCGCCGATCGCCTGCGGGAGCGCGTTGGCCATCGAGCCGTGGGAGAAGGAACCGATCACCCGGCGCTTGCCGTTGGGCGTCAGGTAGCGGGCCGCCCACACGTTGCACATCCCGGTGTCGACGGTGAAGACCGCGTCGTCAGCGGCTTCCTCGTCCAGGACCGAGGCCACGTACTCCGGGTGGATCGGCAGGTGCTTGCCGACGTTGCGGGTGTAGGCCTTGACCACGCCCTCCAGCGCGTCACTGTGCTTCTTCAGCATCCGGTCGAGGAAGCGCCGGTCGGTCTTCTCCCGCACCCGCGGGGCCAGGCAGCGCAGCGTCTCGCCCACGTCGCCCCACACCGCGAGGTCCAGCTTCGAGCGCCGGCCCAGGTGTTCCGGCCGCACGTCGACCTGGACGATGGTCACGTCGTCGGGCAGGAAGGCGTTGTAGGGGAAGTCGGTGCCGAGCAGCAGCAGCAGGTCGCACTCGTGCATCGCCTCGTACGCGGCCCCGTAGCCGAGCAGTCCGCTCATGCCGACGTCGTAGGGGTTGTCGAACTGGATCCACTCCTTGCCCCGCAGGGCGTGCCCCACCGGGGACTTGACCCGTTCCGCGAAGGCCATCACCTCGTCGTGCGCACCGGCCGTGCCGCTGCCGCAGAAGAGGGTGACCCGGTCGGCGCTGTCCACCATCCGGGCCAGCTCGTCGATCTCCGTGTCGCCGGGGCGGACCGTCGGGCGCCGGGTGACCAGCGCGTGCTCGATGCTGCGCTGCGGCGCCGGGTGCGCGGCGATGTCGCCCGGCAGGCTGATCACCGACACCCCGCCGCGGCCCACCGCGTGCTGGATCGCGGTCTGCAGCACCCGCGGCATCTGCTGGGCGTTGGAGATCAGCTCGCTGTAGTGGCTGCACTCGGCGAACAGCCGGTCAGGGTGCGTCTCCTGGAAGTAGCTGGTGCCGATCTCGCTGCTGGGGATGTGCGAGGCGAGCGCGAGCACCGGGGCCATCGAGCGGTGCGCGTCGAAAAGGCCGTTGATCAGGTGCAGGTTGCCCGGCCCGCAGGAACCGGCGCAGGCGGCGAGCCGCCCGGTCAGCTGCGCCTCGGCGCCCGCGGCGAAGGCCGCCGTCTCCTCGTGCCTGACGTGCACCCACTCGATGGAGTGGCTGCGGCGGACGGCGTCCACCACCGGGTTCAGGCTGTCGCCCACCACCCCGTAGAGCCGCTGCACGCCCGCGCGCACCAGGATGTCGATGAACTGCTCGGCCACGGTCTGCTTCGCCATGTACCCATCTCGCCACGGTCACCGTGCGGGCGCATCCGCGCGAACCGCCGCCCGGCGGTCAGGCGTCCCAGACCGTCACCGCCGTGCGGTCGTCGGCGTAGCCCTTGACCCGGGTCTGGGTGTCGGCCAGATACGCCGCCAGGCCCGGCACCCGGCCGCCGCCCCAGCGTTCGGCCAGATGGGCGCCCAGCGCGGGTTCGCCGCGCAGCGGCTCCGCCAGGCCGGCACTGCACATCACCAGCGCGTCACCCGGCTGGGCGACCGTCGCGCGGAACCGGAACGGGGCGGCGGTCTCGTCCAGTGCCTGGTCGAGGTCCTGCCAGGCACCCGACCTGATACGGAACAGCCCGCCGTCGCCGACCCCGAAGAACAGCCGGATCGGGCACGCCGGGTCCGCGGGCAGCAGCAGGCAGCGCAGCGACGCCGTGTACGTGCCCTCGTCCAGACCCAGGTCCTCACCCCGGGCGCGCAGCCGCCCGTAGCAGCGGTCCGTCAGCCGGTGCAGCCCGGACTTCAGCGAGCCGCGCCGGGCCGCGCGCATGTCCTGGGACAGCCGGTCCCTGCTGCGGCCGACGGCCCCGGCGATCCACCGCACCGCGTCCTGCGCGGCCCGGTGCGCGTCGTCTGCGGCCCGGGCGCCGCTGGCCATCGCGACCAGCAGCAGCGCGTCGTCCCCGGTGCCGAAGCGGGCGGTGATCAGCGCGTCCCTGCGCGGCTGCCCGCGGTAGCGCGCGGAATCCCCGCGCACGCTGACCGTACGCAGGGTCAGGCTGCCGTACTGGGCCCCGTCGAGCACGGTGTCGGCCATCAGCCCGTCAAGACCGTCGGGATCCGCCTCGGGCCAGGCAGTCGGCTCCGCCGCGTAGGTCGGCGGCCCGCCCCCCACGACCTCCGCCTCCGGCTCACGCTCCCCCGTCGCGGCGACCCACCCGGGCGGCAGCTCAGGCGCCCACCGCACCCCGCCTTCCCCGAACGCGGTCTCCCCCCAGACGTCCCCGCCCCGGGGCGCCCCACCCGCATCGTCGAGCCGCGCGGGCGGCATCGGAGGAAGCGGGCGCGGCACGGGCCGAGCCCCCGCCGAGCCGCTCCCGCCGCCTTGCCCGCCGTACGTCCCGGCCGCCGGCTGAGCACCATCACCCGCCCCGGCCCGCGGAGCCAGCGGCAACCCGGAACCACGCCCGTACAACTCGACGGACCCACCCCCGTCAGCACCAGGCGCGGGCTGCGCGACCCCGGCGCCGGGGTCGCTAGGCACGGGACGCGGGAAGGGCGGAGGGACGGGAGTGCTCCCGGGACTCCCAGGCGGGCCGTCGTATGGGCGGCCGCCGGGCGCGGGCTGCGCAACGCCTCCGGCGTCAGGCTCGCCCACCGCGGGACGCGGAAACGGCGGAAGGTCCGGGGCGCTCGCGGAAGGCTCGGGCGGGGCGCCGGGCGGCTCCGCCGGGGCGTTCTCGTGCGGGGGTGCCTGCGGGAAGCCCTCGGGGGTCGGCGGCGGGGTCGGGGCCTGGGGGTCTTTCGGCGGGGTCGGGGGCTGGGGTGGCGGGGAGGTCCAGGGCTCGGCGGGGCGCAGGGTCACGCCCGGGTCCTCGGCGGTCGTGCGGGGGTCCGGCTGGGCGGGGAACCGCGGGGCGGGCCAGCCGGGCGGACGGCGGTCCGCGGCAGGCGGTGGCGTGGCGGGTGCCCAGGGCACCGCGGGGGCGGGCGGTGCGTCGCCCCACGGGCGGGACGGCGCCGGGGCGTCGCGGTCGGCGGCGGATTCGGCCTGCTCGGGGTGGGCAGGCCGCGCCGACCAGGCGTCCCACGGGCGTGCCGCACCCGCCTCCGGGGCGTCGTCCTCCTCGGCCTCCGGGGTCGGGAACATCGGCCGCGCCGACCACGCGTCCCACGGCGGGGGCTCGGGGGCGGGGTCCGGGGCGGGTGCCGCCGGGCTCTCTTCACGGGTCCCGGGGGGCGCGGGCGGCGCCGCCTCCGGCAGCGGCTCCGCGTCCTGAGGCCTCGCGGCGGAATCCGGCGCCGGTCCGGGGGACGGCTCGCGGTCCTGCGGGACGGCCGTGGGCGCGTCCGGCTCGGCGCCGGACGGCGACGACCCGGCCACCGGCGGACTGGCCAGCTGCGGACTGGCCACCGGCGGATCCTCGGCCGAGACATCCGGCGCGGACGGGGCGGACGGCGCGGACGGCGCGGACGGCTCAGGCGGCGCAAGCGACGCGGGCGCCCCAGGCGGCGCGGCCGGCGAATACGGCTCAGGCGGCGCGGCCGGCCCCCGATCCGGGCCGGGCGCCGGCGGCGGGGGCGTGCGGGTCGGGCGGGGCCAGGAGGCGGGCGGGGCCGGGGCGGTCGGGCGGCGCAGCCGCAGCGTGTCCGCGGCCGGGGGCGCCGGAGGCGGCGGCGACATCGCGGTGAGCGCCGAGTCGAAGTGCGCGTCGACCGACTCCGGCGCGGCGGGACCAGGCCCGGCGGCCGCCTCCTCGTCGTACAACTGCCGCCACCAGTCGTCCTCTTGGCCCTCGCGCGACTCCCCCTGCTGGCTCATGCCCTTATTGTCCACCGCCCGGGCCGCCGGGAAACGTGGAAACGCCGCGCCGCCTGCCACCGCACCCGCCACACCCGCACCTCCGCCCGCCGTCCGGACCGCCCGGACGGGCGAGGGCCACCGGAATCCGGCAGGGTGGGACCCATGGGGACCGCACAGTCGATCCTGATCGGCGCGGTGATGCTGCTAGGCCTCATCGGCGTGCCGGTCCCCGGCGTACCGGGAACCCTGCTGTGCTGGGCCGCCGTCCTGTGGTGGGCGACGTCCGTGCACACCGCCCTCACCTGGGGCGTACTGGCCGGTGCCACCGGCCTCCTTGCGGTCGCCCAGGTCCTGGTCTGGCGGCTGCCGCCACGCCGTATCCGCGACTCGGGCGTCGGCTGGCGCACGGTGATCGACGCCGGGGCGGTCGCCGTCGCGGGCTTCTTCCTGGTGCCGGTGGTCGGCGCCGTCCTCGGCTTCGTCGGCAGCATCTACGTCACCGAACGGGTCCGCCTCGGCGGCGGCCACCGCTCCGCCTGGACGTCGACCAGGCGGGTGATGCGTACGGTCGGCGGATCGGTCCTCGTCGAGCAGCTGGCGTGCCTGCTCGTCGTCGGCACCTGGCTGGTCGCGACCGTCGTGAGCTGAGTCCGGAGCCGCGACCGGAACCCGCGACCGTCACGGCAGCCCGGCAGCCGGGACCCGAGCGCGGGCCGGCGACTTTCAGGCCGCTGAAAATTCCGCCGGCCCGGCGCCGTCACCCCAGCTCCACGGCTTCCAAACTGGTCTGGACCACAGTGGTTCTCCTCAACCCCTTTACGCCAAGGGGAAGTTCATGCGTCACTCATGGCGCGTTCACATCAAGCACATCGTGCGCACCGCACCACACAGCACCATCGTGCGCAGCACCGCACCGCACCGCACCGCACCACGACGCTGTCGCACCACCCCGCACTTCCCCCGCGCGAGGACGCGCGGACCCCCGAGCACCCCGGCACCCCGCACCGGCGGGGCAGTCGGTGACCGCTCGCGCGCTACGCGAGTAGACCCGCCGGCCGCACGCGGCAGGACGGGTCAGGACGGGTCAGGGCACCACCGGACCCCGGCCGCCCCCGGCCGGGCACAGCACGACCCCGCACCAGGCACACCCCCCGCACCACCCCCCAACGCGCCAGGAGGAAAGCCTTGTTCTCCCGAATCCGCAACACCCGGGCCGTGCAGCGGAAACTGATGGTGGCCGGAGTCCTCGCCGCGAGCACGGCGCTCGCCGCGACGATGTCGGCGGGCACCGCAGGCGCCCAGTCGCTGCCGTCCGGCAGCCACATCCCGCTCGGCGGCGGCTACATGGGTGTCGGCTACACCCAGGACAGCAAGGCTCCCGCCCCCGACAGCCGGCAGCTCAGGCTCGACGCCCCCGGCATCATGGCGCCGAACGCCTCCTACCCGGCGGGCATCGACGTCTCGCACTACCAGGGCACGATCAACTGGACGTCGGTGAAGTCGGCCGGCATCCAGTTCGCGTACATCAAGGCCACCGAGAGCACCAACTACAAGGACCCGACCTTCAACGCGGACTACCTCAACGCCTACAACGCCCGGGTGATCCGCGGTGCCTACCACTTCGCGCGCCCCGACCTGTCGACCGGCGCGGCGCAGGCCAACTACTTCGCGAGCAACGGCGGCGCCTGGTCCGCGGACAATCTGACACTGCCCGGGATGCTGGACCTGGAAGGCGGCTGCTACGGCAAGTCGGCGGCCTCGATGCAGTCGTGGATCCTGGACTTCTACAACACCTACAAGTCAAGGACCGGCCGTGACGTCGTCCTCTACACCAGCGCGAGCTGGTGGAACTCGTGCACCGGCGGCTGGGGCGGCATGTCCGCCAGGAGCCCGCTGAACGTCGCGCACTGGACCAGCGCAGCCAGCCCGACCATCCCGAGCGGCTTCCCGTTCTGGACCTTCTGGCAGTACAGCGACTCCGGATCGGTGAGCGGCGTCTCCGGCGCCGTGGACCGCGACCGGTTCAGCGCGGACAGCACCCGCCTGCTGGCACTGGCCAACAACACCCCCTGACCCGCATCCACTCGGACCTGCGACCTAGGACCCGCCTGGGCCGCAGGTCCGATGAAGCGGTCTTCCCGGCGTGTGAGTCTTGACCCCATGACGAAAACTTCCGCACGGACGCAACTGGACGACACCGAGCTGGCCTACCTCCACGACCAGCGCCTGGGCCGGCTGGCGACGGTGGACGCGAAGGGCCGGCCGCAGGCCAACCCGGTCGGTTTCTTCCTGCGCCCCGACAGCACGATCGACATCTCCGGCTACGCCATGGGCACCACCAAGAAGTGGCGCAACATCGCAGCCAACGCGCACGTCTCGCTGGTCGTGGACGACATCGCGAGCCTGCGGCCGTGGAAGGTCCGCGGGGTGGAGATCCGCGGCACCGCCGAGCAGATCGTCGGCCCGCACGACCTCGGCGCGCACTTCAGCCCCGAACTGATCAGGATCACGCCCTACGCCATCTACAGCTGGGGCCTGGACGCCTGAGATGATCCGTCGTGCCCCGCGGGGCGGCCTCCCGCGGGGTAAAGCTCACGCTATGAAATAAGAGAGCGCTCTCACGCGACGCCGGGTGACCCGTTACGCTGTGCGTGCCGATCCCGGAACTTTTTGTTATCCGTGCGCGAAGGAGCCCTCCCCGTGTCCGACCCGACGTTCGCGGCCCGCCCCACTCTCGAGGAAGTCGCGGCGCGGGCCGGGGTGTCACGGGCGACGGCGTCACGGGTGGTCAACGGGAGCGAAGGCGTACGGGCACCGCTGGTCGAGCGGGTGCGCGCGGCCGTCGACGAGCTGGGGTACGTACCCAACCAGGCGGCCCGCACGCTGGTCACCCGGCGAAACGGCGCGGTCGCCGTCGTGGTGGCCGAGCCCGAGACGCGGTTCTTCGCCGACCCCTTCTTCGCCCAGCAGGTACGCGGCATCAGCAAGGAACTGACCGCGCACGACAACCAGTTGGTGCTGCTGCTCACCGAGGGCGCCGCCGACTACGAGCGGGTCGGCCGCTATCTGGCCGGCGGCCACGTGGACGGCGCACTGATCTTCTCGCTGCACGACGACGACTCGCTGCCGCTGATGGCCCGCAAGGCGGGGGTGGCGACCGTGATAGGGGGCCGGCCCGGCTGGTCGGACGCCGAGTCGGGGCCGACCACGCTCTACGTGGACTGCGACAACCGCGGCGGCGCGCGGGATGCCGTCAACCATCTGCTGAAGCTGGGCCGCCGGCGCATCGGGCACATCGCGGGCCCGCTGGACCAGACCGCGTCCATCGACCGGCTGGACGGCTTCCGCGACGTGCTGCCGGACATCGACCCGCGGCTGATCGCGGAGGGCGACTTCACACCGGACGGCGGTTCGCGGGCGATGGAGCAGCTGCTGCAGCACTCTCCCGACCTCGACGCGGTCTTCGCCGCCTCCGACGTGATGGCGTCCGGCGCGCTGCGGGTGCTGCGGCAGCGCGGGCGGCGAGTGCCTGAGGACGTGGCGGTGATCGGCTTCGACGACATCGTCTCGGTCGCCGAGTGGACCGACCCGCCGCTGACCACGATCCGGCAGGACATCGAGGAGATGGGCCGGATGATGGCGCGGCTGCTGCTGCGCGCCCTCGGTCCGTCCGCCGTCCCCGGCGTGGCGCCCGCGCTGGCCCCGATCGTGACCCCCACCCAACTGGTGGTACGCGCGTCGGCGTGATCCGGGGCGCACGCCGGCGCCATCGGCGCTGAGCCGTACGGCCGTTCGACCACCGGCCGGCGAAGCCGGTTCGCCGACCTGTGGGTTGGGAAGGTCGGGCAACGGGAAGGTCACGGTCAGGCAGCGAACGTGAGAGTGCGGTGAAGACCGCACCGGGAACGAGGAGGACCGCAATGGCCTACTCCGTGATCCTCGGGATCGTGATCGTCGCACTGGTGGTGGTCGGCGTCATCGGGTCGTTCTGGAGCGCCGGCAGCCCGATCGCGGTGCGCCGCCGCCACGGGCGTGGCGGCGGCGCCGGGTGACAGCCGGAGGTCAGACCGTCCTGCGGTGACCACCACCCCCGCCCCGCTTTCGCTGGTACATCTCGCGGCCTGCCGCCGACCGCTGCTTCCACTCGCGCCGCAGGTCGGCGCGCAGCCGCTGGTCGGTGCGCGAGGCGATCCAGGCGTTCTCGCGCAGCAGCTTGCGGTAGCTGTCGAGCCTGCGGTGCTGCAGGGTGCCGTCGGCGAGTGCGGCCAGCACCGCGCATCCGGGTTCCGCCTGGTGCGAGCAGTCCTGGAAGCGGCAGTCCGCGGCCAGTTGCTCGATCTCGGCGAAGACCTGGCCGAGCCCGGCCTGGGCGTCCCACAGCCCGACACCGCGCAGCCCCGGGGTGTCGATGAGCACCCCGCCGCCGGGAAGTGCCAGCAGGTCGCGGGTGGTGGTGGTGTGCCGGCCCTTGCCGTCGGCGTCCCTGATGGTCTGCACCTCCTGGACCTCGCGGCCCAACAGGGCGTTGGTCAAGGTGGACTTGCCGGCGCCCGACTGGCCGAGCAGCACCGCGGTGCCGCCGGTCAGCACGTCGGTCAGGGTGTCGATCCCGGCGCCGGTGGCCGCGCTGACCACCAGCACCCGCACACCGGGCGCCGCGGCCTCGGCGTCGGCCAGCAGATGCGTGCTGTCGTCGAGCGTGTCGGCCTTGGTGAGCACCACCAGCGGGATGGCGCCGCTCTCCCAGGCCAGCGACAGGAAGCGTTCGAGCCGCCCGAGGTCGAGTTCGGCCGCGAGCGACACGCAGATCACCGCGTGGTCGACGTTGGCGGCCAGCACCTGGCCCTCGGAGCGCTTGGAGGAGGTGGAGCGGACGAAGGCGGTGCGCCGCGGCAGCAGCGTACGGACCAGGCGGGGGTCGCCGCCCGGGTCGACGGCGGCCCAGTCCCCGGTGCACACCACGCGCATCGGGTCGTGCGGCGTCACCAGCGAGGTGTCCGCCCGGACCGGGCCGTCGGCGGTGAACAGGTCGCACATGGCGCGGTCCACCCGCACCACCCGCCCGGCCACCAGACCCTGCTCGGCGTACGGCGCGAACTCCGTCTCCCACACGTCGTCCCACCCGTGGGGCACGAGCGCATGCGAGGACGGGTCACGAAAAGAGAAAGACAAGGGGAACCCTTCGAACGGGTGGCCCCGGCACCGCGCGCCCGGCGCGCGGCAGGAAGGAAGAGGTCAGCCGGAGACCACGGGAATGCATGGCACGATCTGCTGGATACGGGCACGGCCCAGTGCATTGACAGCCATCGGTCACACCTCCCTGGTCAACTCAACGGCCGGCGCGGCAGCCCTGACGGCTCCGCAGCGAACACCTGGGACGATAGCCCGCCCCGTCCGTAACCGCCACCTGTTTTTCCGCCGCCTCCGCAGACGCCGCCTCACGACGCCTCCCCCAGGACGCCGCCCCCGCAGACGCGGCCCCTGGCCGCCTTCGTCGTGGACGGGGCTCGCCGGACGTCCGGCGAGCCCCGTCGGCGGGACTTACGTACCGGGCACCGTCCATCGCTGGTTGTTGCCGGTGTCGCAGTCCCACAGTTCGATCAGGGTGCCGTTGGCGGTGCCGCCGCTCCCGGTGGCCTCCACGCACTTGCCGAGAACCTGAAGGGGTTCCGTCGCCGGCGACGGTGACCTGCTGGGCGGCGGAGTTGTTGCACGTCCAGATCTGGATCTTGTTGCCGTTCGCCGTCGAGCCGTTGTCGTCCAGGCACTTGCCGCCGTTGGCCGACACGACCGGCCCGGCGCCGCCGGGGGTGCCGCCGGTGCCGCCGCCGATGCCGGGGGTGACCAGTCCTGGACCTGCAACAACAGCGCCGCGCAGCAGGTCACCGTGGGCGCCGACGGAAGCCTGCAGATCCTCGGCAGGTGCGTGGACGTCTCCTTCAGCGGCACCGCCAACAAGACCCTCGTCCAACTGTGGGGATGCGACGGCACCGGCAGCAACGCGCAGCGCTGGAACCTCCCCTCGTGACCCCTGGGTGACACCCCCCCCAGGACCCTGCCCGAGCCACACCTGCCAACCCCCCACCAGGAGTGCACCGACGATGAACACACACACGCTCAGAAGATGGGCCGCACGGGCGGCGGTCGCGCTGCTCGCCCTGCTGCTGCTGATCCCGGGCACCATCAGCGCACAGGCCGCACCGAGCCCCGCCGCCGGCAGCCCGCGGCCGGTGGACCCGTGAACTACCGCGGGTCCACCGGCCGCGCCGGCGCCGGCAGCCGGCGCCTCCCCTGCCCGGGCGGCCAGGGCCGGGCGCAGCCATTGACACTGATCAGGCCTTGCAAGAGACTCCCGCAGGAGAGCGCTCTCCCGCTTCGTCAAGAGGTACACACCCCCCATGGAGATGCACATGAGCCTCCTGTCCCTCTTCCTGCGCGGTCTTCGACGCAGAAGACCCTTACTGGCCGCCGTGGTGGCGGCCGTCGTCGTGGTGGCCGGCGCGATCACCGCCACCTCGGGCACCGCGAACGCAGCCCCCTCGCTGCTGTCGCAGGGCAAGCCCGCCACCGCCTCGTCCACCGAGAACGCCGGGACCCCCGCCTCGGCCGCCGTCGACGGCAACACCGGCACCCGCTGGTCCAGCGCCGCCGCCGACCCCCAATGGCTCCAGGTCGACCTCGGCAGCAGCGCCACCCTCAGCTCCGTCACCCTCAACTGGGAGTCGGCCTACGCCACCGCCTTCAAGATCCAGGTCTCCGACAACGCCCAGACCTGGACCGACGCCTACTCCACCACCACCGCGACCGGGGGCACCCAGACGGTCCCCGTAAACGCTTCCGGCCGCTACGTCCGCCTCTACGGCACCGCCCGCGCCACCGGATACGGCTACTCCCTCTGGGAGTTCCAGGTCTACGGCACCACCGGCACCACAGGCACCGCCGGCTGCGGCACCGACAACGCCGCGCAGGGCAGGACCGCCACCGCGTCGTCCACCGAGAACGCCGGGACCCCCGCCTCGGCCGCCGTCGACGGCAACGCCGGCACCCGGTGGTCGAGCGCCGCCGCCGACCCGCAGTGGCTGCAGGTCGACCTCGGCGCGACCGCCACCGTCTGCCAGGTGGTGCTCAACTGGGAGTCGGCGTACGGCACCGCCTTCAAGATCCAGGTCTCGGACAACGCGCAGACCTGGACCGACGCCTACTCCACCACCGCGGGCACCGGCGGCGTCCAGACGCTCACGGTGAACGGTTCCGGGCGCTACATCCGGCTCTACGGCACCGCCCGCGCCACCGGATACGGCTACTCCCTCTGGGAGTTCCAGGTCCACACCAGTGGCGGCGGCGGTACTCCGCCCACCTCGCCGACCGACCCGGGCAACCCCGGCGGCGGTGACTTCTCCGGCTCGGTGATCTCCGCCTACAAGCAGGTCTCGGCGTCGTCCTACGAGGGCGCCAACGCCCCGGCCGCCGCCCTCGACGGCCGGACCACCACCCGCTGGTCCAGCCTGTACACCGACGACCAGTGGCTGCAGGTCGACCTCGGCGGTACCGGCACCCTCAGCGGGATCGTGCTCAACTGGGAGTCGGCGTACGCGACCGGCTACCACCTGGACATCTCGGACAACGGCACGACGTGGACGCGGCTGTACTCCACCACCACCGGCAAGGGCGGCGTCGAGAAGCTGCCCGTGACGGGCAAGGGCCGCTACGTCCGCTTCACCGGCACCGCCCGCAGCTCCGGATACGGCTACTCGCTGTGGGAGTTCCAGGTCTACGGCACGGTCGACACCTCGACCGCGACCCCGCCGCTGCTCTCGGCGCCGACCAAGGCCCCTGCCACCACCGGCCAGTTCCAGCTGGCGGCCCCGGCGGACAAGGCCATGGTCACCACCACCCGCCGCCCGCCGCTGAGCTGGAACGCGGTCGGCGGCACCGCCCACTACGAGGTGTGGATCAACATCAGCCGCACCGACTACGACTTCACCGCGTCCGGCAACCTGCTCGACCTCTACACCAAGGTGGCCGAACCCACCGGCACCAGCTACACGCCGACCTGGGACATCACCGACCGGTGGACGTACAAGTGGTTCGTGGTCGCGGTGTCCGGCTCGGGCGCGAAGACCACCTCCGCCATCCGCACGTTCAGCGTCTACCTGCCGGACGTCGAGCAGGTGGCGGACGGCGTCAACGTGGTCAACGGCGCCCGTGACCTCAACAAGGACGGCCAGATCGAGCCGTACGAGGACTGGCGGCAGCCGGTCGACACCCGGGTCAGCGACCTTCTCAGCCGGATGACGCTGGAGGAGAAGGCCTATCAGATGTTCTACAACGTCCAGACGTATCCGATGTCCGGCTGGCACTTCGGCCCGGCGCAACCGGCCGACCTGAACAACGTGCTGGTCTCCACGGCCGCGACGCGGCTGGGCATCCCGCCGGTCTCGGCGGGCGACACCACGGCCGGCTACCAGACGACGTATCCGCTGCAGAGCACGCTGGCGGCGGGCAAGGACTACCCGCTCGACTACAAGCTCGGCGACATGCAGCGCAAGGAGGAGCTGGAGGTCGGTGCGCGCGGCACCCTCTCACCGCTCGCCGAGGTCGGCACCAAGGTGCTCTACCCGCGCATCCAGGAGGGCGGCGGCGAGAACGCCGACGTGGCGGCGGCCCAACTGCGGGCGCTGGTCGCCGGGCTGCAGGGCGGCCCGGAGCTGAACCCGGGTTCGGTGCTGGCGACCGTCAAGCACTGGCCCGGCGAGGGCGCCGGCGGCGAGGCGGGCATCGTCTACGACGCCGTCACCATCAAGTACCACATGATCCCGTTCCGGGCGGCGATGGAGGCCGGTGCGGTCAACATCATGCCGGGCTACGCGGGGAGTTCGTACCTCGACCCGGGCGGTCCCGGCGCCGGTGACAGCGCGAAGATCCTCACCTACCTGCGGCAGAACCTCGGCTACACCGGTCTGATCACCACGGACTGGCTGCCGTCGAGTGCCTGGGTCAACGCGGCGAACGCCGGCTCGGACGTGATGGGCGGCGCCGACCCGGGCGCCACCGGCTTCACCATGGCGGGCTTCGAGCAGCAGGTGCCGCTGGCCAGGATCAACGACGCGGTGACGCGGATTCTCAAGCTCAAGTTCGAGCTGGGCATCTTCGACCACCCCTACGGCGACCCGGTGAACGGCCCGTACCGCTTCCACCAGCCCAGCTACGTGGCGCTGGCGAACCAGGCGGCCCGCGAGTCCGACACCGTGCTGAAGAACGACGGCGTGCTCCCGGTCAAGCTCAAGTCGGGCGACAACATCGTGGTCGCGGGTCCGCGGGCCACCGACGGCGCCGCCTGCTGCATCTGGTCGAGCTACTTCCACCCGGACTACGGCTCGCTGGACATGCTCGACGCGATCAAGGCGAGAGCGGCGACAGCCGGGGTCAACGTCTACCAGGACACCGGTCCCGCACCGAAGCTGGCGATCGTGAACGTCGGCGAGCCGTCGTACACGCACGCCACGTCCTGGCCGGACACCCAGCCGTACCTGCCGGCCGACCAACTGGCCCTGATCCAGGACTTCAAGAACCAGGGCATCCCGGTGGTGGTCGTGCTGACACTGCCCCGACCGATCGTGGTGAGCGACTGGAACAACCTGGCCGACGCCATCGTGGTGACCTACCGCGGCGGCGAGGAGGTCGGCCCGGCGACGGCCAGCCTGCTGTTCGGGGACTTCACCCCGCACGGCAAGCTGCCGTGGCAGCTGCCGCGCAGCCTGGACCAGGTGCTCAAGCCCGGTGGCGGTGACAACCAGGCCGACGCGAACGAGGCGTGGGACCTCCCGTACGACCTCGGTGCGACCGCCGCGGAGCGGGCCGACATCCGGGCGAAGATCGACGCCGGGCAGACGGTGCCGACCACGTACGGCAATCCGCTGTACGCCTACGGGGCCGGGCTGACCAGCTGGGCGACCGGCTGACCGGCTGACCGGCACTTCGGACGCCGTCCGCGCTCCCGGGCTTGTCCCGGCACGGGAGCGCGGGCGGTACCGGCCGCCGGGCCCGGCAGCGGCGATTGTGTGATCGCACAAGCCAGGCCTGGTGGCCGAACTGTTTGGCTTATGCAATGTGCCAGCAGACTTCCTCCTCGCACCTGCGGAATTATGATCCTGGTATCCGCACGTCTGCGTGCGGCAGAGAGGAAGACTTCCTGTGACAACCCGTTCCGCGCGACGCCAGGCCGTGCAGCTGGCCCTGGGTGGCGCCGCGATGCTGCTGGCGCTCACTGCCTGCTCCTCCTCGGACGACAAGTCCTCCGACACCGCCACCCCCGCCAACGCGGGCGCGAACTCGACCTCGGCGAGCGCGTCACCGCAGCTCAGCGGCTCGGTCACGGTCTTCGCGGCCTCCTCGCTCAAGGAGTCATTCACCGCGCTCGGCAAGCAGTTCGAGAGCGCCTACCCCGGCACGAAGGTCACCTTCAACTTCGCCGGCAGCGACGCCCTCGCCGCCAGCATCACCTCGGGCGCGCCCGCCGACGTCTTCGCCGCCGCGAGCCCGACGACCATGAAGACGGTCACCGACGCCGGCGACGGGCAGGGCGCGCCCTCGACCTTCGTCCGCAACCAGCTGGAGATCGCGACGCTGCCGGGCAACCCGGACCACATCGCCACCCTCAAGGACCTCACCAAGTCCGGCCTGAAGGTCGCGCTGTGCGCGAAGACCGTCCCGTGCGGTTCGGCGGCGCAGAAGGCGCTGACCGCGAGCAGGCTCAGCCTGACCCCGGTGTCCTACGAGCAGGACGTCAAGTCGGCGCTGACCAAGGTGGAGCTCAAGGAGGTCGACGCGGCGGTCGTCTACCAGACCGACGTGAAGGCCGCGGCGGGCAAGGTGGACGGTGTGCAGTTCCCCGAGTCCGCCAACGCCATCAACGCCTACCCGATCGTGGCGCTGAAGGACGCGCCCAACAAGGCGGCCGCGCAGGCCTTCATCGCGCTGGTGAAGTCCGCCGAGGGCCAGAAGGTGCTGACCGCTGCGGGCTTCCTGAATCCGTGACGGACCACTCCCCCACCGCCGCGGGCGGCCGCCGGGACGCTCCCGGCGGCCGCCCGCGCGCCGGTGCGCGCAGCAGCGGCCGGATGCCGGTCGCGCTCGTACTGCCCGCGCTGATCGGCCTGGTCTTCCTGCTGCTCCCGCTGGTCGCCCTGCTGATCAGGGCGCCCTGGCGCGGCCTGCCCCACCAGCTGGCCGGCGCCGCGGTGTGGCAGGCGCTGCGGCTGTCGCTGCAGACCGCGACCCTGGCCACGGCGGCATCGCTGGTCTTCGGCGTACCGCTGGCCTGGCTGCTGGCGCGGACCACCTTCCCCGGGCGGCGCCTGGTACGGGCCCTGGTCACGCTGCCGCTGGTGCTGCCGCCGGTCGTCGGCGGTGTGGCGCTGCTGCTGGCGCTCGGCCGCAACGGGGTGGTGGGCCGCTGGCTGGACTCGGCGTTCGGCGTCACGCTGCCCTTCACCACCTCGGGCGTGGTGATCGCCGAGACCTTCGTGGCCATGCCCTTCCTGGTGATCACCGTCGAGGGCACGCTGCGCACCGCCGACGCGCGGTACGAGGAGGCCGCCGCCACCCTGGGCGCCTCCCGGCTCACCGCCTTCCGCCGGGTGACGCTGCCGCTGATCGCCCCGGGGGTGGCGGCGGGGGCGGTGCTGGCGTGGGCGCGGGCGCTGGGCGAGTTCGGTGCGACCATCACCTTCGCGGGCAGCTTCCCCGGGCGCACCGAGACGATGCCGCTCGCGGTCTACCTGGCCCTCCAGGACGACCCCGCAGCGGCCATCGCACTGAGCCTGGTGCTGCTCGCGGTGTCGCTGGCGGTGCTCGTCGGGCTGCGCGAACGGTGGACGGGGGTGGGAGTCGCATGAACGGCACGGGGCCGGCCCTCACCGCGGGCTGCGACGGGCTCGACGCCCATCTGGTCCTCGACCGGGGCGCCTTCACCCTGGACGTCACGCTGAGCGTACGGCCCGGCGAGGTGCTGGCGCTGCTCGGCCCGAACGGCGCGGGCAAGACCACCGCGCTGCGGGCGCTGGCCGGACTGGCCCCGCTGACCGGCGGGCATCTGCGGCTGGACGGCGAGACGCTGGAGGAGCCCGCGCTGCGCCGGCGGACCGCGCCGGAGGGCCGCCCGGTCGGGGTGATCTTCCAGGACTACCTGCTCTTCCCGCATCTGACGGCGCTGGAGAACGTCGCCTTCGGGCCGCGCTGCCACGGGATGCCGCGGGCCGCGGCGCGCGCGCTGGCCGCCGGCCTGCTGGACCGGATGGGCCTGGCCGACCACGCGGGTGCCAAGCCGCGCCGGCTGTCCGGCGGCCAGGCCCAGCGCGTCGCGCTGGCCCGCGCGCTGGCCACCGGGCCGCGGCTGCTGCTGCTCGACGAACCGCTCGCGGCGCTCGACGCGCGCGCCAGGCTCGACGTACGCGCCGAACTGCGGCGCCACCTGGCCGACTTCGAGGCGGTGGCGGTCCTGGTCACGCACGACCCGCTGGACGCGATGGTACTGGCCGACCGGCTGATGGTGATCGAGCAGGGCCGCCTGGTCCAGCAGGGCACGCCGTCGGAGATCGCCCGCCGGCCGCGTACGGACTACATCGCCCGGCTGGTCGGCCTGAACCTCTACCAGGGCGACGCCACAGGACACACGGTCCGGCTGGCGCCGGGCCTGGAACTGACCAGCACCGACACCGTGGACGGGCCGGCTTTCGTCGCCTTCCCGCCGAGCGCGGTCACCCTGCACCGGGAACGGCCCGAGTCCAGCGCGCGCAACGCCTGGCCGGCGGAGGTGGTCGGCATGGAGTCGCACGGCGACCAGATCCGGGTCGCCCTCACCGGCTCGGGCCCGGCGGCCGGACTCCCGCTGGCCGCCGACCTGACGACGGTCGCCGTCGCCGAACTCGCGCTTGAGCCAGGCGGCTCGGCATGGGCGTCGGTGAAGGCGGCCCAGACCCACGCCTACCCGGCCTGACGGCCGGGCTTCGGAACGAGGCCGCGCAGTTCCCCGCGCCCCTGAGACCTGCCCTCTGGGGCAGGGGAGGCGTGCCCCGTAGGGGCGCGGGGAACTGTGCGACAAGCCACGACGGCGGGTCAGCCGCCGGGCAGGGGCAAGGGGCAGCCCCTGAGGCACCCGTAGGCACCCATAGGCGCCGTCAGGCGGTGGGCAGCGTCCAGGACTGGTTGGCGGAACCGGTGCAGGACCAGATCTGCAGCTTCGTGCCGTTGGCCGACGTATTGCCGGTGGCATCGAGGCACTTGCCCGACTGCGGGTTCACCAGCGAGCCGCCGGCGCCGGGTTGCCAGACCTGCGACCCGCTGCCGTTGCAGTCGTAGACCTGCACCTTCGTCCCGTTCGCGGTCCCGGCCGACGCCACGTCCAGGCACTTGCCCAGCGCCTTCAGCGTGCCGCCTGAACCGACGGTCCAGGCTTGCGCGTTCGTCCCGTTGCAGTCGTACAGCTGCACCGCCGTGCCGTTGGCGCTGCTCGCACCCGCCACGTCGACGCACTTCCCGCCGAAGCCGTGGATCGGGCCGGTCGCGCTGCCGGGGGGCGGGGTGACGGGCCCTGACTGGCCGCCGAGCCAGCGCAGCCCCTGCAGCAGGAGCTGGTTCTGCTGTGCGCTGGCGAAGGTCGAGGACAGCGTCGTGTTCGTGGCGTAGTCCATCGCGTTGTGCCCGAAGTTGTTGTAGATCATCTTGTAGTTGTGGTTGGTCCACACGATCGGGTAATACCCGCTGTACCAGGTCTGGTTGGGGTCCGTGCCGATCGGGAACGTGGACTGGTCCATGGACGCCAGGATGTCGATGTCCGGATTCTGCCGCAGGTCGTGCTGCCAGCTGTACCACTCGCTGACCGACGAGGTGATGGTGGACGGCAGGCCAGCCGTCGCGGGGTGGTTCGGGTCCTCGATCCGCAGCGTCTCCGAGGTCGGGCCCCAGCTGTTGGACTTGAAGGTCCCGGTGCCGAGGAAGGTCTCGTGGTACCAGGACCAGTCACTGGGCGTCTGGTCGTTGTACGCCGAGACGTGGAAGCCCATCCAGCCGCCGCCGTTGTTCATGTACGTCTGGAACGCGCTGCGCTGGGCCGCGGTCTGCGGGTAGTTGTCGAGGAACATCACGACCTGGTAGTTCGCCAGGTTGGCGGTGTTGAGCTGGTTCCAGTCGTTGGTCGCGGTGTACGAGAAGCCGTTGGCCGCGGCCTGCTGCGGGAACCAGGCGTTCGCCTCGTGCACGAAGCTGATGTGCGCCGCGTCGTAGGTGCCGTCGTAGAAGGCGAGCACCTTGAACGCCGGAGCCGCCGCGTGCGCCCGGTGCGCGGGAGCGGTCAACGCGGCCAGCAGCACCGCAAGCAGGGCGAACAGGCGTATCAGGACGCGGGGATGTGGGGTACGGGTTCTGACCATGGGAGGCCTTCCTCGTGCGCGACGGTGGGGGGGACGTGCGCCTGTAGGCAGGATTCAAAGGTCTAGACGCTGTTCATGTCAATGACCTATGGTCCATACCATCCTGACGCTCCCCCACGCTTGTCCATCCCGACGTCAAGGAGCCCCCCATGCAAGGATTCCTGCACAGAAATCCCGACACCCCGCGAAGTAACCGGTTTCGCAGAATGCCCGGTCTGATCGCCGCAGCAGCGGTGCTGACCACGGTCGCCGCACTTGTGACCGGTACCGGAGCCGCGACGGCCGCGAACCCGGCTGCGGCGCCCGCCGCCGCGCCCGCCGTCGCCGCCGCGCCGACCGCCTTCGTCCACCCCGGCGTTCTGGTCAGCAGGTCCCAACTCGACTACGTGCGCAGCAAGGTACAGGCCGGGGCGGCGCCCTGGGCCGCCGCCTACACGCAGCTGACGTCCAGCTCCTACGCCTCGCTGTCGCGCACCCCCAAGCCGCGCGCCACGGTCGAGTGCGGGCCCTACTCCGACCCCGACAACGGCTGTACGGACGAGCGCGAGGACGCCATCGCGGCGTACACCGACGCCCTCGCCTGGTACGTCAGCGGCAACGCGGCCTACGCGCAGGAGTCGATCAAGCTGATGGACGCCTGGTCGGCGACCATCACCGTGCACACCAACAGCAACGCGCCGCTGCAGACCGGCTGGGCCGGCTCGGTGTGGCCGCGGGCGGCCGAGATCATCAAGTACACCTACAGCGGCGGCTGGCCCAACTCCGGACGCTTCGCCACCATGTTGCGCAACGTCTACCTGCCCGAGGTCATCAACGGCTCGAACAGCAACGGCAACTGGGAGCTGACGATGATGGAGGCCGCCGTCGGCATCTCCATCTTCCTGGACGACGGCGCCTCCTACGACCGGGCGATCGCCCGCTACCTCAACCGCGTCCCGGCATACATCTACCTCAGCTCCGACGGCTCGCTCCCCAAGACGGTGCCGGGCAGCGGCCTGACCAACGCGTCGCAGATCATCGGCTACTGGCAGGGGCAGTCCACCTTCGTGGACGGGCTCACCCAGGAGACCTGCCGCGACTTCACCCACACCGGTTACGGCATCGCGTCGATCTCCGACGTCGCCGAGACCGCGTACATCCAGGGCCAGGACCTGTACCCGCAGGTCGGTGCGCGCCTGCAGCAGGCGCTCGGCTTCCAGTCGAAGTACGAGCTCGGCGCCGCGCCGCCGTCCTGGCTGTGCGGCGGCCATCTCACACTGGGCCTCGGCCCGGTCACCGAGGTCGGCTTCAACGCGCTGCACAACCGGATGGGCATCGCGATGACCAACACGCAGACGTTGACGGAGTCACGCCGCCCCGCCGGCTCCGACAACCTCTTCGTCGCCTGGGAGACGCTCACCAACGCGGACAATCCCGATGTGGCGCCGGGCGGCGACACGACGCCGCCGACACCGCCGCCGAGCGGCGGGGCGGGGCCGATCACCGGCCTCGGCGGGAAGTGTGTCGACGTGGCGGGTGCGAGCAGTGCCAACGGCACGGCGGTGCAGGTGTACGACTGCAACGGCAGCGGAGCGCAGTCCTGGAGGGTCGGGACGGGAGGTGTGCTCCAGGCGCTGGGCAAGTGCCTGGACGTCGCCTCGGCAGGCACCGCGAACGGGACGAAAGTCCAGGTCTACGACTGCAACGGCAGCGGGTCGCAGGTCTGGCAACCCGGCGCCGGCGGCTCGCTGGTGAACCCGCAGTCGGGCAAGTGCCTCGATGCCACCGGCAATACGTCGGCCAACGGCACGAAGCTGCAGATCTGGTCCTGCACCGGTTCCGCCAACCAGTCCTGGACGCTGCCCACCGCCTGACGGCGCCTCAGAGGCCGTCCCCCCAAAGACGGCGCCGCCGCGAAGATGGGTGCGCATTCGCGGCGGCGCCCACCCGGCCTGAGGGCCAGGCCATGGCTACGGGACGAGCTCGCGCAGGGGGACGCCGGCCAGGGTCCGTACCTCGCGGGACAGGTGCGGCTGGTCGGCGTAGCCCGCGTCCGCGGCGACGCGGGCAAAGGGGGTGCCGGCCCTGGCCATCCGCAGCGCGCGCTGCATCCGCAGCACCCGGGTGAGCGTCCTGGGGCCGTAGCCGAAGGCCGCCTCGCAGCGGCGGCGCAGTTGCCGCTCGCCGAGCCCGCACGCGGCGGCGACCGCGGTGACCGCTCCGCCCGCCGACAGGGCGGCGGCGACCGCGGCGGGCAGCGGGTCGGCGGGCCCGGCCGTACGGGCGCGTTCCGCGGCCCAGGCGTCCAGCGCCCCCGCGGGGCCGGCGTCCGCCCGCTCGGCCAGCCGCCTGGCCTGCGCGGCGGGCCACAGGTCGGCGAGCGGCACCCGCAGATCGCGCAGGTCGCGGGCGGGCGCGCCCAGCAGCGCGGGGCCTACGCCGGGGTCGAACCGCAGGCCCGCATAGGTGGTGCCGGGCCGGTCGGTGGTGAGGTGCGCCAGCGTGTCGGGCCCGGCCACCAGCAGGGTGCCGTCGTCCCAGATCAGGTCCATGCACCCGTCGGGCAGCACCCGATAGGGCCCGCTGCCGCCGGTCCGCGTCCACAGGGTCGTCCCCGCGGCGAGCGCGGCCCGTTCGCGGTAGGCGCTCATCCTTCGTCCCAGGGCGGCGGCTGCCGCGGCGGGAGCGGGGGCATCGGCGGCGGCAGGGGCCGCGGCGTGCGGGGCGGTATCAGCGGGGCTGGCGGCTCCGGCTTGGGGCGGCGGGACCGCAGCCGGGAGCGGACGTCGCTGTGCGGCAGGACGTCGACCCAGCGCTCGGGGTACTCCGCGGGCGGGTCGTCGTCCTCCTCGGCCGCGGCGGCCTGCCGGGCGCGGCGGGCGGCGGCCCGGGCGACCACCTCGGCGGCGGCGGCCTCCTTGAGCCGGTCGTTCTCCTCGCGGGCGGCGGCGGTGGCCAGCGACGGCCAGATGCGGTCGACGCCGGCGTTGACCGCGGCGCCGACAAGGACGGCGAAGGCCGACACCCCGATCCACAGCAGCACGGCCACCGGCGCGGCCAGCGAGCCGTAGATCGTCGGGCCCTCCACCGCGTGCGTGAGGTAGATCCGCAGGATGAAACTGCCGAGCACCCACATCAGCAGCGCGACGAGCGCGCCGGGCACGTCCTCGTACCAGGGCGCGCGTACCGGCACGGAGACGTGGTAGAGCGTGGTGAGGAAGGCGACCGAGGCCAGCAGGACGAACGGCCAGTACAGCACGTGCACGGTGCCTGAGGTGCCGGGCACCAGCTCGTTCACCGCGTTCGGGCCGACCACGATCAGCGGCAGCACCGCGGCGCCCAGGACCAGCGCGACCACGAACAGGCCCAGCGACATCAGCCGGGTGCGGACGATCCCGCGGCGGCCCTCCAGGCCGTACATGATGGTGATGGTGTCCACGAAGACGTTCACCGCGCGGGAGCCGGACCACAGGGCGATCAGGAAGCCCAGCGAGATCAGGTCCGGGCGGCGCCCGTGGAAGACGTCGTCCACCAGGGGTTTGACCAGCTGGTTGACGCCCTTGTCGGACAGGACGGTCGAGGACGCACTGAGGATGTTGTGCCGGATGTGGTCGATGGTGTCCAGGCCGATGACGGTGTCGACGTAGCCGAGCGCCCCCACCAGGCCGAGCAGCAGCGGCGGCAGGGACAGCAGCACGAAGAAGGCCGCCTCGGCGGCGAGTCCGGTGACGCGGTACTCCATGCACGAGTCGATGGTGTCCTTGAGCAGGAGCCAGCCGACTTTCCGCTTGGAGACGTTGCGGTACAGCACCCTGGCCCGCCGCCAGCGGCTCGGACGCCGGTGGCTTCTTTCTTCTGCTGCTCGCACCCCCTTACGTTAGCTGGCATGACTGCCCCCACTCACACGGTGACGAACCAGGCCCCACCCCTGGTCGGCTATGACGTGTACAGCACCGACACCGCCCTCACCGAGGCCGTCGCCCGGCACGCGGATCCGGCCCTGCTGCCGGAGATCGGCGAGGAGCTGTCCCTGCTGGGAACCGCCGCGGGTTCCACGCAGGCGCAGACCTGGGGCGAGGAGGCGAACAAGCACTCCCCCGTGCTGCGCACCCACGACCGTTACGGCAACCGCGTCGACGAGGTCGACTTCCACCCGTCGTGGCACCGGCTGCTCGGCCACGCCGTCACGGCGGGCCTGACCGACGCCTGGTCGCGGCCCGACGGGCATCTGCGGCGGGCGGCCGGCTTCCTGGTCTGGTCCCAGGTGGAAGCGGGGCACGGCTGCCCGGTGTCCATGACGCACGCGGCGGTGCCCGCGCTGCGCACCGACCCGGCGATCGCCGCCGAGTGGGAGCCGAGGCTCGGCTCGCACGCCTACGACCCGCGGCTGGTGCCGGCCGGCGAGAAGGCCGGCGCGCTGTTCGGTATGGGCATGACGGAGAAGCAGGGCGGCTCCGACGTCCGCGCCAACACCACCAGGGCGGAGCCGCTGGCCGAGGAGGGGGCGTACGCGCTCACCGGGCACAAGTGGTTCTGCTCCGCGCCGATGTCGGACGGCTTCCTGGTGCTGGCGCAGGCGCCGGCCGGGCTGACCTGCTTCCTGCTGCCGCGGGTACTGCCCGACGGCACCCGCAACGTCTTCGCGATCCAGCGGCTCAAGGACAAGCTCGGCAACCGCTCCAACGCGTCGTCCGAGGTCGAGTTCGACGGCACCTGGGCGCGGCGGGTCGGCGAGGAGGGCCGCGGGGTCGCCACCATCATCGAGATGGTGGCCGCCACCCGGCTGGACTGCGCGCTCGGCTCCGCGGCGCTCATGCGGCAGGCCGTCGCGCAGGCCGTGCACCACGCCACGTACCGCAGCGCGTTCGGCGGGCCGCTCATCGACAAGCCGCTGATGCGCAACGTCCTCGCGGACCTGGCGCTGGAGTCCGAGGCCGCCACCACGACGGTGCTGCGGCTCGCCGCCGCGTGCGACGCCGACACCGAGCGGGAACGGCACTTCAGGCGGCTCGCCGTGGCGGTGACCAAGTTCTGGGTCACCAAGCGGTGTCCCGCCGTCGCGGCGGAGGCGCTGGAGTGCCTGGGCGGCAACGGGTACGTCGAGGAGTCCGGGATGCCGAGGATCTTCCGGGAGTCCCCGCTGAATTCGGTGTGGGAGGGGTCGGGGAACGTGCAGGCGCTCGACGTGCTGCGGGTGCTTCAACGCGAACCGCTCGCGGTCGACGCGTTCCTCTCCGAGGTGGGGTCGGCCAGGGGCGCCGACCACCGCCTCGACGCGGCCGTCAAGGACCTGCTCGCAGAGCTCGGCGATCTCGACGGCGTCGAGGCGCGGGCCCGCCGCATCGTCGAGCGCATGGCGCTGGTGCTCCAGGGCTCCCTGCTCGTCCGGTTCGCACCGGAGGCGGTGGCCGACGCGTTCTGTGCTTCGCGCCTCGGGGGGGACTGGGGTTCCACGTTCGGCACGTTGCCGACAGGTCTTGACCTGTCCTCCCTCCTGGACCGGGCCAGCCCCACGGGCCGGTAGGCCCCTCGCGCCCCAGGGGGTGCCACTTGCGGCGGCGTCGCCCGCGTCCCGCCGCCGTGGCTTGTCGCGCAGTTCCTCGCGCCCCTGAGGTGGTGCCCTCTGCGCTGAGGGTGAGCGTTTTTCCGGGGCGCGGGGAACTGCGCGCCCAGTCAACGCGGCGGGACGGGCCCGGAGAGGCAGGGGTCGTGGGGAAGGGTGAGCCCCGGAGGGGGGTGGTGCCGCGCCGACTCGGCACCACCCCCCGTCCGTGACGCGGCGTCAGGGTCCGCCCAACGCGCTCACCGGCGCAACCGTTGCACCCGGTTGCAGGAAAGCCGAGCGCCCGGGTCCGCCCCCCGGGCACCATGGCAGGAACGGCAGAACGGAGGCGGCGTGCCACACCTTCCGATCGGCTTGGGGCGGCTGGACAGGACCGACGTCCGCATGTCCCCGCATCTGCTCGCCTCCGTACGGGCGGCCACCCTGGCCGGGGACGTGCCGCCCGAGGCGCCGCGCGCGGTGATCGGGGCGTCGTGGGAGCGGACGCTGCGGCACGGCGTGGACCCGGACGTCGGCCGGCACAACGGCCTGCTCGGCGCCGACGAGATCGAGCACCGCAGGCACAGCACCCCGCTGGGGGACGTCCTCCACGTGCTGCGCGAGGGCCTGGTCTCGGTCGCGGACGCGGCCTGGCACATCATGGTGGTGACCGACGCCGAGGGCCGGCTGCTGTGGCGGGACGGCAGCCTCGCCGTCCGCAGGAGTGCCGACCGGCTGGGCTTCGCCGAGGGCGCGTCCTGGTCGGAGGAGGTGGTCGGCACCAACGCCATCGGCACCGCGCTGATCACCCGCACGCCGCTGCAGGTGCACTCGGCCGAGCACTTCGTACGCACGCACCACGGCTGGACGTGTGCCGCCTCGCCGGTGCACGACCCGCGGGACGGCCGCCTGCTGGGCGTGGTGGACGTCAGCGGGCCGGCGGCGACGGTGCACCCGGCGACGCTGGCGCTGGTGTCGGCGGTGGCGCGGGTCGCCGAGGGCGAGCTGCGCCTGCGGCACTGGGCGGCGGTCGAGCGGCTGCGGTCGGTCGCGGCGCCGCTGCTGGCCGGCATCGGCGGCCAGGCGCTGGTGGTGGACCGGAACGGCTGGACGGCCGCGGCGACCGGCCTGGCGCCGGCCCAGCGGATCGCGCTGCCCACCGCGACGGCCGCCGGGCAGATGTGGCTGCCGGCGCTGGGGGTGTGCCGGGTCGAGCCGCTGCCGGGCGGCTGGCTGATCCGGGTGGGCGGCGCGGAGCGGCCGCCGGCGGCGAGCCGGGTGGTGGTCGACGTGAGCCGCCCCGAGGGCTGGACGGTCACCCTGTCGGGCCCGGCGGGCAGCTGGTCGCAGGCGCTCAGTCCGCGGCACGCGGAGCTGCTGTACGTGCTGGCGCTGCACCGGGCGGGCCGCACGGCGGCGGAGCTGGCGGGCGACCTCTTCGGCGACCCGAGCCGTACGGTGACCGTGCGGGCGGAGATGTCGCGGCTGCGCAGGAATCTGGCCGGGGTGCTCGCCCACCGGCCCTACCGCTTCGCCGAGGCGGTGGAGGTGGAGCTGGTGCTGCCGGACCACCGGCCCGACCTGCTGCCGCAGTCGGTGGCGCCCGCGGTGCTGGCGACCCGCGGGCCCCGCTGACGGTCCGGGCCCGCGCCGACCGGCACGGGCCCGGCGACGGGCGGAGCGCACCGTATCCGGCCACGGCGGCGTACCGGCCTCCGCTTAGGGTGGGCGGCATGAGCACCGCCGTGACCACCTGGTCCCTCGAACTGACCGCGCAGGAAGAGCTGCGCCCCGCAGCCGCGCCCGCGGCCGATTCCGGTGTCCGGATCGTGCGGGCCGAAGTCCCCTCACCGGACTTCGGGCGCTTCCTCTACACCGCGGTGGGCGCGGACTGCTCGTGGCTGGACCGGCTGCCCTGGCCGCCCGAGCGGTGGCGCGAGCTGCTGGAGCGGCCGGGCACCGAGCTGTGGGTGGCGTACGAGCACGGCACCCCCGCCGGATACGTGGAGCTGGCCGGGCAGGACGACGCAGTGGTGGAAATCGGGTATTTCGGACTACTGCCGGACTTCCGCGGCCGCGGTATCGGCGGGCACCTGCTGTCGTACGGCAGCGCGCGGGCCTGGGACCTGGCCGAACGCTGGCCGGAGCGGCCCGCGACCCGGCGGGTGTGGGTGCACACCTGCTCGCTGGACGGGCCGTACGCGCTGGACAACTACCGGCGGCGCGGCTTCCGGGTCTTCGACACGGTGACCGCGATGCCGAGCGTGCGTCCGCGGCGGCCGCTCGGCGCCGGGAGTGACGCATGACACAGCTTCTCGCATCGTGAGATTATCTGGTCCACATGGTGGATTGTGGTGGACTCGCCCGAGACCTGCATGCCACGCTTTCGTCATGTCACGCACTGGAATCACCTTGGTAGGTCGGCCGCACGTCGACTTCTGCCGTGTGTCCAGCGCCATCTGTCGGGCGGACTAGCCAGCACCCTCGCGCCGCTCCGCCATCCCCGTCGTCGTGGATGCACGGGAGTCTCCCGCCATCCGCCGCGCCTGCATCGCCGCTTCCTGCGTTTCCCCAGGCCACAGGGTACTTCCGCGCCATCAAACGACCGTATTCGAGCCTGTCAGAAGGACGCATCGCCATGGCATCCAGCCCCGACGCCCCCCAGCCGCCGGCCGGGGGTACGCCCAGGACCGCGCCCGCCGCCCGTCGCAAGACGAGCCGGCACCGCGGTGAAGGCCAGTGGGCCAAGGGCCACTTCACTCCGCTCAACGCCAACGAGCAGACGAAGAAGGACGATGACGGTCTCAACGTGCGGACGCGCATCGAGACGATCTACGCCAAGGCGGGCTTCGACTCGATCGACGGCGCCGACCTGCGGGGCCGGATGCGCTGGTGGGGGCTCTACACCCAGCGCCGCCCCGGGATCGACGGCGGGCGCACCGCGATCCTGGAGCCCGAGGAGCTGGACGACCGCTACTTCATGATGCGGGTCAGGATCGACGGCGGCCGGCTGACGGTGGCGCAGCTGCGGGTGATCGGCGAGATCTCGCAGGAGTTCGCCCGCGGCACGGCCGACATCACCGACCGGCAGAACGTTCAGTACCACTGGATCCGCATCGAGGACGTGCCGGAGATCTGGCGCCGCCTGGAGGCGGTGGGCCTGTCCACCACCGAGGCGTGCGGCGACACCCCGCGCACGATCCTCGGCTCGCCGGTGGCCGGTATCGCCGCGGACGAGATCATCGACGGCACCCCGGCGGTGGACGAGATCAAGAGCCGCTACATCGGCAACAAGGAGTTCTCGAACCTCCCGCGCAAGTTCAAGACCGCGGTCTCCGGCTCGCCGCTGCTCGACGTGGTGCACGAGATCAACGACGTGGCCTTCGTGGGCGTCGAGCACCCCGAGCACGGCCCCGGCTTCGACGTGTGGGTCGGCGGCGCGCTGTCCACCAACCCGCGGCTCGGCGAACGGCTCGGCGCCTGGGTGCCGTTGGCGGAGGTCCCCGACGTGTGGGCCGGCGTGGTCGGCATCTTCCGCGACTACGGCTACCGGCGGCTGCGCTCCCGCGCCCGGCTGAAGTTCCTGCTGGCCGACTGGGGCGTGGAGAAGTTCCGCCAGGTGCTGCAGGAGGAGTATCTGGGGCGGGAGCTGATCGACGGACCCGGTCCCGAACTGCCGCGCCAGCAGTGGCGCGACCACGTCGGCGTCCACCTGCAGAAGGACGGCCGGTACTACGTCGGCTTCGCCCCGCGGGTCGGCCGGATCGACGGCACCACCCTGACGAAGATCGCCGAACTGGCCGCGGGCCACGGCTCGGACCGGGTGCGGACCACCACCGACCAGAAGATGCTGGTGCTTGACGTCGAGGAGTCCGAGGTCGAGTCGCTGGTGGCCGGGCTGGAGTCGCTCGACCTGCAGGTCCGCCCGTCGCCCTTCCGGCGCGGCACGATGGCCTGCACCGGCATCGAGTTCTGCAAGCTGGCGATCGTCGAGACCAAGGCGCGCGGCGCCTCGCTGATCGACGAACTGGAGCGCAGGCTCCCGGAGTTCGACGAGCCGATCGCCATCAACATCAACGGCTGCCCGAATTCGTGCGCCCGCATCCAGACCGCCGACATCGGTCTGAAGGGCCAGCTGGTCACCGGGGCCGACGGGGAGCAGACCGAGGGCTACCAGGTGCACCTGGGCGGCAGCCTCGGCATGGAGCCCGGCTTCGGCCGCAAGGTGCGCGGTCTGAAGGTCACCGCGGCCGAACTGCCCGACTACGTCGAGCGGGTGCTCACCCGCTTCCAGGCCGAGCGCACCGAGGGGGAGCGCTTCGCCCGGTGGGCGGCGCGGGCCTCGGAGGAGGCGCTGTCATGACCGAGCGAGCCGCCCCGTTCTACTGCCCCTACTGCGGGGACGAGGACCTGCGCCCGTCCGAGGAGGGCCATGGCGCCTGGGAATGCCGGGCGTGCAGCCGGGCATTCAAGCTGTCGTTCCTCGGGCTGCTGTCCAGGAGGCCGGCCGCCGACTCTCCACCGGGAGGCGCTTCGTGACCACCGCACCGTATACGACCCGGGATCTGCCGGGACTCGCCGAGCAGGCCGGCCGCGACCTGGAGGAGGCGCCCGCGCTCGACGTGCTGCGCTGGGCCGCCGGCACCTTCGGACCGCGGTTCTGCGTGACCTCCTCGATGGAGGACGCCGTCGTGGCGCATCTGGCGTCCCGCGCACTGCCCGGGGTCGACGTCGTCTTCCTCGACACCGGCTACCACTTCCCCGAGACCATCGGCACCCGGGACGCGGTGGCGGCGGTGATGGACGTCAACGTCATCACGCTCACCCCGCGGCAGACCGTCGCCGAGCAGGACGCGCAGTACGGCGCCCGGCTGCACGACCGCGACCCCGACCTGTGCTGCGCGCTGCGCAAGGTCGCGCCGCTTGAGGAGGGCCTGAAGGGCTACGACGCGTGGGCCACCGGGCTGCGCAGGGACGAGTCGCCGACCCGCGCGAACACCCCGGTCGTCGGCTGGGACGCCAAGCGGCAGAAGGTCAAGATCGCCCCGATCGCGCGCTGGACGCAGGCCGACGTGGAGGCGTACGTCCAAGAGCACGGGGTGCTCACTAACCCGCTGCTGACGGACGGTTACGCCTCCGTCGGCTGCGCGCCCTGCACCCGGCGGGTACTTGAGGGCGAGGACGCCCGCGCCGGACGCTGGGCGGGGCTCGGCAAGACCGAGTGCGGTATCCACCAGTGACGGCGTCCCAGGAGCAGGAGACCCCGATGACCACCGGCGCCACCGTATGGCTCACCGGGCTGCCGAGCGCGGGCAAGACCACCATCGCGACGGCGCTTGCGGACACCCTGCGGGCGCAGGGGCGCAGGGTCGAGGTGCTGGACGGCGACGAGATCCGCGAATTCCTGTCCGCTGGGCTGGGGTTCAGCCGCGAGGACCGGCACACCAATGTGCAGCGGATCGGCTTCGTCGCCGAACTGCTGGCCTCGCACGGCGTATTGGTGCTGGTGCCGGTCATCGCGCCCTACGCCGACAGCCGCGAGGCGGTGCGCAAGCGCCACCAGGCCCAGGGCACCGGCTATCTGGAGGTGCACGTGGCCACTCCGGTCGACGTGTGCTCGGTGCGCGATGTGAAGGGCCTCTACGCCCGGCAGGCCGCGGGCGAGCTGACCGGCCTGACCGGGGTGGACGACCCGTACGAGGTTCCGGACAAGCCGGATCTGCGGATCGAGACGCACGGCAGCACGGTGGAACAGTCCGCCGCAGCGGTGCACGCGCTGCTCGTCGAGAGGGGCCTCACCATATGAGCGCGACCGTCAGGCACGCCGAGCAGCGGGACAACCCGTACGCGCTCACGCATCTGGACGCGCTGGAGTCCGAGGCGGTGCACATCTTCCGCGAGGTGGCGGGCGAGTTCGAGCGGCCGGTGGTGCTCTTCTCCGGCGGCAAGGACTCGATCGTCATGCTGCATCTGGCGCTGAAGGCCTTCGCGCCGGCGCCGGTGCCCTTCTCGCTGCTGCACGTGGACACCGGGCACAACTTCCCCGAGGTGCTCGACCTGCGCGACCGTACGGCCGCCCGGCACGGCCTGCGGCTGCACGTCGCCAAGGTGCAGGACTACATCGACGACGGGCGGCTGCGAGAGCGGCCCGACGGGGTGCGCAACCCGCTGCAGACGGTGCCGCTGACCGACGCGATCCAGGCGCACCGCTTCGACGCGGTCTTCGGCGGCGGGCGGCGCGACGAGGAGAAGGCCAGGGCGAAGGAGCGGGTCTTCTCGCTGCGTGACGAGTTCTCCCAGTGGGACCCGCGCCGGCAGCGCCCCGAGCTGTGGCAGCTCTACAACGGCCGGCACGCGGCCGGCGAGCACGTCCGGGTCTTCCCGCTGTCCAACTGGACCGAACTGGACGTGTGGCAGTACATCGCCCGGGAGGAGATCGAGCTGCCGGAGATCTACTTCGCGCACGAGCGGGAGGTCTTCAACCGCAACGGCATGTGGCTGACCGCGGGCGAGTGGGGCGGTCCCAAGTCCGGTGAGCCGGTGGAGACCAGGAGGGTGCGCTACCGCACGGTCGGCGACATGTCCTGCACCGGTGCGGTGGACTCCGCCGCCACCACGCTGGATTCGGTGATCACCGAGATCGCCGCGTCCCGGCTGACCGAACGAGGTGCCACCCGCGCCGACGACAAGATGTCGGAGGCGGCGATGGAGGACCGCAAGCGCGAGGGGTACTTCTAGCCATGAGCAGCACCACGAGCCCGCTGACCGCCGAACAGCTGTCGGCGACCACCCTGTTGAGGTTCGCCACCGCCGGGTCGGTCGACGACGGGAAGTCCACCCTGGTGGGCCGGCTGCTGCACGACTCCAAGTCGGTGCTCAGCGACCAGCTGGAGGCGGTCGAGCGCGCCTCGCTCGACCGCGGCCAGGAGGCGCCCGACCTCGCGCTGCTCACCGACGGCCTGCGGGCCGAGCGGGAGCAGGGCATCACCATCGACGTGGCGTACCGCTACTTCGCCACCGCGCGCCGCCGGTTCATCCTGGCCGACACCCCCGGCCACGTGCAGTACACCAGGAACATGGTGACGGGGGCGTCCACCGCGGAGCTGGCCGTGGTGCTGGTCGACGCCCGCAACGGGGTGGTCGAGCAGACCCGCAGGCATGCCGCGGTCGCCGCGCTGCTGCGGGTGCCGCACGTGGTGCTGGCGGTCAACAAGATGGACCTGGTCGACTACGCGGAGCCGGTGTTCGCCGCCATCGCCAAGGAGTTCACCTCCTACGCGGCCTCGCTCGGCGTCCCGGAGATCACCGCGATCCCGATCTCCGCGCTGGCCGGCGACAACGTGGTGGAGCCGTCGGCGAACATGGACTGGTACGGCGGCCCGACGGTGCTCGAACACCTGGAGACGGTGCCGGTCAGCCACGACCTGACGGACTGCCCGGCGCGCTTCCCCGTGCAGTACGTGATCAGGCCGCAGACCGCCGAGCACCACGACTACCGCGGTTACGCCGGACAGATCGCGTCCGGCCTGCTGCGGGTCGGCGACCCGGTGACCGTCCTGCCCTCGGGGCGGGCCACCACGATCTCCGGCATCGACGCGCTGGGCCGCAGCGTGGACACCGCGTGGGCGCCGCAGTCGGTCACGCTGCTGCTCGCCGACGACCTGGACGTCTCGCGCGGCGACCTGATCGCCCCTTCGGGTTCGCTGCCCGCGCTGACCCAGGACATCCGGGCCACGGTGTGCCATCTGCACGAGCGGCCGCTGCGGATCGGCGAGCGGGTGCTGCTCAAGCACGCCACCCGTACGGTCAAGGCGATCGTCAAGGCGCTGCCGTACCGGATCGACCTGTCGCACGGCCTGGCGCACGAGAACGAGCCGGCGGCGCTGGAGGTCAACGACATCGGCGCGGTGCAGCTGCGTACCGCGGAGCCGCTGCCGATCGACGCCTACGCCGACGCGCGGCTGACCGGTGCCTTCGTGCTGATCGACCCGGCGGACGGCACGACGCTGACCGCCGGTATGGCCGGCGAGGCGTTCGCGGAGCCCGCGGCGGCCGGCGACGCGGCAGACGAAGAGGGATGGGACTTCTGAACATGGCTCAGGAAGCGTTCTCAGGATTCGCGAAGGAGGGCGGGCGCGTCGGCAGCGGCTCGCTCGGCTCGGGCACGGGCGGGGTCGCACGATGTGCGGGCTGACCCTGATGACGGCGGACCACGGCTCGACCGTGGCCGTCGGCGTACGCCCGTGGCGCGCTGCGCGCCCGCTGATGCACCACCTTCGAAGACCTGACGAACTTCCGGCCGCGCCCTAGCGCGCGACACGCCGGGCCTTACGAGAGGACACACCCGTGTCTGCGCAAGTCCGACCCGCGTCCCGTACCTTCGCACCGCGCCACAGACTCATCGCCGTGGCTGCCGCACTTCCCCTGCTCTTCGGCGCACTCGCCGCCTGCAGCTACGGCTCCGACAAGAAGTCGGACGACGACCCCAAAGCGAGTACCGCGCCCAGCGGTTCGACCGCGGCCAAGAAGCTCTCCACCGACGAGGTGAAGATCGGCTACTTCCCCAACCTGACCCATGCCACCGCGCTGGTCGGGCTCAAGGAGGGCTTCTTCCAGCAGGAGTTGGGCGACACCAAGATCAAGGAAGCCACCTTCAACGCCGGTCCCGCCGAGATCGAGGCGCTGAACGCCGGGTCGATCGACATCGGCTGGATCGGCCCCTCCCCGTCGATCAACGGCTACACCAAGTCCAACGGCACCAGCCTGAAGATCATCTCGGGTTCCGCCTCCGGCGGGGTCAAGCTGGTGGTCAACCCGAAGAAGATCAAGACCCTGGCCGACCTCAAGGGCAAGAAGATCGCCACCCCGCAGCTCGGCAACACCCAGGACGTGGCGCTGCTGAACTGGATCAGGACGCAGGGCTGGAAGGTCGACGCGCAGAGCGGCAAGGGTGACGTGTCGGTGGTGCGCACCGACAACAAGATCACCCCGGACGCGTACAAGAACGGCTCGATCGACGGGGCGTGGGTGCCGGAGCCCACCGCGTCGAAGCTGGTCAGCGAGGGCGCCAAGGTGCTGCTCGACGAGAGCACGCTGTGGCCGAACAAGCAGTTCGTGATCACCAACGTGATCGTGTCGCAGAAGTTCCTGTCCGCCCACCCCGACGTGGTCGAGGCGGTGCTGCGCGGCTCGGTGAAGACCAACGCCTGGATCAAGGCCAACTCCGACAAGGCCAAGGCCGACGCCAACTCCCAGCTGGAGAAGCTGACCCAGAAGGCGCTGCCGGCGAACATCCTGGACCCGGCGTGGCAGTCCATCGAGGTGCTCGACGACCCGCTCGCGGCGACAGCCAAGTCCGAGGCGGACCACGCGGTGTCCGCGGGCCTGCTCAAGGCGCCCAAGCTGGACGGCATCTACGACCTGACGCTGCTCAACAAGGTGCTGAAGGCGCAGGGCCAGCCGACGGTGGACGCGGCCGGTCTCGGCGCCCAGTAGCCACGGGGCTCACCCCGGTACGACCGCAACGACAGCAGCAACCGACCACCAGCTCGTCGATCCGAGGACCCCAGGAGGTGACACCCATGGCCGACACACTCACCAGTGCCGCCGCGCAGCACGCGGAAAGCGCCGCGTACGCGGCCAGGCTCGACCATGTGTCGAAGGCGTTCGGCAGGCCCGGCGCCCAGCAGCTCGTGCTGGACGACATCACGCTCGACGTCAGGCCGGGTGAGTTCGTCTGCCTCCTGGGGGCCTCGGGATGCGGCAAGTCCACGCTGCTGAACCTGGTCGCGGGGCTGGACGAGCCGTCCGCCGGGAGCATCGCGACGTCCGGCGGCCGGCCGGCTCTGATGTTCCAGGAGCACGCGCTCTTCCCGTGGCTGACCGCGGGCAAGAACATCGAACTGACCCTGCGGCTGCGCGGCGTGCCGCGCGAGCAGCGCAGGCCGGAAGCCGAGCGGCTGCTGTCGCTGGTGCGGCTGACCGGTGCGTACGGCAAGCGGGTGCACGAGCTGTCCGGCGGGATGCGGCAGCGGGTCGCGCTGGCCAGGGCGCTCGCCCAGGACAGCCAACTGCTGCTGATGGACGAGCCGTTCGCGGCGCTCGACGCGATCACCCGGGACGTCCTGCACGACGAGCTGACCCGGATCTGGTCGCAGACCGACGTGTCGGTGCTGTTCGTGACGCACAACGTGCGGGAGGCGGTACGGCTGGCACAGCGGGTCGTGCTGCTGTCGTCCCGGCCCGGCCGGATCAACCGCGAGTGGGCCATCGACATACCGCAGCCGCGCCGGATCGAGGACGCGGCGGTGGCGGACCTGTCCGTAGAGATCACCGAGGAACTGCGGGGGGAGATCCGCCGTCATGGCCAGCACTGAGACGTCCGGCACGCAGGACGCCGTGGACGACAGGGGCGCCGCCGGCGCCCCGGAGGCCCCCGAGGCCGCCAAGCCCAGGGACCGCGACAGCCAGGACCTGGCGGGCCTGGAGGCCGGCCTGGACGCCCTGGACGCGGTGACCGTCAAGCGGGCACCGGTCGGGCAGGTCCTGCTGAAGAAGGTGCTGCCGCCGATCGTCGCGGTGCTGCTGGTGCTGGTGGTGTGGCAGCTCGCGGTGTGGGCCAAGCTCGCCGACCAGACGAAGCTGCCCAGCCCGTCGGCGGTGGGCCAGGAACTGGTCGACCGGTGGACGGCCGGCGACCTCTTCTCCATCATCTGGACCAGCGTCTCGCACGGCCTGCTCGGCTTCCTCGCCGCGCTGGTCATCGGCACCCCGCTGGGCCTGGTGGTGGCCCGGGTGCCGCTGGTCCGGGCGGCGATCGGCCCGATCCTGTCCGGCCTCCAGTCGCTGCCGTCGGTCGCCTGGGTGCCCGCCGCGGTGATCTGGCTCGGCCTGAACAACTCCACGATGTACGCGGTGATCCTGCTCGGCGCGGTGCCGTCCATCGCCAACGGCCTGGTGGCCGGCATCGACCAGGTGCCGCCGCTGTATCTGCGGGCAGGCCGCACCATCGGCGCCACCGGGCTGCGCGGGGCGTGGTACATCCTGCTGCCCGCCGCGCTGCCCGGCTACGTGGCGGGGCTGAAGCAGGGCTGGGCCTTCTCCTGGCGGTCGCTGATGGCCGCCGAGCTGATCGCCTCCTCGCCCGACCTGGGCGTCGGGCTCGGCCGCTACCTGGAGAACATGCGGGAGGGCTCCGACATGGCGGGCGTCTTCCTGGGCATCCTGCTGATCCTCTTCGTCGGTATCGCCATCGACCTGCTGATCTTCAGTCCGCTGGAGCGCTGGGTGCTGCGCTCCCGCGGACTGACCGCGCGGAGCCAGTGACCGTGCGCCCCGGCCTGTCCACGCCCCCGCTGCTCGTCATCGCGCACGGCTCACGCGACCCGCGGCACGCGGCGACCGTGCACGCCCTGACGCGGCGGGTTGCGGCGGCCAGGCCGGGGCTGCGGGTGGACACCGCGTTCCTGGACTTCACCGCCCCCTCGGTGCCGCAGGCCGTCAGCCGGCTCGCGGCCGACGGCGTACGGGAGGCGGTGGCGCTGCCGCTGCTGCTGACCCGGGCCTTCCACGCCAAGACCGACATCCCCGCGGTGCTGCGGGAGTCCACCGCGGCGCTGCCCCCGCTGCGGCTGCGCACCGCGGACGTCCTGGGTCCCTCCCCGCTGCTGACGGCCGCGCTGGAGCGCAGGCTGTCCCAGGCCGGGCTGCGGCCCGGCGACCGCGCGTCGACCGGTGTGGTGCTGGCGTCGGCGGGTTCCACCGACCCGGAGGCCAGGGCGGTGATCGCGGAGGTCGCCCGGGAGTGGCGGCGCACCGGCTGGCACGCGGTGCGGCCCGCGTTCGCCTCCGCGGCGCTGCCGCGCACCGAGGACGCGGTCAGGGCGCTGCGCGCCGAGGGGATACGCCGGATCGCGGTGGCGCCCTACGTGCTCGCCCCCGGCTTCCTGCCCGACCGGATCGCCCGCGGTGCCCGCGAGGCCGGCGCCGACCTGCTGGCGCCGGTGCTGGGCGCGGCCCCGGAAGTGGCCGGGCTGCTGCTGCGGCGCTACGACGAGGCGCTGCGCCCCGCCCGACGGCTGCTGTCCGCCTGACCGGCCGGCCGGGCCGCACCGGGCGCCCCGCCCGCCCGCGCACGGGTGTGGCCTGCGCCTTCGCCGCCATGCGTGTAAGGGGCACCCGCCGTGTGATGGTGGGGTTGTCCCCACCCCTGGGGGGGAGATGGCCCGCTGTGAAGTCACCAGCAGGCCGGATGGGTCGGTGCCCCGTCCGCCCATAGCGTCATCGGTGGAAGGAGCGGCCCGGCGCCGCCACCCGAGACGATCCTTGCAAGGGGGACACCGTGAGTCGCGGACGCGCACACGGCACCAGGATGGGCATCGCGGCATCGATGGGCAGTTGGAGCGCCCGGCACCGGTGGGCGGCGGTGGGCGGCTGGCTGCTCTTCGTCATCCTCGCGGTCTTCGTCGGCCAGTCGGCCGGCCGGGTCGACGTCGACCAGGACCGCTCGATGCCGGGCGAGGTCAGCCAGGCCGCCACGATCAACGACGACGCGGGGCTCAAGCCCCCGGCGAGCGAGATGGTGCTCGTCCAGGCCAAGGGCGCGGGCAGCGCCACCGACCCGGCCTTCAAGTCCGTGGTCGGCGAGGTGATCAGCGCGGTCAGGAGCAGCGGGAAGGTCACCGCGGTCACCTCGCCGTACGACACCAAGTCCATCTCGGCGGACGGGCGTTCCGCGCTGGTGCGGTTCGACGTGCTCGGCGAGGAGAAGACCGCCGCCGACCGGATCGACCCGGTGATGGACAAGGTCGCGCAGGTCCAGGCGCGGCATCCCGACCTGCGGGTGGAGGAGTTCGGCGACGCCAGTTCGGAGAAGGTGCTCAACGACGCCTTCGGCAGCGACTTCGAGACCGCCGAGTTCTCCGCGGTGCCGCTGGCGCTGGGGATCCTGCTGATCGCCTTCGGCGCGCTGGTCGCGGCGCTGCTGCCGGTGGCGCTGGCGATGACCGCCTTCGTCGCGGCCGGCGGTGTGGTGGCGGTGGTCAGCCACGTGGTGCCGATGAGCGACACCGCCAACTCCGTGATGCTGCTGGTGGGTCTGGCGGTCGGCGTCGACTACTGCCTGTTCTACCTGCGCCGCGAACGCGAGGAGCGGGCGGCGGGGCACGACGCGGACACCGCGCTGCGGATCGCCGCGGCCACCTCCGGCCGGGCGATCCTGATCTCCGGCATCACGGTGATCGTGGCCATGGCGGGCATGCTCTTCACCGGCATCGGGGACTTCAAGGCCATGGGCGTGGCCACGATGATCGTGGTCGCCATCGCGATGTTCGGCTCGGTCACCGTGCTGCCCGCGCTGCTGTCACTGCTCGGCCACCGGGTCGAGAAGGGCCGCATCCCGTTCCTGAACCGGCGCGGCAAGCAGACCGGCGGGCGTCCCGCGGCGCCCGGCAACAGCCGCTTCTGGCGCTCCGTGCTCGGCCCCGTGCTGCGCCACCCCAGGACCGCCACCGTGATCGCCGGCGGCGCGCTGCTGGCGCTTGCCCTGCCCGCGTTCGGCATGAAGACCGCCAACCTGTCGATGCAGCAGGAGCTGGGCGACGGCCTGCCGATCATCCAGACCTACGACCACATCAACAGCGCCTTCCCCGGCGGCCCCGACCCGGCCCACGTGGTGGTCAAGGCGGCCGACATCGATGCCCCCGCGGTACGCGCGGCCATCGACGGCTTCCGCGCCGAGGCGGTCTCCTCGGGCGCCAGCAAGGGCCCGGTGACGGTCACCGTGCACAGCCCGCAGAACGTCGCCAGGATCGACGTGCCGCTGGCCGGCGGCAGCGACCGCGCCAAGGACGAGGCCGACGTGACGCTGCTGCGCGACCACGTACGCCCCGACACCCTCGGCAAGGTCGACGGCCTGCAGGCCCCGGTGACCGGGGAGACGGCCGGGTCCATGGACTTCACGCACAAGATCACCAGCAGCGTGCCGCCGGTCTTCGCCTTCGTGACCGTCTTCGCCTTCCTGCTGATGCTGCTGTCCTTCCGGTCGCTGACCATCGCGCTGACCTCGATCGTGCTGAACCTGCTGTCGGTGGGCGCCGCCTACGGCGTCCTGACCGCGGTCTTCCAGCACGGCTGGGGCGCCTCGCTGGTCGGCGCGCACGGCACCGGCGCGGTGGTGGCCTGGCTGCCGCTGTTCCTGTTCGTGATCCTGTTCGGGCTGAGCATGGACTACCACGTCTTCGTGGTCTCCCGGATCCGCGAGGCCAGGATGCGCGGTCTGGCCACCAGGGGCGCCATCGAGCACGGCATCACCACCACCGCGGGCGTCGTCACCAGCGCGGCGGTGATCATGGTCGCCGTCTTCGCGATCTTCGGCACCCTGTCGATGCAGAGCATGAAGCAGATGGGCGTCGGCCTGGCCTTCGCGGTGCTGATCGACGCCACCGTGATCCGCGGGGTGCTGCTGCCCGCGGTGATGACCCTGCTCGGCGACCGGAACTGGTACCTGCCGCGCTGGATGCACCGGCTGCCCGACCTCACCCACGACGAGTCGGCCCTGCCGCGGCCCCCGGCCACCGCGCCGCAACCGGCCGAGCCACTGCCCGACCGCGTCTGACCAGGCCCTCCACGACCCGTGTGCCCCCGTACCGATCCGGTACGGGGGCACTGTCGGCGGTCGCCGCTACGGTGGTGCGCATGACCGTACGGGAGAGCAGCGCAGGCGGGACGACGGTGACGGGCGCCGACGAGGTCGAGCGCGGTCTCGAGCAGTATCGGGTGGAGCTGACCGGCTACTGCTACCGGATGCTCGGCTCCGCCTTCGAGGCGGAGGACGCGGTGCAGGAGACGCTGGTGCGGGCCTGGCGTGCCGCCGACCGGTTCGAGGGCCGCTCCTCGCTGCGGTCCTGGCTGTACCGCATCGCCACCAACGTGTGCCTGGACAGCCTCAACGCGGGAAAGCGCCGCGCCCGGCCGATGGACCTCTCGCCCGCCTCGCCCGCCGACACTGTGCTGCCGGGACCGACGGCGGAGGGGGTGTGGGTGGAGCCCGCGCCGGACGGCCGGGTGGTGCCCGAGGGCGGCGACCCGGCGGACGTGGTGGTCTCCCGGGAGACCGTCAGGCTCGCCTTCGTGGCCGCGCTGCAGCATCTGCCGCCGCGGCAGCGGGCGGTGCTGATCCTGCGCGAGGTGCTGGCCTGGAAGGCCAGCGAGACCGCGGAGCTGCTGGAGACGACGGTGCCGTCGGTCAACAGCGCGCTGCAACGGGCCAGGGCCACCCTGGCGGAGGCCGGCGCGTCGGCGGACACGGCGGTGCGGGACGCGGAGCTCGACGCGGACCGGGAGGCGCTGCTGGCCCGCTATGTGGACGCTTTCGAGCGGTACGACCTGCGGTCGCTGACCACGCTGCTGCACGAGGACGCGGTGCTCAACATGCCGCCGTATCCGATGTGGGTGACCGGCCACGACGACATACGCGACTTCATGGCGACGGTCGGCGCCGGGTGCGCGGGGTCGCTGATGGTGCCGGTCGCGGCCAGCGGGCTGCCGGGCTTCGCGCAGTACCGCCCGGACCCGGCGGGCGGCTTCCGGGCCTTCGCGCTCCAGGTGATCGAGGTCTCCGGCGGGCGGATCAGCACGATGACGTCATTCCACGACGCGGTCCGGCTCTTCCCGCTCTTCGGGCTCCCACTCGAACTCCCCGCCCAGCCCGGCAAGCCGGACCAGCGTCCGCAGTCCGGGTGACGCTCCGCACAGCCGCACCCGGCGCCCGGTACGGCGGGCCGCCAGCAGCAGCGTGGCGAGCGCGCCGAGCGTCGCGGTGGTGGCGGGCAGCCCGGCCGCGTCCACGCTGACCGCCAGCGGGCTGCCCTGACCTGGGCCGTTCTGCGGGCCGGGGGCCGGCGTCACCACGAGTCCTCCTCGGTCCGGCCCGCGGGAAACGGGCTCCGCAGATACCGACCTGCCGCGCGGTGCGAAGTCATCGCTCACCGGGGTACGTATTTCGGAGCGGATTGGGGGCAGACCAGGCGCGAATCGGGGGCGCACCGGTGGGAGACTGGCCGTTGTCCGTACACATGGGCGATGACAACGGCATATGCAGGCGGACGGCCGGCGGCTGCCGGCCGCGTCCGGCGGACTTCGGAGGGGTCGGGGCATGGCGGAAGCGGTGTTCACGCAGGAGCGGGCGCAGGCGGTCCTGGAGACCGCCGGCCACCCGTCGGCCGACCTGCTCTCCTTCGGGGAGAACGCGGTCTTCGCGGCCGGCCGGCTGGTGATCAAGGTGGGCCGCGGCGCCGACCTGCTGGACCGCGCCCGCCGCGAGGTGCGCACCGCCGACTGGCTCGCCAAGCACGACGTGCCCGCGGTGCGCTCGGCCGAGTCCGAGGTGCGGCTGGTGGACGGCCACCCGATCACGTACTGGCAGCGGCTCCCCGAGTCGCTGCGGCCCGCGGAGCCCGCCGACGTCGCCCCGCTGCTGCGGCTGGTGCACGCGCTGCCCGAGCCGGACTTCGGGCTGCCGCCGCGGGATCTGCTGGGCGGTCTCGAGCGCTGGCTGCGGCTGGCCGGTGACGCGATCGACCCGGCCGACGCGTCCTTCCTGCGGGCCCGCAGGGACCGGCTGGCCGCGGCGGTCACCGAACTGGTGCCGCACCTGCCGCGCGGCCCGATCCACGGCGACGCCCTCCCCCGCAACGTGCACATCGGCCCCGACGGGCCGGTCCTGGTGGACCTGGAGACCTTCTCCTCCGACCTGCGCGAGCACGACCTGGTCGTCCAGACCCTCAGCCGCGACCGCTACGGGGTGCCGCCGGCCGCCTACCGGGCCTTCACCGACGCCTACGGCTGGGACGTCGGGGAGTGGGAGGGCTGCGAGGTGCTGCGCGGGGCACGGGAGACGGCGGGCTGCGCCTGGGTCGCCCAGCACGCGGCGGCGAACCCCGCCGCGCGCAGCGAGTTCCGCCGCCGGGTGGCCTCGCTGCGCTCCGGCGACACGACGGTGCGCTGGTACTCCTTCTGACGCCTGTTCCGCCACAGGTTCCGACGCCGCGCCGGACGCCGGTTCTGACACCGGGCCGGACGCCGGGCGCCCCTTCCCGTGCTGCCCGGTCCCGGTGGTGTGCGACCGCGGACAACTGTGGCAACTGCGGCGATGCCATCCTTTGATCCAACCCTTGCACCGGTGTCAGACTTAGCCGGTCCTCCGCTCCCGGGGCGGCGCCCGTGCAGGGAAGGGAATCTGGCATGTCCAACACACTCGCGGGGCAGCGCGGGACGCTTCTGCTGCTCACGAGCGTCGAACTCGTCGTCTTCCTCGACTCGTCCGTCGTCAACCTGGCGATGCCGAGCATCGGCAAGGCACTGGCCATGAGCGTCGCGACGCTGGTCTGGGTCAGCAGTGCCTACCAGGTGACCTTCGGCGGCTTCCAGTTAGGCGCCGGCCGCACCACCGACCGGCTCGGCAGACGGCTGATGTTCCAGACCGGGCTCACCGTCTTCACCGCCGCGTCCCTGCTGGCCGGCCTCACCCACACCGGCTGGGCGCTGATCGCCGCACGGGCCGTGCAGGGTGTCGGCGCGGCCATCCTCATCCCCGCCGAACTGGCGCTGATCACCGCGGTGTTCACCGAGCCGGCGGCGTACCGCCGGGCGTTCGGCGTGTGGAGCGCGATGGGCGCGGTCGGTGCGGCGGGCGGGGTCGCGGTGGGCGGCCTGATCGTCTCCGCCCTCGGCTGGCAGTGGGTCTTCCTGATCAACGTGCCGATCGGCGTGCTGGGACTGCTGGTCAGCAACCGGCTGCTGCCGCGCGACGGCATCGACCTGCGGGCGGTGCGGCGCCGGGAGCTCGACCTGCCCGGCATGGTCACCGGCACCAGTTGCCTGCTGCTGCTGGTCTACGTCGTCACCAAGGGCGCCGAGGGCTCGCTGAACCTGCGGCACGAGCAGCTGGCCGCGCTCGCGGTGCTGCTCGGCGCGAGTTTCGTGATCATCGAGCGGCGGGTCGAGACCCCGCTGCTGCCCTTCCGGCTGTTCCGCACCCGCAACATCACCGGCTCGTCCGTGGTGAGCTTCCTGGTCGGCGCGGCCCACGTGCCGGTCTTCGTCTTCCTGTCGCTGTACTTCCAGGAGGTGCACGGCTACAGCGCCGTCAGGTCGGGCCTCGCGGTGCTGCCGATCGCGGTCACCGGGATCCCGGTGGCGCGGCTGCTGATCCCGCGCGCGCTCAAGGCCGTCGGACCGCGGATGGTGCTGATCGGCGGTCTTGCCCTGCTGACGGTCGGGCTGCTGCTGCTGTCCAGGATCCCCACCCACGCCGACTACGTGACCGGCTTCCTGCCGGCCGCCGCCGTCTTCGCGGTGGGCCTGCCGGCCTGCTTCGTGGGCTCGACCATGCCGGCGATGAAGGCCGCGCGGCCCAGCGAGACCGGCATCGTCTCGGGTGTGGTGAACACCGCCCAGCGGCTCGGCGCCGGCATGGGCGTCGCCGTCCTGGCGGCCGTCGCCAACTCGCGGACCGCTGACCACCACGGCGGTTCTGCCGCCGACGCGATCAACGCCGGTTACCACAGCGCCTTCCTGGGTGCCGCGACCCTCGCGGTGCTCGGCCTGGTGGTGGCGGTCCTGGTCGTCCAGCAGCCGCCGGAGCCGGCCGAGGACGGGCCCCAGCGGGACGAGCAGCCGGTCGCCGCAGCCGAGGACGGCCAGGCCGCCGCCGACTGACCGGACCGACGGCTCACCTCCGGGGCCGATTCGGACCGGCGTTCGAGCAATTTGAAGGATGGCGTCCGCGGTTGACAGGGACAACCATCAGGGGCAGTCCGGTCACACCGTGGTGAGGGGGACTGGCCACTGGGGGCAGTCGGTCACGAACGGTAGCGGCGACCGGCTGGAGGGGGTTCCCATGAGGTCGGTCCGTGTGCTGGTCGTGGGTGGCGGTATCGGAGGTCTGGCGCTGGCCGTCGGCCTGCGCGACCGCGGCGCCGAGGTCGAGGTCTTCGAACGCGCCAAGACCTTCGGCAACACCGGCTCCGGCGTCGAACTGACGCCGAACGGAGTGAAGTCGCTGACCTGTATCCGCGCGGAGTTAGGCAGGTCGGCGGTGCGCAGCGGCTGGCCGAGCACCCGCCATGTCGGACGGATACCCGTGCTGCGAGCGGACGGTAAGCTGCTGCGCAGCAGGGACCTGGCCGGCTTCCCGGAGAAGTGGGGCGCCCCGCTGGTCGGAATACTCCGCTCCGAGCTGCACCGGCTGCTCACCGAGGCAGTGGACTGCCCGGGCGCCGGCAAGCTCACCGTGCACCGCGGCGCCGACGTCACCTCCGTGGCCTCGACGTCTCGGCTGGCGAACCTGGAACTCGCCGACGGGCGTACCGCCGAGGGTGACGCGGTCATCGGCGCCGACGGAGTCCGTTCGACCGTCCGCGGCATCGTCGTGCCCGGCTCCGGCACCCGCTACCTGTTCACCTCGGTACGCGGCATCGCCCCGCGGACCGCCGAACACACCGACGGCTTCGTCGTGGTCGGCCCGGCCGGGCACTTCTTCGCCGAGGCGGTCGACATGGACCGGGCCTTCTGGACCGCGACCGTCAAGGCCCCGGAGGGCAGTTGGCCGGCGCGGTCCGCGGCGGCCGCGAAGAAGGATCTGCTGGCCCTGTGGGGCGACTGGGCGCACCCGATGCCCGCCATGGTCGCAGCGACAGAGCTGTCCGACATCGTCGTCACCGACGTCCACGACTGCTCGCCGCTGCCCCGCTGGCACTCCGGCCGGGTGGCGCTGCTCGGCGATGCGGCCCACCCGATCGGACCGGTCCTCGGCCAGGGCGCCAACATGGCCCTGGAGGATGCGGCCTTCCTGTCGCAGGCCCTGACGGAGCGCGACGTGCCCGCGGCGCTGCGCCGCTACGAACGCGCCCGCTCCCGCCGCGCGAACCGGATCATCCGGCACACCCGGGTGGTCGCCCTGCTCGGCCACACGACCAACCCCGTCGCCGTCCGCGTCCGCGACGCCGTGATCACGATGCGGCGCCGCGACGAGACCTACCGCGACAAGGAGCTCTACAGCTACCGTCCCTGACGTGCGCGGGCCCGGCGGGCCGTCCCGGTCTACGTCAGGCGGCCCGCCGCAGCGGCCAGTCGGGGGTGATCGGTGCCGCGGCCTTGTCCCGGCGGCGCAGCCACGCGGAGAAGTCCTCGGCCCACGCGGCATACCAGCCGCCCTGGGCCGTGTGGAGGTCCCACAGGTCGGCCTCGCCCGCCTCGGGGAAGCGGGCGGCCAGCGCCCGGGCCACCCGGACCGCGGCCAGGGCGTCGGCGCCCGCGTCATGTGCGCCGTCCAGCACCACGCCGTAGACCGCGCAGGCCGCCTCCAGGGTGCGCTTGCCGCGGCGGTACTTGTCCAGCGCCCGGTCGATCACGAGCGGGTCGACCACCGGCCCTGGCCGGCCGCCCGGGGCGACCAGCGCCGGCAGCGCGTACCTGCGCAACTCGGCGTCCAGCAGGGTCAGGTCGAAGGGCGCGTTGTAGACCACGACCGGGACCCGCGCGGCCCAGTAGCCGCGCACCGCGTCGGCGACCTCGGCCACCACCTCGGGCGCCGGGCGGCCCTCGGCGGCGGCGCGGGCGGTGCTGACGCCGTGGATGGCGGTGGTCTCGGCCGGTATCGGCACTCCCGGATCGGCCAGCCAGGCCCGGTGCCGCACCGGCTGACCGTCCTTCACCTCGGTGACCGCCGCCGTCACGATCCGCGCCTGCCGCGGATCCGTCCCCGTGGTCTCCAGGTCGAAGCCGACCAGCAGATCCTCATGCCATGCCATGGCGAGTCCCCTTCCCACCCCGTGTTCCCCGTCTGCCCTGCCATCATCGCGTGCACCACTGACACTCCCGGCACCGCCCGCCGGGCCGGCGGGCGGTGCCGGCGCGTCGGCGCCGCGGTGTGCCGCGGGTTCAGGACACCGGCCGGGCGTCGGTCCAGATGCTCTCGAACTCCTCGCGGTAGACCTCGAAGAGGCCGCCCTCGGCCGGCCGGTCGTCGGCGACCACCCGGCGGGACCCGCCGCGCAGCACCATCACCGGCGTCTCCATGCCGCGGGCCCTGCGCAGATACGACTGGACGACGGCGAGCCCCTCGCCGCTGTCGCCGTCGACCAGGTAGGCGGTGAAGCGCGGGGTCTCGTCGAAGACCTGGATCTCGAACGCGCCGGGGTCGCGCAGCCGGGCCCGCACCCGCCGCATGTGCATGATGTTCATCTCCACCGAGCGGCTCATCTCGCCGCGGCCAAGCCCCAGTTCGCGCTCACGGCGGCGGACGGCGCTGCTTGCCGGGTTGAGGAACAGCAGCCGCACCCGGCAGCCCGCCTCGGCCAGCCGGATCAGCCGCCGCCCGGAGTAGTTCTGCACCAGCAGGTTCAGCCCGATGCCCACCGCGTCCAGCCGCCGGGCCCCGGCGAAGAGGTCCTCGACGGGCAGTTGGCGCTGCAGCCGCACCCGGTCGGCGTAGACGCCGATGACGTCGGAGAAGCGGTCGGCGACGAGTTCCTCGATCGCGTCGACCGGCAGCCGCTGCGCGGCCGTACGGGCCTGTCCTGCGCCCAGCATCTCCAGCAGCCGCGCGCAGGCCCGCTCGGCCTGGTCGAGGACCGTACGGGACAGGGCGCGGTTGCGGGAGACCACATGCCGGGCCACCTCCAGCTCGTCCAGGGCGAGTTCGAGGTCGCGGCGGTCGTCGAAGTACGGCTCGAAGCACGGCCAGTGCTGGACGACCAGCTCCCGCAGCTGCGGCAGGGTCAGAAAGCTCAGCACGTTGTCGTCGGCGGGGTCGAGCAGGAAGCCCTTGCGGCGGCTCACCTCCCGTACGGCGACGGCCCGCTGGACCCACTCGTGGCCGGCCGGCCCGGCCGCGGCGACCACCCACTCCTCGCCGTGCACGGGTTCGTAGATGGGCCGCAGCACCGCGTTGACGACGGCACGCAGCCGCTGTTCGACCAGGTTCAGCCAGACGTACGCGCGACCGGCCCTGCGGGCCCGGGTGCGTACCTCGGCCCACGCGTCGGCGCCCCAGTCGAGCTCCGCTCCGATCTCCATGGGCTGGGCGAGGGTGACTGCGCCCTGCGCCGCTTCCACAGTGGTGTCCTGCTGGTCACCCTGCTCACCGCCCCCCGGGAGCATCAGACCTCCGGACGTCACCACTCCACCGCCTCCCACCCCCGTCCACGATCAAGGAAGGGTACTGCGGTGCGGGGGGTGTCGCAGCAGTATCGACCCTACTTGACTACTACCGGACAACCCCATCACTCGTACGGTCGCTGCCTGTTGTGGCAGTGTCACCCTCGGGTGGGAGTCGATGGGAGGATGACTGTTCGGCAACCATCGGCAACGTAACCGCCGGGTGCGAGGACCAGGTGACCGGGCCGCGCGGCCCGGTCAGGAGTGGAAGAGTCTCGACATGCAAGTCTGGCCGGGTCAGTCCTACCCCCTCGGCGCCACCTTCGACGGCGCGGGCACCAACTTCGCTGTCTTCTCCGAGGTGGCCTCGCGGATCGAACTGTGTCTGCTGCACGACGACGGTTCCGAGACGGCGGTGGAGCTGCGCGAGGCCGACGCCTTCGTCCGGCACGCGTACCTGCCGGGGGTGATGCCGGGTCAGCGGTACGGATTCCGGGTGCACGGCCCGTACGAGCCGGCCCGCGGGCATCGCTGCAACTCGGCGAAACTGCTGCTCGACCCCTACGCCAAGGCGATGAGCGGCGACATCGACTGGGACGAGTCGGTCTACGGCTACCGGTTCGGCCAGCCCGACTCGCGCAACGACCTGGACTCCGCCCCGCACACGATGACCTCGGTCGTGGTCAACCCGTACTTCGACTGGGCCGACGACCGGGCGCCGCGCATCGACTACCACCGCACCGTCATCTACGAGGCTCACGTCAAGGGCCTGACGATGACCCACCCCGGCCTGCCGGAGGAGATCCGCGGCACCTACGCGGCCCTCGCGCACCCGTCCGTGATCGGCCATCTGGTGGAACTCGGCGTCACGACGCTGGAACTGATGCCGGTCCACCAGTTCATCCAGGACCACCGGCTGATGGACGCGGGCCTGGCCAACTACTGGGGTTACAACACCATCGGATTCTTCGCGCCGCACCACGCCTACGCCTCGCTGGGCGACCGCGGGCAGCAGGTGCTGGAGTTCAAGACGGCGGTCAGGGCCCTGCACCGGGCCGGTATCGAAGTGATCCTCGACGTGGTCTACAACCACACCGCGGAGGGCAGCCACCTCGGCCCGACACTGTCGCTGCGCGGCCTGGACAACGCCTCGTACTACCGGCTCGGCGGCGACAAGCGGTACTACACCGACACCACCGGCACCGGCAACTCGCTGCTCATGCGCAGCCCGCACGTGCTCCAGCTGATCATGGACTCGCTGCGCTACTGGGTCACCGAGATGCACATCGACGGCTTCCGCTTCGACCTCGCCGCCACCCTGGCCCGGCAGTTCCACGAGGTCGACCGGCTCTCGTCGTTCTTCGACCTGGTCCAGCAGGACCCGGTGGTCTCGCAGGTCAAGCTGATCGCCGAGCCCTGGGACGTCGGCGAGGGCGGCTACCAGGTCGGCAACTTCCCGCCGCTGTGGACCGAGTGGAACGGCAAGTTCCGCGACACCGTGCGCGACCTGTGGCGCGGCGAGAGCGCCACGCTGGCGGAGTTCGGCTCCCGGCTCACCGGCTCCTCCGACCTCTACCAGGACGACGGCCGCCGCCCGCTGGCCTCCATCAACTTCGTGACCTGCCACGACGGCTTCACGCTGCGCGACCTGGTGTCGTACAACGACAAGCACAACGAGGCCAACGGCGAGAACAACAGGGACGGCGAGAGCTTCAACCGCTCCTGGAACTGCGGGGCCGAGGGCCCCACCGACGACCGGCAGGTCAAGGCGCTGCGGCAGCGGCAGATGCGGAACTTCGTCGCGACGCTGATGCTCTCGCAGGGCGTGCCGATGCTCTCCCACGGCGACGAGTTCGGCCGCACGCAGGGCGGCAACAACAACGTCTACTGCCAGGACAACGAGCTGGCGTGGATCGCCTGGCCGGACAAGCCGGGAACGGACGAGGACGCCGACGAGGCGCACCGGATGCACGAGTTCGTGCGGACGATGGTGTGGCTGCGGCGCGACCACGCGGTCTTCCGGCGGCGCCGGTTCTTCCACGGGCGGCCCGTGCAGGGCACCCACGACGAGCTGTCCGACATCGCGTGGTTCACCGCGCAGGGCGGTGAGATGACGCAGCGCGAGTGGCAGGCCGCGCACGCCCGCTCGCTGGTCGTCTTCCTCAACGGCAACGCGATCTCCGAGCCGGGGCCGCGCGGCGAGCCGGTCACCGACGACTCCTTCCTGCTGATGTTCAACGCCGCGCCCCGGGCCCAGGAATTCCTGGTCCCGGTCAACCACGGCAAGGAGTGGCAGCTGATCGTCGACACGGAGCGCCCGGAGGGCGTGCCGCCGGGCACCGGCGAGCGGGTCGCGGCCGGGGACCGCATCCTGCTGGCCGACCGCAGCATGGTCGTCCTGCAGCGCCCGGCCGACTGACCCCGCGCGCCCTCAGCCGTTCGTCCAGGGCTTTTCACCCGCACGGGTGAGGCCAGGGGACAGATTCGAGGAGCAGGACGGGCGGAACGCGGGTAGAGAGGGTGACATGAGCGATACGCCGGCGCCGAGCGCCACCTACCGAATACAGGTGCAGCCCGGCTTCACGTTCGCCCAGGCCGCAGCGGTGGCCCCGTACATCGCGCGGCTCGGCGCCAGCCATCTGCACCTGTCGCCGGTGCTGGAGGCGGTGCCGGGCTCCGGGCACGGCTACGACGTGGTGGACCACACGAGGATCCGCGCGGAGCTGGGCGGCGAGCAGGGCCTGCGTGACCTGTCCCGCACCGCCCGCGAGCACGGCCTCGGGCTCATTTTGGACATCGTGCCGAACCACATGGCCGTCCCGGCCCCTGAACACCTGAACGGCCCATTGTGGGCGGTCCTGCGCGACGGCCCGGACTCCGCCCACGCGGACTGGTTCGACATCGACTGGGCCGCCTTGGGCGGCAAGGTGCTGCTGCCGGTCCTGGGTGAGCCGCTGCCCGACGCGATGGGCGAGCTCTCGGTCGTACGGGACAAGGCCGCGGGCGGCAGGGTGCTCGGCTACTACGACCACCGTTTCCCGCTGCGCCCGGGCACCGAGGACCTGCCGCTGCCCGAGCTGCTGGAAGCGCAGTTCTACCGCCTGGCGTACTGGCGCGCGGCACGCACCGACCTGAACTACCGCCGCTTCTTCACCATCTCCGACCTGATCGCGATCCGCGTCGAGCGCCCCGAGGTCTTCGCCGCCACCCACGCCACCGTGCTGCGGCTGCTGGAGGAGGGCGTGGCCGACGGACTGCGGGTGGATCACCCGGACGGCCTCGCGGACCCCGCGGGCTACCTGCGGCAGCTGGCCAGGGCCAGCGGGGGGCGCTGGACGGTGGTGGAGAAGATCCTGCAGCCCGACGAGCCGCTGCCCGCGGACTGGGAGTGCGCGGGCACCACCGGCTACGACGCGCTGGACCGGATCGACGGGCTGTTCACCGACCCGGCGGGCGCCGCCGCCCTCGACGCCTTCCACCGCGACTACACCGGCGCCGACGACGACCGCGGCGGCCGTTGGACACCGACCGTGCGCAGGGCCGCCTACCGGGTGGTCACCCGCGACCTGGCCGCCGAGGTCGCCCGGCTGCGCCGCGCGGCGCAGCGTGCCCTGGCCGGTGTGCCCGGCGCCGAGCCGTACGCCCCCGAGGTGCTCGACGACGCGATCCGCGAGCTCCTGGTGCGGGTGCCGGTCTACCGCCCGTACGTCCCGGCGGGCGGCCCGGCCGGCCCGGTGGACGAGGCGATGCTGGAGCGGGCGGCGCGGGAGGCCAGCGCGGTGCTCCCGCCGGAGCTGGGCGGCGCCGTGGACGTCGTGCGGGACCTGGCGCTGGCCCGTCCCGCCGCGGGTACCGGCACGGACGCCGGCGACTTCACGGTGCGCTTCGCGCAGGTCGCCTCCGCGCTGCACGCGAAGTCCGTCGAGGACACCGCCTTCTACCGCTACACCCCGCTGCTCCCGCTGTGCGAGGTCGGCCGCGACCCGGGCCGGCCGGCCACGGCGCCGGCGGACTTCCACGCCTTCTGTGCCCGGCTCCAGCGCGACTGGCCCGCCACCGGCACCGTGCTCTCCACCCACGACACCAAGCGCAGCGCCGACCTGCGGCTGCGCCTCGCGGTGCTGACGGAGCTGCCGGAGGTGTGGCAGGAGTGGATGGAGCAGCGCGAGGCACGCGAGGCCGAGCTCGACTGCCCGCCCGCACCGGACCGACAGCTGCGCTACACCGCCTACCAGACCGGCGTGGGCCTCGGCTTCTGCCACCCGGACCGGATGGTGCCCGCGGTGCTGAAGGCCGCACGCGAGGCGGGGCTGCACACCACCTGGACCGAGCAGGACGAGGCGTACGAGAAGGCCGTCACCGACTTCGTCGAGAACGGCCCCTGCGGGGTGCAGGTCTACGACGTCGGCGAGTTCGCCGCGCGGCTGGACCCCTACGCCACCGCGAACTCGCTCGGCGCGGCCCTGCTGCACCTGACGATGCCGGGCGTGCCCGACGTCTACCAGGGCACCGAATTCCCGGTGCACACGCTGGTCGACCCGGACAACCGGGCGCCGATGACCCGCCCGGTCGACGGCACCCTGCGCTTCGGCGTCGACGAGACGCTGGACGGCCTGCTGTCCGGGCAGCAGCCGCACGACGCGGGCCGGCGGAAGCTGCGGCTGACCGCGGTGGCGCTGCGGCTGCGCAGAGACCACCCCCTGTGGTACGGCCCCGGCGGCGGGTACGAGCCGCTGGCCGCCGACGGCCCGGCCGCCGACCACTGCGTGGCCTTCGTCCGCGGCGGTGGCGCGCTGACCGCGGTGACCCGGCTCTCCCGCCGCCTGGAGCAGGCCGGCGGCTGGCGGGACACCGCCTTGCCGCTGCCGCCCGGCAGCTGGCGCAACCGCCTCGGCACCGGCACCTACCAGGGCCGGGTGCGGCTGGCGGAGCTGTTCGCCGACTCACCCGTGGCGCTGCTGACCTGCTGATCCGCCCGTCACGCCTGCTGGGTCGGCAGGACGATCACCTGCCGCAGGCAGGCGACCGGCCGCCGCGCGTGGCAATCGCCCCGGGGACGCGGGGAACGGCGCGACCAGCGCCCACGCACCGCAAGCGCCAACGCCAACGCCACCGCAGTGGCAGCCCCTCGGCCGCGGGGACGGGGAACGGGGAAAGCGATCACGGCGAGTGAAACTCGTCTGAGGGGTCCGGATCGCGGGCATGCATCTGGCGGGGCACGAGTGTCGTGGACCGGACGGGAGATGTGCGTGCTGTTCGAAGTGTGGGCGCCCCACGCCCAGCAGGTGGAGATCCTGATCGACGAGCGCGCCCACCGGCTCGGGCCGGACCCGTCCCGCGAGGGCTGGTGGCAGGCCGAGCTGCCCGCGCCGGCGGGCACCCGCTACGCGTACGTACTGGACGGCGGTCCGCCGCTGCCGGACCCGCGGTCGCGCCGGCAGCCGGAGGGACCCGACGGGCCCAGCGCGGTCGTCGACCACGACGCCTTCGCCTGGTCGGCGCCCTGGCCGGGCCGCGGGCTGCCGGGGGCGGTCCTCTACGAGCTGCACGTCGGCACCTTCACCACCGAGGGGACCTTCGACGCGGCCGCGGAGCGGCTGCCGCACCTGGCCAGGCTGGGCATCACCCACGTCCAGCTGATGCCGGTCTGCCCCTTCCCCGGCACCAACGGGTGGGGCTACGAAGGGGTGTCGCTGTGGGCGGTGCACGAACCCTACGGCGGCCCCGAGGCGATGAAGCGCTTTGTCGACGCGGCACACCGCCACGGCCTCGGCGTGGTCCTCGACGTCGTACACAACCACCTGGGTCCGTCCGGCAACCATCTCCCGCCGTTCGGCCCGTACTTCACCGACCGCCACCACACGCCCTGGGGCGACGCGGTGAATCTGGACGCGCCCGGCTCCGACGAGGTCCGCTCGTTCCTGACCGGCAGCGCGCTGGCCTGGCTGCGGGACTACCGACTCGACGGGCTGCGGCTCGACGCGGTCCACGCGCTGGTCGACACCCGCGCGCTGCACTTCCTGGAGGAGCTGTCCGTCGCCGTCGACGGGCTGGCCGCGGCGGTCGGCCGCCCGCTGTTCCTGATCGCCGAGTCCGACCTCAACGACCCGCGTACCACCGCCCCGCGCGAGGCCGGCGGCCTCGGCCTGCACGCCCAGTGGAACGACGACTTCCACCACGCCCTGCACACCGCGGTGACCGGCGAGGCCCAGGGCTACTACGCCGACTTCGCCGCGGCCGGGCCCGCCGCGCTGGCCAAGATCCTCGGCCACGGCTTCTTCCACGACGGCAGCTACTCCTCCTTCCGTGCCCGCCACCACGGCCGCCCCCTGGACCCCGCCACCACCTCCGGGCACCGGCTGCTCGGCTACGCCCAGACCCACGACCAGATCGGCAACCGGGCCACCGGCGACCGGCTCACCCCGCAGCAGCTCACCGCCGCTGCGGCCCTCGTGCTGACCTCGCCCTTCACACCCATGCTGTTCATGGGCGAGGAGTGGGGCGCGTCGACGCCCTGGCAGTTCTTCACCGACCATCACGACGCGGAGCTGGGCGAGGCCATCACCCGCGGCCGGCGGCGCGAATTCGCCGCCCACGGCTGGGCGGAGCTGGACGTGCCCGACCCGCAGGACCCGGCCACCCGGGACCGCTCCTGCCTGGACTGGGCCGAGCCGGACAAGCCGGAACACCGCGAGCTCCTCGACTGGTACCGCGCCCTGATCGCCCTGCGCCGAGCCGAGCCCGCCCTGACCGACCCGCAGCTCGACGCGGTCACCGCCACCGCGGGCGGCCGTACGCTGCGGGTGGCCCGCGGCCCCTTCCGCATCGTCGTCAACTTCTCCGACACCCCGGCCCGGGTGCCGCTGGACGCCCGCTGCGACCTGGTCCTCGCCCGCCCCGCCTGCAAGGTGCTGCCCGGCCCCGCCGTCCAGCTCCCCGCCCGCGGGGCTGCCGTCCTGCGGACCGCCGGCGTTACGGTGGACGGGTGACGCAGACACCGACCTCCCCCGCCACCGAGCCGCTCGCCGACTGCGTGCTGTGCGGCAAGCCGACCGAGCACCCGGCCACCACCCGGGGCGCCACCTACTGCCCGGTCTGCGAGTGGCAGGAAGCCCAGCGCACCGCCTGCTCCGGCTAGGTCTTGAGCAGCGCCGCACGGCTGGCGGCCACGTCGAAGTCGGCCTTCGGGTACTCGGGGCCGATCAGCTCCATATGGTCGAGCAGCAGCTTGGCCACCGCCCAGTTCCGGTACCACTTGCGGTCGGCCGGCACGAGATACCAGGGCGCGCTGTCGGTCGAGCAGCGGTCCAGGGCGGCTTCGTAGGCCTCCTGGTAGGCCGGCCACAGCCCGCGCTCCGCGATGTCGCTCTCGGTGAACTTCCAGTGCTTATCCGGGTTGTCCAGCCGAGCCAGCAGCCGCTTGCGCTGCTCCTCGTAGCCGATGTGCAGGAAGATCTTCAGTACGGTGACGCCGTCGTCGGCCAGCGACTGCTCGAAGCGGTTGATCACGCTGTACCGCCGGCTCCAGGTGGCCCGCGGCACCAGCTCGCGCACCCGGGTGATCAGCACGTCCTCGTAGTGCGAACGGTCGAAGACGCCGATCTCCCCCGGCGCGGGCAGCGCCTTGCGGATCCGCCACAGGAACGGGTGGGCCGACTCCTCCTCGGTGGGGGTCTTGAACGCCGTCACCCGCACGCCGGTCGGGTTCAGCCCAGTCGCCACATGCTTGACCGTGCCGCCCTTGCCCGAGGTGTCCATGCCCTGGAGCACCAGCAGCAGGCACCGCGGATCACCCGAGGTGCTCTGCGCGAACAGCCGCCTCTGCAGCTCCGCCAGCCGCTCACGCACCTGCGCGGTCTCGGCCCGCGCCTTCGACTTGCCGCCGGGGCTGCCGGGGGTCGCCCGGCTGTCGTAGTCCGCCAGGCTCACCCCGCCCTGCGGCACCCGCAGCAGCGACCGCAGGCCGCCGTCCGCCTTCTTGTGCTTGTCCTTGGCCATGCACCGATCGTGCGCCCGTTCAGGCGGCCTCGCCAGCGCCGTTCGGCCGCCCGGCGTCCCTGGCCAGCGCGGTCAGCCGGGACACCGCACGGAAATACTTCTTCCGGTACCCGCCGGCCAGCAGCTCCGCCCCGAAGAGCCGGTCGAACGGCACGCCGGAGGCCATCACGGGTATCTCCCGGTCGTAGAAGCGGTCCGCGAGCACCACCAGCCGCAGCGCCGCCGCCTGGTCGGTGACCTCGCCCACTCCGCGCAGGAAGACCGCCTCGACCCCGTCGCACAGCGCCCCGTACCTGCTCGGATGGACCGTCGCCAGATGCCCGGTCAGCGCCCCGAAGTCGTCCAGCGCCGCTCCCGGCGTCCGCCGCGCCGCCCGCGTCACCTCGTCGTCCGTGTACGGCTCCGGCGCCTGCGGCAGCCCGCGGTGCCGGTAGTCCTCACCGTCGATCCGCACGCTGGTGAACCGGGCCGACAGGCCCTGGATCTCCCGCATGAAGTCCGCCGCCGCGAAGCGCCCCTCCCCCAGCTTCCCCGGCAGCGTGTTCGACGTCGCCGCCAGCCGCACCCCCGCGTCGGCGAGCTTCCCCAGCAGCGTGGAGACCAGCACCGTGTCGCCCGGGTCGTCCAGCTCGAACTCGTCGATGCACACCAGGCGGTGCTCCTTCAGCGCCTGCACCGCCTGCTGGAACCCCAGCGCCCCGACCAGATTCGTCAGCTCCACGAACGTGCCGAACGCCTTGCGCTCCCTGGGCGCCGGCGTGGCATGCCACAACGAGGCCAGCAGGTGCGTCTTGCCGACGCCGTAGCCACCGTCCAGATACACCCCGCCGCCCGGCGCCACCGTCTCCCGCCGGAACCATCCGCGCCGCCCCTCCGGCACCTTCCGCTCCGCGAACTCCCTGAGCCGCGCCACCGCGGCGGCCTGACTCGGCTGCGCCGGGTCCGCGACGTACGTCTCGAACCGCACCGCGTCGAACCGGGGCGGCGGCACCATGTCCTGGACGAGCCGCCCCACCTCGAGCTGCGGGCTGCGCCCGCTGAGCGTGATCACGGCTGCATAGCCTAATGCGTCCTCCCCACGCCTGACGTGGCGGCTGGTCCCGGGCCGCCACCACGTGCACGTCCGTGGGGGGTGCCCGTGCCTCCGGCCCGGGGGGCGCCCCCGTCGGCGGGTGCACGTCCGTGGGGGTTGCCCGCGCCTGGCGGCGCGGGGTGTTTCCCACCCTCCCCCATGGCTCCGCGTGGGGGTGCCCCCAGACCCGTGACGGTGGTAGTTCGGCGAACGGCCTTCTTGTGGGGGTGACCACCATCGGCGGCTGTTCCGCCCGTGCGTGACGGTGTGCCGTGGGCACAGATGGCGCCGCCGGGGAGCCATCCACCTTCCCCGGGGGGCGGGTACGGGAGGGGGTGCCCACGTCCGAACGCTCCCTCCTCAGCCAGTGTCGGCAGGGGGCCGCCGGCGGCGGGGAGGGGACGGTCCGGGGGTGTCCCCGCAGGACTGCGCACAACTCCCGCTGGAAGGCACCGTAAGGGCTATGGTGCGCAGGCCGAGGAGATACCCCCGGGGCGGCACCGACCCACCCACCAGCGGCACCCGCACCCGACCAAACACCCGCACGGGCGGGCGGGCAACACAACACCCCCCATGCCAAACTGCACGGCATGCGCCGCCTGCACCCCCCCGCCGGCCCGGCGGACGAAGACCTCGCCACCCCCCACGGCCTGGCAGCCGCCTACGCATACCCGGCAGCGGCGACCCGCGCGCCCGCGCCCGGGCCCGGGCCCACGCCCCGGAAGGACCGCCCGTACGTACGGGCGAACATGGTCGCCGCCCTCGACGGCGCCGCCCACGCCAACGGCAAATCCGCCCCCCTCTCCTCCCCCGCCGACATGCGCGTCTTCGGCACGCTGCGCGCACTCGCGGACGCGATCCTCGTCGGTGCGGAGACCGTCCGGCAGGAGGGCTACCGCCCGGCCAAGGCGCGTAAGGACTTCGCCGAGCAGCGCGCCGCCGACGGCCAGTCGCCCGCCCCGGTGATCGCGGTGGTGAGCCGCCGGCTGGACCTGGACTTCGACACCCCGCTGTTCCGGGAGGCGGCGACGCCGACCATCGTGCTGACGGGCACGGCGGCGCCCGAGGAGCGACTGGCCGCGGCGCGGGCGGCGGGCGCCCAGGTGGTCCTGGCCGGCACCCGCTCAGGCGAAGCCCAAGGCGGGGCCCAAGGCGAAGACGACGGCGGCGTCGACCCGGCCCGCGCGGTCGCGGAACTGGCCGCGCTGGGCCACACCCGGCTGCTCCACGAGGGCGGCCCCCGCCTGCTGGCCCAGTTCGCGGCGGCCGGCGTGCTGGACGAGCTGTGCCTGACCGTGGCGCCGCTGCTGGTGGGCGGTGACGCGCCCCGCGTGATGAACGGCCCCGCCGTCCCCGCGGGCCCGGCCCGCTTCGTCCCGCTGTCCGTCCTGGAAGAGGACGGCTACCTGTTCACCCGCTACACCCGCGCGTAGAGCGTAGAGCAGCCCACACGCAAAACAGCCCCCACCCAGAGCAGCCCACTCCGCACGAATCACGGAGCGCACGGAGACAACAACCGCACGGAGACAAGAACCGCACGGAACCCACCCCAAACCCACGCGAAAAGCACAGCGCACGGAAAGAAATCCGCACGTACGCCCTACACCCCCCGCCCCCACCACACATGCATCCCCTTCCCAGAGGGCAGCAACCCGGGGCAAGGATGGCCCGCAAGAAACCGGATCCCACCGTTCCGCTTGGCGCCACCCGGGAACAGTTACCGCGATGTCCTGCGAAGTTCGGGGCAGGATGGTTTCCGTGGCGGCCGAGTGGCCCGCGAGAAAGAAGGACGCGTCCGTGTTCACGACCGTACTCATGATCGAGAAGCCGCTCTCCTCCGAGGACGTGGAGCTGATCACGAATCTGCACGGCGAGGAGCAGGTCTCCTTCGTGGTGCTGATGCAGCCCCGCGGCGACCAGGACCGGCTGCTGAGGGCGGTGGACGACGTGGCGCTGGGCTATCTGGAGGACGCGGCCCGGGAGAACGACGTGCCGGAGGGCGCGGCGGCGTTCAAGCCCGCGGAGGTCGCCCTCGCGCACTCCATCGAGGCGCTGCGCCGGGCCGGCGCCGAGGCGGTCGGCGAGATCGTCGAGCGGCACCCGCTGGACCTGCTGCGGACGGTCGTGGAGCGGACCCACGCCGACGAGGTCATCGTGCTGACGGCGCCGCACTTCGTGGAGGAGTTCTTCCACCGCGACTGGACCTCGCGCGCCCGGCACAAGGTGGGGGTGCCGGTGCTCAAGCTGTTCGCGCAGCAGGACGCCGGTGAGCAGCCCGCCGAGGGGTGAGGGCCGGCGGCCGCGGGCAGTGCGAGAATCGGCTGACCTGTCAACGGCCGACCTGTCAACGGCTGACCTTTTGGAGATCCGCGTATGAGCCCGTCCGTTCCGCCCACCATGGAACGACCGCACTTCATCGGTATCGGCGGCGCCGGGATGTCGGGGGTCGCGAAGCTCCTCGCGCAGCGCGGGGCGCTGGTGGCGGGCAGTGACTCACGCGAGTCGGAGACGGCCGCGGCGCTGCGCGCCCTGGGCGTGACCGTGCACATCGGGCACGATGCCGCGCAGCTGGCGCAGGACGCCACCGCCGTGGTCGTCTCCAGCGCGATCCGGCCGGAGAATCCGGAGCTCGCGGCGGCGCGCGAGCGCGGGGTGCCCGTGCTGCACCGCAGTGAGGCGCTGGCCGCGCTGATGGAGGGCACCCGCCCGATCGCGGTGGCCGGCACGCACGGCAAGACGACCACCACCTCGATGCTGGCGGTCGCGCTGTCCGCGCTCGGCATGGAGCCGTCGTACGTGATCGGCGGCGACCTGGACGCGCCCGGGTCCAACGCCCGTCACGGCGGCGGCGAGGTCTTCGTCGCCGAGGCGGACGAGAGCGACCGCAGCTTCCACAGGTACGCCCCCGAGGTGGCGATCGTGCTGAACGTGGAGCTGGACCACCACGCCAACTACGCCTCGATGGAGGAGATCTACGACTCCTTCGAGACCTTCGTCGGCAAGGTGCGGCCGGGCGGCACGCTGGTCGTCTCGGCCGACCAGCCGGGCGCGGTGGAGCTGACGTCCCGGGTGCGGGACATCGGCGGGCTGCGGATCGTGACGGTGGGCGAGGCGCAGGGCGCCGACCTGCGGGTGATGAAGATCACCCCGCGCGGCCTGACCAGCGAGGTCACCGTGCTGCTCGACGGCCGGATGCTGACCTTCACCGTGTCGGTGCCCGGTCGGCACTACGCGCTGAACGCGGTCGCCGCGCTGGCCGCGGGCATCGCGGTCGGCGCGCCGGCCCGCAATCTGGCGTCGGCGCTGGCCAAGTACACGGGTGTGCAGCGGCGGCTCCAGCTCAAGGGCGAGGCGGCCGGTGTGCAGGTGATCGACTCCTACGCGCACCACCCGACGGAGATGGCCGCCGATCTGGAGGCGATCCGGGCGGCCGCGGAGGGCGGCCGGGTGCTGGTGGTCTTCCAGCCGCACCTGTTCAGCCGCACCCGGGAGCTGGGGGCGGAGATGGGCGGCGCCCTGGCCCTGGCGGACGCCTCGGTGGTGCTTGACATCTATCCCGCCCGGGAGGACCCGGTTCCGGGGGTGACCAGCGCCCTGATCATCGATGCGGCAAGGGCCGCGGGCGCCGACGTGACCGCGGAGTCCGACCGGGACGCGGTTCCCGGGGTGGTGGCAGGAATGGCGAAGCAGGGGGATCTCGTTCTCACCATGGGGGCTGGCGACGTGACCGACCTCGGACCACGGATTCTCGCCCGTCTCGGCAGCTGAGAGGACCTCCATGTCGTATGAAGTGAACAAGACCGACGAGCAGTGGCGCGAGGAGCTGTCACCGCAGGAGTACGCGGTCCTGCGCAAGGCCGGCACCGAGCGTCCCTTCACCGGTGAGTACACCGACGTCAAGACCGAGGGCGTCTACGCGTGCCGGGCGTGCGGCGCCGAGCTCTTCCGTTCCGACACGAAGTTCGAGTCGCACTGCGGCTGGCCGTCGTTCTACGACCCGGCCGACAGCGACGCCGTCGAGCTGATCGAGGACCGCGCGATGGGCATGGTGCGGGTGGAGGTGCGCTGCGCGCGCTGCGGCTCGCACCTCGGCCATGTCTTCGAGGGCGAGGGGTACGGCACGCCGACCGACCAGCGCTACTGCATCAACTCGATCTCCCTGCGGCTCAGCCCCAAGGAGTAGGCACACCGAAGGCCCCCAAGAATCCGCCCATCGCGTACGGGGGCCTTCCCCTGCCGCGGGCCGTCCCGCGGCCGCCCTGAAGGAGGGGCGGCCCGCGGCTTCGACACCGCGCCGCTCAGCTGCGCCGCCGCGCCGCCCCGGCCTTCAGCGCGGCCGCGTGCACCGAGCGCAGTGCCAGCAGCAGCACCCCGACGTCGTCCAGGTAGATCGGGTCGGGCAGCAGATCGATGGGGCAGATCAGATAGGCCACCGATCCCCAGAACATCGCCTTGGTCGACAGCGGCATCCCCGTGGACTTCAGCACTTTCCGGGCGCGGACCAGCCGCAGCAGCAGCCGGACCGCGTAGACCGCCGTGACGACCGCCAGGACGACGCCCGCGGCCACGAGCAACACCAACGTCGTGCGGTTCACCGCACCACCTCCGATCGTCCGGGTTCACAGACCGTCTGCCCCCGGATATCGGCTCGGCACAGGCCAGGGCATGAGCAACCGTCAGAGCGCGTCCGCGCGCGGCCGGTCGGCCGGTCTCAGCGCCGTGCGGCGGCCCGCGCGGAGACCAGCAGCGCCCCGCAGGCCACGACCGCGGACAGCGCGGCGGCCAGGAAGGGGTAGGAGACGGTGCCGGTGCGGGAGCCGGTGACCAGGTCGGTCACCGCCGCCTGGGCCGGGGAGCCCGACACGACCAGGACGCCGCCCGCGGAGATCCCGGTGACCAGCAGCGACCACCCCGGGCTGCGCAGCAGCGGCGGATTGGTGACCGCCCCGACCGCGGTGCCGAGCAGCACCGAGACGGCGGCGGCCAGCAGTCCCGCCACGGCCGCCGGGCCCACCGGCACCGCCGTGCGCATGTCGTCGGCGTAGGCGTTGCTGATCGCCGCGACGACGCCCGTGCCGGCCACCGCGACCAGCGAGGACGCCAGCAGCGCCGTCACCAGCGCGCCGGCCTGCGCGCGCTCGGCGCCGACCGCGGAGGCCACGCAGGCCCGCGCGGCCGGCGGCTCGTTGCCGACGCAGACCCGCACCATCCACGCGGCGACCGGCAGCAGCAGCGCGGCCGCGTAACCGAGCGAGCCGAGCACCGGCTGGCCGCTGGAGACGCCGATGGCCATGATGGCGCCGTAGAGGAGCAGCGGGGGCAGCCAGCGGTGCGAGCGGGCCAGCAGTTCGGCCTGGTAGCGCAGGAGTGCGGCGGTCCGGTGCGGCCCGGGGACCACGGCGGGGGCGTCGTCCACCGGCGCGTCGGCGACCCGGGCCCGGGTGTGCAGACCGGTGACGTGCCAGGCCGGTTCCGCGAGCAGCAGCGCCCGCAGCACCGCGTCGGAGGCGTCGGCCGGGACCACCAGCCGTATGCCGGCTCCGTCCGGCTCCGCGAAGGGCCGCGCAGCCTCGGGGACGGCGCCGGTCCCTGCCGCCTCGATGACGACGGCGTCCGGAGCGCCCCGGGGTGCCACGGCCGCCGTGCGGACCGCGCTGACCGGCCCCGACCCGGCGGGGACGGTCACCGTGAGGGTGGCCTCGCCGGCCAGCCGGCGCGGGTCGTGGTCGACGAAGACGACGGTGCCGCCGGCGGCCACCCGGGCGCGGACGGCCGCGTCCAGGGTGTCGCGGGCCACGGCGTCGAGACCGGTCCACGCCTCGTCCAGCACGAGCAGCTCGGGGTCCGCGAGCAGCGCCTGCACTACCGCGACCTTCTGGCAGCTGCCCTTGGAGAGCTGGTCGAGCGGGGTGCCGGCGTAGCCGGCGATGCCGAAACGGTCCAGCCAGGCCTCGGCCCGTACCCGCGCGGTGGCCGCGGGCAGGCCGCGGACCGACCCGAGGTGGGTCAGGTAACGCAGCACCGGGAAGGGCAGCGCCGCGGGGAAGCGCTCGGGCACGTAGGCGGTGGACGCGGCCGGCCGCCCGGTGATCCGGCCCGCATCGGGCGCGTCCACGCCGGCCAGGATCCGCAGCAGCGTCGACTTGCCGCTGCCGTTCACCCCTTCGACCCTGACCAGGGCCCCGGCCGGTAGGTCGATTGTGACGTCCCGCAGCACCCACGGGCCGCGCAGTCCGTAACGCCGTCCGACTCCGTCGAGCCGCAGCAGTCCCTTGTCGTGCACGGGCATCATCCTGGACCACCCCGCCGCGCGGTGCCAAGCCGCGATGGCAGACTTGCCGCGTGACCAGCCCCTTCCAGCACAGTGCCGCCGAGCGCGACGCGGCACCGCAGTACGTCCTGCCACTCGTGGTGCGGATCGAGCGGGACGCCCCGCCGCCGCGCACCGACGCCCTGGAGACCGCGGCCCGCGCGGTCCTGACCCTGCTGTCCGCCGAGCGCGCCACCGCCGAGGACGGCGAGTGGACGCAGGCGGTACGGGACTGGCAGGACGCCAGGATCAGGAAGGTCGTGCGGCGCGCGCGGGGCGCGGAGTGGCGGCGGGCGGAGGCGCTGCCCGGCATCACCGTCACCGGGCGGGCGGCGGAGGTCCGCGTCTTCCCGCCGGTGCCGCTGGACGGCTGGCCCAAGGACCTGGCCAGGCTCCAGGTGTCCGGGACCGAACTGGACGACCCCGAGCCGGTGCCCGCGCCGGATCCGGCGGGACCGGTGCTCTGGCTCAACCCCGGCATCACCATGTCCGCCGGCAAGGCGATGGCCCAGGCCGGGCACGGGGCGCAACTCGCCTGGTGGGAGCTGGACACCGCGAGCCGCGCCGCGTGGCGGGCGGCGGGCTTCGCCCTGTCCGTCCGCACGCCCGGCGCCGGCACCTGGGCCCGCCTGGGCGGCTGCGACCTCCCGGTCGTCCGCGATGCCGGCTTCACCGAGATCCCCGCGGGCTCCCCGACAGTGGTGGCCGACCACCCCGCGCTCCGCGCGAGCCGCTGACCGGCGCCCTCGCCCGTGGGCGTCAGGCCAGGCCCGCGACCAGTTCGCCGAGCGGGCGGCGGCGGCCGGTGAAGAACGGCACCTCCTCGCGGACGTGCATCCGCGCCTCGGAGGCGCGCAGCAGCCGCATGAGGTCGACGATGCGGTAGAGCTCGTCGGCCTCGAAGGCGAGGATCCACTCGTAGTCGCCGAGCGAGAAGGACGCGACGGTGTTGGCGCGGACGTCGGGGTAGCCGCGGGCCAGCTTGCCGTGGTCGGCGAGCATCCGGCGGCGGTCCTCGTCGGGCAGCAGGTACCAGTCGTACGAGCGCACGAAGGGGTAGACGCTGACGTAGTCGCGCGGGGTCTCGTCGGCGAGGAAGGCCGGGACGTGCGACTTGTTGAACTCGGCGGGGCGGTGCAGTGCCATGTTGGACCACACCGGCTCCAGCGCGCGGCCCAGCCTGGTGCGGCGGAAGAGGTTGTACGCCTCCTGCAGCGCCTCGGCGGTCTCCGCGTGCCACCAGATCATCACGTCGGCGTCCGCCCGCAGCCCCGAGACGTCGTAGGTGCCGCGGATGGTGACGTCCTTGGCGCCGAGCTGCGCGAACAGCTCGTCGACCTCGTCGGCGTATCCGGTGCGGTCCTCGGGCAGCGGGGTGCGCAGCCGGAAGACCGACCACAGCGTGTAGCGGATGACCTCGTTGAGGTCCTTGGCCTTCTTGCCCGCGTTGGCGGTCTTGGCGTGCGCCACGGCGTCCGCGGCGGCGGAGTCGAGGGCGTGGTCGGCAGTCGAGTCGGTCATGCGGCTATTCTCCCGCGCCGCCCGTCCCGTCCGGCACCAGGGTGGCCAGTACCTCGGACGCCGCGCGGTTGCCGCTGCCGACGCATGCCGGGATGCCCACACCGTCGTAGAGGGCACCGCAGACGGCCAGGCCGGGCAGCTTGGCGACCTGTTCGCGGATCCGGGCGACGCGGTCCAGGTGGCCGACCGGATACTGCGGCAGGCCCGCGGCCCAGCGGGTGACCCGGGCGGCGACCGGTGCGGCCCGCAGGCCGACCGCCTCCGCCAGGTCGTCCCTGGACAGCCGGACCAGGTCGGTGTCGTCCCAGGCGAGGTCGGCCTCGTCGCCGTGGCGACCGACCGAGGTGCGCAGCACCACGGTGTCGCCGCCGGCCGCGTCCTGCCAGCCCCACTTGCGGCTGGAGAACGTCGAGGCCTTGATCGTCCGGCCGTCGACCGGCGGCACGAGGAAGCCGCTGGACTGCGGCAGCCGGTGCACGTCGGAGCGGCGGAAGGCCATGGTGACCAGCGCCATGCCCGCGTAGTCGACGCTGTCCAGGTCGGCGGCAGCGGCCGGCGACTCGGCGCCGAGCAGCCGGGCGGCGGCGGTCGCGGGGACGGCGAGCACCACGGCGTCGGCGTCGATGACGCGGTCGCCGAGGCGGACCTGCCAGCCGTGCGGCCCGGTCCTGCGCAGCTCGCGCACCGGCGTTCCGGTCTCGATGACGACGCCGGCCGCCCGGCAGGCGTCGGCGACCGCGAGCGGCAGCCGGCCGACGCCGCCCCGGATGCCGTTGAAGACCGGCCCCGTACCGGCCGAGGCGGCGGCGCGGCGCTGGATGCCGCGGGCCACCTCGATCAGCGAACGCCCGCCGTCGCGGGCCGCGGTGTAGAGCTGCGGGACGGCGGCACGCAGCGAGATCTCGTACGCGTTGCCCGCGTAGACGCCGCCGAGCAGCGGTTCCACCAGCCGGTCGACGACCTCGCGGCCGAGCCGGGCGGCGACGAAGGCCCCGACGGCCACGTCGCCGTCGATCTCGGTACGCGGCAGGACGTGGTCGAACGGGAGCCGGGCGAGACCGGCGGGCGAGAGCACCCCGGAGGCGGCGAGCGGGCCGAGGTCGCCGGGGACGCCCATCACGTGGCCCTTGGGCATCGGCCGCAGCCGGCCGCGCGTCCACAGCGTGGCGCCGAGCACGGCGGGCGGCTCCAGATCGTCACCGAGGCCGACCTCGCGGGCCAGCTCCACCGCCTCGGGGCGGCGGGCCAGAATCGATTCAGCACCGAGGTCGACCGGCACCCCGGCGATCTCGTCGGCGTGCAGCTTGCCGCCCAGCCGGGACGAGGCCTCCAGCAGGGTCACCCGGGCGCCCGCGGCGGCCAGCCGGTGGGCGGCGGCCAGGCCCGAGATACCGCCGCCGACCACCACCACATGTCCGCCCGCGGGTGCTGTCGCGGGCCGTTCCGCCCGGTCGCGGGCGGCCGCCGCGCCCGTGCCGCTGTGCGAGTCGCTCATGCGTCCACTGTCTCAGACTCCGGATCGAGTTCCGACCGTGATCCCTTCGGTACCGCAGGACGGCAACGGGACCGCGAAGCCGTCCGTCCAATCAGTGGCATGTCACAACGGCCCTGCCCCTGGGGGGATTCGAGATGAGACCCAGCACGAGACAGCACGCACCCGGCGCCCGACGCCGCCGACGCGGGGCCGCCGCCGTCGCGGCACTGCTGCTGGCGGGCACCCTCGCCGTCGCCGGGTGCAGCGCGTCGTCCGGCAAGGATTCGGCCAGCTCAGACAAGGCTGCGGCACCGGCGGCGAACGGCCGGCCCGGGGTGCCGGAGGACGGTTCCGGCAGCAGCGGCTCGGGCGACGGGGCCGCCGCGGCGGGCACCGGCGGCACGGCCGCGGGCGCCCCCTCGTCGGGGTCGGGGAGCGCCAGGACCCCGGCGCTCGCCCCGACCTATCTGGTGCGCACCGCCGAGGTGAGCATCCGCACCCCGCACGTGGAGGACGCGCTGCAGCAGGCCAGGACGCTGGTCGCGGGCGCCGGCGGTTACGCGGGCGACGAGGACACGGCGGTGGACGCCGGCGGCCACGCCACCTCGACCGTCCAGCTGCGGGTGCCGCCGGCGGCGTACGACAGGCTGCTCGACGACCTCGGCAAGCTCGGCACCCTGCTGGGGCGCAAGGTCAGCGTGGACGACGTCACCGGCCAGGTGGTCGACGTGCAGAGCCGGGTGAAGTCGCAGCGGGCCAGCGTCGACCGGGTGCGCAAGCTCATGGACCAGGCGTCCGGGCTCAGCGATGTGGTGTCGCTGGAGAGCGAACTGAGCTCCCGTGAGGCGGCGTTGGAGGCGCTGGAGGCCCAGCAGTCGTCGCTGAGGGCGCAGGCGGGCCTGGCCACGGTGACGCTGCGGCTGAGCGAGCCGCCGGTGAAGGCCGCGCCGCACAAGGCGCCGCAGAAGGAGAAGAAGGACGGCTTCCTGACCATCGTCGGCAACGCGCTGAGCGGCGGCTGGCACGCCTTCTCGGTGACGGTGCGTACGGTGCTCGTCGTGCTGTCGGTGCTGCTGCCGTTCCTGGCGCTCGGGGTGCTGATCTGGGCGGCCTGGCGGCTGGTGCGCCGCTGGCGGCCGCGCACCGGGCCGGCCGCCCCGCGGCCGACGCTGCGGGCGGCGGACCGGCTGCCGCGGTATCCGCGGGTGCCGGGGCAGCACGAGGAGCAGGCCGACACCTCGTTGGAGCCGCAGGCAGCGTCCCCCGAGGCGTCCAGGTCGCAGGAGGAGCAGGAGCCGCGGGACTGACCGGCGGCCGCTGAGCGGTCAGGCCGCCTGCGTGGCGCGGTGGACGAAGTCCACCAGGCGGCTGAGGGCGTCGGGGTCGGTGCTCGGCAGGACGCCGTGGCCGAGGTTGAAGATGTGGCCGGTGCCGGCCGCGGCCGCGGCGTCCAGCACCTCGCGGGTCTTCGCCTCGACCGCCGCGGTCGGGGCGAAGAGCACCGCGGGGTCGAGGTTGCCCTGCAGGGCCTTGCCGTGGCCGACCCGGCGGGCGGCCTCGTCGAGCGGCACCCGCCAGTCGACGCCCACCACGTCGGCGCCGGCCTCGCCCATCAGGCCGAGCAGTTCGCCGGTGCCGACGCCGAAGTGGATGCGGGGCACCCCGTAGCCGGCGACGGCGTCGAAGACCTTCACCGAGGACGGCATCACATGGCGCCGGTAGTCGGCGGGCGACAGCGCGCCGACCCAGGAGTCGAAGAGCTGCACGGCGCTGGCGCCGGCCTCGATCTGCACCTTCAGGAAGGCGGCGGTGATGTCGGCGAGCCGGTCGAGCAGCTCGTGCCACAGCTCGGGGTCGCCGTACATCAGGGCCTTGGTGCGCTCGTGGTTGCGGGACGGCCCGCCCTCGACGAGGTAGCTGGCCAGGGTGAAGGGGGCGCCGGCGAAACCGATCAGCGGGGTGGCGCCCAGCTCGGCGGTGAGCAGGCCGACCGCCTCGGTGACGTAGCCGACGTCGGTGGGCTCCAGGTCGCGCAGCCTGGCCAGGTCCTGCCGGGTGCGGATCGGCTCGGCGACGACCGGGCCGACACCCGGCTTGATGTCCAGGTCGACGCCGATCGCCTTGAGCGGCACCACGATGTCGCTGTAGTAGACCGCCGCGTCCACCCGGTGCCGCCTGACCGGCTGCAGGGTGATCTCGGCGACCAGCTCGGGCCGCGTGCACGACTCCAGCATGGGGATGCCCTCGCGCACCTTCAGGAACTCGGGCAGCGACCGCCCTGCCTGCCGCATGAACCACACGGGGGTGTGCGGCACCGGTTCGTTCCGGCAGGCACGGATGAAGGGGGACGCAGCGGTCTGCTCAGGCGCACTCACACCGGGCATCCTCCCATGGCGGGAGCGGGCACCAGTTGGGGGGCCTCGGGTGTTGTTGCGCACGCGAGGGGCGTCGGCGGCCTAGTCTTCCGGGCATGGCAGCGGTGCATGGGCAGCTCGGCGAGGACGACGGGGTCCCCTTTCCCTTTCGGCATGCGGTGGAGGCCCTGCGGGGGGCGCGGGTGCGGTCCGAGGTGCGGATCGAGGAGGTGACCGCGCCACGCCGGCTGGCCCCGTACGCCTACGCGCTGGAGGCCACGGTCGCGGTCGACGGCGAGGAGCTGGCCGACGGGCGGGTGGTGCTGCTGCACGAACCGGCCGGCCACGAGGCCTGGCACGGCACCTTCCGGCTGGTGACGCTGGCCAGGGCGGAGCTGGAGCCGGAGATGGCCGGCGACCCGCTGCTGCCCGAGGTCAGCTGGTCCTGGCTGACCGGCGCGCTCGCCGCCCGCGGCGCCGACCACGACGAGCCGAGCGGTACGGTCTCGCGCGCGTCCTCGCACTTCTTCGGCGGCCTCGCCGACCGGCCCGACGAGACCAGGATCGAGCTGCGCGCCTCGTGGTCGCCGCGGGAGCGGCCCGGCGGGGTCATCGACGGCGCGACCCACCTGGCGGCCTGGTGCGACCTGCTGTGCGCGTGCGCCGGCCTGCCGCCCAGCGAGGGCCCGGAGGCGGCGGTACGCGGTGCGGGCGGCGTGGTGCCGCTGCCCAAACGGCGCACCTGACGCGGCGACAGCCCCGGCGCCGCTCGGCGGTGTCGGGGCACATCTGTGCCCGGGCTGCTCTGGCGTTCGATCGGCCGTCCGATTTGCCGGAATTAATGCTCAATAAATCGTGATCTTTCCCTAAAGCCCGGAGCAATTGCTGCCGAAGGAGACTGTGACCGTTTCAGTCCCCTTTGCCACAGGAGGCCCGGTGTCCGTTCTTCTCGAGCAGCCCACGAGCCTGGTCGCCTACCGTCCCAGCAAGCCGACGGCCATGGTCGTCGTAGCCGACCCCCGCGTCCGCTCCACTGTCACCCGACACCTGTGGGCTCTCGGGGTTCGCGATGTGATCGAGGCCTCGTCCATTGCCGAGGCCCGGCCCCGGGTCGGTAATCCCCGCGACATCTGCGTCGCCGACGTCCACCTCCCCGACGGTTCGGGGCTCACCCTGCTGGCCGAGACCCGCGCCGCAGGCTGGCCCAACGGGCTCGCGCTGTCCGCCGCCGACGACATCGGCGCGGTGCGCAACGCCCTGGCGGGCGGCGTCAAGGGTTACGTGGTGACCGGCACCCGCAACAGCCCAGGCTCCATGGCCGGCCGCCCCGGCCTCGCCCCGCTCGGCGCCACCGCCGCCCGCATGCAGCGCCGCCCGCCGGGCGCCTCCGGCCACCCCGGGAGCGGCTACCGCGAGCTGTCGGGGCGCGAGGTGGAGGTGCTGCGGCTGGTCGCGGAGGGCCAGTCCAACAAGGCGATCGGCGTGTCGATGGGGTTGTCGGCGCTGACCGTGAAAAGCCATCTGGCGCGGATCGCTCGCAAGCTCGGTACGGGTGACCGGGCCGGCATGGTGGCGGTCGCGCTGCGCACGGGCATCATTCACTGACCGCCGCGAGCAGGGGGCGGAACGTTCCGCCCCCTGCGTCGCCCAACCTCGAGGGCACCCCGAACCCCCGCCACGCGCGCTGCCGCGCGCCCCCTGGGGTGAGCGCCCCCTGCGGTGGCGTCGCTTGCTTTCCCGCCGCGGTGGCTGGTCGCGCAGTTCCCCGCGCCCTGAAAACCCCCACCCTCCGCCGAAGAGGGCAACCCCTCAGGGCGCGAGGAACTGCGCGCGCAACCACGACGGCAGGAAAAACGCACCCCGACCGCAAGGGGCACCCCCCAGGGGCGCGAGGAACTGCGCGAGAAGCCGGCGCGGCGGGAAGGAGGCACCCCCACCGCGGGGGCACGCCCGGGGGCGTGGGCGCCCCACCGCTGGGGGAAAGGTCGTGGGGATGGGCGAACCCCCGGAGGGGCCGGCACGGCTACCCTTGACAGGTGACCGACGCCAGAGAGACCGCAACCCCGGAAGAAGACGCGGCGCCGGTTCCGCTGCTGGACCCGCGCGAGGGCATCCCGCCGGTGACCGCAGACCCGGAGGCTCTCACAGCAGTCGCCGCGGCGTTCGCCGCGGGTTCGGGCCCGGTAGCCGTCGATGCCGAGCGCGCCTCCGGCTACCGCTACGGGCAGCGGGCCTATCTGGTCCAGCTGCGCCGCGCCGGAGCAGGGACCGCGCTGATCGACCCGGTCGGGTGTCCCGACCTGTCCGCCCTGGACTCCGCCCTGAGCGGCACCGAGTGGGTGCTGCACGCCGCCACCCAGGACCTCCCATGCCTCGCCGAGCTCGGCATGCACCCGACATCGCTGTTCGACACCGAGCTGGCCGGGCGGCTGGCCGGCTTCCCGCGGGTCGGGCTGGGCGCGATGGTCGAGCAGGTGCTCGGCTACGCCCTGGAGAAGGGCCACTCGGCGGTCGACTGGTCCACCCGCCCCCTGCCCGAGCCCTGGCTGCGGTACGCCGCGCTGGACGTCGAGCTGCTGGTCGACCTGCGCGACGCGCTGGAGGAGGAGCTGCGCACCCAGGGCAAGCTGGAGTGGGCGCTGCAGGAGTTCGCCGCCATCGCCGCCGCCCCGCCGCCGGCCCCCCGGGTGGACCCGTGGCGCCGCACGTCGGGCATGCACAAGGTGCGCAGGCGCCGCCAGATCGGCGTGGTGCGCGAACTGTGGCTGGCACGGGACCGCACCGCCCGGGAGCGGGACGTCTCGCCGGGCCGGGTGCTGAGCGACGCGGCGATCGTGGCCGCCGCCCTGGAGAGCCCGCCGAACGTGCACGCGCTGGCCGCGCTGCCCGGTTTCGGGCACCGGATGGGCCGCCGCCAGCTGGACCAGTGGCAGGCGGCCGTCGACCGGGCCCGCGGGCTGCCCGAGCGCGAGCTGCCGCAGCCGACGGCCGCGTACAACGGGCCGCCCCCGCCGCGCGCCTGGGCCGACAAGGACCCGGCGGCCGCCGCCCGCCTGTCCGCCGCCCGCGCGGCGGTCACCGGTCTGGCGGAGGAGCTGAACCTGCCGCAGGAGAATCTGATCACCCCGGACTCGGTCCGCCGGGTCTGCTGGTCGCCCCCCGGCGACCGCTCCCCCGACGCGGTCGCCGCCGCTCTGGCGGCGCTGGGCGCCCGCCCGTGGCAGATCGAGCTGACCACCCCGCTGCTGGCCAAGTCGCTCACCGCCCGCCCCGCCGCGGACGAATAACCCGTTCCCGTGTGACCTACGCCGCTTCCCCGCGTTGCACTGTCCCGACCGGTTACCCGCGAGTAGCATGAGGGTCGGTGCCGCGCCCGCCCCTGGGCGGTGCGGTGCCCGGCCCGTCCACCGTCCCCCGGTCACCCCGGTGAGCGAGCCGACGGCCGCGCCGGCGTCGAAAGGGCGGCCGGCGGCGAGCGAACACAGAAAGAGGGAACCTCGTGCCCCGTACTGCGAGGGATGTCGTCTTCGTCGACGGCGTCCGCACCCCGTTCGGCAAAGCGGGCCCGAAGGGCATCTACCACGAGACCCGCGCCGACGACCTGGTGATCAAGTGCATCCGGGAGCTGCTGCGGCGCAATCCGCAGCTGGACCCGGCCCGTGTCGACGAGGTCGCGGTCGCCGCGACGACGCAGATCGGCGACCAGGGGCTCACCCTGGGGCGCACCGCGGCCATCCTGGCCGGGCTGCCGACGACCGTGCCCGGCTTCTCCGTCGACCGGATGTGCGCCGGTGCGATGACCGCGGTGACGACGACGGCCGGCGGCATCGCGTTCGGCGCCTACGACGTGGTGGTCGCCGGCGGTGTCGAGCACATGGGTCGGCACCCGATGGGCGAGGGCGTGGACCCGAATCCGCGGTTCGTCTCGGAGAAGCTGGTCGACGAGTCCGCGATGTTCATGGGCATGACCGCGGAGAATCTGCACGACCGCTTCCCGCGGCTGACCAGGGCGCGCGCCGACGAGTTCGCGGTCCGCAGCCAGGAGAAGGCGGCGAAGGCGTACGCCAACGGCCGGATCCAGCAGGACCTGGTGCCGATCGCGATCCGCCGCACCAGCCCGGAGGCCGGGGAGACCGGCTGGGGCCTGGCGACCGCCGACGAGCCGATGCGCCCGGGCACCACGCTGGAGCAGCTGGCCGGGCTCAAGACGCCCTTCCGGGCGCACGGCCGGGTCACAGCGGGCAACGCGGCGGGCCTCAACGACGGCGCCACCGCCTCGCTCCTGGCCGCCGAGGACGTGGCCCGCGAGCTGGACCTGCCGGTGCGGATGCGCCTGGTGTCGTACGCCTTCGCGGGCGTCGAGCCGGAGGTGATGGGCATCGGCCCGATCCCGGCCACCGAGAAGGCCCTGGCCAATGCGGGCCTGGGCATCGACGACATCGGGCTGTTCGAGGTCAACGAGGCCTTCGCCGTCCAGGTGCTCTCGCTGCTCGACCACTACGGCATCGCCGACGACGACCCGCGGGTCAACCAGTACGGCGGCGCCATCGCCTTCGGCCACCCGCTGGCCTCCTCCGGGGTGCGGCTGATGACGCAGCTGGCCCGGCAGTTCGAGGAGCAGCCGCAGGTGCGCTACGGCATCACCACGATGTGCGTCGGCTTCGGCATGGGCGGCACGGTCGTCTGGGAGAACCCCCACTGGAGCGGAGCGACCACCGAGCGCGGCGACGGGAGCGGCAAGTGAGCACCACCACCGAACTTCTCAAGGGCGCGGCCGAGCTGTTCCCCGGCGAGGTCGTCACCAGCGCGCAGGTGCGGCACATCGACCTGCCCGGCGCGGGCCGCTTCGCACTGATCACCCTGGACAACGGCCTGGACCACACCAAGCCGACCACCTTCGGCCCGCAGTCGCTGGCCAATCTCGACGCGGCGATCGACCGGGTCGAGAAGGAGGCCGCGGACGGCGCGATCACCGGGGTCGGCATCACCGGCAAGCCGTTCATCTTCGCGGTCGGCGCCGACCTCAAGGGCGTGGAGCTGCTGGGGAGCCACCAGGACGCGCTCGCCATCGGCAAGGGCGGCCACGAGGTCTTCAAGCGGCTGTCCTCGCTCGCGGTGCCGACCTTCGCCTACTACAACGGGGCCGCCATGGGCGGCGGCGTCGAGGTCGGCCTGCACTGCACCTACCGGACGGTCTCCGCCTCGGTGCCGGCCTTCTCGCTCCCCGAGGTCTTCCTCGGGCTGGTGCCCGGCTGGGGCGGCTGCGGGCTGCTGCCCAACCTGATCGGCGCGGACCGCGCGGTCAGCGTGATCATCGAGAACTCGCTCAACCAGAACCGCCAGCTCAAGGGCGCCCAGGTGGCCGAACTGGGCATCGCCGACGCGCTCTTCGAGGCCGCCGACTTCCTGGAGCAGTCGCTGCTGTGGACCGCGGCCGTACTCAAGGGCGAGATCGCGGTCGTACGCGCCGAGGTGGACCGCGGCGAGGCGTGGGACCGGGCGGTGGAGCGCGGGCGCCTCATCGCCGACGGCAAGGTGCACGGCGCGGCCCCCGCCGCCTACCGGGCGCTGGAGATCATCGCGGCGGCCAAGGACGGCGACCTGCAGCGCGCCTTCGACGCCGAGGACACCGCGCTGGCCGACCTGATCATGGGCGGCGAGCTGCGCAGCGGGATCTACGCCTTCAACCTGGTCCAGCGGCGCGGCAAGCGGCCGGTCGGCGCGCCCGACAAGGCGCTGGCCCGTCCGGTGTCCAAGGTCGGCGTGGTCGGCGCGGGCCTGATGGCCTCGCAGCTGGCGCTGCTGTTCGTGCGCCGGCTGGAAGTGCCGGTGGTGCTGACCGACATCGACCAGCAGCGGATCGACAAGGGCGTGGGCTACGTCCACGGCGAGATCGACAAGCTGCTGGCCAAGGGCAGGCTCGGGCAGGACGCGGCGAACCGCTACAAGGCGCTGGTGACCGGGCACCTCGACAAGGCCGCGGCCTTCGGTGACGCGGACTTCGTCATCGAGGCGGTCTTCGAGGAGATGGGCGTCAAGCAGCAGGTCTTCGCCGAACTGGAAGCGGTGGTGCGCCCGGACACCATCCTGGCCACCAACACCTCCTCGCTGTCGGTGACCGAGATGGCCGCGAAGCTCGACCACCCGGAGCGGGTGGTGGGCTTCCACTTCTTCAACCCGGTGGCGATCCTGCCGCTGCTGGAGATCGTCCGCGGCGAGGGCACCGACGACCCGTCGCTGGCCACCGCCTTCGCGGTGGCCAAGAAGCTGCGCAAGACCGCGGTGCTGGTCAAGGACGCGCCGGCCTTCGTGGTCAACCGCATCCTGACCCGCTTCATGGGCGAGATCCAGAACGTGATCGACGAGGGCACCCCGGTGGCGGTCGCGGAGAAGGCCATCGAGCCGCTCGGCCTGCCGATGTCCCCGCTGGTGCTGCTCGAACTGGTCGGCCCCGCCATCGGCCTGCACGTCTCGGAGACCCTGCACGGCGTCTTCCCCGACCGCTTCACGGTGTCGGAGAACCTGGCGGCGGTCGTCAAGGCCGGCAAGCGCGGCTTCTACGTCTACGACTCGGGCCGCCCCGAGCTGGACCCGGAGGTCGCCGCGCTGCTCAAGCAGGGCGACAGCGTGCTGACGGAAGCGCAGGTGCGCGACCGGGTACTCGACGCGGTGGCGCAGGAGATCGGCCTGATGCTCGACGAGGGCGTGGTCGCCGAGGCGCAGGACATCGACCTGTGCCTGATCACCGGTGCGGGCTGGCCCTTCCACCTGGGCGGTGTCACCCCCTACCTGGACCGTGAGGGCGTCTCGCAGCGGGTGAACGGCAGGACCTTCCTGGCCCCGGGCGTCGCGAGCGTCCCGGCCTGACGCGGCGGCAGGCGAAGGGGGCGGGGCCACGGCGGCCCCGCCCCCTTTTCGGCCCGGGTCAGCCGCGCGCCTGGCCCGCGGGGGCCGGGGTGGCGAGCAGGGCCACCGTCAGATCGCGGACCAGCGACTTGCGTTCGTAGTCGTCCAGCTCCACCAGGCCCCGTTCGGCGATCCCGCGCAGGGTGTCGGCCACCGCGGTCAGGACGTCGTCGAGCACCACCCTGCGCTGCCTGGCCTCCAGCGAGGCGATCCTGGCCCGCCGCATCGCCCCCGCCACCTCCGGGGCGTACTCCAGCCGGACCGGGGTCACCGAGAAGACCTCCACGCCCACTTCGCGCATCGCGGCGGCCACCAGCCGGCCCAGCTCGTCGCCGAGCCGGTCGCAGTCCCGCAGCGTGACCGCGTCACCGCGGAAGTCGTCGGCCGGGTGCCGGGACACCGCGCGGGCGACCGCCGCCTCGACCTCCTCGCGCAGCAGCCGGGTGCAGTCGTCCACCGCGAAGGCGGCCCGCGCGGTCTCCCTGATCCGCCACACCAGCAGCACGGTGAGCTGGACCGGGGTACCGTACGCGTCCACCGCGTCGATCGGGCGGCTGCGCCAGTGCCGCAGCGAGACGTCCATCCGGCGCCGCCTGAGCAGCGGGCTGATCCACAGCAGCCCGGTGCGGCGGACGGTGCCACGGTAGCCGCCGTGCCGGGTGAGCACCCAGACGCTGCCGGGCCGGCCGCGTACCAGCCCGCAGGCCGCGAGGGCGGCGACCGCGCCGATCAGCACCAGGCCGCTCCACAGCCCGCTCCCCCGGGTCGCGTCGCCCGGCGGGTCCGGGACCAGGCCACCGGTCGGCGGCAGCGGCAGCAGCCCGGCCCGCCACAGCAGCCAGCCCGCCGCACCGACCGCGGCGAGCAGCACGCCCGCCGCCGTCCAGCCCGGCAGGCACGGCCCGGACCGCTCGGTGAGCGCGTCGGCGGACACGCCCGCCGGCGGCTGGACGCGGGGCATCGGTACGGTCTGGTCGGTGCCGGACCCCGGCTGCCCGGGGACGTCGGGCTGCGCGGGGACGTCGGGCTGCGCGGGGACGTCGGGCTGCGCGGCGCGATCGGCGGGCTCGGGGCGTGCCGCGTCGGCGGAACGGTCCTGGCCGTCACCGTGGTCGGCGTGCTCGGCGCCGGCGGGGTGGTCGGGGGGCTCGGTCGGTGCGGCGGTGCCGGGTGAGCTCACGAGAACAGTCGCCTCCACATCTCGGGTCCGGGATATCCGTCGGCGCGGCGGCCCGACCAGCCTTGGGCCCGCTGGAAGGCCTCGACCTTGCGCCGGTCGGCCTCGTGCCAGTTGCGGCTGGGGCGGTAGCCCGCGCCGAAGCCCTTGGCGACCAGCCGGCGGCCGAGCGCCAGGACGCTGTCGTTGCTGCGCCCGGGCCGGAACGCGCCGGCCCCGGGGTAGACCGGGACGCCGGCCGCGGCCTCACCGGTGCGCGGGGCGCTGCCGGGCACGTCGTGGCCCTGGTGCCTGACCAGGTACGCCCACGTGGTGGGACCCGGCAGGCCGTCGGCGTCGGCGCCGGTCCAGCCCTGGGCGCGCTGGAAGGCGGCGGTGGCCCTGCGGTCTGACCCGCTCCACACCGGGCCCGGGCCGATCCGGTAGTGGGCGCCGGCGCCGCGGCCGACCAGCAGCGTGCCCAGACGGGTGACGGCGCCGCCCGAGCGGCCCGGCCCGAAGGCGGCCCGGCCGGGGTAGCCGGTGGCGTCGCCCGTCTTGGCGCCGCCGGCGCCGGACGTCAGGTGCCGGTAGCGGTAGGGGACGTATCCGGCGGAGTGGGCCCAGTAGGCGTACGGCGTCGTCCTGACCCTGGCCCGCGGGGCGGTCTGCTCGTAGGCGGTGTAGCGGGTGCGGGCGTCGTCCGTCCAGCCCGCGAAGATCACGGCGTGCGAACCCTTCTGCGGGTCGGCCGTGTTGTGGAAGAGCAGCATGTCACCGGGCCGCAGCTGGGCGCGGGTGATGCGTACCGCGTAGTCGTCGAGGTTGCCGGTCCAGGCGCTGACGCCGAGCCCCCAGGCCATGGAGACGAAGCCGGAGCAGTCCTGCCGGTAACCGTCCTTCCAGTGCGCGGTCATGCTGTACGGCACCGCGGCCGCCACCCAGGCCCTGGCCCGTTGCAGGATCTGGGCGCGGGTCAGCCGCAGCGGGGTGGCCGCGGTGGCGGTGCCCGGCGCGGCCAGGGTGCCGCGGCCGGTGGCGTAGCCGGTGACCGCGGCGGGGCGGGGCGCCGCCGTGACGGTGGCGGCGGTGCCGCCGAGCGCGGTGCCCGCGGCGGCGGCCACCACCAGCATCCTGGTGGCGCCGGTGCTGGTGGTGGCGCAGGTCTCGCGGGCCATGGAGTCGGCGAGGCGCTGCCGGGCGCAGCCCTCGCAGCCGCACGCGGGCGGCGGGTCGACGTCGTCGAACAGCGGCATCGACATGCGCACCACTCCTCCGTGATCGGGCGTCACTTCCCCTTGGTACCCGATTTCCCCGGAAACTTGACGAAACCGGTGATATCAACACAGGAGAGGGTGAATCGCCCGACCGCGGGGGCGGTGCGGACCCGAAGGGGCGTCAGCCGGCCAGCGCGGGCGTCTCGGTCGGGGTGGCCTGCAGCGCGATGACCCGCTTGGCCTCCTTGAGCACCTGGTCGCGCAGCTTCGCCGGGGTCAGCGAGGAGTGCACGTTCTTCACGACGGCCCCGTTGATCTCCACGACGGGCACCGAGCCGTTGGCCGAGGAGGCGAAGTCGCGCTGCGACTCGTCCACCCAGCCCTCGTGGTCGAGCTGCTCGATGCACGGGTCGAAGCTGGCGGTCTTGATCTTGCCGGCCTTGGCGGCCAGCTTCTTCATCAGCTTCTCGCTGGCCAGCGCGTCGTTCCTGGGGTCGGTGGGCTGGTGCTTCCACAGCTCGCCGACGAAGGCGGTGAAGCGGCTCTGGTCCTGCGCGCAGGCCGCGGCGTTCGCCGCCACCAGGGCGCCGGTGCCGCCGTACTGCTGGTCCGACGCGGTCACCAGGCGGTACTGGAACTGCACCTGGCCGGTGGTCAGCAGCTGCTGGAAGGTCGCCTCGTACTCCTCGTGGAACGCCTTGGAGTCCGGGCTGCGCAGGTCCTCGTAGACCGTGACGGTCACCGGGACCGTCGGGTGCACCGGGATGCCGAGCTTGGGGCCCGCGGAGGGGGTGGGGCTGGGCGACGCGCCGTCCGGCGGCGGGGACGTCGGCGGCTGGGCCGCGACCACCGCGCCACTGGGCTCGGAGACCTTGGTGTCCTTGTTGCCGCGCACATGCGCGCCGATCACCGCGGACACGCCGAAGACCACCGCCATCGCCGTCACGCCGATCGCGTACGGGCGCAGCCGGTCGAAAAGGGTCTTGCGCTTCTTCTTCGGGGCCGCCGAACCGCCCGGAGTGTCGGGTCCCTTGGACTCCGTCATTGCTACGCCACCTCGATCATCCGCACTGCTCTCGCGCATTTCTACCATCGGTCCCGGGAGCCCCGTTAACGGGGCTCCCGGGCGGGGACGGCAGGGCGCCCGCGGCGCGGTCAGTCCTGGGCGAGCCCGGCGGTGGCGCCGGCGCCGCCGCCGGCCGCCACATCGGCCGCCTCGTCGGCGAACCGGCCGTCGATGGTGGCGACCACGCCGGTGACCTGGCGGGCGATGTCCGGCGCCGTCAGGCCGATCGCGGCCATCACGTCCTTGCGGGAGCCCTGCGCGAGGAACTGCGAGGGGATGCCGAAGTCGCGCAGCGGAACGTCCACCTCGGCGTCGCGCAGCGCCTGGGCGATGGTCGAGCCGACACCGCCGACCCTGAGGTTGTCCTCGACGGTGACCACCAGGCGGTGCTTGGCGGCCAGCCCCGGCAACGCCTCGTCCACCGGCTTGACCCAGCGCGGGTCGACCACGGTGCTGGTGATGCCCTGGGCGTCGAGCAGCGCGGCGATCTCCAGGCACATCGGGGCCAGCGCGCCCACCGACACCAGCAGCACGTCCGGCTGCCCGTCGCCGGCCGGCTCGCGCAGCACGTCCATGCCGCCGATCCGGCCGACCGCGGCGACCGCGGGGCCGACCGCGCCCTTGGAGTAGCGCACCACGGTGGGGGCGTCCTCGACCTCGACGGCCTCCCGAAGCTGGGCCCTGACCTGGTCGGCGTCGCGCGGGGCGGCCATCCGCAGGCCCGGGACGACCTGCAGGATCGACATGTCCCACATGCCGTTGTGGCTCGGCCCGTCACTGCCGGTGATACCCGCCCGGTCCAGGACGAAGGTGACACCGCACTTGTGCAGGGCCACGTCCATCAGCACCTGGTCGAAGGCCCGGTTGAGGAAGGTGGCGTAGACCGCGAAGACCGGGTGCAGGCCGCCGGTGGCCAGGCCCGCCGCCGAGACGGCGCCGTGCTGCTCGGCGATGCCGACGTCGTAGACCCGGTCGGGGAAGGCGGCGGCGAATTTGGTCAGGCCCACCGGGTGCAGCATCGCGGCGGTGATGGCCACGATGTCGGACCGCTCCCTGCCCAGCTCCAGCATCTCGTCGCCGAAGACCGAGGTCCAGTCGGCGCCGGCCGCCGCGATCGGCAGCCCGGTGTCGGGGTGGATCGGGCCGATGCCGTGGAAGCGGTCGGTCTCGTCGCGCAGGGCCGGGGTGTAGCCGCGGCCCTTCTCGGTGATGCAGTGCACGATGACCGGCCCGCCGAAGCGCCGGGCGCGCTGCAGCGCGGACTCCACGGCCTCGATGTCGTGGCCGTCGATCGGGCCGACGTACTTCAGGCCCAGGTCCTCGAACATCCCCTGCGGGGTGATGAAGTCCTTGAGGCCCTTCTTGGCGCCGTGCAGCGTCTCGTAGAGCGGGCGGCCGATGAGCGGGGTGCGCTCCAGCACCTCCTTGGTGCGGGCCAGGAACTGCTCGTAGCCGTCGGTGGTGCGCAGGGTCGCCAGGTGGTTGGCGAGGCCGCCGATGGTCGGCGAGTACGACCACTCGTTGTCGTTGACCACGATCACCAGCGGGCGGTCCTTGGCGGCGGCGATGTTGTTCAGCGCCTCCCAGGCCATGCCGCCGGTGAGGGCTCCGTCGCCGATGACGGCGACGACGTGGTCGTCGCGGCCGCGCAGCTCGTTGGCCTTGGCCAGGCCGTCGGCCCAGCCCAGCACGGTCGAGGCGTGGCTGTTCTCGATGACGTCGTGCTCGGACTCGGCGCGCGAGGGGTAACCGGACAGGCCCCCCGTGGCCTTGAGCCGGGAGAAGTCCTGGCGGCCGGTCAGCAGCTTGTGCACGTAGGCCTGGTGGCCGGTGTCGAACAGGATGCGGTCGGCGGGCGAGTGGAAGACCCGGTGCAGTGCGATGGTCAGCTCCACCACGCCCAGGTTCGGGCCGAGATGACCGCCGGTCTTGGCGACCGCTTCCACCAGGAAGGTGCGGATCTCGCCGGCCAGCTCCACGAGCTGCTGCGGGTCGAGCCGATCGAGGTCGCGGGGTCCGTTGATACGGGTCAGCACAGCCACCCGTTCCTCCTCTGCCTGTCGCTCCCGGCCGATCTGGCCTTGGACGAGTCTAATGTTCCGGTTCACGACGCGACGGGCGGCCCCTGGCGATGTCCGTCACGGCGTTGTCTGCCCTCCTTTCCGTGCGCCCGCACACGCCAAACCGCCGGGCGGTCCTGGGGGCCAGGTCCGTCCGGCGGTGCGGGATGTGCGTGCGGTGCTGCGTGCGGCGGTGCGCGGCGGTCACCCGCCGCGCGCCGGCGGGGTGTTACGCCCGGCCGGAGGAGCGCTGCGTGCGGCGCGACACGGAGTCGACGACGACGGCAGCGAGCAGAACCGCACCGGTGATCATGTACTGGATCGACTGGTCCATGTTGAGCAGGTCGAGACCGGTCTGGATGGACTGGATGACCAGCATGCCGAGCAGGGCAGACCAGACGTTGCCGCGACCGCCGAACAGGCTCGTACCGCCGATGACGGCGGCGGCGATGGCGAGCATCAGCAGGTTGCCGGTACCGGCCTGCAGGGTCGCGGTGTAGGTCTGGCCGGCCAGGAACAGGCCGCCGATGGCCGCGAAGCCGCCGGAGATCGCGAAGACCACGATACGGATCATGGCGACGTTGATACCGGCACGGCGGGCGGCCTCGATGCTGCCGCCGACCGCGAAGACCTTGCGGCCGAAGGTGGTACGGCGCAGCACGAAGTCGCAGATCACCAGGGTGGCCAGGAAGATCACCAGCGCGTTGGGCACACCGGCGGACTTGTTGAGCACGTACGCGGCCACGTAGGCCACCACGGCCAGCGCGATGGTGCGCACCAGGATCTCGCTGGTGGGCCGGTAGGGCACACCGGCGGACCGGCGGCGGCCCTGGTCGACCAGCGAGCCGATCAGCAGCGCGGCGACACCCAAGGTGGCCAGGATGTACGCGCCGGCGATGCTCTGGTTCATGAAGAAGGAGCGCTGGCCCAGGATGTGCAGCAGGCCCTTGTCCTGGATCGTGAGGCTGCCGGTGCCGCGCAGCAGCCACTGCATCAGACCGGTCCAGCCCAGGAAGCCCGCCAGGGTGACGACGAACGCGGGGACGCCGATCTTGGCGAAGAAGAAGCCGTGGATCGCGCCGATGGCTATACCGGTGAGCACGGTCAGCACGACCGCGACCCAGGCGTTCAGCCCGTGCGTGACGCTGAGGCTGGCGAACACCGCGGAGGCCAGGCCGCTGACCGAGGCGACCGACAGGTCGATCTCGCCGAGCAGCAGCACGAAGACCAGGCCGACGGCGAGCATGCCGGTCCCGGCCATGAAGTAGCTGATGTTGACCATGTTCGCCGAGCTCAGGAACAGGCTGTCCTTGAGCTGGAAGATGGTCCAGATGATGATCAGCGCGATGATGACCGGCAGCGAGCCGAGCTCGCCGCCCTTGAGCTTGCGCTTGAACTCGGTGAGGTAGCCCTTGAAGCCCTCCTCACGGACCAGCAGCCGTGGGTCGACCGTGGCAACGGCCGGCGGCGGCACCTCGTCACGCCGCTGGTGCATCGTGGTCTTGTCGCTCACTGGGTCGCCTCCGCGTTGCGCGCCAGCCGGCGGGTCACGGCGTTGTCCGTGGCACCGGTGATCGCAGCGATGATCTGTTCGTTGGTGGTGCCCTGGACCGGGAACGCACCGTTGTTCTTGCCGAGGCGCAGCACGTGGACGGTGTCCGCGACGGCCGTGACGTCGGCCATGTTGTGGCTGATCAGGATCACGCCGAGCCGGCGCTCGCGCAGCCGCTCGACCAGGTCGAGCACCTGGGCGGTCTGCTCGACGCCGAGGGCGGCGGTCGGCTCGTCGAGGATGACGACCTTGGGGTCACCGATCAGTGCGCGGGCGATGGCCACCACCTGTCGCTGACCGCCGGAGAGGCTGGCGATCGGTATTCTGACGCTGGGAATGCGGATCGACAGCGTGTTCAGAAGTTCGCGGGAGCGCTTTTCCATCGAGACCTCGTCGAGACTGCCGTAACGCAGCAGCTCCCGGCCGAGGTAGAGATTACCGACAACATCGAGGTTGTCGCACAGCGCGAGGTCCTGGTAGACCGTGGCGATACCGAGACCCTGGGCGTCCTGCGGCCGGTTGATGTGCACCGGCCGCCCTTCCCACTCGATAATGCCCTCGTCGACGGGGTGAACGCCCGCGATCGTCTTGACCAGAGTCGACTTACCGGCTCCGTTGTCACCCACAAGGGCGACAACCTCTCCGGCGTGGACCTCCAGCTCGACATCGGTGAGGGCCTGGACCGCACCGAATCGCTTGGAGACTCCGCGCAACGCCAGCACGGGCGTAGCGGACACGTGAACCATCTCCTTCGCCGCCTGACCGGCGGGGATGCCGCGTGCTGAACTGAACAGCCGCGGAGGGAGTGCACGAAGCACAGGATTACAAAGTGAACGGGGAAGGGGTAGTACCCCCGCCCCGAATTATGCGTCCGCAAGCGTTTCCGTCCGGCGCCCCGCCCCTAGCGGGGTGTTTTGTCGGGACGGGGCGCCGGACAGGCTTGCGGTTCGCGGTTCCTCCCGGAGGCCGGTCGGGACCGCGGGTGCCGGACTAGGAGATGCCGGCGGCGGCGCAGGCCGAGGCGAAGTCCGCGGTGCAGATCTGGTCCTTGGTGTACAGACCGTCCTTGACGACCGTGTCCTTGATGTTCGCCTTGGTCACCGAGAAGGCGGGCAGCAGCTTGGACGGGATCACGCCGCCGCCGAGCTGCTTGGCGGTGGTGTCGGCCACGCTCTTGAAGTCCTTGCCGTTGAGCAGGTCGACCGCGATCTCCGCGGTGGCGTCAGCCTCGGGCTTGTAGGGCTTGTAGATCGTGCTGGTCTGGGTGCCGGCCAGCAGCCGCTGCACACCCGCGAGCTCCGCGTCCTGACCGGTCAGCGGCGGGTTGATGTTCTGGCCCTTGAGGGAGGTCGCGATACCACCGGCCATACCGTCGTTGGCCGAGTAGACGCCGGCGATGTTGTTCTTGCCGAGCTGGGTGATCGCGGCGGACATCTTCTGCGCGGCGACGGTGTCCTTCCACAGACCGGACTGCTCGTAGGCGATCTTCACCTTGCCGTCCAGCACCTTGTGGGCGCCGGCCTTGAACATCGCGGCGTTCGGGTCGGCCGGGTCACCGTTGATCATGACAACGTTAGCCTGCGGCGTGGCCTTCGGGCCCATGGCGTCGAGCAGGGCCTGGCCCTGGAGCTCGCCGATCTTCTCGTTGTCGTAGCTGACGTACGCGGAGATCGGACCCTCGGCGAGGCGGTCGTAGGCGACGACCTTGATGCCCTTGTCGACAGCGGCCTGGACGGAGGACTTGATGCCGGTCGAGTCCTGGGCGTCCAGGATGAGGACCTTCACGCCCCGGGCGATCATGCTGCTGACCTGCTGCGCCTGCTTGGCCGGGTCACCGGCGGCGTTGTCGTACTGCACGTTGCAGTCCGCGCACAGCTCCTTGATCTTGGCCTCGATCAGCGGCTTGTCGAACTTCTCGTACCGGGTGGTCGCGTTCTCCGGCAGCAGCAGGCCGATGGACTTGTTGTCCTTGCTGCCACCGCTGGACCCCTTGTCGTCACCACCGGCCTTACCACAGGCGGCCATGGTGAGCGCGATCGAAACCGCAGCCGTCCCGACGACGATTCGACGCGTCATTGCGTTCATGTGAGGTTGCCTCCCTGACAGGGCCGCAACACCGCGGCCGAGGTGCTGGTGAGTCAACTCCGGCTGACACCCTGTCGTCAAGAAGTAAACACTTAACGAGATGGCAACGGCGCGTTTCGTTAGCTGTGTGAACGCTCAGTTATGCCGAAAAGGCCGGTGTGTCAACCGGCTGATTCCCGTCCAGAAGGGTCGAATCGCCCATTTCACTCAGAACCAGGGCAAGTGCCCCCAGAACCTCGGCCCGTGCCCCCAGTGCCCCGGGGACCACGGACAGCCGCTGGGCGGCGCTGGGGATCGCGTAACGCGACACCGACTCCCTTATCGGGCCGAGCACCAGCTCCCCCGCCTCCGCCAGGTCGCCACCCAGCACGATACGGCTGGGGTTGAGCAGGTTGCACAGGCTGGCCACGCCCATCCCGATGTGCCGGCCCACGTCGCCGGTCACCCGGCGGCAGCCCGGGTCGCCCTCGCGGGCCAGCTGCACCATGCGCGGCACGGTCAGACCGTCGCCGTGGCTGCCGCGGAGCAGTTCGAGCACGTAGCGGGCGGCGGTGAAGGTCTCCAGGCAGCCGCGGTTGCCGCAGCGGCACACCGGGCCCGACTCGTCGAGCGTGATGTGGCCGATCTCACCGGCCGTGCCGCCCGGGCCGCGATAGATCCGGCCGTCTATCACCAGCCCGGCACCGACCCCGCTGGCCACCTTGATGTAGGCCAGGTCCTTGACCCCGCGGCCGCCGCCCCACACCAGCTCGCCGAGCGCGCCGAGGTTGGCGTCGTTGTCCACCTGGACCGGGACGCCGAGCCGGTCGGACATCTCCTGGCGCGGGTTGATCCCGCTCCAGCCCGGCAGGATCGCGGTGGACCCGAGCGCCCCGGACTCCACGTCGATCGGCCCCGGCACCCCGAGGCCGACGCCGAGCACCTTGTCGGCGCTGATACCGGTGGACTCCACCAGGCGGCCCACCAGTTGCTCGGCCCGGTCGAAGCCCTGCGAGGCCGAGGCGTCCACGTCGATCGGCTCGGACTGCTCGGCCAGCACCTGGTGGGCCAGGTTGCCGACCGCGACCCGCAGGTGGGAGTGGCCGAAGTCGACGCCGACCACGATGCCCGCGTCCCCGGACAGCGCCACGCTGCGCGCCCGCCGACCCCCCGAGGAGGTCGGCGTGACCTGCACCGTTCCGTTGTCCCGCAGCTCACGTACGATGTTCGACACGGTCGCGGCCGACAGACCCGTACTGCGTGCGATCTCCGCCTGGGTGAGCGATCCGGCCAGCCGCACGGCACGCACCACGCGTTCCAGATTGGCCCGGTGCAGCGACGACTGCGATCCCGGAGTCTCCACGACATCCACTCCTGCCCGGCAGGCGGCCCGTGTCCGCTTGCCCGCACGGGACGGGGCCGACCCTGATGCCGGATGGAGCACACCAGCGAGACCCCGTCGTCTACAACATGTGAACTCTAAGTTGAGTGTTTGGGGTGATGTCCCGTCAAGGGGGAGAACCACACCGTTATCCGAAACGGCCGCGGGAACGCCGAACAGCGGCCCCGCGAGCTGCGGAGCCGCCGGGCGCCGGCCGACCGTGCGTACAGGTGTTCACAGGAGGCCTGGGAGGTGTCCGGGGTCTACTTGAGCGCCCCCGCGGTGAGTCCGGCCTGCACCTGGCGCTGGAAGACGATGTAGACGGCCAGCACCGGGAGCATGGCGATGGAGAGTCCGGCGAACAGGCCGCCCCAGTCCCCCTGGTAGCCCTGCTGCACCGCGAGGTCGGCCAGGCCCTGGGTGAGCACCCATTTGTCGGTGTCGCCCTGGTTCAGCACCAGGGGGAGCAGGTACTGGTTCCACTGCCCGAGCACGTTGAAGATCCCGATGCTGATGATGCCCGGCTTGGCCATCGGCACCATGATCTGGAAGAACGTCCTGGTATGGGATGCTCCGTCCACCAGTGCCGCCTCCGCCACCGAGGTCGGCAGGGTGCGGAAGAACGACGTCATGAAGAAGACGGTGAAGGGCAGCGAGTAGGCGATGTAGACCAGGATCAGTCCTGGCAGGGTGTTGATGATGCCGAGGTTGGTGGTGACGAAGAACAGCGGCACCAGCACCATCACGACCGGGAAGGCCATGCCCGCCACGAAGATGAAGTAGATCAGCCGGTTGCCGGGGAATTCGAAGCGGGCCAGCACGTAGGCCGCCATCGAGCCGAACAGCATCGTGCCGACGGTCGAGAAGCCGACCACGATGATGGTGTTGATGAAGTACTGGCCCATGTTCGCCTTCGTCCAGGCGTGGGACCAGTTCTCGAAGTGCAGGTGGGTCGGCAGCGACAGCGGGTGGCTGAGGATGTCCCCGGAGCTCTTGAACGAGCTCCACAGCGCCCACAGCAGCGGCAGGCCCACCATCAGCGCCCACACGGCCAGGAAGACGTGGCTGAAGGCGTTCAGCACGCCGCCCTCGCTGCGGCGCCACTTCCAGCGGGCCGCGTCCGAGGCGGGCGAGCCGGACTTGTGGGGCGCGGAGCCTGGGGCCCCGTCGATCGTCTCGGTTGTCATCGGGGCACCCCTAGAACTCGATACGCTCGCGGCGCGACAGCCGCAGCGTCAGTACGGCGAACACCAGCGTCACCAGCAGCATGGCGACACCCATGGCCGCCGCCAGGCCGTACTGGCTGTTGTCCCGGAAGGCCGTCTTGAACAGCAGCAGCGGGACGACGTCGGTCTTCTCGTTGGGACCGCCGTTGTTGACCGACATCAGCTGGACGTAGGCGAAGGCGTCCATGGCGATGATGCCCATGTAGACCCAGCCGGTGGCGACCGTGTCGGACAGCAGCGGCAGGGTCACCCGGAAGAAGGTGGTGGACCGGGTGGCGCCGTCCAGCAGCGAGGCCTCGTAGATCTCGGTGGGGATGGACGACATGCCGGCCGAGAAGAGCACCACGTAGAAGCCGACGTTCGCCCAGACCATCACCGCCATGATGCAGGCCAGCGCCAGTTTCGGGTCGCCCAGCCAGGACTGGGTCTGCGAGCCGAGCCCGATGCTGTGCAGGACGACGTTGAGCACGCCCTCGTCGGGGTCCGGGTTGTAGATCTGCTGCCAGAGGATGGCGATCACCGCCACCGACAGCACCTGCGGGAAAAAGAAGATGATCTTATAGGCGCCCGATCCCCGGACGCCGGCGACCGACGCGCTGCCTTTGCGCCGGCCGCCGACGTTGAGCATGAAAGCGAAGAACAGACCGAGCGCCAGCGTCACGACCGGCACAATCAGCAGCAGCAGGACGTTGTGCCACAGCGACTGCCAGAAGAGATGGTTGTGAATGATCTTCCGGTAGTTGTCGAACCCGATGTAGTGCTTGTCGGGGGTGAGTCCTGTCCAGTCCGTCATGGAGATCTGGAAGTCCTGCACGAAGGGCGAGATCACAAGGACCCCGTACAGCGCCAGGGGAATCGCCAGAAAACCGATGATGAACCGGTACTTGCCGTGTCGCATGTCGCCGGTCGCTCTCGTCTCAGCCGTTAGGGGGAATGCGGATCAGACGGTGTGCTTGAACTTCGGCACGGACGAGTCCTTCTTGGTGGCGTCCGAGGCCTTCTGCGCACCCTCGATCCACTTGGCGGCGTTGATCTGCCCGGTGAGGAGCTGCGCGGTCAGGTTGCCGATGGTCTCCTGGTTGAGCTTGACGTACCAGTCCTGGATACGCGCGTTGAGCACGTTCGTGCCGGCCGCCTTGAGGGCGGTGTTCGCCGAGGCCAGGCCGGGAGTCAGGGTCAGGCCCTCGGCGGAGTTCGCCACGCAGGTCAGCGACTTGATGGTGTTGGTGAAGTTGTCGGTCTGCTTCTTGGCGAGCATGATCCGCAGCAGTTCCATACCGCCGGACGGGTTCTTGCCGTTGGCGGCCACGATGAAGGGCTCGCCGGCTGCCGCGTAGAGGGTGCCGAACGGCAGCTTGTCGCTGTCGCCGCCGCCGATCAGCGGGCCGACCGCCAGGTCGAAGTCCTTGGGCATGGTCGGGGCGGCCTCGTTCTCCACCCACGAGCCGTCCGCCACCAGGGCGGCCTTGCCCTTGGTCCAGTCGGTCTGCATCTGGATGTGCGTCTTGCCCTCGGACCCGGCCAGGAAGTACTTCTTCGCCGCCAGCTCCTCGTAGTAGCCGAGGACCTGCTTGACCGCGTCGACCTGGAAGGCGCCGTCCTCCAGGTCGTCGATCGCGTTCAGCACCTCTTTGCCGCCCACCTTGCCGATCTGGGCGAGCAGGTCGAAGTGCACGTAGTACGGGTACTTGCCCGGGTAGGTGAACAGCGCGACGCCGGCGGCCTTCGTCTTGGCGCCGAGCGCGATCATCTCGTCGAAGGTCTTGGGGTACGTCCAGCCCTTCTCCTGGAAGAGCTTGTTGGAGTACCAGCTGCCGTAGACGGTGAAGGCGTAGTTCAGCGCGTACATCTTGTCGGAGCCGAACTGGCCCTGCTCGACCGTGCCGGCGACCAGGACGTCGCGGACCTTCTTGGACGGGTCGTCGATCGTGGCGGCGTCCAGCAGCGGGGTGAGGTCCAGCAGCTTGCCCTCCTTGGCGAGGGCGGCGGTGTCGAGGTTGTCGGCGCCGGAGTTGTCCATGAAGTCCGGCGGCGTGTTGTTGGCGAAGCGCGGCTGCAGCTTCGGGCCGATGGCCTGCGTACCGGTGTGCTTGACCGTGACGCCGTAGGTCGTGTTGTAGACCGTCTCGGCGGACTTGATGTAGTCGTCGCCGAATCCGCCCTTGAAGACGAAGGCCTCCAGCGGCGCGCCCTTCTTGACACCGAGCGGATTGGCCGCCGACTTGGTGCCGGTCGCGACCGGCTTGTTCTTGTCCCCGCCACTGGATGTGGCACATGCCGACAGCAGCGAAGCAGACGGAATCGCCACCACGCCGATCGCCATTGCCCGCTTGATTGCATCGCGCCGGTTGAACTCGGATCCCATGCTCAAGTCCTCGCCTTCATCAGGACTCATGCGGTGCAGCGGAATCCGCCGACGACCGCGAACAGTTGAAGCTTGAGTGATGCCGTGCATCCAGTGAGGCAGGGAACGATATCCGACGACCGGCGGTGCCACCCTGCCGATTGACCCGCCTGACCCCGCGCTCCAGCAGGTTCCCTGGACGCCGACAGGTATAGTCCACTTCTCTCCGACAGGGCAAGATCAAGAGCGCGTTTGGTCGGCAAGCTTTCCCGAGTTGAGACCTGTCCGAAATGCGGGACGACGAAACCGCAGGTCAGAGCGATGCCCATCCACGGATGGCGGACGATCGGCGGATTGGCTTGCGCAAAAAGGACGGACCGCGCCCCCCTGACGGGGAGACGCGGTCCGTGCTACTCGTGAGTCACCTCGGGCCGGCTACTGCCGGATGAGCGAACGCAGGACGTACTGCATGATGCCGCCGTTGCGGTAATAGTCCGCTTCACCCGGAGTGTCGATGCGGACCACCGCGTCGAACTCCACACCGGTGTCGGTGCTGACCTTGACGGTGCGCGGGGTGCTGCCGTCGTTGAGCGCGGTGACGCCCGTGAAGGAGTACGTCTCCTCACCCGTCAGGCCCAGCGTGACCGCCGTGGCGCCCTCGGGGAACTGCAGCGGCAGCACCCCCATGCCGATCAGGTTGGAGCGGTGGATGCGCTCGTAGGACTCGGCGATGACCGCCTTGACGCCGAGCAGCGCGGTGCCCTTGGCGGCCCAGTCGCGGGACGAGCCCGAGCCGTACTCCTTGCCCGCCAGGACGACCAGCGGGGTGCCCTGCTCGATGTAGTTGCGCGAGGCGTCGTAGATGAAGGCCACCGGCGCCTCGGGCCGGGTGAAGTCGCGCGTGAAGCCGCCCTCGGTGCCCGGGGCGATCTGGTTGCGCAGCCGGATGTTGGCGAAGGTGCCGCGGATCATGACCTCGTGGTTGCCGCGGCGCGAGCCGTAGCTGTTGAAGTCGCGGCGCTGCACGCCGTGCTCCGTCAGGTACTGCCCGGCCGGGGTGTCGGCCTTGATCGCGCCGGCCGGCGAGATGTGGTCGGTGGTGACCGAGTCGCCGAGCTTGGCCAGCACCCGGGCGCCGCTGATGTCGGTGACCGGCTCGGGGTCCATGCCCATGCCCTCGAAGTACGGGGGCTTGCGGACGTAGGTGGACTGCGGGTCCCACTCGAAGGTGTTGCCGGTCGGGATCGGCAGCGCCTGCCACTGGGCGTCGCCGGCGAAGACGTCGCTGTAGGAGCTGCGGAACATGTCCTCGCCGATCGCCGAGGCGACCACGTCGTTGACCTCGGCCTCGGTCGGCCAGATGTCCTCCAGGTGGACCGGCTTGCCGTCCTGGTCGGTGCCCAGCGCCTCCCGGGTGATGTCCATCCGCATCGAGCCCGCGATGGCGTACGCGACGACCAGCGGCGGGGAGGCCAGGTAGTTCATCTTGACGTCCGGGTTGATCCGGCCCTCGAAGTTCCGGTTGCCGGACAGCACGGCGGCGACCGCCAGGTCGGCCTCGTTGACCGCCTTGGAGACCTCCTCGGGCAGCGGGCCCGAGTTGCCGATGCAGGTGGTGCAGCCGTAACCGACCAGGTTGAAGCCCAGCTTGTCCAGATACGGGGTCAGGCCGGCCTTGTCGAAGTAGTCGGTGACGACCTTGGAGCCGGGGGCCAGCGTGGTCTTGACCCAGGGCTTGCGGGTCAGGCCCTTCTCGACCGCCTTCTTGGCCACCAGCGCGGCGGCCACCATCACGTACGGGTTCGAGGTGTTGGTGCAGGAGGTGATGGCGGCGACGGTGACCGCGCCGTGGTCGAGCTCGTAGCTGCTGCCGTCCTCGGCGGTGACCGGGGTCGGCTTGCTCGGCACGCCGTTGTGGGTGGCCGGGGAGTCCGAGGCCGGGAAGGACTCCTTGCCCGCCTCCTCGTCGTCGGTCACGTAGTTGCGCACGTCGACGGCGAACTGCTCGGCGGCCCGGGCCAGCACGATCCGGTCCTGCGGGCGCTTGGGCCCGGCGATGGAGGGCACGACCGTCGACAGGTCGAGCTCCAGCTTCTCGGAGTAGTCCGGCTCGGCGGCCGGGTCCAGCCACAGGCCCTGCTCCCTGGCGTACGCCTCGACGAGCGCCACCTGCTGCTCGGAGCGGCCGGTCAGCTTCAGGTACTTGATGGTCTCGGCATCGATCGGGAAGATCGCCGCGGTGGAGCCGAACTCCGGCGACATGTTGCCGATGGTGGCCCGGTTGGCCAGCGAGGTGGCGCCGACGCCCTCGCCGTAGAACTCCACGAACTTGCCGACCACCCCGTGCCCGCGCAGCATCTCGGTGATGGTGAGCACCAGGTCGGTGGCGGTGGTGCCGGCCGGCAGCTCGCCGGTCAGCTTGAAGCCGACCACCCGCGGGATGAGCATCGACACCGGCTGGCCGAGCATCGCGGCCTCCGCCTCGATGCCGCCGACGCCCCAGCCGAGCACGCCGAGGCCGTTGACCATGGTGGTGTGCGAGTCGGTGCCCACCAGGGTGTCCGGGTAGGCCTGGCCGTTCCTGACCATGACGGTACGGGCGAGGTGCTCGATGTTCACCTGGTGAACGATGCCGGTGCCGGGCGGGACGACCTTGAACTCGTCGAAGGCGGTCTGGCCCCAGCGCAGGAACTGGTACCGCTCCTTGTTGCGGCCGTACTCCAGCTCGACGTTCTGCGCGAAGGACTCGGGGGTGCCGAAGCGGTCGGCGATCACCGAGTGGTCGATGACCAGCTCGGCCGGTGCCAGCGGGTTGATCCGGGCCGGGTCGCCGCCCAGCTCCTTCACCGCCTCGCGCATGGTGGCCAGGTCCACCACGCACGGCACACCGGTGAAGTCCTGCATGATCACCCGGGCCGGCGTGAACTGGATCTCCTGGCTCGGCTGCGCCTGCGAGTCCCAGCCGCCGACGGCCCGGATGTGCGCGGCGGTGATGTTCGCGCCGTCCTCGGTGCGGAGCAGATTCTCCAGCAGCACCTTCAGGCTGTACGGCAGCCGGGCGGAGCCCTCCACCTTGTCCAGCCGGAAGATCTCGTACGACTCGTCGCCCACCTGCAGTGTGCTGCGGGCGTCGAAGCTGTTCGCCGACACGGCAGTCTCCTTCATGCGTCGTCCTGCGTCCTTGCGCGCGTGTCCCGCGGCCGCGCTGCCCGCGCTGTCGTGGTACGCCTCGGCAGATATCTCGATGTCGAGATAACTCTAGTACATGACGGCGGCAGGTTCATGTGCGGCCGGATGGCGGTCTTCTGCCGCCGGGCGGCGATCGTCCCGCCGGTCCGCCGCGCTTCCGGCACCTCCCGGCGCCGGTGCCGGCCGCCGGGCCTGTGACCTGTGTGGCGGGGGTTGCGCCACGGGCCTCAGTCGGTAGCGTGAGGTCTGTCGGATGCCGTCCGCTCGGCGGGTCGCGGGCGGGGCCGTCCGGGTCACCGGTGGGGCCGTCGGGGTCACGGCGGGACGCGCCACGAATGGCGGTACCCGCGTTGCCCCATCTCATATATGAGATAGGGTCACCGATATGACCGACGACTACCTCGCACGTATCGGCAGGCTCATCAGGGACGCCCGACAGCATCGGGGCTGGACACAGACGCATCTCGCGGACGCGCTCGGCACCAGCCAGAGCGCGGTGAACCGCATCGAGCGGGGCAATCAGAACATCAGCCTTGAGATGATCGCCAGGATCGGCGAGGCCCTGGACAGCGAGATCGTCTCGCTCGGCTACTCCGGACCCATGCACCTGCGGGTGGTCGGCGGCCGCCGGCTGTCGGGCGCCATAGACGTCAAGACCAGCAAGAACGCCTGCGTGGCGCTGCTGTGCGCGACCCTGCTGAACGCCGGCCGCACCACCCTGCGCCGGGTCGCCAGGATCGAGGAGGTCTACCGCATCCTCGAAGTCCTCGGCAGCATCGGCGTCCGCACCCGGTGGATCAACGACGGCAACGACCTGGAGATCGTGCCGCCCGCCACGCTCGACCTGGACGCGATGGACACCGAGGCCGCCCGCCGCACCCGCAGCGTGATCATGTTCCTCGGCCCGCTGCTGCACCGCACCGACCGCTTCAGGATCCCCTACGCCGGCGGCTGCGACCTCGGCACCCGTACGGTCCAGCCGCACATGAACGCGCTGCGGCACTTCGGTCTTGACGTCACCGCCACCGACGGCTCCTACCACGCCGAGGTGACCGGCGGGATCGCCCCGCACCGCCCGATCGTGCTGACCGAGCGCGGCGACACCGTGACCGAGAACGCGCTGCTGGCCGCCGCCCGCTACGAGGGCGTCACCGTCATCCGCAACGCCAGCTCCAACTACATGGTCCAGGACCTGTGCTTCTTCCTGGAGGAGCTGGGCGTGCGGGTCGAGGGCATCGGCACCACGACGCTGACCGTGCACGGCGTGGCGGACATCGACCGCGACGTCGACTACGCACCGTCCGAGGACCCGGTCGAGGCGATGAGCCTGCTGGCCGCGGCCGTCGTCACCGAGTCCGAGCTGACCATCCGCCGGGCGCCGATCGAGTTCCTGGAGATCGAGCTCGCGGTGCTTGAGGAGATGGGCCTGGACTTCGAGATCACCCCGGAGTACCGGGCGGACAACGGGCGCACCCGGCTGGTGGACCTCACCGTCCGCCCGTCCAAGCTGCGTTCGCCGATCGACAAGATCCACCCGATGCCCTTCCCCGGCCTGAACATCGACAACGTGCCCTTCTTCGCGGCCATCGCCGCGACCGCGCAGGGCTCGACCCTCATCCACGACTGGGTCTACGACAACCGGGCGATCTACCTCACCGAGCTGACCCGCCTCGGCGCGTCCGTCAAGCTCCTCGACCCGCACCGGATCATGGTCGACGGCCCGACCCGCTGGCGCGCCTCGGAGATGATGTGCCCGCCGGCGCTGCGCCCCGCGGTGGTCGTGCTGCTGGCCATGATGGCGGCCGAGGGCACCTCGGTGCTGCGCAACGTCTACGTCATCAACCGCGGTTACGAGGACCTGGCGGAGCGGCTGAACACGATCGGCGCGCAGATCGAGATCTTCCGGGACATCTGATACGCGGATGCCGCCGCACCCCGTCTGACCTGCAAGGAAGCAGGTCGGGAAGGGTGCGGCGGCACCTCAGGGACTTCTCAGGGACTTTGCGCCCACAGCAGCCGTCAGGCCACGCTCGTCAGGCCCAACTCACCGTCCGCGCCACGCAAAGATCGCGTCGATCGCGGCGCTGCCCCGTGCACCGGCCCGGGGCAGAAAGTGGGAGTACTTCCGTAGCCTGAGACGCTCCGTTCCCGGGCGCCCCGGCAGCGTCAGGCGCTCAGAAGTGGTGGCTCCGGAGGCCGCCCAGCAGGACGTCGAGTTGCTTTTCCTGTTCGGCCGGCGCAGCCGGCTTGATCTTGCCGTGGTCGATGGCGTAGGTCTCGAGGACGGCATCCATCTGTTTGTCGAGCAGGGTCCAGGTGGTGTTGTTCACCGCCTGCAGGGAGGTGGCGTCTGCGTCCCAGTCGTCGCGCATCGTCTGCACGGTGGCATGCGAGGCCGCGGCCGTCCCGGCGCGGTCCTGAGCGATCGCCTTCTGAGCGAGGTTCTCGTACTTCGTCACCGCCGCGGCCGCCTGGCTGCTGGTCAAGGCCGCCTTCGGGCAGGCCGGCAGCGTCTCGCTCTGACCGGTCGGGTCGCAGGTGACGTGGGGCTGATTGTGCGCCCAGATCATCAGCGCGACGGTGGCGGCGGCGAGTACGCCGAAGGCTCCCAGCCCGATGCGTTCCTTGCGCGGGTTGGTGATCACTGACGGTTCGTGGGTGATCTCGTGGGTCTCTGCGACGTCGCTGCGGCTGATCGCCAGGTAGATGACGGTTGCCAGGATGGCGCTGAGGAAGATCAGGCTCGTGGCGAAGGTGCCCAGACCCAGTCCGACGGGCTCGCCGGCGCTGGCCGGGGTCTTCGGTGAGGCAAGCCAGTCACCGATGTTGGCACCGAGCGGGCGGGTGAGGATGTAGGCCAGCCAGAACGACAGGACCGGGTTGGCGCCGAACCGCCACAGCCCGGCGATCGACGCGATGAGGGCCAAGGGCAGGAACACCGACTTCGCGGGCGTCCAGTTGGTCAGCTCCAGTGTCCAGTCCCCGGTGGCCGTGCCCAGCGCGAACGTCACCAGGACGGTCAGCCAGTAGAAGGCTTCTCGCGGGAAGGTCGTGATGCTGTGGATGGACAGGGTCCGCTCGCGCAGCCACCACACCCCGAAGACGATCGCCAGCAGAATCGAGAAGACCGTCGAGCTCAGCCACAGCGGGACGTGCAGTTGGTCGGTGAGCATGTCGGTATACAGGGTGCCGGTGACGCTGACCACGACGACGGTGAGCCAGTACGGGAACGGACTGTAGCGCCTGGTGCGGAACTGGATCGTCAGCGCGACCACGAACACCACGGTGAACAACAGCATCGTGCTGGTCAGACCGAAGCCCAGCGTGGTGTTGATGTAGTCGGCGAAACTCTCGCCCACGGTCGTGCAGAGGATCTTGATGATCCAGAACCAGACCGTGACCTCGGGCACCTTGTTCAGCAGGCGGCTTCCCCTGGCACCTTGCGGGGTCACGGTGGTCGTCGGAATTGTCATGCCGCGACACTAGCGTCTACAAGCTTGTAGTCGCTACCGTCGCAGCGAGACCGCACCCGCGTGGACCCGTTTGGACCCTCCACTGCGATCAGCGGCGGCACAATCCTGGCTGCCGGACTGGCACTCGGTCTGGCCGGACTCGTCTACTGGGACCGTTTCATGGGCCGCCGCAAGAGCCGCGGTCTCTCCAAGGGCCCCGGCGCAGCCGCGGTCAGCGAGCTGGCCCAGCCGACGCGTGCCAAAGCCGGCAGCCTCGCGCTGATGATCGCCACCGGTATCGGGCTGCACAATTCTGCCGAAGGTCTGGCCATCGGCAACTCCGCGGCCACCGGTGAGATCTCGCTGGCCGTGCTGCTGATCATCGGATTCGGCCTGCACAACGCCACCGAAGGCTTCGGCATCGTCGCCCCGCTCGCCGCCGAACCCAGTCGTTGCTGCCCGCGCGTAGATCCCCGAAGGTGGTGAAGCGGAAGGCGGCCCGCTCCCGTCCTGGGCGGGTGCGGAAGGTGCCGCGCACCGGGGCGGCGCCACCGTGCGCGGCCTCGTAGACGTAGGAGGTGTCGGGGCGCATCCCGCGCAGGGCCGCACGGTGGGTGTAGGTCTCGACCTTGTTCAGACCGTCGGCATAGACCCTGTCGCTGCTGCGGCGCGACGACTACGACAGCTACCAGCAGATGACCAACGTCAACCTGCCGCTGCCGCAGACCCCCATGGCACAGAAGGTGTCCCGGCTCATCGACCGCCGGCTCAGCGCGAACACCCGCAAGAAGGGGGACCCGACACGGGCCGGCATCACGGTCAGCGGCTGGGGCCGGCACGGGAAGACCGCCACCGTCTGCAGGGTCGTCGCCGCGTTCGAGGACCGGTGGCTGCGGCCGCACAACCCGGTCAACCCGGCGTCCGTCGCGGGCACGGTGAACCTCCACTCGCCGGTCGCCTACGTCCAGGCCCCGGTCACCGCGACACCGAAGAGCACCTGCGTCACCATCTTGAGCTTCTTCAAGGCACCCGCCCGGAGCCTGAGCCGGGCCCTCATGGGCCTGGACGTCACCTTGATCCTCACCGGGGTGAACATCCCGGGCACCGGACTGCTCCGCGAAGCACGCTGGCACTCCAAGCAGCGCTCCTGGGTGATGCCGCCGCTGGAGTCCGCCCGCGTTCACGGTCTGGAGGTCATCCAGACCCAGCGGCGTTTCGAGCTCGGGGAACTCGACCGGTTCCGCTCCACCGCAGCGTCCGGGATCCAGGCGTTCGTGGACCAGCTCCAGGGCGTCGAGGAACACCTGCGGCTGCTGGACGCACGCGCCGGGATGCTCACCGAAGGGACCATGCCCGAGTACCTGATGCGCCGAACCAGCGGGGTCGTGGCCGCCCGGGGAAGAATCCGCCCCTGGAGGAGCGCCTGCACGGTCGCCGAGCCGATCCACCCCTGCTGTTCCAACGTCTCACCGACCACGTTGCCGGCCAGCCGCCCGTGGACTGCCCCGCCCGACGCAAGCGCTTCGCGAACTGGACGCTCTCCGAGCCGGACATGCAGAAGATCGTCGAGAACTATCCCGGCAGACGCCGATTCATCGTCGGCGGCTCACAGAGGGGGCGCGGATCCGCACCGGCTTCGCCGCCCTGATCTGGTGCCGGCTCACCGGCAGCAAATGGTGCCGGGCGCCGGACCTGCAACCGCTCCCCATCCGGGGAGTCGACGTGGTCGATTCCGCGGTCATCCACCCACTCCAAGGCCGCAATCCAGCGCATCAACCCCTCTACACCTACCTCCACTACCTCCTGCCGGACTACGCCAGCACAGTCCTCAGCCACGCGGATCCGTGATCGAAGGCTGCCGCTCGGCGGAGCTACCCGTTCCAGGTCCATGACGAAGCACTGCGGACCCTGGGGCAAGCAGCACAGTTGGCAGGTCACCACCTTGGTCGCCATCGCCGCTGATGCTGCGCTGTGGGTAGTTGGCGGAGTGATCAGCTGTGGTCAACGGCTGCGGGGCCGTCGTCCCGGTCGGCGGCGTGCGGCTCCGGTGGCTGTCCACGGTGCGATGAGCGCGGCGGCCATGGAGACGGAGGCCAGGAGGAAGAAGAGTGGTCCGTATCCGCTGAGGGGCGCGACCAGGGCGGCGCCGGCGAACGGTGCGAGGGCTGCGGCGGTGGTTGCGGGTGCCGCGAGGAGTCCGGACAGGCGCCCGTAGTGGGTGGTGCCCCAGCGGTCGGTGACAGCGGTGGCCTGGAGGAGGGTGAGGTTGCCGCGGACCATGCCGGCCGCGACCGACACGGCGAGGATCAGGGCGTACGGGCCGGGGACGGCGGCGAAGGCGGCGGTGGTCAGTGCGCCGAGGGCGACCAGGATCGTTGCGCGGGCCGTGGCGGTGGTGCGCCGGGCGATCGCGGCGTACAGGGTGCGGCCGGCAGTTTGTCCTGCGCCGCCGATGCCCAGTGCCCAGGCAGCCTGGGTGGTGGTGTATCCGCGTTCCAGGAGGAGGGGGACGAGGGCGATGACGACGGCGTACATCGCGAAGCCCGACAGGGTGAAGGCGGCGGCGAGCAGCAGGAACGGCCGGCTGCGCCCGATCTCGGCAGCACCTGCGGCCGTTTGTGCAGGGCTGGTTGGGGCGTCGGGCCAGGGTGCGCGCAGGGCCAGGGCGTGGGCGGGGATGGTGATGGCGGCGAGGGTGCCGGCGAGCACGAGGTAGGTGTTGCGCCAGGACAGGTGGTCGGCGAGGGCGGCCGTGAGGGGTGCGAAGACGGTGGAGGCGAGGCCGCCAGCGAGGGTGACGGTGGTCAGGGCGCGGATGTGGTCGGGTCTCCACCAGCGGGTGAGGGCGGCGAAGGCGGGCTGGTAGAAGGTGGCGGCCATCGCGAGTCCGGCCAGCAGCCAACCGGCGATGAAGACGGGGAGGTTGGGTGCGGTGGCCACGATGAGGATGCTGAGCACGCCCAGGCCCGAGCCGGCGGTCATCACGGTGCGGGGGCCGTGCTGGTCGATGATCCGGCCGACCCGTATTCCGGCGATCGCGGAGACGAGCAGGGCGGCGGAGAACGCCGCGGTGGTCGCGCCGGCCGGCCAGCCGGTGGCGTGGGTGATCTGCGGGTTCAGCACGGGGAAGGCGTAGTAGACGATGCCCCAGCTGGTGATCTGGGTGGCGCACAGCGCCGGCAGCGCGGCGCGGGGCCGCGACCGGTCCCCCGTTCCGGTCGCGGCCCCGCGCTGGGGGGTGTTGATGTGGGTCACGAGCTGCAGCAGCCGCCCGCCCGCGCCTCTTCGGCGGCCGCTGCGGTGGGTGCGCCGACGCCGAGCTGGACGAGGGCGGGCGCCGGGGCGCAGCACCCTGCGCCGTCGGCTCCTTCGGCGGCCGGGGTGTCGAAGAGGCCGGCGCCGCCGCAGACTCCAGTCTCGGGGAGGGTGAGTTCGACGCGGTCGGCGGATTCGAGGTCGCCGGCGATGGCGGCGGCGATGGAGCGGACCTGCTCGTAGCCGGTCATGGCCAGGAAGGTCGGGGCGCGGCCGTAGGACTTCATGCCGGCCAGGTACAGGCCGCTTTCGGGGTGGGACAGCTCGCGGTGGCCGTGGGGGTAGACGGTGCCGCAGGAGTGCTGGTTGGGGTCGATCAGCGGGGCCAGCGGGGTGATGTCCCGCTCGATGAGCTGGGCGGCTGCCGCCAGGCCGATCGGGTCAGCGCCGATCACGACGACGGGCAGGGCTTGGGTGGATGCGTTCACGACAGGCTCCCCATTGTCTCGACAGTTATCGATGCCTGGTGCCGCCACGATGACACCCTGAATCGACGAACGTCAACATAGACATCTGTCGAAGCGAGAGGGATGGGGCCATGCCCACGAAGATGCCGCCGCTGCTGGAGCCGGAGGCCGTGGCCCTGTGCTGCCCGCCTCTGTCCGAGCGCCCGCTGACGGCGCAGGAGGCCGAGCGGACCGCGGTCATGTTCAAGGCATCGACGAGGGCAACGCCACTTTCGAGACCACCGCGCCGACGTGGGCGCAGTGCGACGCCGCGAAGCTGCTCGGGCACCGCTTCGCCGCGCTCGACACCGACGGCAGGCTGCTCGGCTGGGACGCCGCCGCCCGCGTCTCGGAGCGCCGCGCGTACGCAGGCGTCGTCGAGCACTCCGTCTACGTCCACCCCGCCGCCTGCGGCCGCGGTGTCGCCGGGCAGCTCCTGGCCGCGCTGATCCACTCGACGGAGGCGGCGGGGATCTGGACGATCCAGTCCGGGATCTTCCCCGAGAACGCCGCCAGCCTCGCCGTCCACACGCGGGCCGGCTTCCGGGTCATCGGCACCCGCGAGCGCGTCGGCCGCCACCACGACGTGTGGCGCAACGTCGTGCTGGTGGAGCGCCGCAGCCCGCGGATCACCTGAGACGACGTCCCGGGCCGACGACGGTTCAGGCGCGGCTGGTCCACCGCGCGGGTGCCGGCGGTGACGATGTGCTCGCGGGCGCCGCGCAGGGCCAGGGAGGCAAGGGGGGCCAGTGCGGGGCGGAAGCCCGTGCACCAGATGACCGCGTCCGCCTCCGCGACGGTGCCGTCGGCCCATTGCACGCCGCTCCTGGTGAGGCGGGTGAACATCGGCTTGGCGTACAGGAGTCCGGCGTCGCGGGCGGCGCGGACCGGGGGGATGCCGGTCTGGGAGGCATCAAGCGGCCGGGCAGGGAGGAGAACTGTGCCGGGGAGAACAGGCGCAGGGAGTCCCAGGTGTGCTGCCAGGCCCCGCCCGGTGCCGCCTGGGCGACGAGGATGACGAACACGATGCCCAGGCGGCGATGGTGGTAGCCGGCGGCAATCCCGGACTGGCCGCCGCCGATCACCACCACACCCACGGTGCGGGTCACGGTGCCGTCGTCACCGCGTCCGCAGCGAACCTCTTGCGCCAGGCGAGTGCGACGTAGACCAGGCCGATCAGGACCGGTACTTCGATCAGCGGGCCGACGACGCCGGACAGGGCCTGGCCGGAGGTGACGCCGAAGGTGGCGATGGCGACCGCGATGGCCAGCTCGAAGTTGTTGCCCGCCGCGGTGAACGCCAGTGTCGCGGTCCGGTCGTAGACCAGTCCCAGGCCCTTGCCGAGGAGGAACGCGCCGAAGAACATGATCGCGAAGTAGACGAGCAGCGGCAGGGCGATGCGGGCGACGTCGCCGGGCTGGTGGGTGATCGTCTTTCCCTGGAGGGCGAAGAGGATGACGATCGTGAACAGCAACCCGTACAGCGCCCACGGCCCGATCCGCGGCAGGAACTTGGTCTCGTAGCTCTCGCGGCCCATCTTCTGCTCGCCGATCCGGCGGGTCAGGAACCCGGCCAGCAGCGGGATGCCGAGGAACACCACGACGTTGACCGCGATCTTCCACACCGGCACGTTCAGGCCCTGGCCGTCGCCGAGCCCGAGCCACCTCGGCAGGCCGTCGAGGTAGAGCCAGCCCAGCAGGCTGAACGCGAGGACCTGGAAGACGGAGTTCAGCGCGACCAGGACGGCTGCTGCCTCCCGGTCGCCGCAGGCGAGGTCGTTCCAGATGATGACCATGGCGATGCAGCGGGCCAGGCCGACGATGATCAGGCCGGTGCGGTAGGCGGGCAGGTCCGACAGGAAGATCCATGCCAGGGCGAACATCACCGCCGGCCCAACGATCCAGTTGATGACCAGCGAGGAGACCATCAGCTTCTTGTCGCCGGTGACGCGGTCGAGGCGGTCGTAGCGGACCTTGGCCAGCACCGGATACATCATGATCAGCAGGCCGACCGCGATGGGCAGGGAGACACCGCCGATCTCCACCTTGGCCAGGGCGCTGTTCAGCCCGGGGATCGCCCGGCCCAGACCGATCCCGACGCCCATGGCGATCAGGACCCACACCGCGAGGAAGCGGTCCAGGGTGGAGAGCTTTCTGACGATCGAGTCCTCCCCGGCAACCGGGGCGGCGCCTTGGGCGGGGGCGGTGGTGGACTCGGTGGAGGTCACGGGCAGGCCCTCTTGTTCTCGGCAGCGGTACGGGCGGACTCGGCGAGCGCAGCGAACTGCTCGGACAGCCCGGCCAGGACCTCGGGACGCAGCTTGTAGTAGACGAACCGGCCGCAGGGCTCGGTGTCCACCACCCCGGCCTCGCGCAGGACCTTCATGTGGTTGGACAGGTTGGTCTGCTTGGCGCCCGTCTCCTCGACCAGGTGCGTGGTGCACAGGGTCTCGCGGGCGAGCAGGGTCACGATTCTCAGCCTGAGCGGATCGGCCAGAACCCGGATCAGATCAGTGTCGACTGATGTCATCATGGGCTGATACTGTCACATCACTCGGCACTGACACCAGTGCGAGCTGAACTGTTGGGCCCGTCGAGAGGGTACCCATGTCCGTCTCACCACCGCCCGCCTGGCCCGACGAGCGGCTCCACACCGGAGCCGCCCGCCTCGCCGCCCGCCACCAGGGCCACTTCTCGGCGGAGACCGTGCAGCAACTGCTCCCCGACTCCTACCGGCTCCTCGCCGACAGTGCCCGGGGTCCGCACCCACCTGGTGGTACCGGCCGAGCGCCTCACCGGTGAGCGGCTCAACGCCCTGGCCCACACCCGGACGCCGGACATCGGCGGGGCCGTGCGGGTGCTGTTCCTGTGCGGGCAGGGCGCCGGCCGCTCCCAGCTGGCCGCCGCCCTGCCCGCCCACCGGCGTGGTCATCGAGGCCGCCGACTACGTGATCACCATGGGCTGCGGCGACGCCTGCCCCGTGGTCCCGGGCCGGCACTACCTGGACTGGGACGTCGCCGACCCCGACGGTGCAACCCTCGGCACCGTACGCGAAATCCGCGACGCCATCGACGCCCGCGTCACCGACCTGCCGGCCGCCCTCCCCGGCGCCTGACCGCCCTGCTTTCACCCTCTGCTGATCCACTTCATCAAGGGAAGAACGATGTCCGACAAGCCTTCCGTCCTGTTCGTCTGCGTTCACAACGCCGGCCGCTCGCAGATGGCCGCCGCCTGGCTGGCCCATCTGGCCGGAGACCGCGTCGAAGTCCGCTCCGCCGGCTCCAACCCGGGCGACGCGGTGAACCCCGCCGCCGTCGCGGCCATGGCCGAGGTCGGCATCGACATCTCGACCGAGACCCCCAAGATCCTCACCATCGACGCGGTGCAGGAGTCCGACGTCTGCATCACCATGGGCTGCGGCGACACCTGCCCCGTCTTCCCTGGCAAGCGCTACCTCGACTGGGACCTCGAAGACCCCGCCGGGCAGGGCGTCGAGGCCGTCCGCCCGATCCGCGACGACATCAAGACCCTCGTCGAGGGCCTGATCAAGGAGATCGCCCCGGAGCCCGCAGCGTGAGCGAGACACGGGATGTCGTCATCGTCGGCTCCGGCCCCGCCGGATACACCGCCGCCTTCTACACCGCCCGCGCCCAGCTCAAGCCCCTGCTGTTCGGCAGCAGCATCTTCGTGGGCGGCTCGCTGACCACCACCACCGAGGTGGAGAACTTCCCCGGCTTCCCCGAAGGCGTCGACGGCCCGGTCCCCATGGAGAACATGCGGGCCCAAGCGACGCCCTTCGGCGCCGAGATGATCGACGACGACATCGTCTCCGCCGACCTCACCGGCGACGTCAAGCTGCTCACCGACTCCGCGGGCACCGTGCACCGCGCGAAGACGGTGATCGTCGCGACCGGCTCCGGCTACCGCAAACTCGGCCTGCCGAAGGAGGACGAGCTGTCCGGGCGCGGGGTGTCCTGGTGCGCGACCTGCGACGGGTTCTTCTTCAAAGGCACATCGTCGTGGTCGGCGGCGCGACGCCGCCAAGAGGAAGCCACCTTCTCACCCCCTTCACCAAGTCGGTCACCGTCGTGCACCGCCGCTCGACCCTGCGCGCCTCGAAGGTCATGCAGGACCGGGCCTTCTTCGGCGATCCGCCGCCGCACCGGCGTCTCATCCCACGTCGACCGGCTGACGAACTGCTGCAGCGCCTGCATGTTCCCATCCGGCAGCCGCTCGGCCATCGGCTGGATCGACTTGCGCCGCCCGTCCACTATCAGCCCCCGCGGGTAGCACTCACCCCAGCGCCGCTGATCCCGCCGCGGCACCGACGCGAACACATCACCCACGAACTCCGCCAACTCACCACGCAGACGCTCAACCTCGACAAGCTCGATACGAAGGAAATGCCCACTACCAGGCATGACCACCCGACGTAACGAAGCACTACTAGGGGGCGGGCATCTCGCGATCCGGGGAGGTGCCCGCCTCGGCTTCCCGCCCGCGTCTACCAGGCGGTTGCTCCGCCGTCGACGGCGTAGTTCGCGCCGGTGATGTAGGAGGCCCGATCCGAGGCGAGGAAGGCCGCCAGTTCGACGATCTCCTCGGGGCGGGCGAACCGCTTGAGCAGCGTCTTCCTGGTGATCGCGTCTCGGGCCGCCTGGTTGTCGCCGAGGTCGCGGTCACTGGCCGGGGTCAGGACCGGACCCGGGCTGATCGCCACCGCACGGATCCCCTGGGGCGCGCCCTCCAGCGCCAGCTGGCGGGTCATGCCGATGACGCCGGCGTTGGCGGCGGTGTGGGCGATCATCGGCGGATTGTGGCCGGCGATGAGGCCCGCCTCCGAAGCGACGTTGATGATCACGCCGCCGCCGCGCCGGACGAGATGGGGCCAGGCGTACTTCGACACGAGGAAGGGGATGTCGAGTTCACCGGCCAGTGTCGCGCGCCAGTCCTCGAAGGAGAAGTCCGGTATGGGGCCGAAGCGCTGCATGGCCGCGTTGTTGTAGACGACGTCGAGCCCGCCGTAGGCGGACGCGGCCCGCTCGACGAAGCGACGCACCTGGTCCTCGTCGGTGAGGTCGACCGGGGCGATCCCCGTCATCTCCCCGCCCGCCCTCCGCACGAGCTCGACCGTCTCCGCGTTGCCGGCCTCCTGGATGTCGGCGCCGATGATCCGTGCGCCCTCCCGCGCGAAGACCAGCGAGGCGACTCGGCCCTGACCCCCGCCGGTTCCCGTGATGAGCACTGCTTTCCCGTCGAGCGTTCCCATGGCTTTCTCCTGCCGATGACTCTCGGTGACTCCTCCGCTGCGGTACCGGCGTGAAGCGCCGGCGGCGTGTGTGCCACCGGATACGTGGGCGCGCGCAGCGCGCGGGACAAAGACGACCCTCCGGCCCGGCGCACCTGCGAAAATGCTTGACTCGTCAAATATATTTCCGGCAGACGGGCCGATTCCGGGAATTAGGCACCATTCCCGCAGACGCGGACCCCCTCCGGGTGAGCTGACCTGCAACGATGGGACTTGTCTCACGCGTGCAGCCATACACGAACTCGTCAGGAAAAGTACGGCACCACCGCCGGCGGTATGCGACAACCCCGCCAGCCGACAACTGGTCCCTCTGTCCGCCTGGAGACAACTCGCAGCGCTGCTATCACCCGGCACGAGCAGCCGCCAGCCCCCGGGCGGACCGGCCCCTGGCTACCTGCGGCAAGGCCTCGGATAGGTTCGCGTGGGCTACGTTCACCGCATCCCGCGGGTCCGGTCGCAGCCCCGTTCCGGTGCTCGTGTGGTCTTCGGCTGCGAGGTTCAGCGGCCGTCGCATGACGAGGCGTTGAATACGGCAAGCTGCTCGGTGAAGGCGCGGGCGCCGCCCTGGGCCGGGTGGCGGACGGGCGTCGCGGCGATCCCGGCGCGGGCAAGGGCGCCTTGCGCTTTGCGGCCCGCTGCAAGGAATGTCGTGATGCCGAAGGCCTCCGCCAATACGAGAACCATCAATGAGCGGGAGCTCGCACTGCTGTTCGGGGTATCCAAGTCGGCGGCGGACCGGATCATCGACCACCTCGGGCCGATGCTCGCGCTCCAGCCCCGTCAGCGTTTCGCCAAGGACACCGTGCTCCGCGGACGGAACCTTGGTCCCCACCCGGGATCACACCATCGCCGAGCGGTCGAGGAACTACCGGTACTCCACCAACCATCGGGTCGTCATCGACGCCGACACCCGGCGCGTCGTCGTGGTCGGCCGACCGCTCGCCGGGGACCGAAGCGACTGCAAGGCGTGGGAGGAATTCGGCGCCAAGGCCGCCATCGGCAAGACCCTCGTGATCGCCGACGGCGGTTCCCCCGGCACCGGACTCGTCATCCCACACCGTCGCGGGCGCGGCCAGACCGAACTGCCCGACTGGAAAGAAGAGCACAACCGATCCGACAAGCAGGTCCGGGCCCGGGTGGAGCACGTCTTCGCCCGTACGAAGACATGAAAGATCCTCCGCGATTGCCGCCTCAAGGCAGACGGTATCCACCACGCGATGCTCGGCGTCGCCCGGATGCACAACCTCGCGAGCCCTCTTCGCCGGCCTGCTCGGCCGCAGGGACTGCAATCTCCGCACCGGCCGCACCCGCCGCAAGAGGCAGCGCCGCGGCGTCCCGTCGCCGAACAAGATCAAGAACATGACTCTGATCCACGAGCGTCCGCTGCAGGTCAACGACCGTACACAACCGGGTCATTGGGAAGGCGATCGTGCGACACGAAGTTGCACGAATTTGAGTGGACTGACCGATTGGAGAGGCGGTTGATGAAGCCGTAGGTGCAGTCACGGGTCCTGTCCGTATGACCCGTCCCCGCCCTTGACGTGCGATGCCGGTAACGGCGTGGTGCGAAGCTCAGGGGAAAGCCCAAGGACTTCCGTTCCATCCGGGAGTTACCGGCAAGGGGAAGACCGGACGGGTGAAGTACATGAACTCCCGACGATGCCTCGCGATCCCAAGTCCCGCCGATGGAATGCGTGAGTGGGGTGCATGGCTAGCCGTTGAGAAGCGGCAGGCGCTGGCCGGTAGAGGTCACTCCGGCCAGGTGGACACCGTCGCCTCGGGGTAAAGGGAGCACCCACCCCGGTCGTATCTCATTCGTGTGGAACGTGGAAACCCCGTTGGGGTCCGGGCCGCTTTGGCTCGGTCGGCCGACCACAAGGAAGGCTCAACTCCCCAGCGGGAACAGGACGGCCCAACAAGCTAGTGCCGGAAGCCGAAAGGAAGCGGGAACCCGGGGCAGCACGACGACCGGCCTCTCCGCCGGTCGCCTCGCATAACCGTCCGGATACGGGTGCTGCCCGACCCGAAAGGGTGCTGACGTGGGCCGGGTGAGCCTGTGCGGAATCACTGAGCAAAGACGACGGAACCGAGGGGCAAGTTGGGCACCTTGCAGATCGTGGACGGATCGGCCTCGGCCCTTCCTGCTGCTTCTGTTCCGGTGAACGGACCCGAGGGCGAAGACTTGGACTGGGCGTCGGTTCACTGGCGGCGGGCCGAGGAAGACGTACGGCGTCTGCGGCAGAGAATCTTCACGGCATCGCAGGCAGGGGATCTGAAGAAGGTCCGCAATTTGCAGAAGTTGATGCTCCGGTCCCGCTCGAACACGCTCGTGAGCGTGCGGCGGGTTACGGAGATCAATGCTGGACGTGCGACGGCGGGAGTCGATGGAAAGGTGGTGCTGCTTTCCCAGAGCAAGGCCGCATTGGCCCAGTGGGTTCAGCACCGTGCCCGGCCGTGGATTCCCAAGCCCGTCAGGCGGGTGTTCATCCCCAAACCGGGGACCATGAAGAAGCGCGGACTCGGGATTCCCGTGATTGTCGACCGGTGTCTGCAAGCTGTGGCGCTGGGAGCATTGGAGCCCGAGTGGGAAGCGCGGTTCGAGCCGAAGTCCTATGGCTTTCGGCCCGGCCGCGGCTGTCACGACGCGATCGGGGCCATCTACTCCACGCTCAACGGGAAGAACCCGCAGCGTGTGTGGGTACTCGACGCGGACCTGACGGCGGCGTTCGACCGTATCGACCACGCCCGGCTCATGGCCGCACTCGGCACCTTCCCCGCCCGGGGACTGGTCCGTCAGTGGCTGAAGGCCGGGGTCGTGGATCGCGGTCGGTTTGCCCCGGCCGAGGAGGGAACTCCGCAGGGTGGGGTGATCAGCCCATTGCTCTTCAACGTGGCCTTGCACGGAATGGAGGAAGCCGCAGGGGTCCGCTATTACACCGCCGGCAGAGATGCCGGGAGTGCGCAAAGCGGCAGCCCCGTGCTGGTGCGGTACGCAGATGATTTTGTCGCGATGTGCATCAGCCGTGAACAGGCCGAACAGGTCAAGGAACGGCTGGCTGCATGGCTGACGCCCAGGGGACTCGCCTTCCACGAGGACAAGACACGCATCGTCCACGCGGAGACCGGGTTCGACTTCCTGGGGTTCAACGTCCGCCGCTATCACGGCAAATTGCTAATCAAGCCGAGCAAAGCGGCTCAGAGACGGATCCGGGAACGGCTCAGCACCGAAATGGTGGCCCTGCGAGGGGCCAACGCCGGTGCGGTACTCAAGAAGATCAACCCGATCGTGCGGGGTTGGTCGGCCTACTACCGGACGGTGGTGTCCAGCGAGATCTTCACGGCGCTGGACAATCACATGTGGAAGCTCGCTTACAAGTGGGCCAAACACAGTCACCCGAACAAGCCGAAGCACTGGATTTCCGACGAGTACTTCGGCCGGTTCAACAGGACCAGGAACGACCGGTGGGTGTTCGGTGACCGCGACAGCGGCGCCTACCTGCTCAAGTTCTCCTGGACGAAGATAGTCCGGCACCAGTTGGTCAAGGGGAAGGCGTCCCCGGACGACCCTGCCCTGGAGTCATATTGGGCTCAGCGGCGCCGCAAGGGAAACCCTCTACCGGTCGATGCTATGACCGTGCGTCTGCTACAGGCACAGCGCGGCCGTTGCTCGATCTGCGGAGGACTCCTACTGCACGCCGATCACCCGCCGCAAAGCCCACAAGAATGGGAAACGTGGCGGGCCGTCATCCGGAAAGCGATCTCCAAGAAATACATCGCGTTCCCGGACGAGAGCGCGCAGGACGGTCAACGAATCCGTCTCCTCCACACCCATTGTCAACGGCGGAATGGAGCCGCCGCGATGAGAAGTCCAGCACCTTTGTCTGCCGACGAGCCTTTGGGGGCTTGCTTGAGCCGTGTGCGGTGAAAGCTGCTTGCACGGTTCTGAGGGGGCGGGGACGCAGTAATGCGTCCCCGCTACCCGACTCATCTTCGGCCACGGCCAGGGCTCGGCAATCGGCACCCTGGTCGAGCGCACCACCCGCTATGTCCAACTCATCCATCCTCCCAGCGGCTGGAAGGCACCACAGGTCCGCAACGCGCTCGTCGCACAGACCGCCCACATCCCACCCCCGTTGCGGAAAACCCTCACCCGGGACCAGGGCCGCGAGCTGACCCTGCACGAGGAGATTGAGGCCCTCAGCGGCTTCCGGATCTACTTCTGCGACCCCCACTCACCCTGGCAGCGTGGCACCAACGAGAACACGAACGGCCTGCTTCGGCAGTACTTCCCCAAAGGCAGCGACCTGTCCGCCCACACCGCCCGCGACCTCGGCGACGTCGCCCGGCAACTGAACCGGCGGCCCCGACTCATCCTCGGCGACAGCACACCTGCCGCGGCCATGAAAGGATGGCTCACACGCCCACCGACCAGAACTGCTCGACGAACGCCATCGAGTCCGTCAGCGCCCGGATACGCAAGGCCGTCCGTGCACGCGGGCACTTCCCCACCGAAGCCGCCGCCCTGAAGTGCGTCTACATGGCACTGATGAGCCTGGACCCGACCGGCAAGGGCCGCAAGCGCTGGACCCTGCGCTGGGAGGCACCCCTGAACGCCTTCCAGGTCGCCTTCGAGGGCCGGCTCACCCCGGTCAACAACCGAACCCCAACAACCAAGATCAGCCGTTAACTGGACACACCCCATGGGCACCGGGCTCCCCCCGGGGCCCTGGCACCGAGCCCGGATGCTTCCGCTCCGTCCCGGCCGCCGGGCGGCGCGAGGGCTCGTACAACCCCCTGGCGACCCCGGCCGTCTGATCACTGACGGCAAAGGAGGAGCACCGGGTGGACGGTCGAGGCGGTACGCGGTGGCGGGTCGCGCTGGGGGCGGCTGCGGCGAGCTTGGTGCTCGTGGCCGGGTGCGGGGGGACCGGTACGGGCAGGGAGGGGGTCCGCGCGGACTCCCTCGCCTTCGACGGTGCCTTCCTGGACGGCGTCACCGTCGCCCCCACCCCAGCCGGCGACGAGCCGCAGACCCGCTATGTACGGGTCCAGCTCGTCCACAGCAGAACGGGGTTCGGTGCGGCCCCGGTCGAGGTCACGGCCGATTCCTCGGGACTCGCTGGGGTGGCCGACATGCGCTGGCCCCGCTCGTGCAGGATCACCGGGGCCAAGGCGGTCTGCACCACCCCGCGCTCGCACGAAGGGGTGCGGCGGTTCGCCGAGATCGACATCGGGGTCCGCCCGCTGCCCGGGGTGCCCAGCGGCACCACGGGCCAGATCGTCCTCGGTCTCACCGGGCCGGACGGCAGGACTCAGACCGTGACAACGCCAGTGCGGTTGGCCGACATCGCCGCGCTCGCACTGGTCGTGGCCGCACCGCCGCCGATCGCTCCGGCGCCGGGAAACGGACTGCCAGACCTCGCGCCAATCGTGGTCAACCGGGGCCGCCGGGCCGCGTCCGGCGTCATCTTCACGGTGACGACCAGCGCCCGGCTCTCAGTGGCGCGCAAATACTCCAACTGCCAGTACTCGCCTGGCGTGGCCGACTGCCGGCTCGCCCAGACCCTCGAGCCCGGCGCCGCCTACCGCTTCACCAGCAGCCTCTCCCTCAGGTCCGCGCCGGACGCCTACGCCGAGCAGCTCGCACTGAGGATCGCCCCGGGCGACGCGAACGTCACGCAGCGGCCGGGCGACCCCGGCCACGGGCCGGAGTTGCGGCTGGAGAAGATCCCGACGGGGCAACGGCCTCCGGCGGGCGGCGGGAACGGTGACGACGGGCTGTGGGACGCGTCGCTGCTGTTCGACTCCGCCGCGGACTTCGCGGTGTCGGCGCCGCCAGTCAGTGTCCGCAAGGGCGGGACAGTGCAGGCCACCGTGTCGATCGTCAACCACGGACCCGCCTCTGTCGAGGCCCCATACTTCGAGGACAGCCCGGCCGTGGTCGACGTCGCCGTCCCAGCGGGCACCGCCGTGGTGGAACCGGCTCCGCCTGGCTGCCTGCCGCGCGACGGCACCCGGCGCATCTACCGCTGTTCCGCCCGAACCGGCGAGGACATCGAATACCCCAGGACCAACGCGGCCTTCGACGCCAACACCCACCAGGACTTCACCTTCACGCTCCGGGCCACCACGTCCTTCGCCCGCACCGCGGGGCGGATCGCCCTGCTGACGACGGGACCTGACCGCGTCCCGATGCCTTTCGACCACCACCCAGCGGACAACACCGCGGACTTGGTGGTCTCAGGCGCGGCCTAGAGGGTGTTGCAGATCTGTGCTGGCGGGCGTGGTGGTGTGTGCATCGCGCTGGTGTTGATCACGTGCTCAGGGCGAGGTTGTGCATGGTGGCGACGGCCTGGACGGCGTGGTGGAGGCCGGTTCCTTTCTGGCGGCAGTCGCGGAGGATCTTGTAGGTCTTCATGCGGGCGAAGGTGTGCTCGACGCGAACTCTGACCCGTCGGTGCTCGGCGTTGTCGGCTTCCTCACCGGGCAGCAGTGCCCGGCCGGGGCGTTTGCGGTGCGGGACGACCAGTCCAGTGTTGGTGTACGCGCCGTCGCCCAGCACCACCGCGCCTTCGCACTGTTCGGGCAGCCCGGAAGCCCGCCAGACGTGCGCGTCGGCCCGGTTGCCCGGAGCAGGCCGGGCGGCGGCCACCACCAGGCGTGTGTCTGCATCGACGATGACCTGCACGTTCGCCGAGAACCGGCAGTTCCTCGACGAGGCCGCGATACTCCGGTCGCGCACCGGGACCAGCGTCCCGTCCGCGATCCACAACCGCTCCACACCCTCCTCACGGCGGGGCACCGGCTCCAGCGCGAGCAGCGGACCCGGCTTCTGCACCACCGGCAAGACCCCGAACAACGGCGCCAACTGCCGCATCGTGAGCGTCGTCCGGTAATGGACCGCCACCAGCAGCCCCCGGTCGGCCAGCGGCAGACACCACGGCCGGCCCAGCCGCGGCCCCTCACCACCCCGCTCCCGCACCACCGCAGCAACCGGCCGAACGCCTCCACCCGCAACCCGGTGAACACCTCCACCCACACGCTCTTACTGGTGTGGCGACTGCGCGCCGGCACGTTGTTACGCGGACGCGACGCAGCGGAAGCCGATGTCGTCGTCCTGCATCGTCGCCCTGGCCGCGTTCTCCCGTGACGGCGCGGCACGCTCGAACGGGCTGCTGAACGCCGACTCGTATCGCCTCGCACTGCGGTCAGGAAGGCGGAACTGGATCCGATGCTGGCGGTGAGCACTTCGAGGACAGGGTATTCCCCGCCGACCCCCACGCCTGGAAGCTCGTTCACTACCGTCGAGGCTGCGGGCCTGATGATTTGATGCATCGGACGATCACTAATGCAGACTACGCAGTTCCCCGCCCTACCTGCTCCCAGCCGGCAGACAACGAGAGGTGCACGCGACAGGAGCCGAGGCGGTCAGGTGGAGTGCGGGTCAGCCAGGAGCACTACCCCGCCCGCCTCGATGTCGGAGCCGAGCACCGGTTGACTGGAGTCAGGCTCCGGCGCGAACAACGCAGACTCCAAGGGCTACGGACCGACCAGCAGTGCGGCCAATTCGCCTCGGCTGGCCGACTGGTGCAGATCACTGACCTGGCCGTCACCGACTTCGATGACCCGCCACACCCCGTCCGAGCGAAGGGCCACGTCGGTTGTGACGAACCGGCATCCTAGGCGCCGCACTGCAGGCTCGATGTGGTCAAGGTCGGGCACCAGCCCGCGCCCAAACAGGCTATCCGGATGGGGCGTCAGCAGCCTGGGTTCACCATCCAGCCACCAGACGCGCACTTCAGCCGCGACGGACTCAAGCCGCGAGAAGGCCTCGAAGGCGCGGAGAACGATCCCACCGGCCAAGAACTCCTCTTGCAACTCTACAAAGTGCTGGACGACCCGAGTCAGCTCCACGGCGTTGGCGAGATCGGGAATGAAGCACGCCTGCTCCCACTCGTGCTTGCGGGATTTGACGTAGTCCTTAACGATTCCCGGGCCTGGCGGCAGGAGCTCGGCGAGAGCGGTCAGGTCGTCGGCGATCAGCATCTCACCGGGCTTCGTGGGATGCCACACGCTCGCGGGCGTGACGTCGACGAACGGCGCGTACCAGCCTGGCAGTTCGTGAGCAGTGCGGTATTGCTCCGGTGTCACGAGCAGTTCGGTGCCGTGTCGGCTCAGGGCCTCGGCCAACGCGGCGTATCGATCACTGGGAATCATCCATCCTCGGTACCAGGCACTTCCCAGCCCAGCCGGAACTTGCGCAACCGCCTGTTGTGCGTCGCCATGCAACAGGGCGTCGTGGTCGATCAGCGCTACTGTCCCGCCACAGGCGCGGACCTCCCGGGCCTCCAGCGTGAAGTGTTCGTCTACGCGTCGAGGGTTCAACGAATCACGGCAGTACAGGACGGGCGTCGACATGACCGACACGCTACGGAACCTCCAGCTCTCGGGCCAATGGGTTAGCTTGACGCCGGCGGGGGCGGGCGTGCGGGGTTCCGTACGCCCGCCCCGTGCCTCAGGTCGATGTTTGGCTCCGCCCGTGCGCGAAGCGCCCCCTTTCGCGCCATACCGGGCGGGAGCTCCCGGCTGGTTGGCTTGGTGCCGCGGCCGGGACGCCTGCTCACGGGCGGCCGGGCCGCGTACCAGTGTCGAGACGTCCGGATCGGCCGAGAGGCCGGGCGGCCGTGTGACCGAGTGGAGTACGCCATGAGCGCTCCCGTGAACGCCGCACCGCGCCGGCTGCCCGGGCCGCCGACTCTCACCCGTCCCCGCCGCCGCGGGGCCATCCCCGGGCTCAGATACCGACCCGCCGTCCCCGCGGACCCGGTCAAGGTCGCCGAGGTCGACCGCAGGCTGGAGGCCTGGGCGCGGGAGCTCGACCTCTTCCCGCCGGCCTGGAAGGGCGACTTCGCCGGCTTCCAGTTCGGCCGGGCGGTGGTGCTCCAGCACCCGCGCGCCGTCGACCTGGACCGGCTGACCGTGGCCGGTGAACTGCTGCTCGCCGAGAACCTGGTCGACAGCTGCTACTGCGAGGAGGACGAGGGGCGGGGCGGGTCGCACCGCGGGCTCGGCGGGCCGCTGATCCTGGCCCAGTCGGCCATCGACCCCTTCCACGCCACCCCGCAGCTGGAGGCCGAGTGGCAGCGGGGCGTGCGGACCGACGGTCCGCTGCGCTCCTACCACTGGGCGATGAAGGACTACACCGCCTTCGCCACCCCCAGCCAGGCAAACCGCTTCGTGCACGACATCGCCCGCCTCCACCTGGGCTACCTCGCCGAGGCCGCGTGGGCCGAGACCCGGTACGCGCCCGCGGTGTGGGAGTACCTGGTCATGCGGCAGTTCAACAACTTCCGGCCCTGCCTGTCCATCGTCGACGCCGTCGACGGCTACGAGCTGCCCGAGGTGGTCTACGCCCGCCCGGAGATCCAGCGGATCACCGCGCTGGCCTGCAACGCCACCACGATCGTCAACGACCTCTACTCCTTCACCAGGGAGCTGGCGAGCGACCCCGATCACCTCAACCTGCCGCAGGTGGTGGCCGCCAACGAGGGGCACGGCCTGAAGGCGGCCTACCTCAGGAGCGTCGAGATCCACAACGACGTCATGGCCGCCTTCGAGGAGGAGGCCGCCGCGCTGTCGGCGACCTCGCCGCTGGTCGAGCGCTACGCGCTGAGCCTGTCCGACTGGGTGGCCGGCAACCACGAGTGGCACGCAACCAACAGCCACCGCTACCACCTGCCCAACTACTGGTGACCCGGGGACCTCCGCGGGCACCCGCGTCCTCGCGACGCACGTACGCACACCAGCACAGCACCAGCACCATGAGGAGCCACCGTTGGCCATCTCCAAGTCCGGCGCCACCGCATCGCTGCCCGCCCAGTCCACGTACCAGAGCCGCGTCGCGGACTACTGGAACGCCGAGAAGAACCCGGTCAACCTCGAACTCGGCGGGATCGACGACCTCTACCACCATCACTACGGCGTAGGCGACGTCAAGTGGTCCGTACTCGACGAGGCCGATCCCGTCCGGCGGGGCGAGCGGGTCACCGCGGAGCTGCACCGGCTGGAGCAGGCGCAGGCCGAGCTGCTCGCCTCCCACCTCGGACCGCTCTCCCCCGCCGACCGGGTCTTCGACGCCGGCTGCGGGCGCGGCGGCGGCAGCGTGGTGGCGCACCAGCGCTACGGCTGCCACGCCGACGGCGTGACGCTCTCCACCACGCAGGCCGACTTCGCCAACGGTCAGGCCCGCGCCCGGGGCATCGACGGCAAGGTGCGCTACCACCACCGCAACATGCTCGACACGGGCTTCACCACCGGTGCGTACGGGGCGTCCTGGAACAACGAGTCGAGCATGTACGTCGAGCTGGACCTGCTGTTCGCCGAGCACGCCCGGCTGTTGCGCCGCGGCGGACGCTACGTGGTGATCACCGGCTGCTACAACGACACGTACGGGCAGGCCTCCCGGGAGGTGTCGCTGATCAACGCCCACTACATCTGCGACATCCACCCGCGCTCTGCGTACTTCCGCGCGATGGCCCGCCACCGCCTGGTGCCCGTCCATGTCGAGGACCTCACGCAGGCCACCATCCCGTACTGGGAGCTACGCAAGACCGCCGAGCACCTGGTCACCGGCATCGAAGACACGTTCCTGACGGCGTACAAGAACGGCAGCTTCCAATACCTGATGATCGCGGCGGACCGGGTCTGACCCGGAGACGGCGGGGCCCGGGGCCGGGCGGGCGGTCCGGCGCCGGGCCCCTCGTCGCGTTCCCGGGGCCCCCGCGGGCCCGGTGTCAGGCGAGGGTCGCGACCAGGACGGCCTTGATGGTGTGCATGCGGTTCTCGGCCTGGTCGAAGACCACGGAGTGCGCCGACTCGAAGACCTCGTCGGTGACCTCCAGCTCGCTCAGCCCGTACTGGTCGTGGATGAGCCGGCCGATCTCGGTGCCGAGGTCGTGGTAGGCGGGCAGGCAGTGCAGGAACTTCACGTCCGGCTTGCCGGTGGCCCGCAGCACGTCCATCGTCACCGCGTACGGCGCGAGCGCGGCGATCCGCTCGGCCCAGACCTCCTTGGGCTCACCCATCGAGACCCACACGTCGGTCACCACGAAGTCGCAGTCCAGGACGCCTTCGGCGATGTCCTCGGTGAGCAGGACGGTGGCGCCGGTGGTCTCGGCGAGCTTGCGGGCGCGGGCGACGACGTCCTCGTCCGGCCAGTACGCCCGCGGTGCGACGATGCGCACGTCGAGGCCGAGCAGGGCGCCGGTGACCAGGTAGGAGTTGCCCATGTTGAACCGGGCGTCGCCGAGGTAGGCGAAGGCCACCCCGCGGGCGGCGAGGTCCGCGACGGCGCCGCCGCTGTGCTCGACCATGGTGAGCACGTCGGCGAGCATCTGGGTGGGGTGCCAGTCGTCGGTGAGGCCGTTGTAGACCGGCACACCGGCGTGCAGCGCCAGCTCCTCGACCGCGGCCTGGCTGGCGCCGCGGTACTCGATGGCGTCGTACATCCGCCCGAGCACCCGGGCGGTGTCCTTGACGGACTCCTTGTGCCCGATCTGCGAACCCGCGGGGTCCAGATACGTGGTGGCGGCGCCCTGGTCGGCCGCGGCGACCTCGAAGGAGCAGCGGGTCCTGGTGGAGGTCTTCTCGAAGATCAACGCGATGTTCCGGCCGCGCAGCCGCGGCTCCTCCGCACCGGCCCGCTTGGCCGCCTTGAGGTCGGCCGCCAGCTCCACCAGACCCAGGAACTCCTCGGGCGTGAAGTCCAGCTCCTTGACGAAGGGGCGGCCCTTGAGATCGACGGCCATGCGGGGACTCCTCGGTCGGTGGTTCATCGGGAACCATGGAAGTCTATACGAGGATTGGCATTCTTATACAGCCCTCTTCGCCGGGCCCGCCCTTGCTCCCTCTCCGCTCGCACACGGCCCCTGTCACCGGGATTCCCGGTAGCGGCCCAGCTCACACCGCATCCCGCTCGATCGGACAACTCATACAGCGCGGCCCGCCGCGCCCCCGGCCCAGCTCGCTGCCCGGGATCTCGATCACTTCGAGGCCGCGCTTGCGCAGGAAGGTGTTGGTGGTCGCGTTGCGCTCGTAGGCCACCACCACGCCCGGCTCCACCGCCAGCACGTTGCAGCCGTCGTCCCACTGCTCCCGCTCGGCCGCGTGCACGTCCTGGGTCGCGGTGAGCACCTTGATCGAGTCCAGGCCGAGCGCCGCCGCGATCGCCCGGTGCATGTGCTCCGGCGGATGGTCGGTGACCTTCAGCTCGCCGTCCTCGCTGCCGGGTTCGATCGTGTACGACGGCAGCATCCCCAGGCCGGCGTACTGCGTGAAGGTGTCGCCGTCGACCATCGTCATCACCGTGTCCAGGTGCATGAAGGCGCGGCGCTTGGGCATGTCGAGCGCCACGATGGTGCGCGCCGACCCCGCCGCGAACATCCCGCGGGCCAGCATCTCCACCGCCTGCGGGGTGGTCCGCTCGCTCATCCCGATCAGCACCGCGCCCGCCCCGATCACCAGCACGTCCCCGCCCTCGATGGTCGAGGGATACGCGTTCTGCCCCTCCGACCAGACGTGGAAGCCGCCGCCGGCGAAAAGCGGGTGGTGCCGGTAGATCGCCTCGAAGTGGACGGTCTCGCGCTGCCGGGCCGGCCAGCGCATCGCGTTGATGCTGACCCCGTCGTAGACCCAGGCGGAGGTGTCCCGGGTGAAGATGTGGTTCGGCAGCGGTGCCAGCAGGAAGTCGTCCAGGTCCATCGCGTGGAAGCGGACGGAGACCGGCTCGGCGAAGCGGTCGAGGAACTCGCGCTTGGTCATCCCGCCGACCAGCGCCTCGGTCAGCTCCGCCGGTGCCAGCCGGTCGAAGGCCTCCCGCAGCGGGCCGGTGGCCAGCGGGCCGTACTCCTTCTCGTCGAAGACCCGGTCCAGCACCAGCGCCTTGGCCGCGGGCGACTCCAGCGACTCGGTCAGCAGGTCGCCGAACAGGTGCACCTCGACCCCGCGGTCGCGCAGGACGTCCGCGAAGCCGTCGTGCTCCGCGCGCGCCCTGCGCACCCACAGGACGTCGTCGAAGAGGAGGGCGTCCTTGTTCGTGGGGGTGAGCCGCTTCAGCTCCAGATCGGGCCGGTGCAAGATGACGCGGCGCAGCCGCCCGGTCTCGGAGTCCACGTGAAATCCCATGAAAGCAGAGCTTCCCACCTGCGGTGCCTTATATCCCGTCTGTGACCCCTCCCACCCCCGGGGCGGGGCGCGCCCCGGGGGTGGGAACTCACAGGCGGGGGTCCACCGGCTCGGATTCCAGGGCCAGGACCGCGAAGACGGGTTCGTGGACGCGCCACAGGGGCTCGGCGGCGGCGAGCCGGTCGAGGGCTTCAAGGCCGAGGGCGTACTCGCGCAGGGCGAGCGAGCGCTTGTGGCCGAGGGCACGCTGCCGGAGCCGGGCCAGGTGGACCGGGCGGGTGTACTCCGCGCCGTAGATGATGCGCAGATACTCGCGCCCCCGGCACTTGACGCCCGGCTGCACGAGGCCGCCCTTGGCGTCGCGGGCCAGCGCGGTGAGCGGCTTGACGACCATGCCCTCGCCGCCATCCGCGGTCAGGGCGAGCCACCAGTCCGTACCGGCCGCCACCGACGCCTCGTCGCCGGTGTCGACGACCAGCCGCCGGGTGCTGCGCAGCAACCCGGTCGGGTCGGCGTCGACCAGCCGGTCAATGAGGGCCAGCTGCCGGTCCTGCGGCAGCTCGCCCGCCAGGTTGCGGCCGCGGGCGGCGAGCAGCTGGAACGGTGCGAGGTGGACGCCGTCCAGCCCGTCGGTGGTCCAGCAGTAGCGCCGGTAGGCCTCGGTGAAGGCCTGCGCGTCGACGGCCCGCTCCTGCTGGCGGGCCAGCAGCTCGGCGACCTCGGCGCCCCGGCCGGCCGCCGCCTCCAGCGCGGCGAGAGCCGGCGGGAAGGCGGCGCCCGCGGCCGCGCCGACCGCCGCGTACTGCTTGCGCAGCAGCCCGGAGGCCTTCAGCGACCAGGGCAGCAGCTCGGCGTCGAGCAGCAGCCAGTCGGTGTCCAGCTCGTCCCAGAGCCCGGCCGCGCCGACCGCGGCGCGCACCCGGTCGAGCACCGCCTCCGTGACGGCCGGATCGTCGAAGAACGGCCGGCCGGTGCGGGTGTGCAGCGCGCCGGTCACCCCGGCGGCGGCGCCGAACCGCTCGGCGGCGACCGCCTCGTCGCGGCAGACCAGGGCGACCGCGCGGGAGCCCATGTGCTTCTCCTCGCACACCACCTGCCGCACCCCGTCGGCGCGGTAGGAGGCGAAGGCCTCCGCGGGGTGTTCGAGGTAGCCGTCCCGCGTGGAGGTGGCGCACGGCGCCATGGTCGGCGGCAGGTAGCACAGCAGCCGCGGGTCGACGGCGAAGCGGCTCATCACTTCCAGCGCCGCCGCCGCGTTCTGCTCGCGCACCGCGAGCCGTCCCAGCAGGGTCGTCTCCACGATCCTGCGGCCCGCGACGTCGTCCAGGTCCAGCGGCCGGCCCTCACGGCCGCCGGGCGCGTCGGACAGCAGCGGCCTGACCGGCTCGTACCAGACCTGCTCGGCCGGTACGTCCACGATCTCCCGCTCGGGCCAGCGCAGGGCGGTGAGCCGGCCGCCGAAGACGGCGCCGGTGTCGAGGCAGAGGGTGTTGTTGATCCAGGAGGTGGTGGGGACGGGGGTGTGGCCGTAGACGACGGCGGCGCGGCCGCGGTAGTCCTCGGCCCAGGGGTAGCGGACCGGCAGGCCGAACTCGTCGGTCTCGCCGGTGGTGTCGCCGTAGAGCGCGTGCGAGCGGACCCGGCCCGAGGTGCGGCCGTGGTACTTCTCCGGCAGGCCCGCGTGGCAGACCACCAGCCGGCCGCCGTCCAGCACGAAGTGGCTGATCAGGCCGCCGATGAAGTCGGCGGCACGGCGGCGGAACTCGGGGTCGCGCTCGTCCTCGCGGGCGAACTGCTCGACGGTCTCGGCCAGGCCGTGGGTGAGCTGCACGCGGCGGCCCTTGAGGTGCCGGCTCAGCTTGTTCTCGTGGTTGCCCGACACGCACAGCGCGGTGCCCGCCTCGACCATGCCCATCACCCGGCGCAGCACGCCGGGACTGTCCGGGCCGCGGTCGACCAGGTCGCCGACGAAGACCGCGGTACGGCCCGCCGGGTGCCGGCCGTCGTCGTAGCCGAGCTTGGCGAGCAGCGTCTCCAGCTCGGAGCTGCAGCCGTGGACGTCGCCGATCACGTCGAAGGGGCCGGTGAGGTGGCGCAGGTCGTTGTAGGCCGGCTCGATGGCGATCCTGGCCGCGTCGATCTCGGCGGTGCCGCGCAGGATGTGGATCTTGCGGAAGCCCTCGCGCTCCAGGCCCCGCAGCGAGCGGCGCAGCTCGCGCTGGTGCCGCTGGATGACGTGCCGGGCCATGCCCGCCCGGTCGGGGCGTGCCGCGTTGCGCTCGGCGCACACCTGCTCGGGGACGTCGAGCACGATGGCGATCGGCAGCACGTCGTGCTCCCTGGCCAGCGCCACCAGCTGCCTGCGGCTCTCCTGCTGCACGCTGGTGGCGTCCACGACGGTGCGGCGGCCGGCCGCCAGCCGCTTGCCCGCGATGTAGTGCAGCACGTCGAAGGCGTCGCGGGTGGCGCTCTGGTCGTTCGCGTCGTCGCTGACCAGCGCGCGGCAGAAGTCGGAGGAGATCACCTCGGTGGGTGCGAAGTGCCGGGCGGCGAAGGTGGACTTGCCGGAGCCGGTGGCGCCGATCAGCACCACCAGGGACAGGTCGGTGACAGCGAGGGTGCGGAGAGCGGCGGTGGCGCCGTCCCGGGCGTCGTCGGTCATGCCGCGTCCTCCTTCTTCTTCTCGTGGGTGTCGGTACGGTCGCTGCCGTCGCCGCCGGTGAAGTGCGCGAGCTGGGTGGGCGGGCCGGCCTCGGGGTCGTCCGGGCCTACCGGGCGGAACTCCACGGTGTAGCCGTAGCGGCCGGCCACGGCCGCCGCCCAGTCGCGGAATTCCCGCCGTGTCCACTCGAAGCGGTGGTCGGCGTGCCGGCGCCGGCCGGCCGGCAGCGTCTCCCAGCGCACGTTGTACTCGACGTTCGGCGTCGTCACGATCACCGTCCGGGGGCGGGCGGCGCCGAAGACGGCGTATTCGAGCGCGGGCAGCCGCGGCAGGTCCAGGTGCTCGACGACCTCGCTGAGCACCGCCGCGTCATAACCCTTGAGCCGCTTGTCGGTGTACGCCAGCGAGCCCTGGAGCAGCGTGAGGCGGGAGGACTGCCGCTCGCCCATCCGGTCCAGGTGCAGCCGGCGGGCGGCCATCTCCAGGGCCCGCACCGAGACGTCGACTCCGACGATCTCGGTGAAGCGCGGCTCCTTGAGCAGCGCGGCCACCAACTGGCCCTGGCCGCAGCCCAGGTCGAGCACCCGGGCGGCGCCGGCCGACCGCAGCCCGGCCAGGATCGCCTCGCGGCGCTGCACCGCGAGCGGCGCCGGCCGCTCCTCGGTGCCGTCCGGCTGCTCGGCCTCGACGGCGTTGTCGATCTGCTCGACCGCCACGTCGTCGGCGTCGGCCAGCCGCACCAGCTCAAGGCGCTCGTCGGCCTCCCGGGTGAGCGACCAGCGCCGGGCCAGATAGCGCCGGGTGATCAGCCGCTGCTCGGGGTGGCCGGCCAGCCAGCCCTCGCCGAACCGCAGCAGCTTGTCCACCTCGTCGGCGGACACCCAGTAGTGCTTGGCGTCGTCCAGCACCGGCAGCAGGACGTAGAGGTGCCGCAGCGCGTCGGACAGCCGCAGCTCGCCCTCCAGCACCAGCCCCACGTAGCGCGAGTCGCCCCACTCGGGGAAGTGGTCGTCCAGCCGCACCGGCTGCGCCGTCACCTGCCACCCCAGCGGCTCGAACAGCCGGGCCACCAGCGCCGGTCCGCCGCGGGCGGGCACCGCGGGCACCTCGACCCGCAGCGGCAGTGTTGCAGCGGCCCGCTCGGGCAGCGTGCGGCACTCGCCGCGCAGGGCGCTGGCGAACACCGTCCGCAGCGCCACCGCCAGCAGCGACGAGGCCGCGTACGGCCGGTCGTTCACATACTGCGCCAGTGCCGCGTCCGGCGCCCCGCCCCTGCCCTTGCCGCGTCCGCGGCGCACGAGGGCCGGCGGATCGACTTCGAGCAGCAGCGCGGCCGTGCACCGCTCCGCGGTCGCCTCGGGGTAGAAGACGTGCGCGTCACCGTAGGAGGTGGCGAAGACCTGGGCCCTGCCCGGGTGCTTGTGCAGCAGATACCCGAGGTCCGTCGCCGGAGCCGCGGCGCTGCCTGTGGTGGAGATCGTCAGGAACACCTGCCCGATTATCCCCACCGCCGAGGTCGCCGCCCAGGCGTTTTCTCCCCGGTGACCGCACCCGGGCACGTGACGCCCCGCCAGGTCCCGCACCGCGGCGCACCGCGGGCGCCCGCGCGCCCGGCGCCGGTGAGGGCGCGTCAGGGCAGGGCGGCGCGCAGGGCGCTGACGGTGGACGGCCCGACCCGGCAGCAGCCGCCGATCAGCCGGGCGCCGGAGGCGTGCCAGGCGGTCGCGAGGCCCGGGTCGAGCGTGGGGGCGCCCTCCCAGCCGCGGGCCACGGCATTCCACCGCTCCCCGCTGTTCGGGTAGGCCACCGCCGGCTTCCCGGTGACCGCTGTCGCCAGCTCCACCGCGGGCAGCACGTCCCGCGGTGCGCAGCAGTTGACGCCCACCGCGACCACCTCGTCGCGGCCCGCGGCCACCGCGAAGGCCTCGGCCAGCGGCTGGCCGGCCCTGGTGCGGTCGCCGTCGGCGGTGTAGGACAGCCACACCGGCAGACCCGTGGGCGCCGCAGCACGCAGCATCGCCTCGGCCTCGTCGATGTCCGGCACCGTCTCCAGGGCGAGCAGGTCGGGTGCGGCGGCTGCCGCCGCCTCGATCCTCCGCCGGTGGAAGTCCGCCAGATCGCGGACCGTCAGGCCGTAGCGCCCGCGGTACTCGCTGCCGTCGGCGAGCACCGCTCCGTACGGCCCGACCGATGCCGCCACCCGCACTCCCGGCCGGCCCGCCGCCGCCCGGCGGGCCAGGTCCACACTGCGGCGCAGCAGCGCCGACGCCTCGGCCCGCCCGATGCCGCGGCGGGCGAAGCCCTCGTAGCCGGCCTGGTAGCCCGAGGTGATCAGCACATCCGCGCCCGCCCTGACATACGCGCGGTGGGCCGCCTCGATCTGTCCTGGGTCGTCGGCGAGCAGCCGGGCTGTCCACAGCGGGTCGGACAGGTCGCAGCCCTGGTCGGCGAGCTGGTTGGACAGACCCCCGTCCAGCACCAGGGTGCCGCCCGCCGCCAGCAGCGCCGCCAACTCCCCCGCGGGAGCGGGCGGCACGGCAGGCGGGGCACCCGGCGGTACGGCCGGCGGGTCCGCGGGCGGCGGGGGCATGACGGCGCCTCAGCCCAGCTGCGGCTTGACCTGGGTGGCGACCAGCTCCAGGTGGTCCAGGTCGCTGAGGTCCATGGTCTGGAGGTAGATCCGGCTGGCGCCCTGCTCGGCGTAACGCCCGATCTTCTCCACGACCTCCGCCGGCGAGCCCGCCAGCCCGTTCTCCTTCAGCTCCTCGACCTCGCGGCCGATCGCCGCGGCCCGCCGCGCCACCTCCGCGTCGTCCTTGCCGACGCAGACCACCAGCGCGTTCGAATACACCATGCTGTCGGCCGGGCGCCCGGCCGCCCGCACCGCCTCGCGGACCCGCCCGATCTGCCGGCCGGAGTCCTCGATCGAGGCGAACGGCACGTTGAACTCGTCGGCGTAACGGGCCGCCAGCTCCGGGGTGCGCCTGGCACCCATGCCGCCGATCAGCACCGGCACCTTGGCCTGCGCGGGCTTCGGCAGCGCGGGAGAGTCCTTGAGCTGGTAGAACTCCCCCTCGAAGTCGAAGGTCTTGCCGACCGGGGTGGCCCACAGCCCGGTGATCACCGCCAGCTGCTCGGCGAGCCGGCTGATCTTCTCCTTCGGGAACGGAATGCCGTAGGCGGTGTGCTCCGCCTCGAACCAGCCGGCACCGAGTCCGAACTCGACCCTGCCGCCCGACATCGCGTCCACCTGCGCCACCTGGATGGCCAGCACACCGGGCAGCCGGAAGGTGCCGGCCGTCATCAGGGTGCCGAGCTTGATCCGGCTGGTCTCCCGGGCGAGGCCGGCCAGCGTGATCCACGCGTCCGTGGGTCCCGGCAGCCCGTCGCCGCCCATCGTCAGATAGTGGTCCGACCGGAAGAAGGCGTCGAAGCCGAGGTCTTCCGTCGCCTTGGCCACCGCGAGCAGCGTGTCGTAGTCGGCCCCCTGCTGGGGCTCGGTGAAGATTCGCAGATCCATTCCCCCATCCTGCACTCATCGCGCGCCCGCCCGTCAATCGACGCATCACCCTCCCCCCTCCCCCGGTGTCCGCTCGCCGCCGGCCAGGGTCCGCACCCGGTCCTTGGCCTCGTCCACCGCGTCCAGCGCCTCGATGCACCGCCAGTAGGCCCCCTCGTCCTGCACCGCGCTGGTGAGCCCCACCAGGGCATGGGTGATCTCCCCGAGCAGCACGCGAAGCGCCCGCAACGTCCCCGCCGGGTCGCGGACCGCGGTCAGCCGGGCCGCCCGTGGCGGCCCCGTCCCCGCAGCGAGCACCGGTCCCGCCCGGCCCGCCCGTGCTGCCCAGCCGGCCGGGCCCGGCGCACCCGCCGGCGCCGCCGACCGCTGCTCCCCGGCGGCCAGCAGCCGGTCCACCGCCTCGACCAGCTCGCCCGCCTGCCAGGCCTCCTCGATGACGTCCTCGGGCTGCGGCTCCCCCCGCATCACCCGCTCCGACTCCGCCACCAGTCGTGCCGCGTCCATCTGCGCACCCCCTCGACCCCGGCGGTGGTGACCCCTTCACCACCTGCCGACATCACTCAGCGTGACACAGTCTCACCCGGAACCAAAAGGTCGTTCCCGACATCTGTGGATAACCCCGCACCTGTGGACAACCGCGTCATCCGGCCCGCGGGCCGGGCGGCCGGACGGTGGGGGGCCGGACGGTGGGGGGGAAGCGCTTCTCGTTCCTGTCGATCTTGGCGGCGAGCGCGGCCGCCAGGTCGATCTCCAGCACGGCACAGAACTGCAGCAGGTAGGCCAGCACGTCCGCGACCTCGTCGCGCACCCGGTGCGCCGACTCGGGGTCCGCCATCACCGCTGACGCCTGCTCGGGCGTGAGCCATTGGAAGATCTCCAGCAGCTCCCCCGCCTCGACGCTCAGCGCGGCGGCCAGATTCTTCGGTAGGTGGAAGGGCTGCCAGTCACGGGCTGCGGCGAATTCGACCAGGCGGCGCTGCAAGGCGGCTAGGTCCGATGGTTGTCCGGTCACCCCGACTGGTCTACCGCATCGCCGCAGCCCTCCTCCTCCCGCCCCACCCCCTCGGCCGCCCTGCCGGCCGCCGCCACACCTCCGCTGCCGTCCGGCGTGGCCGGATCCGGGCCCGCGCCCGCGGCCCCCACCGGGTCACCGCCCGGCTCGACGCGCCGGCCGGGGGCCCGCCCGCCGGGCACGTCCCCGCCCCGGGCGCCGCCCCCGCGTGCGCCGCCCTGACCTGCGTCCCGCTGCCCGCCCGGGCCCGGACGTCCCGCCCCGCCGTCCGCCTCGCCCTGGTCCTGCGCGGGCACCCGGCGGCCCTCGCCGAGCCGGGCGACCGTCACACCGCCGAGGCCCTGCGCGCAGTCCGGGTCCTGGACCGTGCCGAGCAGCCGGATGTGGCCGCGGGCGGCGGCCACCCCGGCGAGCCGCAGCAGTTCGCGCAACTGCCGCCGGTCCAGGCCCAGATCGAGGCCGTCGCCCAGCACGGTGAGCACCTGGCCGGCCGGCAGCAGCTCCGTACTGGTGTCGACGTCCAGCACACCGGGGCCGGTCAGCAGCACCAACGCCAGGGCCACGAAACGCAGTTCACCGTCGCCCAGCCGGTCGACCGGCACCACGCCGAGCGGACCGCGGTCCACAGCGGCGATCACCGCGTCCAGCGGCGTGCGCCCGTCGCACGGCGGCAGCAGCGTCCGCAGCACGGTCAGGCCCTCGACCGGCGGGCTGCACACCGCACGCACCGCGTTGACCAGCGCCGCGTGCCGCGTACCGCACTCCCCCTCGGTCCTGGCCAGGACGGCGGAGAGGTTGTCGCAGGCCGCCCGCAGCCGCCCGTCGCCCCGCGGCACGGGCGAGCGCATCAGCTCGGGCCGCGGCGCCACCGGGAAGATCCCGCGCAGCGCCACCACCAGCTGCTCGGCCGCGGCGAGCACCAGCCGCTGGCCGTCCGTGCGCCCGGAGACCCGCAGCGGCAGCAGCGCGCTGGCCAGGACGTTGTCCGGCAGCGGCGCCCGGGTCACCGAGACCTCGCCCGCGGTGTGCCAGGCGGCCTGCACGGTGCGCCGGGCCGGGTCGCGCAACGCCGTGGTCAGCAGGGTCTCGCCGGCGCCGGTCAGCCGCTCGCCGACGATCCGCAGCGTCGGTTCCGCCTGCACCGCCACGTCCAGCCGCACCGGGCCGACCGGGCCGGTCACCGTGCAGCCGATCCGGAAGCCGCGCCGTCCCTGCGCGTCCGGCTGCGCCCCCTGCGGCACGCACGCCGCCGCACCGCCGTGCACCACGGAGCCGAAGACCTCGGCGAGTTCGGCGCCGCAGGCCAGCCGGCCGAGCGCGGCGAGCCCTTCGAGCACGCTGGACTTGCCGGTGCCGCTGCCGCCGGTGAGCAGGGTGAGCGGGCCGAGCGCGAAGGTCGCCCCGCGGTGTGACTTGAAGGCGGACAGCCGCAGTTCGGTGACGACGGGGCGGTCGTGACCGGCGTCCTTGGGCGCACTGGTGCTCATGGCCGCGAACGTAACCAGCGTCCGGCCTGCCGAACCGTTCCAGCGGCCTCGGGTAACTCGAACGAGGGACATCGTGCATGATCTGCGGATATCCGGAAATCACATCCCCTGCCCACCGGACCTGCCGTTTCACGTCGGTGCATGTGCCTGTCGGTGCCCCCGGTTACGGTGGCAGGCGTGACCACGACCAGCACCAGATATGTCGCGCTGCTGCGCGGGATCAACGTCGGGGGCAAGGCGAGAGTCCCGATGCAGACGCTGCGCGACCTGCTCGCCTCGATCGGCGGCAGCGCGATCCGTACGCACCTGCAGAGCGGGAACGCCGTCTTCACCCACCAGGACCGCGATCCGCAGCAGCTGGCCGGCGCGCTGCAGCAGGCGCTGGCCGACGAGTTGGGCCTGACCATCACCTGCATGGTGCGCACCGCCGAGGATCTGCGGCGGGTCGTGGCGGCGAATCCGTTCGACATGACCGGGATCGACGGTTCGCGCTTCCTGGTGATCTTCCTCGCCGGTCCCGTCCCGCTCGACCGGCTAGCGACGATCGACCCCGCGGCCTACGCGCCGGACGAGGTCCGGCCGGGCGAGCGCGAGCTCTACGCCCATCTCCCCGACTCCATCCGCAATTCGAAGCTCGCCGCGCGCCTCACCGACCGCGGCCTGGGCGTGCCGGCCACCAACCGCAACTGGAACACGGTCACCAAGCTGCTGGAGCTCAGCGACAGCTGACGGTTCCCCACACCGGGGCGGGCGGGCCACGGTTCGGCAGCAGGGCGGTCAGGACTTGCGGGCCAGCAGGTGGATCTCCCGGAACTGCCGCCGGTCGGTGGGCTGCGGCTCGCGGACCGTCCTGGCCACCTCGGCCAGCCCGGTCTCCGCCAGCAGCGCGGCGAGGTGGTCGGGCCACCACCGGTAGGCGAGCGCGACGGTGTGGTCGAACTCCTGCGTCGGGTGGGACGGGCCCTCGCTCGCCGAGAAGCCGAGCAGAAGGTGGCCGCCAGGAGCCAGTACGCGGCGGAACTCCGCAAGGATGGCCGGGAGTTCACCGGGCGGTGTGTGGATGACGGACCAGCGTGCGAGGATCCCGCCCAGCACGCCGTCAGCTATCGCCAACGCCGCCATCGACCCCACGTCGAACCGCAGGCCCGGATAAGCCTCCCGTGCCAGCGTGATCATTTCCAGCGAGGCGTCGACCCCGAAGACCGCCAGCCCCGTCTCCGCGAGATACGCGGTGACGTACCCGGGCCCGCACCCCAGATCCGCGACCTGCCCGTCCCCGCCCGCCCGCACGACCTCGGAGAAGACGCCCAGGACGGCGCGATCCAGCGGACTGTCACGCAGCGACTCGCGGAACAGCTCCGCATAGGTGGCGGCGGCAGCGTCATAGCCCTCGCGGGCGGCCCGGAGGGCATCGTTCTCGACCATGGCCGCGACCCTAGCGGCCGTCGACAGGCGGGGTCGGCGATGGGCCCCACGAGGGGCTTTCCCCGTCCTTCGCACGCCTGCCGCCCTGGGCCGCGTACTGTCGCTGTCAGGAGCTGCCCCGTATCGATGTCCGGTACGCCTTTGCGGGCAGCCCTCTCAGCCACCTCTTGTGAAGGCGATCGCCGATGGGACTTTTCTCCGATCCCGCCCCTGCCGTGCCCGTTCGACCGGGCGCGGCCCCAGATCCTGCCCGCGATCCGTTCGCGACGGGACAGCCGGACCAGCATCAGGACCCTGACGCTGCCGAGCCCGCCGCGACCGCGCCCCGGGACCGCCCCGCGGCGCGGTGACCGCGCGCCCGTCAGGCCGGTGCGACGGCGCCCCCGGGGGAACGCCGCGCCGGCCGGCGGTGCTGCGGCCGGGCTCCCGCCGGCGAGCGGGTCGCTATATCGCCGGGGTGAGGATCGCGACGCACTCCATGTGGTGGGTCATCGGGAAGAGGTCGAAGGCCCGCAGGCTGACCGGGCGGTAGCCCTCCTCGGCGAAGTAGCCGAGGTCGCGGGCGAGGGCCGCGGGGTCGCAGGCGACGTAGGCGATGCGGCGGGCGCCGAGGGAGGCCAGGTGGCGGACGCTGGGGCGGCGGGCGCCGGTGCGGGGCGGGTCGAGGACGATCAGGTCGACCTCGGTGATGCCGGTGCGGGGCAGCACGTGGTCGACCTTGCCGTGCTCGATACGGACCCGGTCGAGGTCCTGGAGGTTGTGCCGGGCGTCCTGCGCGGCGCGCTTGCCGGACTCGATGCCGAGGACGGCGCCGCGTTCGCCGACGCGTTCCGCCAGGGCGCCGGCGAAGAGGCCGACACCGCAGTAGAGGTCGAGTGCCATGTCGCCCTTGCGCGGCATCAGGCCCTGCATGACGGCTTCGACCAGCAGGTCGGCGGCCTTCGGGTGGACCTGCCAGAAGCCGCCGTCGCCGACCCGCCAGGTGCGGCCGGCGGCGCGCTCGCGGACGAAGTCGCGGCCGTGGACCCGGTGGACGGCGTGGTCGCGCTCGCCGATCCGCAGGACGGAGACGGGGCGGTCGAGTTCCACGATGGGCAGCCGGCCGCCAGGCTGCGGGGTGAGGATGACCTGCCGGTCGCTCGACCCGGTGGCGGCGATCGCCTCGACCGCGGCGATCTGCGGCCAGCGGCGGGCCTCGACGCCCAGCTCGGAGACCTCGGGGGCGGCGATCAGGCAGTGGCCCACGACCTCGACGTCGTGCGAGCGGTGCCTGCGCAGCCCCGCGCGCCCCTCGTCGTCCACCGCGTACTGCAGCCGGGTGCGCCAGGCGGGCACCTCGCCCTTGGCGACCTTGTCGCCCGGGGCGGGCTCCACGGTGCCGTCCCAGCCGGCCTCCTCCGGGGTGAGCCCGGCGAGCCTGGCCAGCTGCTCGGTGATCACCGCGGCCTTGAGGCGGCGCTGGGCGCCGGGGGCGGCGTGCTGCCAGTCGCAGCCGCCGCAGCGGCCGGGTCCGGAGTAGGGGCAGGGCGCCTCGACGCGGTCCTTGGACGCGATGAGCACGCGGACGGCGTCCGCCCGCAGGAAGGCCGCGCCGACCTCGCCGTGGGTGACCCGGGCGACGACCCGCTCGCCCGGCAGGGTGTGCCGGACGAACAGGACCTGGCCCTCGGCGGTCCGCGCCAGGCAGTGGCCGCCGTGCGCCACCGGGCCGATCTCTACCTCGTACTCCTGGCCGACCAGTGACGGGGCGGGCTCGGTCTGCATGACGGTGGTGCTCCTGGGCTCTTCCGGGGGTGCGCGACAGCCCACTCTACGGGTCCGCAGCCGGGCCCGGTCACGCCGTCAGTGCTCGGGCTCGCGCTCCGGCTCGGGCACCTGGACCGGTGCCGGGGCCGGGGCCGGTTCCGGCTCGCGCTCGCGCTGGCGCGGCCCGACCGGGCCGCGGCGGATGGAGCCGGGTGCGGACCAGTCGGCGCGGCGGCGGGCGCGGACCCTGGCGACCTCGGAGGACTCCAGCTGGTAGGGCACGGAGGTGACCATCACCCCGGGGGTGAACAGCAGCCGGCCCTTGAGCCGCAGGGCGCTCTGGTTGTGCAGCAGGTGCTCGTACCAGTGCCCGACGACGTATTCGGGGATGTAGACGCTGACCACGTCCCGCGGGCTGTTGCGGCGCAGCCCCTTGACGTAGTCGATGATCGGCCGGGTGATCTCGCGGTAGGGCGAGTCCAGGACCTTCAGCGGTACGTCGATGCCGCGCCGCTGCCAGTCGGCCTGCAGGGCCTTGGTGTCCTGCGGGTCGACGTTGATGCTGAGGGCTTCGAGGGTGTCGGAGCGCATCAGCTTGGCGTAGGACAGCGCCCGCAGGGTGGGCTTGTGCACCTTGGAGACCAGCACGATGGAGTGCACCCGGGAGGGGCGTACGTAGTCGTCGCCCGGCTCGTCCTCGGCGGCGATCTCGTCGGAGACCCGGGTGTAGTGGCGGCGGATCGCGGTCATGGTGGCGTAGAAGACGACCATGCCGAGCACCGCGACCCAGGCGCCGTGGGTGAACTTGGTGAGCAGCACGATGACCAGCACCAGGCCGGTGAGGAAGGCGCCGAAGGTGTTGATGGCCCGGGAGCGCAGCATGTGGCGGCGCTTGGCCTGGTCGGTCTCGGTGCGCAAGTGCCGGTTCCAGTGCCTGACCATGCCGGTCTGGCTGAGGGTGAAGGAGACGAAGACGCCCACGATGTACAGCTGGATCAGCCGCGTGGAGTCGGCGCCGTAGATGTAGACCAGGACGCAGGCGAAGCCGGCCAGCACCACGATGCCGTTGGAGAAGGCCAGCCGGTCGCCGCGGGTGTGCAGCTGGCGCGGCAGGTAGCGGTCCTGGGCGAGGATCGAGCCGAGCACCGGGAAGCCGTTGTAGGCGGTGTTGGCGGCCAGGAAGAGCACCAGGGCGGTGACGGCGGCCAGGAAGACGAACGGGATCGAGTTGTGGCCGAAGACCGCCTCGGCGACCTGGGCGATCACCGGGTCCTGGGTGAAGCCGGAGCCGACCGGTGAGCCGTGGTTGAGCAGGTCGCGGGCCGGGTTCTCGGCCATCCGCACGTGGGTGTTGATCGCCAGCGCGATGATGCCGCAGAACATGGTGACGGCGAGCAGGCCCATCGCGGCCAGCGTGGTGGCGGCGTTCTTGGACTTGGGCTTCTTGAACGCCGGTACGCCGTTGCTGATCGCCTCGACGCCGGTGAGGGCCGCGCATCCTGAGGAGAAGGCCCGCAACAGGAGGAAGAGCAGCGCGAAGCCGCCGATGCCCGAGGTCTCGGCATGCACGGTATAGCCCGAGGTAGGCGCGTTCATGTCATGCCCGGTGGCGATCTTGAAGATACCCCAGGCGATCATGCAGAAGACGCCGAAGACGAAGGCGTAGGTCGGGATCGCGAAGATCGTGCCGGACTCGCGCACCCCGCGCAGGTTCATCAGCATCAGGATCACGATCATGCCCACCGCGCCGAGCACCTTGTGCGTGACGAAGAACGGCACCGCCGAGCCCAGGTTCTCGATGCCGGAGGCGACCGACACCGCCACCGTGAGCACGTAGTCCACCAGCAGCGCGCTGGCGACGGTGAGCCCCGCCTTCGGCCCCAGGTTGGTGGTGGCGACCTCGTAGTCGCCGCCGCCCGACGGGTAGGCGTGCACGTTCTGCCGGTAGGAGGCGACAACGGTGAACATCAGCACCACGACGGCCACGGCGATCCATGGGCTGAAGTGGTAGGCCGACACTCCCGCGATGGACAGGACGAGGAGCACCTCGCCCGGCGCGTACGCCACGGACGACAGCGGGTCGGACGCGAAGACGGGGAGCGCGAGCCGCTTGGGGAGCAGCGTCTCGCCCAGCCTGTCGCTGCGCAGCGCCCGGCCGATGAGGATCCGTTTCGGCAGGTCGGTCAGTTTGGACACCTCGCGATGTTAAGGGATCGGCCATTCGTGCGGGTGCCCCAGTCCCGGATGAGTATGACGAACTTGTGAGGCCGCCACTCCGCAACCTTCTGCGCCGCCACGCGCGTGTGTAGCTTTGGCCGCGGTCTGAGACGCTTGGAACGACCTTACGACTCAGCACACAGTCTCAGTCGAATTCGTTGACAGCCGGAAGGACGGTCGTGCACGTCGTGATTATGGGATGCGGGCGGGTGGGCTCCACTCTCGCGCACTCCCTCGAACAGCAAGGTCATACGGTCGCGGTGATCGATCAGGACCCGAAGGCGTTCCGCCGGCTGGGCTCCGGGTTCGGTGGGCGCCGGGTGACCGGAGTCGGGTTCGACCAGGACACGCTGCGTGAGGCCGGCATCGAGGAGGCGGGCGCTTTCGCGGCCGTCAGCAGCGGCGACAACTCCAACATCATCGCGGCCCGGGTGGCCCGGGAGATGTTCGGCATCGAGAACGTGGCGGCGAGGATCTACGACCCGCGCCGGGCCGAGGTCTACCAGCGGCTCGGCATCCCCACCGTGGCGACCGTGCGGTGGACCGCCGACCAGATGCTGCGCAGGCTGCTGCCGTCCGGCGCGGAGCCGCTGTGGCGCGACCCCAGCGGCGGGGTGCAGCTCGCCGAGGTGCACACCTCGCCCAGCTGGATCGGCCACAAGATCAGCACCTTGCAGGAGGAGACCGGCACCAGGGTGGCGTTCGTCACCCGGCTCGGCGAGGCGATGCTGCCCACTTCACAGACGGTGCTGCAGGAAGGCGACCTGGTGCATGTGATGCTGCGCTCCGACGAGGTCGCCGCGGTCGAGGCGGCCTTCGCCAAGGGACCCGAGGAGGCCCACTCATGAGGGTGGCCATCGCCGGGGCCGGCGCGGTCGGCCGGTCCATCGCGGCCGAGCTGCTGGAGAACGGGCACGAGGTGCTGCTCGTCGACAAGAACCCCACCTCCATCTCGGTGGAGCGGGTGCCGCAGGCCGAGTGGCTGCTGGCCGACGCGTGCGAGATCACCTCGCTCGACGAGGCCGCCCTGCAGCGCTGCAACGTGGTGATCGCCGCGACCGGTGACGACAAGGTCAACCTGGTGGTGTCGCTGCTCGCCAAGACGGAGTACGGCGTCCCCCGGGTCGTCGCCCGGGTGAACAACCCGAAGAACGAGTGGCTGTTCAACGAGTCCTGGGGCGTGGACGTCGCGGTGTCGACGCCGCGGCTGATGTCGGCCCTGGTCGAGGAGGCGGTGAGCGTCGGCGACCTGGTCCGGCTGCTGCGCTTCAGCCAGGGTGACGCGAACCTCGTCGAGCTGACGCTGCCCGAGGAGGCCGCACTGGTCGGCACCCGGGTCGGTGACGTGGAGTGGCCGCAGGACACCTCGCTGGTCACCATCATCCGCGGCAACCGGGTGCTCACCCCGTCGAAGGACGACGCGCTGGAGGCCGGCGACGAGCTGCTGTTCGTGGCGGCGCCGCACCGGGAGGAGCAGCTGGAGGACCTGCTGTCCCTCCAGGACGGCAACGGAAACGGCGGCGGCGGCTGACCGGCGCGAACACGCCGGGCAGGTCGTCCGTTACTTGTACGCCTGCTCGGCGGCCGCCTTGGCGGCCTTGTCCCGTTCCTTCTCGGCCTTCCGCTCCTGCTCGGCCGCTTCCATCTCCGCGATCACGTCGATCGGGGCCGGCGCCTTCACCAGGAAGATCCAGGTGAGGTAGACCGACAGCAGGAAGGGCGGGATGCCCAGTGCGACCTTGACCCAGCCCAGCTGGGTGGCGTTGCCCCACCAGTAGAGCGGGAAGAGGATCGCCGACTTGGCCAGCAGGATCAGGCCCCAGGCCCAGCTGGCCTTGGTGTAGGCGCGCAGCCGACCCGGGTTGCGGGTGCGCCAGGAAAGGTTCTCCTTGAACACCGGCCCGAGGATCAGCCCGAGCAGCGGGAAGCCGGCCAGCGAGGAGACCACGTAGGCCACGCCCAGGCCCAGGGTGTAGAGCATGCCGGGCAGGTAGAAGTTCTTGGCATTGCCCGACATCATCGCGAACAGCGCGCCGAAGGCGATGCCGAAGACGCCGCTGAAGGCGTGCTTGAGGGTGTCCTTGCGGGCCAGCCGGGCCACGCCAAGCACCACGGACAGCGCCAGCGCGGCCAGCGCGGAGGACTTGATGTCGTGGTTGATCGTGTAGATCACCACGAAGACCAGGCCGGGCACGGTGGTCTCCACCATGCCGAGGACGCCGCCGAAGGCGTCCAGCAGCGCGGCCTCGGTGGCCGCTCTGACCTCCGCCTCCTCCTCGGCGCGCCCCTGCGCGCCGTCCGTCTTGTCGTGGTCCGAGTTGTCGATCGACGCCACCAGCTACTCCTGTCCGACCGGACGCAGTTCGTACTTGGGGTTGAAGAGCACCGGACGGCCACGGTTCATGGAGATCCGGCCGGAGGCGATGATCCGGCGGCCGGGTTCTATACCGGTGATGCTGCGGCGGCCGAGCCAGACCACGTCCAGCGCGGCCGACCCGTCGAAGAGCTCCGCCTCCAGTGCGGGCACGCCCGCCCGGGGACGCAGCGTGACCGTACGCAGCGTACCGGTGACCGACACGATCTGCCGGTCGGAGCAGTCCTTGATCCGCGTGCAGCCGACGGCCCTGGTCTCCTGCTGCAGCTCCTCGGAGTGCAGCTCCTCCTGCGAGGAGGACAGGCGGTCGAGCATGCGGCGGAAGCGGCCCGCGGGCCGCTCTGAACGGATGGCACCACTCATGGCATCCAGCGTACCGGCCGGACCTCACGCCTCGAAGCGGTAGCCCATGCCGGGTTCGGTGATGAAGTGCCGGGGGCGGGCCGGGTCGGCCTCCAGCTTCCGCCGCAGCTGCGCCATGTACACCCGCAGGTAGTTGCTCTCCGTGCCGTAGGCGGGGCCCCAGACCTCCTGCAGCAGCTGCTTCTGCGAGATGAGCCGGCCGGGGTTGCGCACCAGCACCTCGAGCAGGTGCCACTCGGTGGGCGTGAGGCGTACGTCCGTGCCGCCGCGGTGGACCTTGCGGGCCGCCAGGTCCACGGTGAAGGTCTCGGTCTCCACCGCGGAGGGGTCGTCCTCGGGTCCGGTCGGCGTGGCGCGGCGGACCGCGGCCCGCAGCCGGGCCAGCAGCTCGTCCATGCCGAACGGCTTGGTCACGTAGTCGTCGGCGCCCGCGTCCAGCGCCTCGACCTTCTCGTCGGAGGCGTGCCGGGCGGACAGCACGATGATCGGCACCCGGGTCCAGCCGCGCAGCCCGCGGATCACCTCGACGCCGTCCATGTCGGGCAGGCCGAGGTCGAGCACCACCACGTCGGGGTGACGGGCCGCGGCCACCCGCAGCGCGGCGGCGCCGTCGTGCGCGGCGTCCACCTCGTAGGCCCGAGCCCGCAGGTTGATCACCAGTGCCTTGACGATCTGCGGCTCGTCGTCCACCACCAGCACCCGGTACATCCGTCGCCCCTTCGCGTCCCCGTGCTCGCCGCCGCCCCCCTCGGGCCCCGCCGGCCGGGTCATGTGGTCGCCGTCGCAGGAAGGCCGGGGCGGGCCGGCCGGCCGCCCGCCGCGGCCCGCAGGGTGAGCACCATCGTCAGGCCGCCGCCCGGGGTGTCCTCGGCGACCAGGGTGCCGCCCATGGCCTCGGCGAAGCCGCGGGCGACCGCGAGGCCGAGGCCCACGCCGTTGCCGCGGGGCGCGTCGCCGTAGCGCTGGAAGGGCTCGAAGATCTGTTCCTTGGCGCTCTCCGGCACGCCGGGCCCGCGGTCGGCCACCCGGAGCTCGACCCGGTCGCCGAGGGCGCTGGCGGCCACCAGGACCGGTTCCCCCTGCGGGCTGTACTTCACGGCGTTCTCCACCACGTTGGCGACGCTGCGCTCCAGCAGGCCGGGGTCCACCGCGACCATCGGCAGCGTCTCGGGGATGTCCAGGGTGACGCTTCGCTCGGGGACGCCGCCCAGCGCCATCGGTACCACCTCGTCGAGGTCGAGTTCGCGGATCAGCGGGTTGACGGTGCCGGTCTGCAGCCGGGACATGTCCAGCAGATTCCCCACCAGGTGGTCCAGCCGGTCGGCGCCGTCCTCGATGCCGGCCAGCAGCTCCGCCTCGTCCTGCGCGGACCACGCGACGTCGGCGGACCGCAGCGAGCTCACCGACGCCTTTATGCCGGACAGCGGGGTGCGCAGGTCGTGCGAGACGGCGGCGAGCAGCGCGGTGCGTATCCGGTTGCCCTCGGCCAGCTCCCGCGCCCTGGCGGCCTCGTCGGCCAGCCGCCTGCGGTCCAGGACCACCGCCGCCTGCGCGGCGAAGGCGGACAGCACCCGGCGGTCGGAGGCGGGCAGCACCCGGCCGAGCAGCGCCAGCGAGAGCCGGTCGTTGACGGCCACCTCCACGTCGGCGTCCTCGGGGCGTACGCACGGCCTGCTGCCGACGGACGCGGCGCACTCCCAGGGGGCGTGCTCGCCCTCCCGCTCCAGCAGCACCACCGACTCCATCCCGAAGGTCTCCCTGACCCGGTCGAGCAGCGCGTCCAGCGAGCTCTCGCCGCGCAGCACGCTGCCGGCCAGGTGCGAGAGGATCTCCGCCTCGGCCCGCAGCCGTGCGGCCTGCTGGGTGCGCCGGGCGGCCAGGTCGACCACGGAGGCGACGGCCGCGCCGACCAGCACGAAGATCACGATCGCGACGATGTTCTCCGGCTGGGCGATGGTGAAGGAGTGGGTGGGCCGGGTGAAGTAGTAGTTCAGCAGCAGCGAGCCGAGCAGCGCGGACGCCAGCGCGGGCAGCAGGCCGCCGACCAGCGCCGCGGCCACCGTGAGGGTCAGGAAGAGCAGCATGTCGGTGGCCTGGCCGGGGCCGGGGTGCCACTGGGTGAGCACCACCGTGAGCAGCACCGGGCCGGCCACGCCGGTCAGCCAGCCCGCCACGACCCGGGAGCGGCCCAGCGTGGCACCGCGGGCGGCGGGCAGGCCGCGGCCCTTGGCGACGTGCTCGTGGCTGACGATGTGCACGTCGACGTCGCCGGCCTCGCGAGCGACCGTGGTGCCGACACCGGGGCCGAAAGCGTACTGCCAGGTCTTGCGGCGGCTGCTGCCGAGCACGATCTGCGTGGCGTCGGCGCCGCGGGCGAAGTCCAGCAGCGCGTCGGGCACCTCGTCGCCGATGACGTGGTGGAAGGAGCCGCCCAGGTCCTCGACCAGGGTGCGCTGGACGGCGAGTTCCTTGGCCGAGCCGGAGACCGGTCCGTCGCTGCGCACGATGTGCACGGCCAGGATCTCGCTGCCCGAGCCCTTGGCCGCCATCCGGGCGGCCCGCCGGATCAGGGTGCGCCCCTCGGGACCGCCGGTCAGGCCGACGACGATCCGCTCGCGGGCCTTCCAGGCGGCGGATATGCGGTGCTCGGCGCGGTACTCCCGCAGGTACTCGTCGACCCGGTCGGCGGTCCACAGCAGCGCGAGCTCGCGCAGCGCGGTCAGGTTGCCGGGCCGGAAGTAGTTGGACAGGGCCGCGTCGACCTTGTCGGGGGCGTAGATGTTGCCGTGCGCCATGCGGCGGCGCAGCGACTGGGGGGACATGTCGACCAGTTCGATCTGGTCGGCGCGCCTGACCACCTCGTCGGGGACGGTCTCGCGCTGCCGCACCCCGGTGATGGACTCCACGACGTCGCCCAGCGACTCCAGGTGCTGGATGTTGACGTTGGACACCACGTCGATGCCGGCCTGCAGCAGTTCCTCGATGTCCTGCCAGCGCTTGGCGTTGCGCGAGCCCGGCACGTTGGTGTGGGCCAGCTCGTCGACCAGCGCCACCTCGGGGGCCCGGCGCAGCAGTGCGTCGACGTCCATCTCGGTGAAGGCGGTGCCGCGGTAGTCGTGCGTGCGCCGGGGCATCTCCTCCAGGCCGTGCATCATCACTTCGGTACGCGGCCTGTGGTGGTGCTCGACATAGCCGACGACCAGGTCGGTACCGCGCTCGACGCGCCGGTGCGCCTCGGAGAGCATGGCGTAGGTCTTGCCGACGCCGGGGGCGGCCCCCAGGTAGATCCGCAATGTGCCGCGTGCCATGTCTATGACCTTAGAACGACCGAAGCGGACACAGCGGACCCGGCAGTCCGTTCGGGGACACCTTGACGCCGTCTTGACGGCGTCAAGGTCGCTCGGCGCCCCCGCCGACCGGGCAGGACGCCGTACCGTCACCGCGGGCGGACCCCCGGTGACGGGACGCCCTCCCGGTCAGCTGCCGGAGACGATCCGTCCGTCGCGCAGTTCGAGTACGCGGTCGGCGAGCGCCAGCAGCTGGTTGTCGTGGGTGGCGACCAGCGCGGTGACGCCCTCGCTGCGCACCACCGCCCGCAGCAGTTCCATCACGGCCAGCCCGGTGTCGGCGTCGAGCTGGCCTGTGGGCTCGTCGGCGATGATCAGGTCGGGCCGGTTGGCGAGCGCGCGGGCGATGGCCACCCGCTGCTGCTGGCCGCCGGACAGCTCGCCGGGGCGCTGGGCGGCGTGCTCGGCGAGGCCGACCAGGGCGAGCAGCAGCTCGACGCGCTCCTCGCGCTCCCGCGGCGGCGTCTTGCGCAGCCGCATCGGCACTCCGACGTTCTCGGCCGCGGTGAGGATGGGAATCAGGCCGAAGGACTGGAAGACGAAGCCGATCCGGTCCCTGCGCAGCGCCAGCAGGTCGTCGTCGCCGAGCCCGGCCAGGTCGGTGCCGTCCAGCGCTATGCGGCCGGCGTCGGGGCTGTCGAGGCCGCCGACCAGATTCAGCACGGTGGTCTTGCCCGAGCCGGAGCGGCCCTTGAGCGCCACCAGCTCGCCGCGCGGCACCGTGAAGGACACCCCGCGCAGCGCGTGCACGGCGGTCTCCCCGCTGCCATAGGTGCGCCGCAGGTCCTCGACCACCACCATCTCGCCGGTCTTCGGCGACGTCGCCACCGCTGTGGCGGACTGCTCGGCCATCCCCGCTCTCCCTTCCCGGTCCTTCATCGCTCTTCCCCCTGCTGCTCGCCGGGGTCCGGCCCGCCCGCGGCGTGACCGGGGCCCTGCCCGGCGTCCGCCGGTCGTCCCGGCTCGGCGCCGCGGTCGGGCCACACCCCGATGTGGTCGGGCTCCGCGCTCAGCCGGACGCGGCGGTGCAGGCCGTACCGCTCGGTGTACTCGCGGGGCAGCTGCAGCCGCCCGACCCGGTCGAGGACGGCGTATTCCTCCGCGCCGCCCGCGTCCGAACCCGCCGTGCCCGCGGACGGGCGCAGCACTTCGGTCGCGGTGCGGCCGTCGCGTATCCGTACCGTACGCCTGACCTGCTCGGAGACCGCGGGATCGTGGGTAACGATCAGGACCGTGACGCCGAGTTCCGCGTTGGTCCTGCGCAGCGCGGCGAAGACTTCCTCGCCGCTTGCGCTGTCGAGTTCGCCGGTGGGCTCGTCGGCGAAGAGCACCCGGGGGGTGTTCGCGCCCGCAACCGCGATGGCGACCCGCTGCTGCTGCCCGCCGGACAGCTCGCCGGGGCGGCGGTGGCGGCAGTCGGCGACGCCGAGCAGGTCGAGCAGCTCCATGGCCCGCCCGGCGCGGCCGGCCCGCGGGATCCGCGCGTAGCCCATAGGCAGCGTGACGTTCTCCAGCGCGGTCAGGTAGGGCAGCAGATTGCGCCCGGTCTGCTGCCAGACGAAGCCGACAGTGGTGCGCCGGTAGTCCAGGCGTTCGCGGCGCTTCATGGCGAGCAGGTCGTGCCGGGCGACCCTGGCCCGCCCGGCGGTGGGCAGGTCGAGGCCGGACAGGATGCCCAGCAGGGTGGACTTGCCCGAGCCGGAGGCGCCGACCACGGCCAGCAGCTCGCCGGACTCCACGGTCAGGTCGAGGCCTTGCAGCGCCTGCACCTCGACGCCCTCGGTGCGGAAGACCCGCACCAGGTTGTCGCAGACGATCAGGCCCTCGTCCGGCTCGGGCGCGGACCTGGCCAGGGCGCGGGCCTGCAGGGCGGCGAGGTCGGTCATACGGTCTCCCCGTGGTGGTCCGGTGCCGGTCGTCCGGTCGTGCGGTGCGCTCATACGGCGTCCCCCGGCCGCCGCTCGTGCGGGGCGCTCATACCGCGTCCCCCAGCCGCAGTACGGCGCCAAGACCGCGGCGGCGGCCCGCCCAGGTCTCGGCGGCGACGGCCGCGGCGACCAGCGCGGCGAGGCCCAGGCCGAGGCCCGCGGTCAGCGCGTGGTCGTCGTGCAGTGCGGGCGCGCCGGGGCCGCCGGTGAACTCCCGCAGCGTCAGGGTGGGGCCGAGGATGCCGGGCAGCACCAGGCCGAGCGCGACGCCGCCCGCGACCGCGGCCAGCACCATCGGCAGCAGTTCCAGGACGTTCATCGCCGCGATGCCGCGGGTCGGCAGGCCCAGGGTGCGCAGCCGGGAGGCGGTGCGCCCGCGGTCCCGCGACGACAGCAGCAGTTCGAGCACCAGCGCGACCAGGGCGAGCAGCACGGAGAGCGCCGTGGTGGTGGCGTAGGTGCGCCGGACGCTGCGCAGCAGCCCGTCGTCGGCGGCCAGCGCCATCGCGGTGGCCTTGACCCTGACCTCACCCGAGGGTCCGGTGACGCGCGGCCCGGCGGCCCGCAGCGAGGCGGTGTCCAGCCGCGGGCCGTAGAACAGGACGGCCGAGTCGTGGAACTCGTCGGCTTCGAGCATCGTCAGCTCGGCGGAGTCCACCAGCAGCAGCGGGCTGCCCGCGGCGACCGCGGTCGCGCTGTCGGCGCTCTCGCCGCGCCCGGCGTCACGCTGCTGGACGCTGAGCAGCGGCCCCAGCGCCGGGTCGCGCCGGACGGCGGCCGGCAGCACGCCCACGACCCGGAAGGAGACCGTGCCGCTGCGCAGGGTCGTGGTGTAGGTGTCGCCGGGCCTGCCGCCGGCGAAGTCGGCGGTGGCGAGCGCCGGCAGCACGTAGTGGCCGCCTGCTGCCGCCGGCGCGGGCCGGCCGGCCAGGCCCGCCGCGGCCAGCGCGCGGGCGGCGGCGGACCCGTGGGCCGCGGTGCCGAGCGCACCCGCGTCGACGGCGACCACCCGGGTGGCGCCGTAGCGGGCGCCGTCGCGGTCGCTGGTGAGCTGGTTGACCAGGCTGCGCACGACGGTGGCGCGCCGGACGCCCGTCACATCGGCCAGCGTCCGCTCCGGGGTACCGTCACGGCCCGCGCCGATGACCACCGCGTCGGCGCCAGAACTCCACACGGCCGCGGTCCTGCTGCCGTCGGCGACCGTACGGGCCACCAGGCCGCCGAAGACGGCGGTGGACAGCGTCGTCACCAGCACCAGCAGGGCCAGCGCGTGGCCAGGCGCCTCCCGGGCGGCGCGGGACAGCGCGACGAGCGGCACGGTGCCGCGGCGGGCGCGCGCCGCGCGGGACAGCAGCCGCAGCGGCAGCGGGTAGACGCGGATCAGCAGCACCACGGTGGCGGTGCCGAGCAGCGCGGGCACCACCGCGAGCCCGACGTCGAGCCCGCCGGCGCCGGCGCCGTGCGCGCGCAGCAGCAGCACGCCCGCGGCGGCCAGCAGCAGGACCGCCGCCTCGACGCCGACCCGGCGCACGGCGGGCGGCCGCCCGGCGCGGCCGGCGCGGTCCCTGGTCGCGACGAGGGTGAGCGCCGGCAGGGTGAGCCATGCCACCGCGGCGACCACGAGCGCGGGCACCAGGCCGCCGGGGCCGTCGCCCGGCGGCGCCGCCAGCCGGGCCGCACCGGCTCCGAGCGCCAGCCCGAGCAGCGCGGCCGGAGCGGTCTGCACCAGCCGGACGAGCGCCAGGTCGGTGGCGGAGGCGCCGCGGGCCTGTTGCAGCGCCTGGGCGGCGGCCCTGCGGTGGACCGCGAGGCGGGCCGTGACGACGACGGTGGCCAGCCCCACCGCGATCAGCCCGGCGAGCGCGAAGGACTCCAGGGTGCGGGCCTGCCCGCGGGCGCGGGCGAAGGGTTCGATCAGGTCGGGGATGTCGTCCACGGTGGTCAGCTCGGTGGTGCCGTGCCGGCCGATCCGGCAGCCCGTCGCCATGTAGCCGTCCGGCTCGGGGCAGAAGTCCTGGTCCGCGGCGGCCGCGTAGCTGTCGGCGGCGTCCTGCAGCCGCCGCAGGCCGCCGCCGGTGGCGAAGCGCGTCGCCTGATCCGGTGTCATCCGGATCGAGCTGCGCCACTGCACCACCAGGTCGTGGCCCTGACCGCGGGTCACCTGCTGGAGCCCGTCGATGGACGCCGCGTCGATCACGGCCTGCGCGTGCCACAGGCCGTCGGTGCGCGCGGGCCGTTCCAGCAGGGACTCCTCGTGCCACAGCGGGGCGGTGGCGTCGGCGGGCGGGGTGAAGAAGCCGCTCACCACGGCGTCGGTGTCGAAGGTGCCGACCGCCGGGGAGAGGTGGAAGCGCTGCCCGAGGCCGAGGTGCAGGGTGTCGCGGGCGAGGGTGGAGAAGGCGACCGGGATCGGCGAGGTCCGGCCCGGCGGGCCCGGCGGGCCGCCCTGCGGGTAACTGGCGGCGGCCGGCGCGTCGTCGGCGTAGAGCAGCCCCAGCTCCAGCCGGCCGGCGGGAAGGGCGGCACCGAGCACCGGGACCTCGACCCGGGTGGAGTCGTGCACCAGGACCGAGGACAGCGGCGGCCCGGCCGACGCCAGCAGGCCGGCGGTGACCTTGGCGAGGTCGCGGCCGACGGTCGCGGTGGCCGGGTCGGGCGGCGGTTCCGTGTCGTCGCGGTGCAGGCTGACGCTGTGCCGGATCTCGGCGTCGGTCTGCCGGGCGGTGTCGAACCTGCTGCGCAGCGCGTCGCCCGCCCACCGGTCGAGCAGCGGCGGTCCCGCAGCGGTGATCAGCGCGAGCAGCGCGACCACCACCGTCAGGCAGGCCAGCAGCGGCAGCTCACCGCGGGCCTCGCGGCGCAGCCCCGGGTCGCGCACCCCGGAGCCGGGCCGCGGCAGCCGACGCCTGCGGTCCTGCTCGTCGCCGGTCATCCCTCGTCTCCCGCTCTGAGCACGCGTACCAGGTCCACCCGGGCGAAGGTCCGCGCCAGCGCGGTGACCGCGGCGACGATGAGCAGCGCGGTGCCGACGGCGACCAGCGCCACCTTCAGCCACGGCACGGTCACCGTCAGGCCGGGGACGACCGGCGCCCCGCTGCCGTCCACGCTGACCAGCGGGGTCACCACGACCGCGAGGCCGGCGCCGAGCACGGTGCCGACCAGCACGGCCAGCAGCGCCAGGCCCAGTTGCTCGGTCCACAGCAGCGCGGCGAGCTGGCGCCGCCGCACCCCGATGGCCCGCAGCAGCGCGAATTCGCCGCGTCGCAGCCGGGCCGACATCGCGGTGTGCAGGGTGAAGCCGATCACCGCGAACGCCGGGGCCAGCACCAGGGCGAGCACCAGCGCCGCACGGGTGCCGCGTTGCAGCGGGTCGTCGGCGAGCTGCCTGGCCGCCTGCGGCACGGTGGTGCCGACGCCCGCCGCCGGGTCGCGGCGCAGGGCGGCGGCGGCCGCGGTGGCGTCGCCGTGCCGGGCGGACAGCAGCCAGAAGGCGTCCGGTGGCGGGTCGTTGCCGGTCGCGACCATCGCCGCGGCCAGGGCGCGCGAGTCGACGAGCAGCCGGCCGTGTGCGTGGTCGAAGCCGGGCACCGCGGTGATCCGGCCGATCACCTTGACCTCGATGTCCACGCCGGGACCGCCGTCGAGCGCGACCACCGCCCCGGTGGCGAACTCGCCGGTGGCCTGGAGGGCGGCGTCGGCCAGGGCCGGCACCGGCGGCTGGTGCGGTGCGGGCACCGGGCCGAGATCCATGTCCCAGCGCGGCGGCCACAGCGCGGAGTTGGGGCCGCGCAGGGTGCCGGAGAACAGCTGCCCCGGCATCTTCTCGTTCGTGCACAGGTGCGGCCCGGGCGCGACCTCCCGGTCCACCTGGTAGCCCGCGCAGCCGTCCCGCGAGTAGACGGGGTTGCTCAGGTCGCGCCACAGCGCGCCCGCCGGCGCGGCCGCAGAGCCGATCTGCAGCCGGTAGTCGCGGCGGACCTGCGGGAAGCGGATGCTCAGCGACAGGCCGACGACGCGCAGCGGGTAGTGCCGGCCGGCGCCGGGGTGCCCGCCGAAGGTCAGCGGCACCCGCACGGTGTACGGCGTGCCGTCGGTGACCGGCAGCCGCACGCTGCGCCGGTCGGGCAGGCCGTCGGCGTCCTCGACGGTCACCGCGAGGACCACCGGGACGAACGGCGCCTTGCCGCTCGCGGACAGCCGTACGGTCAGCGGCAGTTCGGTGGGCTCGCCGGGAATGGTGTAACCGTGGTCCGGGATCGCGGCGCCGAGGCCGGCCAGCAGGTCGCCGGCCGGTTCGCCGGTCAGGTCGGAGCGGATCGCCGGAACGGGCCCGCTGCCGTCCTGGCGCTGGGTGCCGGCGATCGCGGAGGTGTTGACGCCCTCGGCGGACAGCGCCTGCTGGCCGCGGTTGAGCGGCAGGTCGGTGACGGGGGTGACCGCGGAGACACCGGGCAGCGCCGCGTAGACGTCGTACCGCTGCGGCGCGGGCGGTACCGCGCCGACGGTCTGGAAGGGCGCGGCGACCCGCAGGTCGCCGCCGACGTCGAAGGCGGCCTGGTCCGCCGCCCCGCGGTCGAGGACGGCCAGCGCGGTCACGCCGAGCGCGCCGACCGCGAGGGCCAGCGTCATCAGCAGCGCGGGGCCGGTGTGCCGGGCGGCCCTGCGGCCGATCTGCCAGCCGCCGAGCGGCAGGACGAAGCCGGCGGCGCGCCTGGCCGCCCGGTCGATCAGCGGTGCGGCCAGCGGCAGCAGCCGCAGCGAGAGCAGCGTCGCCGCGGCGGTCATCAGGACCGGGGTGAGGATCAGCACCGGGTCCACGGAGGTGCCGCCGACTCCCCCGCCGGCCACCGGGGTGCGGTAGTGGCGCAGTTCGAGCCAGCCGGCCGCGGCGACCACGGCCAGCGCGAGATCGGTGCCGGCCCGCTGGAAGGCGGCGGCCCTGGCGCCGCGCAGCCGCAGGCGCATGCCGGCCCGCCGGTCGGCGGCCTGCCGGGCGGTGGGGACGAACACCGCCAATCCGTGCACCACCAGGGCCAGCAGCGCCGCCGTCCAGCCGATCGCGGTGGCGCCGGAGGACGGCAGGTCGCCGTCCAGCAGCCCGGCACGATGCAGCCCGCGCAGCAGCGGCCCGGCGAGGAAGGGCGCGGCCACCGCCGCGGGCACGGCGACCAGCGCCCACTGCGCGGCCGCGGCGCCGACCAGCCGCGCGGTGCCGGCGCCGCGCGCGCCCATCAGGGCGGTCTCGGTCGCCCGGGCCTGCGCGAGCTGGCGGGCGGTCAGCACCAGGGCCGCGGTGGCCAGGGCGGCGAGCAGGGCCGCGGGGATGTACATCCCGGCCCGGGCGACGGCCATCGGCGCGGCCAGCGCGTCGAGGACGTCGGGCAGGCCCGAGGTGGTGAAGACCCTGCTCATGGCGGGCGGCCGGTTCTGGAAGACCGAGACGTCGGTGTCGCTGCTGGCGAAGCGGGCGACCCGGTCGCGCAGCGGGCCGATCTGGTCCAGGTGCAGCCGGGTGGTGTCGGGGGCGCCGAACCAGGCGGCGAGCGCGTCGGCGGTGACGCCGGGCATCGCGGTGAAGGCGTCAGGGGCGACCAACGCCAGGCTGTCCGCGGTGCCGAACGAGCTGGACAGCCCGGCCAGCACGCCGGGGTCGGCGGCGGCCGGCCGGTAGCTGCCGGACAGCTGCATCGTCACCCGCCGCAGGCCGACCTGGAGCCCGAAGGTGTCGCCGGCGCCGAGGCCGAGGCGGGCGGCGGCGACCTGGGTGAGGGCGACCTGCACGGGCCCGCCGCCGGTGGCCTTCGGCCAGCCGCCGGTCACCAGCCGGGCGTGCCTGGCCGGGTCGGGCAGCGCGACCACCACGGCGGAGGCGCCGGTGACGCCGCCGTCGGCGCGGACGACGGAGTATTCCGAGGACAGCGAGGCCGGCGCCCGCAGCGCGGTGAAGGTCCGGTGCGGCACCCCGCCGAACACCCGGTCCAGCGAGGCGCGTACGGCCTTGTCGCCGCCCGCCATGTCCTGCGGCCGGTAGTGGCCGAGCACGTCGACCGCGATGTCCGGGTCGGCGGCGAGCCGCTGCTGGATGGCGCTCTCGACGGAGTGGTCGGCGAGCGCGGCGAGGGCGGAGAGCACCGTCGCGGACAGCAGGATCGCCAGCGCCGCCGCGATCAGCACCACCAGGTGGTGGGTGCCGCTGCGGACCGCCGCCGGCACCGTGGGACCGCCGTCCGCCCGCCACCGCGGCGTCACGTCCGTCGCCATGCCCTGTGCCACCCCCGTGAGCCCGCGGAGGCCGTGCGACCGCCCGGCCGCCGACGGTAGTGGCGCGCCTACACCTGTGCAAGAGTTGCTACGAAACGGTGGACCGTTTTCCGCTTGTCGCAGATTTCTTGCAAGGATTCTTGCGCGGTGGCGTCGGTCACGGGCCACCCGGCGGCGGGACGCAGCGCGGCCCGGACCTGTCGAGCAGGTCCGGGCCGGGTGAGGCGGTGGCGTGACCGCCGCGGTCAGTGCAGCTCGGTGATCTCCGGGCCGCGGCGCATCGGGTCGATGCCGTCGCCGAACTTCGACGGCTCCGGCTGCTCGGCGGCGGCGCCGTCCGGCACCATCTGCGCGTCGTTGGGCAGCTTGAGCACGATCGGGTCGCGCGGCGCCATCGGGGAGTCGCCGCGCAGCACCACGGTGTCGCGGAAGACCGACTCCAGCACTCCCGCGGCGGCCGGCTGCACCGCGCCCTGCCCGGAGATGACCCCGCGCAGGAACCAGCGCGGCCCGTCGCAGCCGACGAAGCGCACCAACTGCACCCCGTTGGTGCCGTCGGGCAGTTGCACGGGCACCTGCGCACGCAACTCCCAGCCCAGCGGCCCCTCGACCTCGTCGACGACACCGCCCTGCTGGGTGATGCCGGAGGCGATCTCCTCGCGCACCTCGCCCCAGATCCCCTCGGACTTGGGGGCGGCGAACGCCTGGAGCTGGACGGCGCTGTCCCGCAGCACCACGGTGGCCGCGACGATCGACTCGCCCGCGACCTCCACCCGCAGCTCCATGCCCTCGACTCCGGGCACGAACAGTCCGCCGAGGTCCACCCGGCCGTCGCCGGGCTCCCTGATCTCACTCACGTCCCAGGGGCCGTCGGGCCGCGGGGCGGGCGGAAGGTTGTACCGGTTGGAGTCACCGGAGTCGTCCGACTCCTCGGCGTCTTCGGCCAGCTCTTCTTCGGCCTCGACGGCCTCATCGAGCTCGTCGAGGGCGTCTTCGCGCTCCTTGCGACGACGGAACACGGTCACTGTCCTTCCCGGTCTGCTACGACCGATGCGTATCCGTATCTGGACGTGTCAGCCGACGGCGTCTCCGCCGCGGCATGCCCCCCCGTGGAACCGAAGCCCCCCGCGGCCCTGGCAGAGCCTGGCAGCTCCGCCACCTCGTGGAAGCGGACCCGCTCGACCTGCTGGACGACCAGTTGGGCGATCCGGTCGCCCTTGCCGAACCGCACGGTCTCGCGCGGGTCCAGATTGACGACGATCACCTTGATCTCTCCACGGTACCCGGCATCCACCGTTCCCGGGGCATTCACCAGAGCCACACCGCAGCGCGCGGCAAGGCCCGAGCGCGGGTGCACGAAGGCCGCGTAGCCGTCGGGCAGCGCGATGGAGATCCCGGTGGGCAGCACGGCCCGCTCGCCGGGTGCCAACTCGGCGGCCTCGGTGGTGATCAGGTCGGCGCCGGCGTCCCCGGGGTGCCCGTAGGAGGGCACCGGGACGGAGTCGTCGAGCCGGCGCAGCAGCACGTCCACCGGGGGCCGGGTCACGGGTTCACCTCGAAGGCGCGGGCGACCTTGACCTGGTCCGGGTCGTCCATCGCGGCCCTGATCTCCGCGGGCCGGCCGTTGGCCGTGAAGTGGTCGAGCTTGACCTCGACGAAGAGGGCGTCCGCGCGGACCGCGACCGGGCCGTCGGGGCCGCCGATCCGGCCCTCGGCGCTGCTGTAGATCTTCCGGCCGGCCACCGCGGTGCAGCGGGCGGACAGGTGCAGGGTGGCGCCGACCGGCACCGGGCGGACGAAGTCCGACTCCAGCCGGCCGGTGACCGCGATGACCCGCAGCAGCCAGCTCAGCGAGCCGAGTGTCTCGTCGAGCGCGGAGACCAGCACCCCGCCGTGCGCGAGCCCGGGCGCGCCCTGGTGGGCCGGCTGCACGGTGAACTCGGCGGTGACGCTGACGCCTTCGCCCGCCCTGGCCGCCAGATGCAGTCCGTGCGGCTGGCTCTCGCCGCAGCCGAAGCACTGGTCGTAGTGCGCGCCCAGCAGTTCACCGGGCGCCGGGGCGTCGGGGTGCCGTACCGGGGCGGTCGCGTCGGACGGCGGTTTCAGGCCCGGCCGTCCTGCGCCCGGGGGTGTCGTGGCTGCACTCACGCCCGAGACCCTACCCTCCAACGCTGTCCCTTCCCGCCGTGCCCGCGGCTCTCCCGGCGGCACATGGCAGTCTGGTGCCATGCAGCCTTACGACGAACGGCTCACCGTCCCGCGTTCCTGGTGGTTCCTCGCCATCGCCGTGGGGGTGGCGGTGGCGCTGATCCTGCTCCCCTTCGGCCCGCTGCCGCTGCTGGCCGGGCTGGTCGGCGGGGGCGCGCTGTCCATGATGGCGGTCAGCTCCTACGGGTCCGCCCGGATCAGGGTGGTGGCCGGCTCGCTGGTCGCGGGCAAGGCGAGGATCCCGGTGACCGCGCTGGGGGCGGCGACGGTGCTCGACCCGGCGGAGACGGTGGCCTGGCGGTCGCACAAGGCGGACCCGCGGGCCTTCATGCTGCTGCGCTCGTACGTGCCGACGGCGCTCAAGGTCGAGGTGACCGACCCGGCGGACCCCACGCCCTACGTGTACCTGTCGACGCGCTCGCCGCAGCGCCTGGCGGCGGCACTGGACGCGGTCAGGACCGTGGACGCCGGCTAGGCGCCGGTCAGCCCTCCGCTCCGGCGGCGTCGGCGTCAGGGCGTCGGCCGTGCCGGTCCGCCTCGATTTCCGGATACGGTCCGGGGCCGGTCTCGTCCACCGGCAGTTCCGGCCAGGGGAACTGCGCGGCCCGCAGGTCGTGGCGCACCCGCCCGGCGAGCTTGCGGGTGTCCCGGCGGTTCATCACCGCACCGACCGCCGCGCCCACCATGAACGGGGTCAGCACCGGTGCGTTGCGCAGGGTCTTGCGGAGCAGCCGCTGCCGCATCTCCCGCTTCATGCTGCTGCCCAGCGCGACGTTGAGGGTGGACAGCTTCAGCACATCGATGCCGCGCTGCTCGGTCCACGACCACAGATAGGCGGTCGCCCGCTCGCGGGCGCCGCCAGGGACGCGTAGTCCGTAGACCTCGTGCAGCTCGGCGATGAGCTTGTACTCGATGGCCGCGACGCCGAGCGTCTCGGTCGCCAGTTCGGCCGGCATGGCCGGCGGGGTGGGCAGCATCGCGGCGGCGCCGATACCGGCGCCGACCGTCATCGTGCCCTTGGCCGCGGTGGCGACGAGCCGGTCCGCGATCTCCTCCGGGCCGAGCCCGGGGAACTGCCGGCGCAAGGTGGCCAGATCCCGCACCGGGATGCGGGGGGCCACCTCGATCAGCCGCTCGGCGACCGAGCGGAGCCCGGCCCGTGCGGCGCTGCCGCCCTTGCGGGCGCCGCCGCTCACCCCGTTCACTCCGTGTCTGACGCCACGGCCGAGGCCGCGGGCGGTCATGGCCGCGAGCGAGGCCGCGCGGCCCCGCTCGGCGTCCTCACGGCCTTCCGGCGTGCCGGTCACCTCGATCAGGCCGCGCAGTCGCGGCAGATCGGATTGCCGTTCTTCTCCGAGGCGAGCTGGCTCCTGTGGTGCACCAGGAAGCAGCTCATGCAGGTGAACTCGTCCGCCTGCCGGGGCAGCACGCGGACCGACAGCTCCTCGTTGGAGAGGTCGGCGCCGGGCAGCTCAAGGGACTCGGCCTGGTCGAACTCGTCGACGTCGACCGCTGAGGTCGACTTCTCGTTCCTGCGGGCCTTCAGTTCTTCGATGCTGTCCTCGTTGACATCATCATCGGTCTTGCGTGGGGTGTCGTAATCCGTAGCCATTTTCGCTCTCCCCCTGTGGGTGTCTGCGGTGTCTCCAGCGCACGTAACGCGCGGGAGGCCGGACTTGTGCCCGACCTGAGGCGGAGATTTTGCCTCACATCAAGGCCTGTTACTCAATCGACACCCAGCGTCGCCCCCGAAGGGGTGATCGCACGGGTGGCCGATCATGGTCTGCGATGGCCGGGAACGGATCCGCCACAGCCGCTGGTACGTGTACTTCCCGTGATCATGACCTGCGGAAACATGGATTTTCCGGTCTTTTCCCCAATGTCTTGATCACTCAGTGTAGGCGATGGGGAAATCGTGTGTGCGATCGATCACAACCCGAGCGGACGCGGCACAGACCACAAAATTACTCGCAAAGCGAACACCGGCCGGGCGGGCCGGACCCCTTGGCGATCTTCCACGTGACGCGGTTCACACCGCTCCAGGGCGCCCTTGGCAGCGGCGCGCGGACCGGGTCAGACGGGGATGGCGACCCTCATGACCAGGCCACCGCCCTCTCGGGGCTCCGCGGTGATCACGCCGCCGTGCGCCCTGGCCACCGAGCGGACGATGGACAGGCCGAGCCCGACGCCCTTGTCGCTCCCGGTGCGGTCGGTGCGCAGCCGCCGGAATGGCTCGAAAAGATTCTCGATCTCATATGCCGGGACGACCGGTCCGGTGTTGGCCACCACGATCAGCGCGTGGCCGCTGCGCACCTCGGTGCCGACCTCGACCCAGCCGTCGTCCGGCACGTTGTACCGCACCGCGTTCTGCACGAGATTCAGCGCGATGCGCTCCAGCAGCACGCCGTTGCCCTGCACCACCGCAGGCTCCAGGGCGGCGCGCAGCTCCACGCCCTTGGCCTGGGCCTCGCCGCGGGTCTGCTCCAGTGCCTGGGAGGCGGCCTCGGCCAGATCCACCGACCTGCGGTCGATGATCTCGTTGTCGCTGCGGGCCAGCAGCAGCAGTCCCTCCACCAGCTGCTCGCTGCGCTCGTTGGTGGCCAGCAAGGTCTTGCCGAGCTGCTGCAGATCCTGCGACGCCTCCGGATCGGACAGCTGGACCTCCAGCAGCGTGCGGTTGATCGCCAGCGGGGTGCGCAGCTCGTGCGAGGCGTTCGCCACGAAGCGGCGCTGGGCGTCGAAGGACCGCTCCAGCCGGTCCAGCATCTCGTCGAAGGTGTCGGCCAGCTCCTTCAGCTCGTCGTCGGGGCCGTCCAGCTCGATCCGGCGCTTGAGGTCGGAGCCGACCACGCTGCGGGCGGTACGGGTGATGCGGCCGAGCGGAGCCAGCACCCGCCCTGCCATCACGTAGCCGAAGGCGAAGGCGACGACCGCCAGGCCGATGAGCGCCAGCAAAGAGCGCTTGAGCAGGGTGTTGAGCGCCATGTCGCGCTGGTGCTGCATGCAGACGCCCAGTGCCTGGTTGAACTGCTCGGTGGTGATGTTGCTGTTGGCAGGAAGCGCGGAGCAGTTGGTGGACTGGATCTTCGCCTCGACGAAGGTCAGCGGCAGCTCGCTGCCCTGCCGGATGGCCTGGGCGGCCAGCAGGTAGATGATCCACAGCAGCAGCACCCCGGCGATCAGGAACATGCCGCCGTAGAGGACCGTCAGCCGTATCCGGATGGTCGGCCGCAGCCAGGGCGGCTGGCCCTCGGCGGGATGCGGGTCCCACGGCGGGCGCGGCGGGGCGTGCGGGGCGGGTGGCGGGGAGGAGGGGAACGCGGTGGCCACGCGATCAGATCCGGTAGCCCGAGCCGGGCACGGTGACGATCACCGGCGGCTCGCCGAGCTTGCGGCGCAGCGTCATCACCGTGACCCGCACCACGTTGGTGAACGGGTCGGTGTTCTCGTCCCAGGCCTTCTCCAGCAGCTGCTCCGCCGAGACCACCGAGCCCTCGCTGCGCATCAGCACCTCCAGCACGGCGAACTCCTTCGGCGCCAGATGCACCTCGGCGCCGTCCCTCGAGACCTCGCGGCGGTTCGGGTCCAGGCGGATACCGGAGCGCTCGAGCACCGGCGGCAGGGCCGCGGTCGTGCGGCGGCCCAGCGCGCGGACCCTGGCGGTCAGCTCGGTGAAGGCGAAGGGCTTGGGCAGATAGTCGTCGGCGCCGAGCTCCAGGCCCTCGACCCGGTCGCTGACGTCGCCGGCGGCGGTGAGCATCAGCACCCGGGTGGGCAGTCCCAGCTCGACGATCTGCCGGCAGACGTCGTCACCGTGCACGACCGGGAGGTCACGATCGAGTACGACCACGTCGTAGTCGTTGACACCGACCCGCTCCAGGGCGGCGCCGCCGTCGTAGACCACATCGACGGCCATCGCCTCGCGACGAAGGCCGGTGGCAACGGCGTCAGCGAGCAGTTGCTCGTCCTCGACGACCAGTACGCGCAAGGCGCTGTCCTTCCGTGAGCTGTGGGAATGCTCCTCCATCCTGCACCGGGTACCGGTAAATCGGCGGTAAGTGTGTCACCGGCGGAATTTCCTCCGGGTCGCGGAGGTTTCCCCCGCCGGTATGGCGGGGAGGACGACTGCACACCCACCCACCACGCCTGTCGCGCGTTTCCGCGCGTGGCATCTGGCTTGACACTTCCCCGTGTCAACGGAGACGACGAGGGGGCGCCATATGGACGCGTTCACCACCGGAATCCTGCAGCGCATACACAGCACGGAGTCCGACCTGCGGAAAGCGCGGGAGACGGGCGACGAATTCCTCGCCGAGGTCGAGCAGGGCGAGCTGGACGACCTGCGCAGGCTCGCAGCGGAGCACGGCGTGGACGTACGGCCCAAGGTCGCCTGACCCCCAGCCGCACGCCCCGGCCCCACGAGGGTGCCGGGGCGTTCGCATGCTCTCCAGGCCGTGCCTCAGCGGCCGGGACCGTCAGTCGTGCCAGGCGCCCAGCGCCTCCAGTTGCTGCTGGAGCGGCTCGAAGAGGCCGGTGGGAGCGGCCAGGGTCAGGTCGCCGGAGGCGCGTTCGCCCGGCCGGCCGCCGGTGAGCGCGCCGGCCTCGCGGGCGAAGAGGTCGCCTGCGGCGAGATCCCAGGGGTTGAGCCCGCGCTCGTAGTAGGCGTCGAGCCGGCCGCAGCCCACGTCGACCAGGTCGATCGCGGCCGACCCGCCGCGCCGGATGTCCCGGACCTGCGGCAGCAGCGTACGGACCACCTCGGCCTGCGCGGCGCGCCGCTCGCTGAGGTAGCCGAAACCGGTGCCGACCAGCGCGTGCGACAGCTCGGGCGCGGGCCGGCGCCGGGCTGCGACGCCGTTGACCAGCGCGCCGCCGCCGAGCACCGCCTGGTAGGTCTCGCCGCGCATCGGCGCCTCCACCACGCCCACGACCACCTCGCCGTCCTTCTCTGCGGCGATGCTGACCGCCCACGAAGGCAGGCCGTAGAGGTAGTTCACGGTGCCGTCCAGCGGGTCGATGACCCAGCGCACCCCGCTGGTGCCCTCCCGGCTCGCGCCCTCCTCGCCGAGGAAACCGTCGTCCGGGCGCGCCCGGCCGATGCAGGTGGTGATCAGCTGCTCCGCGGCGATGTCCATCTCGGTGACGACGTCGACCTGGCTGCTCTTGGTGGCGGCGACACCGAGGTCGGCCGGGCGGCCGTCCCTGAGCAGGGCGCCGGCCCTGCGGGCCGCGTCGAGGGCGACCTCCAGCAACCCGGCGTACTGCGCGGCGTGGTCGGACGGTGACGCTTGGCTGGTCACGTGGCTCCTCAGTCCATGCCCGCGGCTGCGGGCAGCGGGTTCCTGGCGGGACAGCAGCCCGCCGGGCAGATGTCGTGGCTCGGGCCGAGCGCGCCGAGCGCGCAGCGCACCGGGGCCGCGCCGCGCTCGGTGGCGGCCCGTTCGAGCACCAGGTCGCGCACGGCGGCGGCGAACCGCGGGTCGGCCCCGACGGTGGCGGCCCTGCTCACCGGCAGGTCCAGCTCCTGCGCCTTGGCGGCGGCCTCGGTGTCCAGGTCGTACTTCACCTCCATGTGGTCGGAGACGAAGCCGATCGGCACCATGACCACGGCGGCCGCGCCCTCGGCCCGCACCTCCTCCAGGTGGTCGCAGATGTCCGGTTCGAGCCACGGGATCTGCGGGGCGCCGCTGCGGGACTGGTAGACCAGCTGCCAGGGGCGCTCGACGCCGTCGGCCGCCCGCACCGCGCCGGCGACCAGCCGGGCGGTGTCCAGGTGCTGCGCGACGTAGGCGCCGCCGTCGCCGTGGCCCTCGACCGGGCCGGAGGTGTCGGCCGCGGCGGTCGGGATCGAGTGGGTGGTGAAGGCCAGCCGGGCGCCGTCCCTGACCGCGGGCGGCAGGGCCGCCAGCGCGGCCAGCGTCGCCTCGGCCATGGGCTCGACGAAGCCGGGGTGGTTGAAGTAGTGCCGGAGCTTGTCGACCTGCGGCACCATGCGTCCCTCTGCGGCCAGCTCGGCCAGCGACGCGGCCAGATTCTCCCGGTACTGCCGGCAGCCGGAGTAGGAGGCGTAGGCGCTGGTGGCCAGCACCAGGACGCGGCGGTGGCCCGCGTCGGACATCTCGCGCAGGGTGTCGGTCAGGTAGGGCGCCCAGTTGCGGTTGCCCCAGAAGACCGGCAGGTCGAGGCCGTGCTCCGCGAAGTCCTTGCGCAGCGCGTCCAGCAGGTCGCGGTTCTGCGCGTTGATCGGGCTGACGCCGCCGAAGAGGAAGTAGTGCCGGCCGACCTCCTTGAGCCGCTCGCGCGGGATGCCGCGGCCACGGGTCACGTTCTCCAGGAAGGGCAGCACGTCGTCGGGGCCCTCGGGGCCGCCGAAGGACAGCAGCAGCAGCGCGTCGTAGGGGGCGGGGTCGGTGCCCGGCGCCGTGTTTCCCGGCATACGGGCGTCGGTCTTGGGTGACTGCTCTGGCATACCTCCGATCCTGCCACCAGGCGGCGGATGCCCCCGACCGCCCCCGGCGGCGCGGGGAGGGGTTTATCCGGTTGCCAGGGTTCGTAAGCTGTTCGGACCCAGCACAGTCCTTACCGGGAGCGCGCCTTGTGACCAGTCCCTACCGCGCGATATTCGCGGCGCCCGGCACTCGTGCCTTCTCCGCCGCGGGACTGGTCGGGCGGATGCCGCTGTCGATGCTCGGGATCGGCATCGTGACGATGATCTCGCAGGTCTCCGGGCAGTACGGGCTCGCCGGCGCGCTGTCGGCGACCGCCGCGCTGTCCGGCGCGGCGGTCGGACCCCAGGTCTCCCGGCTGGTGGACAGGTACGGCCAGGCGCGGGTGCTGCGGCCGGCCGCGGCGATCACGGTGGTCTCGGTGCTGACGCTGCTGTCCGCGGTGAAGGCCGGGGCGCCGCACTGGCTGTTCTTCGTGTGCGCGGTGGGCGTCGGCGCCACCCCGAGCCTGGGCGCGATGGTGCGGGCCCGCTGGTCGGCCATCCACCGGGGGGCGCCGGAACTCCTGCACACCGCTTATTCGTTCGAGTCGGTGGTGGACGAGATCGTCTTCATCCTCGGCCCGATCCTGTCGATCGGGCTGTGCACGGTCTGGTTCGCCGAGGCGGGGCCGCTGCTCGCCGCCGTCTTCCTGGGCCTCGGCGTGCTGCTGCTGACCGCGCAGCGCCGCACCGAGCCGCAGCCGCATCCGCGCGCCCTGCGGGCGGGAGGCTCGGCGCTGCGCGCGCCCGGCATGCCGGTGCTCTTCGGGGTCTTCGTCGGCACCGGGATGATCTTCGGCGCCGTCGACGTGATCACCCTGGCGTTCGCCGACGAGCGCGGCCACAAGCCGGCGGCCAGCCTGGTGCTGGCGACCTACGCCCTCGGCTCCTGCCTGGCCGGACTGGCGTTCGGCCTGATCACACCGCGTGGCACCGCGCAGGGGAGGTTCCTGCTGGGCGTCTGCCTGATGGCGGTGAGTATGATCCCGCCACTACTGGTCGGAAACCTGGTGTTCCTGGCCATGGCGCTGTTCTTCTCCGGTCTGACGATCGCACCGACCATGGTGACGTCGATCAACCTGGTCGAACGGCTGGTACCGCGGGCGCAGCTGACCGAGGGCATCACGTGGACCTCCACGGGTCTCGCGGTCGGGGTGGCCCTGGGCGCCGGGCTCGCCGGCCGGGCGACCGACGCGTACGGTGCCTCGGCGGCCTTCGCGGTGCCCGCCGGCGCGGCGCTGCTCGCCGCGGTGGTGGCAGGACTCGGGTACCGCCGGCTGCGGCCGGCGGCGGAGCGGGAGGAGCCGCGCGGTGGGTACGACGACAGGCACGGCACGGTCGACGCGGTCGACGGACACGAAGGTGTGGCGTAACTGGGCGGGCAACGTCACCGCGCGCCCGGCGCGCACGGTGGCACCGGCCTCGGCCGACGAGCTCGCCGCGGTGCTGCGGGTGGCCGCCGCGGACGGCCTGACGGCCAAAGCGGTCGGCTCCGGCCACTCCTTCACCGCCGCCGCCGCGACCGGCGGGGTGCTGATCCGTCCCGAGCGGCTGACCGCGATCCGCTCCATCGACCGGGCGGCGGGCACCGTGACCGCCGAGGCCGGGGTGCAGCTCAGGCAGCTCAACGCGGCGCTGGCCGCCGAGGGCCTGTCGCTGACCAACATGGGCGACATCATGGAGCAGACGGTGGCCGGCGCCACCAGCACCGGCACCCACGGCACCGGCCGCGACTCGGGCGCGATCGCCGCGCAGATCACCGCGCTGGAGATCGTCACCGCGGACGGCTCGGTGCTCACCTGTTCGGCCGACGAGCGGCCCGAGGTCTTCGCCGCGGCCCGGGTCGGCCTGGGCGCGCTCGGCGTGATCAGCGCGGTCACCTTCGCCGTCGAGCCGGTCTTCCTGCTGACCGCCCGCGAGGAGCCGATGGCCTTCGACCGGGTGATGTCCGAATTCGACGCGCTGACCACGGAGAACGAGCACTTCGAGTTCTACTGGTTCCCGCACACCGACAGCTGCAACACCAAGCGCAACAACCGCAGCCAGGGGCCCGCGGCGCCGCTTCCCGCGGTCCGCGGCTGGATCGACGACGAACTGCTCTCCAACGGCGTCTTCAAGGCCGCCTGCGCGCTGGGCAGGGCCGCCCCCGCCGCCATCCCCGGCATCGCCAGGATCTCCAGCCGGGCGCTGTCGGCCCGCACCTACACCGACCTCCCCTACAAGGTCTTCACCAGCCCGCGCCGGGTGCGCTTCGTGGAGATGGAGTACGCGGTGCCCAGGGAGGCGGCGGTCGAGGCGATCCGGGAGCTCAAGGCGATGGTCGAGCGGTCCTCGCTGCGGATCAGCTTCCCGGTGGAGGTACGGGTCGCGCCGGCCGACGACATCGCGCTGTCGACCGCTTCCGGCCGGGACAGCGCGTACATCGCGGTGCATATGTACCGCGGCAGCAGATACCAGGAGTACTTCACCGCGGTGGAGAAGATCATGACCGAGCGGGGCGGGCGGCCGCACTGGGGCAAGATGCACACCAGGGACGCGGAATACTTCCGCACCGCCTATCCGCGGTTCGGCGAGTTCACCGCGCTGCGCGACCGGCTGGACCCGGAACGGCTGTTCGGCAACGACTACCTCCGGCGGGTACTTGGTTCGTAGCCCTTCGTCCCCATTTAGGCCCGGCGCGCGCCACGGACGAGTGACCCGCGTCACCCAACTCCCGCTCCGCGCACCACATTCGGCGGCGCGGCAGCCGCCCCCCGCTGGCCCAAATGGAGTACCGTGACGAATCCGTGCTCCCGGTTGCCCGTCCGGTCGCCCGGACGAACGGGAGGAAGCCTCCACGGCGCTCGTCCCGGTGTGCGGAGATCGGTCACACTGAGTGGCCAATCGACCACCGTCCCATAACGGCGTGTCACCAGCCAGTGCCGACACGCCGGGTAACTCTGCAAGGTTGTGGCACGCTGCACCCGGGCAGGCCACACTCGTCCAACGGGAGCAGCGACGCAACCGACGTCGGCAGGCACCACCCGGGAGGTAACCGTGCCCGAACTGCGCGTCGTGGCCGTCAGCAACGACGGCACACGACTGGTGCTCAAGGCTGCCGACAGCACGGAATACACACTCCCGATCGACGAGCGGCTGCGTGCCGCCGTCCGCAACGACCGGGCCAGGCTGGGCCAGATCGAGATCGAGGTCGAGAGCCATCTGCGGCCCCGCGACATCCAGGCGCGTATACGCTCGGGTGCCTCCGCGGAGGAGGTCGCGCAGATGGCCGGCATCCCGGTGGAACGGGTGCGCCGGTTCGAGGGTCCCGTACTGGCCGAGCGCGCCTTCATGGCCGAGCGGGCCAGGAAGACCCCGGTCAGGCGGCAGGGCGAGAGCACAGGCCCGCAACTGGGCGAGGCGGTGGCCGAACGCCTGCTGCTGCGCGGCGCGGAGAAGGAGACCGTGCTGTGGGACTCCTGGCGGCGCGACGACGGCACCTGGGAGGTGCTGCTGGTCTACCGGGTCGCCGGTGAGCCGCACTCGGCGAGCTGGACCTACGACCCGCCGCGCCGACTGGTGCAGGCCGTCGACGACGAGGCCAGGTCGCTGATCGGCGAGACCACCCAGGCGCAGTCGCAGGCACAGGAGCCGAGCTTCCCGTTCGTGCCGCGGATCGCCAGGCTGCCCAGGGACCGCCCGCTGGACCGGGCGCTCGACCGGCAGTTGGACCGCCAGGACCGCGATCCGCGGGAGCCGCGCGAGGCCAGGGAGGCGCGGGCCGACGAGCGGGCCGTCGCCGCCACGGCCGAGCCGGAGGAGCGCGACTCGCTGACCAGCCTGCTGGAGGCGGTGCCGAGTTTCCGCGGCGACATGGTCGTGCCCGCGCCGCCGACGGTCCCGCCGGACCCGGTGCCCGCGGTGCAGGAGCCTGCGGCCGAGGTCGAGCAGGAGACGGCCGCGCCGGCCGCCAGCGCGGGGTCGGCGTACGCCGACGTCCTGATGCCGCGGGCCGTCGCGGGCCACCGCGACCGGCTGGTCGGCACCACCGACCGCCAGGCCGAGGCGGACGGCGTCCGCCCCGGCCGCCGGGCGACGGTCCCCAGCTGGGACGAGATCGTCTTCGGCAGCCGCCGCAAGAAGCAGGAGTAGCCTCCGCCGGCCGCGCTGGTTCCGACCTCCCCCTTCGCCGGGGGCTGCCCCTCCGCGGGCGCGGTGGTTCGGGCCTGCACCCCTGGGCGGGGGGTGCCTCTCCGGTGCGGTGGTTCCGGCCTGCACTTGCCGGTAGGGATGCGCCCTCAGGGGCGCGTGCGACCAGCCACCCGCCGGTGGTCCGGTACGCACCGGGGTGCCCCCTCGCGCCGGTGGCGACCCGCGCGGCGGCCGCCGCTTGCTCGCGCCGTTCCCCGCGCCCCTCAGGGGTACCCCCTGCCGTTGGCGGCGGGCTCTTCAAGGCGACACCACCTCGCGGGGGGCCCGAGGGGCTGCGCGTGCGACCAGCCACCCGCCGGTGGTCCGGTACGCACCGGGGTGCCCCCTCGCGCCGGTGGCGACCCGCGCGGCGGCCGCCGGTTGCTCGCGCCGTTCCCCGCGCCCCTGAGGGGCGCCCCTGCCGTTGGCGGCGGGCTCCTCAAGGGCCGCGCCCTTGAGAGGCCCGCTCGTCCCGGAGGGGGGAGGTCAGGAGGGGGAAGGGCCAGTGGCAACGGGGCGGTTCGGGTCGGAGACCCATTCGCTCCAGGAGCCCGGGTAGAGGGTGGCCGGGATGCCCGCCTCGGCCAGGGCGAGGATCTGGTGGGCGGCGGAGACGCCGGAGCCGCAGTAGACGCCGACCTCCGTGCCGGGCGTCGCGCCCAGCGCGGTGAAGCGGGCGGCGAGCTGCGCGGCGGGCAGGAACGTACCGTCGGGGGCGGCGTTGTCCGTGGTGGGGGCGTTGACCGCGCCGGGGATGTGGCCGGCCACCGGGTCGATGGGCTCGGTCTCGCCGCGGTAGCGCTCGCCCGCGCGGGCGTCGAGCAGCAGTCCGCGGCGGGCCAGCGCGGCGGCGCCCTCCGCGTCCACCACCGGCATCCCGCCGGGCCGCGGCACGAAGTCCCCCTCGCCCGGCGGCGGCTCCTGCGTGCTCAGCTCCTGGCCCGCCGCGCGCCACGCGGCCAGCCCGCCGTCCAGCACCCGGACCCGGCGGTGGCCGGCCCAGCGCAGCAGCCACCAGGCGCGGGCCGGGCCCCAGCCGTTCCAGTCGTCGTAGACGACCACGTCGGTGTCCGCGCCGACCCCGGCGCGCCGCATGGCCGCGCCGAACTCCTCGGCGTCCGGCAGCGGATGCCGTCCCGCCGCTCCCGGCGGCGCCGCCAGGTCGGCGTCCAGGTCGACGTAACGCGCCCCGGCGATGTGGCCCTTGGCGTATTCGCCCTGCCCGGACGGACCGCCCATCCGGTAGCGCACGTCCATCAGGACCGGCTGTACGGGTGCGGCGGCCAACTCGGCCGCGCTGATGAGAAATTCCATGCACCTATTGTGGAGGCCCGGGCGTTGTACCGGGTGTGCCGGCCGCGTACCGCCTCCGTCGGTGCCGCCGTCGGCCGTGCCGACTCCCGCGGGAAGCCGGGCAGGCAGCGGGCTGCCCATGAGGAGAGCGTTCGCATGACCACCGAGGTACCGTCCCGGCGTCTGCCCGGTACACCCTGCTGGGGCAGTCTGATGGCGCACCGGGCCGGCCCGGCCCGGGACTTCTACGGGGCGCTGCTCGGCTGGGAGTTCACCCCGGGCCCCGAGCAGCTCGGCTGGTACGCGCTCGCCGGGGCCGGCAGGCTGCGGGTGGCCGGCATCGGCGCGGGCGAGCCGGAGTCGCAGCAGCCGGTGTCGTGGACCACGATGCTGGCCGTCGACGACGCCGACCGCGCCGCGGAGTCGGTGCGGGAGTGCGGCGGCACGGTGGGCATCGGCCCGCTCAACGTCGGCGATGACGGCCGGCTGGCCTTCGCCGTCGACCCGTCGGGCGCCGTCTTCGGCATCTGGCAGGGCGCCCCGTTCGGCGGCCCGGACGCTGCCGGCGTGCCCGGGTCGGTGGCATGGAGCGAACTGGTCACGAACGACTCGACGCTGGTCGGCAAGTTCTACGAGGCCGTCTTCGGCCTCGCGTTCGAGCGGCAGGGGGCGGCCGGGGACGACGAGGACCTGGCCGTCCTCACCGTGGACGGCCAGGCGGTGGCCGGCGTCCACGGTGTCGGCCAGGCCCTGTCGCAGGACCGCGGCGCGCATTGGACGACGGCCTTCGCCGTCGAGGACGTCGAGGCCGCCGCCGCGCTGGCCGCCCGGCTCGGCGGCCGGGTGCTCACCGCACCGCACCCGGGACCGCGGGGGCTGACGGCCGTGCTGGCCGATCCGGAGGGCGCCGCCTTCTCCGTCCTCGCCCTGCCCTGACGGGCCCGCCCCAGGCCGTGTCTGACAGATCCCGCCTGGCCCGCGGTGTCCGGCCCGCCCTACGCCACCTCGACCGGCGGGGTGCCGGAGAGCAGGTGGGGGGCGCCGGCGAGGACCAGGCCCGCCGCGCCGCGGACCTCGGCGCCGTCGCCGAGCCCGCCGGTGACGATCTCGACGCCGCGCGCGGCCGAGGGCAGGGTGTGCCGCCGGACTCCGGCACGCAGCGGTTCGAGCAGGTCCTCGCCGGCCCCCGCGAGGTCGCCGCCGACCACGATGAGCCGCGGGTTGAGCAGCGTGACCAGCGTGGACAGCGCCCGCCCCACCGCGTCGCCGGCGTCGCGGACGGCCCGCAGCGCCCCGGTGTTGCGCTGCTTGATCAGCGCGGGCAGGTCGCGCGCGGCGATCTGCCGGCCCCAGCTCTGGGTCAGCAGCCGGGCGATGGCCACCGGGCTCGCCACCGTCTCCAGGCAGCCGCGGTTGCCGCAGCGGCAGATGAGGCCGTCGGTGATGAGCGGCAGGTGACCGATCTCGCCGGCCAGTCCGCGCGCCCCCAGCAGCAACTGCCCGTTGCTGACGATGCCGGCGCCGATACCGGCCGACAGCCGTACGTAGACCATGTCCTCGACCTGCCGCCCGGCGCCGTACATCAGCTCGGCCAGCGCCCCGGCGTTCGCGTCGTTGGTGACGCGGACCGGGAGGGCGGTGCGGTGCCGCAGCTCCTCCGTCAGGTGCAGGCCGACCCAGCCCGGCATGATGCCCTCGGCGCCGAGTTCGCCGCTGCCCTTCTCGACCGGGGAGGCGATGCCCGCGCCGATGCCGAGCACCCGGCTGCGGGCGACGCCGGTCTCCTGGAGCGCGCGGCCGACGAGGACGGCGACCAGGTCGAGGGTCTCCCCGGGGGCGCGGTCGACGTCCTTGGCGACCCAGTGCTCCCACAGCACCGTGCCGAACAGGTCGCAGAGGTTCACCCGTACGTGCTGGTGGCCGATGTCCGCGCCGATGGCGTAGCCCGCGGTCGGCACCAGGGACAGCGACTGCGCGGGGCGCCCGGTGCGGCGCGGTTCGGGGTCGTCGGTGTCCGGCTCCTCCTCGGTGACCAGGCCGACCGCGATGAGGTCGGCGACCAGCGAGGAGACGGTGGCCCGGGACAGGCCGGTGACCCGTACCAGTTCGGGACGGCTGCTGCGCTGTGTGGTGTGCAGGGCTTCGAGGACCCGGAGCCTTCCGACCTCGCGCAGGTTGACTGGTGTGTCGATCGTGACCCCCGGGGTGTGTGCATGCCGGTGTGCGGCTGTCGGGTCCGCGTACCGCGCCCTCTTGCGTCCGGCCCGGTCAAGAGCCTTGACTTATGACGAAGTTCAGGCAGAAACTCGCGAACTGTTCTATCCAACTCCAAGAGTTTCAGTCGATGCCGGATGAATAACGATTCACGGCCCAGCGCCGCCCGAGGAGGACGCACGTGACGACGACAGCACCGCAGGCCCTACGGATCGGCATGGTAGGTCATGCCTTCATGGGGGCGGCGCACTCGCACGCGTGGCGCACCGCGGGGCGCTTCTTCGAGCTGCCGCTGCGGGTCGAGATGACCGCGGTCTGCGGCCGGTCGGCCGAGCGCGTGCGGCAGGCGGCCGAGCAGTACGGCTGGCAGTCCGCCGAGACCGACTGGCGGGAGCTGATCGCCCGCCCCGACATCGACGTGGTGGACATCTGCACGCCCGGTGACAGCCACGCCGAGATCGCGCTGGCGGCGCTGGCCGCGGGCAAGCACGTGCTGTGCGAGAAGCCGCTGGCCAACTCGGTGCGCGAGGCCGAGGAGATGGCCGCGGCGGCGCAGAAGGCCGCGGCGGACGGCGTCCGTTCCATGGTGGCCTTCAACTACCGCAGGGTGCCCGCGCTCGCGCTGGCCAGGCAGCTGGTCGAGCAGGGCAGGCTGGGCACCATCCACCAGGTACGGGCGCAGTATCTGCAGGACTGGCTGGTGGACCCGGAGTTCCCGCTGGCCTGGCGGCTGCGCAAGGACCGGGCGGGCTCGGGCGCGCTCGGCGACCTCGGCGCGCACAGCATCGACGTGGCCCAGTATCTGACCGGGCAGCGGATCTCCTCGGTGGGCGCGGTGCTGGAGACGTTCGTGACCGAGCGCCCGCTGCCGGCCAGCTCCAGCGGCCTGTCGGGGACGGCGAGCAGCGAGCGCGGCGCGGTGACGGTGGACGACGCGGCGCTGTTCACCGCCCGCTTCGACGGCGGCGCGATCGGCGTGTTCGAGGCGACGCGCTTCGCCACCGGGCACAAGAACGCGATGCGGATCGAGATCAGCGGCTCGGCAGGCAGCCTGGCCTTCGACGCGGAGTCGATGAACGAACTGTCCTTCCACGACCGCTCCGAGGACGCCTCGACGGCCGGCTTCCGCCGCGTCCTGGTGACCGAGCCGACCCACCCGTATCTGGACGCCTGGTGGCCGCCGGGCCACCTGATCGGCTACGAGCACACCTTCACCCACCAGGTGCGCGACTTCGTCACGGCCGTCGCGGAGGGTACGGACCCGCGGCCGTCGTTCGGCGACGGGCTGCAGGTGCAGAAGGTGCTCGCGGCCGTCGAGTCCAGCGCGGCGGCGCTCGGCGTCCACATCCCGGTGCAGGGCGCCGCCCCGCTCTCCTGAGCCGCCCCTCCCCCGTACGACCGACCAGCCACCCACCCCCTGCCACCGGAGGACGCACATGGCACGACCCGTCACCCTCTTCACCGGCCAGTTCGCCGATCTGCCCTTCACCGAGGTGTGCCGGCTGGCCTCGCAGTGGGGCTACGACGGCCTGGAGATCGCCTGCTGGGGCGACCACTTCGACGTCGAGGCGGCACTGAGCGACGACGGCTACCTGCCGCGGCTGCGCGACACCCTGGACAAGCACGGGCTGCGCTGCTGGACGATCTCCTGCCACCTGACCGGGCAGGCGGTCTGCGACCACCCGATCGACGAGCGGCACAAGGGCATCCTGCCGTCCAGGATCTGGGGCGACGGCGAGCCCGAGGGGGTGCGCACCCGGGCCGCGGAGGAGATCAAGAACACCGCACGGGCGGCCGCCGCCTTCGGCGTGGACACCGTGGTGGGCTTCACCGGGTCGTCGATCTGGCACACGGTGGCGATGTTCCCGCCGGTGCCGCCGGAGATGATCGACCGCGGCTACCAGGACTTCGCCGACCGCTGGAATCCGATCCTGGACGTCTTCGACGAGGTGGGGGTGCGCTTCGCGCACGAGGTGCACCCCAGCGAGATCGCGTACGACTACTGGACGACCGTGCGCACCCTGGAGGCGATCGGCCACCGCCCGGCCTTCGGGCTGAACTTCGACCCCAGCCACTTCGTGTGGCAGGACCTGGACCCGGTCGGTTTCCTCTACGACTTCAAGGACCGCATCTACCACGTCGACTGCAAGGAGTCGGTCAAGCAGCTGAATGGGCGGAACGGCCGGCTCGGTTCGCATCTGCCGTGGGGCGACCCGCGGCGCGGCTGGGACTTCGTCTCGACCGGGCACGGCGACGTCCCGTGGGAGCCGGTCTTCCGGATGCTCAACAGCATCGGCTACGCGGGGCCGATCTCGGTGGAGTGGGAGGACGCCGGCATGGACCGGCTGCTGGGCGCGCCCGCCGCCCTCGCGCACGTCCGCGAACTGGCCGCGATCGAGCCGCCCGCCGCGTCCTTCGACTCGGCCTTCAGCTCCTCCTCGTGACCGCGCCGGCGACGGCCGCCCGCCCCGGGGTTCCGGGGCGGGCGGCCGTCGTGCCGTACGGGTCAGCCGCCGATCGCGACCGAGAACAGGTGCATGCCCACCTGGTGGTCGACCTGGGTCTTGCTGACGTCCGGCAGCGTGATCGCCTGGACGGTCTTGCCGGGCAGCAGGTCCACGGTCGCCGCCGAGATGTGCACGGCCTGGGTCTGCTGTCCGCCGCCGTTGTTCAGATACGGCGTGGTGGCGGCGAAGTCGCTGCCCTGGGTGGGTGATCCGGCCCACCAGTCCGACAGCGCCAGCGCGTAGGTCTGCACGGTGCCGTCGGTGTAGACGATGGTGCCGGTGCCCGAGGTGCTGCCGAAGGTGCTGGTGCCGACGAAGCCCAGCTTGCCGCCGGTGCCGGTGATCTCGACGGCCTGGCCGCCGGCCACGATGTTGTCGGGCTGCCCGGTGCCCGCGGTGGCGGGCCAGGGGAAGGACACCCCGTCGTGGTCGGTGCTCTCCCCGGCGTGCCAGCCCTGCGCGGCCAGCGCCTGCAGCGAGAAGCTGGCGCCCTCCGCGTCGATGCTGCCGGTGGTGGTGTGGGCGTCGTCGCTGATGCCGGAGTTGTTGTAGGCGGCGCTCACCGAGGCGTACGGCACGCTCACCGGTGCCTCGGCGCTGTGGGTGCCTGCCGGGGTGGCGACGGTGGCGTCCAGCGTGTAGTTGTCCGGGTCGGCGCCGGCCGGCACGGTGACCGACCAGGTGGTGCTGACCGACTGGCCCGGCCCGACCTGGTCGAAGGTCGCCGGGGTGGTCGCGGTCGCGGTCCAGCCGTCGGGGGCGGCGAGCGTGACCGTGATCCCCTGGACGGCGGAGGCGCTGCCGTTGGTGTAGGTGGTGGTCGCGGTCAGGGTGCTGCCGGCCTTGGCGATGGGCAGCGCCTTGAGGGTCAGGGTGTTGCGGACCACGACGGGCGCGGAGCCGGTGACCCCGCCGACGGTCGCCGAGACGGTCGCGACGCCGTCGGCCACCGCGTGGACGGTGCCGTCCTTGTCGACGCTGGCCACGGCCGGGTCGCTGCTGCGGTAGGTGACCTTGGCAGTGCTCAAGTCCACGAAGGACTGGTCGTTGTTGACCGCCTCCACGACGCCGTCCGCGGTGATCGAGGTGTCGCGCTGCTCCTTGGCGTGGTCGGTGTCGTCCTTGATCCACTTGTTCTTCGCGGCGAGGCTGAAGGTGTCGCCCGCGTTGTGGACCACGTCCTGCGGCTGCACGGTGACGGTCTGCACCTTGGGCGTCAGGGTGCCGGTGATCTTCACCGTGACGCTGCCCGCGGTGTGGGCGGAGTCCGGGCCGACCTGGAAGCGGTAGCCGCCGTCCGGCACGGTCTGCCGGGACGCGGAGGCGTCCCACGAGGACAGGTCGGCGGCCTTCACCGTGAGGGTGAGGTGCTGGCTCTTGCCCGGCTTGAGCACCTTGGTCTTGGCGAAGCCCGCCAGCCGCTCCTTGGGCAGTTCCACGCCCGGCACGGTGAAGGGCGTGGCCGCGTACAGCTGGGCGACGGTGGCGCCCGCGACCTTGCCGGTGTTGGTCACGTCGACGCCGATCTTCACGGTGCCGTCCGCGGTGATCTGCTGCTTGTTCGCGCTGACGCCGGTGAAGGAGAAGTTCGTGTAGCTCAGGCCGTAGCCGAAGGGGTAGGTCGGGGCGCCGGTGAAGTACTGGTAGGTGCGGCCCAGTCCGCCCGTCTCCCCGGGGGTCAGCCCGTAGTTCTGCTTGTCGGGCAGCTGCGAGTCGTCCTTGTACCAGGTGAAGTTGAGGTGGCCGGACGGGTTCTGCTCGCCGAAGAGCACGTCGGCCAGCGCGGTGCCCTGGGCCTGGCCGTTGTAGCCGCTGAAGACGATCGAGGACACCTTGTCCTGCTCGTCGTCGATCTTCACCGGGCCGTCGGACTGGATGACCAGCGCCAGCTTGTCGTTGCCGAGCGCCGCGGTCTGGTCGATCAGCGAGTCGTAGTTGCCGGGCATCGCGAGGTTGTCGCGGTCGTTGCCCTCGTCGCCGTTGGCCTTGGTCGTGCCGACGAAGACCACCACGAGGTCCGCGGCCTGGATGTCGGCCTTGGTGCGGTCGCCGAGGGTCGCCGCGCCGGTGGCGGTGGACGACGTGCCTGCCGCGTCGTAGACGACCGAGGCGGTCGGGTTAGCCGCGTGCACCTCGTTGAGCACGCCCTGCAGCGGGCTGGTGGTGTGGGTCGGCTCGCCCGAGTAGAGGCCGAGCGACGTGGTGTCGGCGAGGTCGCCGAGCACCACGATCTTCTTCGCCTTGGCCGGGTCGACCGGCAGCAGCGGCGCCTTGCCGGCGGCCGGCTTGGCGTTCTTCAGCAGCACCAGGGAGCTGTCGGCGACCTTTGCGGCCAGCGCCTGGTGGGCCGGGCTCTCGACCTGGTCCTTGGTGATGGAGGTGTACGGCACGGAGCCTGCCGGGTCGAACTCGCCGGTGGCCATCCGCACCGTGAAGACCTTGACCAGCGCGGTGTCGATGACCCCCTCGCTCAGGGCACCGGCCGAGATGGCCTCGGTGATGTTCGCGGTCGTCGCCTCGTCACCGGTGCAGTTCAGGTCGGTGCCGGCCCGCAGCGCGTACGCCTGGCCGCCGGCCTGCCCGGACATCGTCTTGCCGGTGGACGTCTCGGTCCAGGTCGGGTTGTCCTTGTGGTCGGTGGTCCAGCCGGGCGGAGCCCAGTCGTGCCCGCCGGGGAAGAGCCGCCAGTTGGTGCCCACCGCACCGCAGTCCGAGGTGATGTAGCCGTCGAAGCCGTAGGTGCGCTGGGCGAGTTCGTTGGTGGTGTAGGTGTCGGACACCGACGGGGTGCCGTTGATGGCGTTGTACGACGTCATCAGGCCGGCGACGTGCGCCTGCTCGATCAGGTCGCGGAACTGCGCGGTGTAGTAGTCGCGCAGGTCGGTGTCGTTGACGTCCGAGCTGATGCCGGTGCGGTTGTCCTCGACGTTGTTCAGGGCGTAGTGCTTGGCGGTCGCGGCGACCTTGAGGTAGCCGTTCTTCGAGCTGCCGTCCTGGTTGTTGCCCTGGTAGCCGTCGATGAACTGCCCGGCCATCTGCCCGACGAAGTACGGGTCCTCGCCGAAGGCCTCGTCGGTGCGGCCCCAGCGCGGGTCGCGGTCGAGGTTGACGGTCGGCGCCCAGTAGGTGAGCGAGCCGTAGTCGTCGGCGGACGGGCCGAGGTTGTTCTGCCCCTTGTCGAAGAGCGACTTGTCGAGGAAGCCGCGTACCTCGTCGGAGATCGCGGTGCTCTCCTGGTAGAGCAGGTCGCGGTCCCAGGACATCGACGAGGCGAAGTTGGTGGGAAAGCTGGTGGCGTGGACGCCGCCCTGGACGCCGCCGTTGTGCTGGTCGGCGCCGAGTTGGTTGACGCCGTGCTGGCCCTCGCTCCAGTAGGTGTACTGCTGGACGCCGAGCCGCGGGATGGCCGGGCCGCTGTTCGTACTGAGCTGCTGGACCTTCTCCTGCAGGGTCATCCGGGACACCAGGTCCGCGGCGCGCTCCTGGAAGGAGTAGTGGGTGTCCAGGTAGATCGGGGTGGCCGCGGCCGTCGCGCGCGGGGTGTCGGCCGCGGCCGTACTCCCGTAGCCCGCGGTCATCGCGGCAGCGCACGCCAAGGCGCACGCTGCCGCCAGTCCCGCTCGTCGGCGCCTTCGCTGGTCCATCCTGCCTCCGTCGTCATCGAGCAGGGACCCGGACGATCGGCGGACTTCCGTGCAAGTCCGAAGAAAGATCCGGGGATTGCGGTAACAACTGGGCAGTGTGTGGCCACCTTTGACGGAAGGTCAAGAGTGCGGTCCCGACTCACAGGACGATTCGGCTCAATGACGGCACAACTCAGGGCCGGTCCCTGCCGCGCAGCCGCGGGGTGAAGGTGGCGTGGAAGATCGTCGAGGCGGCGCCGACCGCCGCCGCCTCCGCGCTGAGCACGGAGCGCTCCACCTCGACCTGGCGCAGCCGGCGGGCCAGCGGGAAGTCGTTCACCACCCGGCCGATCTCCTCCAGGTAGAAGGGCGCCGCGTCGTCGGTGAAGAACGGGCCGCCCAGCACGATCAGGTCGATGTCCAGCAGGTCGACCAGGCCGAGCGCGCCCCGCCCGATGGCGCCGGCCACCTCCCGCAGCGCCCCGGCGGCCGCCGGGTCGCCGGCCGCCGCCGCCCGGCCCACCGCACGGTAGGCGGCGGTGCTGCCGCCGGCCACGCCCGGGGTGCGCAGGCCGCGGCGGGCCGCGAAGTCCGGTACGGAGACCGGCGGGTTGCACTCGGGCAGCAGTTCCGGCCTGCCGTCCGCGTCGACCCGGCCCAGCGCGATGGCGCAGAGCTGCCCGAACTCCCCGGCGTTGGCGCTCACTCCGCGGTAGAGGTCGCCGTTGAGGTAGAGGCCGGAGCCTACTCCCGTACCGAGGTAGAGGTAGGCGAAGTCGCGTGCCCTGCGGTCGCGGCCGATCCACCGCTCCCCCGCCGCCGCGGCCAGCGAGTCCTTCTCGATGATCACCGGGCAGGGGAAGTGGTCCTGAAGCAGGTAGAGCAGCGGCAGGTCGTTCCACGCCGACATCAGCGGCGGGTCGAGCACCGTTCCCGAGGCGATGTCCACCGGTCCCGGCACCGCGACGCCGATGCCGAGGAAGCCGTCCTCGCGCACCGCGCCGCGCGCCTTCTCCAACGCCTCGCAGCCCAGTGCGACCACCTGCGCGACGAATTCGCCCGGGTCGATGTCGGCGCTGACCGGGCGGGTGCAGGTGCACACGATCGCGCCGTCCAGGTCGATGACGACCGCGGTGAGCACCTCGGGGTCGATGTGCAGCCCCAGCGCGTGGGCCGCGGTGCCGCACAACCGGACCGGCGTACGCGGTTTGCCGGACGTCGCCCGGCGCTGGGCGTCCTCCACCAGGATGCCCCGGTCGAGCAGCGAGCGGGCGATCCTGGACACCGACTGCTGGGTCAGGCCGGTGCGGTGGGCGATCTCGCCGCGGGTGATGGTGCCGGACAGCCGCACCGACTCGATGACCACGCACTCGTTGAACGAGCCCAGGTCGATCTGGTTCACCCCGCTCGACGACGGCGGACGCGGTGCCGCGCCCGCGGTGCCCCCCTCCGGCACCGCGCGGCGCGCCGACCACAGATGGCCCGCGACGCTCTCGCGCAGCCAGCCGACCGCCCCGTCCGCCTGCTGGAGCGCGGCGATCAGGTCGAGATAGACCCGGCGGGACGACTCCGGGTGGCTGGTGCTGTCCAGCGCGACCATCGCCCGCAGGAAGCCGCGCCAGGACGACTTGGCCGGCAGCAGATGGACGCTGGGACCGCCGGCCGGGCCCGGGGCCGGCGACCGCCCGCTGTCGTTCCACAGGGTGACCGCGTGCAGCGCGATGTCCGGGTGGTGCTCGGCGGCGGCCGACAGGAAGCCGGCCAGGCCGTCGGGCGCGGGGTCCCGCGCGGCGGGCCTGCCTGCCGCCGGGCGCAGCGCGTCGAGCGCGCGGCCGAGCCCCGCGAGGACGTCCTCGCCGATCACCGTCGCCGCCGGTCCCGCCGCGGCGGCCGCGCTCTGCCGGGTGCCGGCCAGCAGCACCGCCCGCCGGGCGTCGGCGTAGAGGCCGAGCACCCACACGTCGGTGCCCGGCAGCGGCGGCACGGTGGGCACGAAGGGGCCGGGTCCCGCGTCGGCGGTGAGACGCCAGCGGCGCCGGATGCCGGCCACCGTGGCGTGCGACAGGCCCAGTTCGCGGGCGATGGCGCGCCCCGCGCCGCTGCCGCCCGGGGCGAGCAGGGCGCGGGTGACGACCTCGGCCTCGTCCACGGTGGCGGGCCGGCCGGTGCGCGGGCGCTGTTCGAGCCCGGGCAGGCCGGCGCTCTGCCAGCGGTGCCGCCAGGTGCCCACGGTCTGCCGGGAGATGCCGAGCCGCCGGGCGATCTCGGCGTCCCGCACGCCCTCTTCCGCGAGCAGCACGACCTGGGCGCGTACGGCCATCGGCCCGCCGCCGGTGGCCCAGCCGCGCAGCACGTCACCGCCGGCCGCGGGCTCGGCGCCCGGCGTGAGCCGCGGGTCAGCCACGGCTCACCCCGCCGGCCTGGGCCGCGGCCGGGGTCAGGCGCAGGGTGAGGATCTGGAAGGGGCGCAGCGTCAGCGGTATCCGGCCGGCGTCGTGCGGATGGGTGGTCAGCGGGGACTCCAGCAGGTCGGTCTCGTGGACGGCGGCGACGGGGAAGCCGGCCGCCAGGGTGGTACGGGCGCGGCCGCCGCGCGATTCGTAGAGCCTGACGACGACGTCGCCGCTGCGGTCGTCGGCGAGCTTGACCGTCTCGACCAGCACGCCCTGGTGGTCGACGGTGACCAGCGGCGGCTGCGCCGGGGCGCCGGGGCCGGGCCGCAGCGGCAGGCCGAGCGCGTATCCCTCGGCGATGGCGTCGCCGACGTCCGCGCCGGGCCGCAGGGTGTGCCGGAAGCGCTGGACGCCGCGGTCGGCGTGCGGGTCGGGGCTGTGCGGGGCGCGCAGCAGGGTGCTGCGGACCACGGTGGTGGTGCCGCCGTCGGCGCGGGTGTGCCGGGTGACGTCGTAGCCGTAGGTCGCCTCGCAGGCCAGCGCCACGCCGAAGCCGTGCTCGCCGACGTGGATCCAGCGGTGGGCGACGGCTTCCTGGTGCGCGGCGTCCGCCGCGGTGTTCTCGTGGGTGGGGCGGGCGATGTGCCCGAACTGCACCTCGGCGCGGCTGTTCTCGGCGTGCACGTCCAGCGGCCACGCCGCCTTGAGCACGGTGTCCTGCTCGCGCCAGTCGACCTCGGTGTCCACCGTCAGCACCCGGCCGCCGGCGCACACCGTCAGATCCTGGACGACGGTGGAACGGCCGGTGCCGCGGGTGACCCGGACCGAGGCGAGCAGCGGGCCCGCGGCACGCACCTCGACGCGCTCGGCGGTGTCCAGGTCGCGGCAGGTGCTGCGGTAGCCGGGGTCGAGGTGCAGGGCGCTCCAGCCCGCGGGCTCGTCGCGGTGCAGCTGCAGCAGGTTGCCCGCCTCGCCCGGGGCCACCGCGTCGCGTCCGGTGGCCAGGTCGACGGCGGCGCGCACCAGACCCTGGGCGTCGATACGAATCCGCAGCAGGCCGTTGTCCAGCAGGTGCCCGCCGTCGCCGGTGTCGGTGACGGTGACCGGCGCGGTGCCGTCGAGCGGCAGTCCCGCGGGGCCGCGGCCGAGCGCGGGCGCCTGCGCCATGACGGCGAAGCGGCCGTCGGGCAGCGGCTGCCCGTTGCCGGGGGGCGATCCGGCGCCGGCCTCGGGCGCGGCCAGCACGACGACCTCGCGGCGCTCGTGGGGGCCGGAGTTGAGCACGCTCGCGCCCTCCGGGTCACCGGCGGCCCGCTGGATCAGCCGCTCCAGGCGGCGCCGCACGTCGCGGTGGGTCAGCTCGGCCTCGCCGTGCACCCAGGCTATCGAGGTGCCGGGCAGGATGTCGTGGCACTGCTGGAGCAGCACCTTCTTCCACAGCCGCTCCAACTCCTCGTAGGGGTAGGGGATGCCGTGGCGGACCGCGGCGGTCGCCGACCACAGCTCCGCCTCGTGCAGCAGCGCCTCGCTGCGCCGGTTGCCGCGTTTGGTGCGGGCCTGGCTGGTGTAGGAGCCGCCGTGCGGGGTCAGGTCGATCTCGCCGCGCCAGACCGGGGCGGCGGCGTATTCGGCCTCGGCGTCGCGGAAGAAGTGCGCGGGGGACCGCAGCGCGACCCGGGGGGCGCCTTCGAGGTCGGCGAGCCGGCGGGCGCGTTCCATCATGTCCCGGTCGGGGCCGCCGTCGCTGCGGCCGAAGGGCAGCAGGGAGCGGGTGGCGGCGCCCATCTCGGCGAAGTCCGCGACGGCGCCGGTGACATCGCCGCCGGTCAGCCCGCTGCCCTCGGGGCCGCCGGGCGCGAGGTGGGTGAACAGCCGGGTGCCGTCGATGCCCTCCCAGCGGAAGGTGTGGTGCGCGGGACCGCTGCCGGGGTCGGGGCGCCGGCTGAGGAACCACTTGGCGCCGGCGAGGGCGGCCAGTTGCGGGAAGGCCGCCGACGCGCCGGACGCGTCGGGCAGCCACACGCCGTCGCTGTCCACGCCCAGCTCGTCGCGGAAGAAGCGCCGTCCGTAGACGAACTGCCGCACCAGGGCCTCGCCGCCGGGCATCTCCGCGTCCGCCTCGACCCACATGCCGCCGACCGGCGCCCAGTTGCCGTGGGCGACGGCCTTGCGGATCCGCTCGAAGACATGCGGCTGGTGGTCCTTCATCCAGGCGTAGTGCTGCGCGGCGGAGGCGGCGACGATCAGTTCGGGGTACTCCTCGGCGAGCGCGGCCATGGTACTGAAGGTGCGGGCGCACTTGCGGACCGTCTCGCGGACCGGCCACAGCCAGGCCGAGTCGATGTGGGCGTGCCCCACCGCGTCGAGGCGGTGGGCGGATTCGTGGGCGCGGCGGGCCAGCAGCGGCGCGAGCACCGTACGGGCCCGGGCCGCGGTCCTGGCGACCGCCCGCGGGTCGACGGCGGCGACGGCCCGCTCCAGCGCGACGCGTATCTCGTGCCGGCGGGGCGTGTCGGCGGGCAGCGCCCGCATCAGGCCGCCGAGCGTCTCGAAGTCGTGGATCAGCTGCCAGACGGTGTCGTCGCGTACCGCGAGGTCCGCGCGGCGCAGCCGGTACAGCGGGGTGTCGCCGGCGGTGGCGGGGTCGCCGTAGCGGGTGCCGGCGCCGGTGGCGCCCTCGATACGGGGGTTGGCCGCGGCCTCGACCAGCAGCCTGACGCTCTCGCCGCCGGCCGCGGAGCGGTGCAGCAGGACGGCGCCGAGTCGCGGGTGCAGGCCCTGCAGCGGGATGCCGTGCTCGTCGTGGACCAGCCCCTCGGCCCGGCCGTCGAGCGCGCCGGGGCCCTCCTTCGAGCCGAGGTCGATCAGTGCCTCGACCCGGCGTCCCGCCCACCGTTCCGGCACGGTCGCGCGGACGTCGAACCAGCTGGTCGCCCAGGGACGGCCCCAGGCCTCGCCCACGGTGAAGGGGGCGTAGTCGGCGCGCAGGGCCACCTCGGCGGGCACCGGTTCGCCCGCGATGTGCCAGGCGCCGACGTCCATGGGCAGCCGCTGCGGATAGAGCGCGGGGCGCAGCCGCTCGGCGAGGAAGGCGGCAGTCCGCTCTTCCCCGGACGTGATCCGGTCATGCATGGGCAGCCCTTCCTGTCCAGCCAGTAACCGCCATGTAAAACCATGTGTGTTATCAAGTCAACGCCTGCGTCGGATCCCGCTTTCCCGCTGGTCGTGACCTGCGAGAATGCTGTTGTCAGGCGAATTTCCCGCCGCAACGGGCATTCTTCGTCCGTTAATTAACGTGACATCAGTGGCGGAAAAAGGCGGCAGAAAGGTCCGGCCCCCATGACCGGCCCTTTCTGCCGCCTGCGTGCGCTCTGGCTGCGAGCGCCCGGGTCAGCGCTCCCGGCAGCGCGCGGTCACCCGCGCAGCGGCACCGCTGCGGGCCGCTCGCAGGTGCTCGCCACCGGCAGCGACCTGCCCTCGTGTGCCGCGTCGAGCAGCGTGAGCATCACGTCGAGGACGTGCTCGGCCACCTCGGCCGACGCCAGGTGCGGGCGGTCCTCGGCCACCGCCGCGGCCAGGTCGGCAAGTCCGGTGCCGCGCCCGGCTCCCCGGTAGCCGGCCGAGACCGGCAGCGGCTGCCACGAGCCGGCCGTGAACAGCTCGACCGGCCCCTCGAAGCCGTTCGGGTCCGGCACGCCCAGCGATCCGGAGGTGCCGTGCACCTCGATCCGCGGCAGGTGGGCGGCGTGGATGTCGAAGCTCATGACCAGCGTGGACAGCGCGCCGCCCGCGTGCTCGAGCACGCCGGTGACATGGGTGTCGACCTCCACGGCGAACCGCTGCCCGGCCCGCGGGCCGCTGCCGATCTCCCGCTCGGATCGCGGCGTGGCGGCGGCGCCGGTGACCCGGACGACCGGGCCCAGCAACTGCACCAGCGCGGACAGGTAGTAGGGCCCCATGTCGAGCAACGGACCGCCGCCCGGCCGGTAGTAGAACTCCGGGTCCGGATGCCAGGCCTCGTGCCCCGCGGTGGTCATGAAGGCGGTCGCCGCCACCGGGATGCCGATCAGCCCGTCGTCCACCGCCTTGCGCGCGGTCTGGGTGCCGGTGCCGAGCACCGTGTCGGGCGCGCTGCCGACGCGTACGCCCGCGGTGCGCGCGGCGGCCAGGACGGCGGCGGCCTCGGCGCGGGTGGTGGCGAGCGGCTTCTCGCCGTAGACGTGCTTGCCCGCGCCGATCGCGGCCAGCGCGACCTCGGCGTGCACGGCCGGGATCGTCAGGTTGAGCACCGCGTCCACGTCGTCCCTGGCCACCAGTGCCTCGACGCCGCCCACCACCTCGGCACCTGAGCTCTGCGCCGCCTCCTTGGCGCGCGCCGGGTCCAGGTCGGTGACCGCGGTCAGCCGCACCCCGTCGAGCCGGGCGAGGGTGTCCAGATACTGGCCGCTGATCTTGCCCGCGCCCACCATGCCGATCCTCAACGGCTGGCCCACAGCAGTCCCCTCTCGGTGATCGCCCGCACCTCGGGCACGTCGAAGTCGTCGGCCTTGTGTCCGATCGCGGAGACGAAGACCCGCCCCGCCCCGTAGGCCCTGGTCCACACCTGCGGCATCACCACATCCTGCGGGCGATCGCCGCCGGCCGGGAAGACCGAGGCGGCCAGCACCTCGTTCGCCGGGTCGGTGGCCACCCAGTAGTGCTCGGTGTGCACCGCGAAGTCCGCCAGGCCCGCGGTGATCGGGTGCTCGACGGGCCCGAGGCCGACGGTGTAGTCGACGAATCCCGGCGGGTGCATCAGGAACTGGCCGCCGGTCAGCCGTACGTAGTCCACGTCGCCGCGGAAGGAGTCGATGATCCCGCCGTGCCAGCCGGCGAAGCCGGTGCCGGCCCGGACCGCGTCGGCCAGCCCGCGGCTCTGCTCCCCGGTGATCTCGCCCATCGTCCAGCACTGGACGATCAGATCGGTCGCGGCCAGCCGCTCGGCGTCGGCGTAGACGTCGAGCGTGTCGGAGACCTCGACGGTGAAACCCTGGTCCTTCAGGAAGGGCAGGAACAGGTCGGTGATCTCCACCGGCGCATGTCCCGGCCAGCCGCCGCGGACGACGAGGGCCTTCCGAATCGGATCGGTCACGGGCGTTGCACGCTCCCATCGGTGTTGCGCAGCAGGGCCCACCGGTCGTGGGCCAGCGGTTCGGGTACGGGGTGTCTGCGCGCCGCGGCCTCGTCGAAGTCGACACCGTGGCCGGGGGTGTTGTGGGGACGCAGTCCACCGTCCCTGGCGACGATCGTGCCGGGGAAGACCTCGTGCACCGGGGACTTGAAGACCGCGGCCTCCTGCACCCCGAAGGCGTGGCTGGAGATGTCCATCGCCAGTGTCGCGGCCTGCGCGACCGGGCTGACGTCGGCCGGTCCGTGCGGCGCCAGCCGCACGCCGCGCAGCTCGCACAGCGCCGCGATCTTCCGCGCCGGGGTCAGCCCGCCCAGGGTGGGCACCCTGATCCGGGCGAAGTCGATGTCCGGCCCGGCCAGCAGGGCGGTGAACTGCGCCGGGTCGTGGAAGAGTTCGCCGACCGCCAGCGGTACGGGCGAGGCGTCGTGCAGCCGCTTGAAGTGCCCGGCGTCCTCGGGGGCGAGCAGGTCCTCGACGAAGTACAGCCCGGCGTCCTCGATCCGCCGCAGGAAGTCCCTTGCCTGCCGTGGGTCGAGCCGTTCGTGCACGTCGTGCAGCAGCTCGACCTCGTCGCCGACGATCTCCCGCACCCGGGTGAGCACCGCGGGCACGTGCCGCAGGTAGCCGGCGCTGTCCCAGGGCGCGCGCCGGGTGCGTACCGCCTCGGGGTCGGCGGTGCCGCCGCCCGCGGCGCCGTAGGTGTCGGCGCCGGGGACCGCGGCCTGGATCCGCACGTGCCGGTAGCCGCGTTGGCGAGCGGCAAGCACCTTGTCGGCGATCTCGGCGGCGTCCCGCCCGTCGACGTGGGTGTAGGCCTCGGCGAAGGCGCGCACCTGGCCGCCGAACAGCGAGTGCAGCGGCACCCCGAGGCGCTTGGCCTTGAGGTCCCACAGCGCGACGTCGACGCCGCCGAGCGCGTTGCCGGTGACCGATCCGCCGCGCCAGTAGCCGCTGTTGAGCAGCAGCCGGTGGATGTCCTCGATGTCGTCGGGGTCCCGTCCCGCCAGCAGCGGGGCGACGTAGTCGTCGAGGACCGAGCGGACGGCGAGCGTACGCTGGGGGTCGCTCGCGCAGCCGAGGCCGTAGAGTCCTGGGTCATTGGTCTCGACGCGGACGATGAGGTGGGGACAGCCGTGCGGGGCTGTCAGGAACGTGCGGACGGCCGTGATGCGGAGGGTGGCACCACGCTCCTCGACCCAGGGTGCGGGCGCGAGCGGCGCGAGGCCGGCATCAGGCAAAGCCATGCGTGACTCCCACGTACAGATAGCAGAATGGCGTACTGACTCCTGAACGTAAGGAGGCCGGTCCGAGTTTGTCAACGCCTATGACAAACCGGGACCGGCCGGCGCACGGGGCGTCAAGGTCAGTGCTGTCCGAGGCGTTTGAGCAGGGTGCTGAGGCTGTGGGCGGCCTCGGTGACGGCCTGCGCGACCTCTTCGAGCCGGGCGTCGTCCATCCGGCTCGCGGGCGCCGAGCAGCTGATCGCGTCCATGCCCTGCCCGCCGCCGAGCGCCACCGCCACGCAGCGGATGTCCACCGAGTTCTCACCGTCGTCCACCGCCCAGCCGCGCAGCCGGGTCTCGGCCAGCTGGGCGAGGAAGGCGTCCGGGTCGGTGACGGTGCTCGGGGTCAGCCGCTCCAGCGGCCAGTCCAGCCGGCGCTGGACCTCCGCGTGGTCGAACTGCGAGAGCACCGCCTTGCCCAGTCCCGTGGCGTGCGCCGGCAGCCTGCGGCCCACCGCCGAATACATCCGCAGGGCGTGCCGCGACTCGCGTTTGGCCAGGTAGACGACGTGGGTGCCGTCCAGCCTGCCCAGGTGCACGGCCTCGCCGGTCTCCTCGGCGAGCGCGTCGAGCACGGGTCCGGCGAGGCTCGTGACGTCGTCGCCCTCCAGGTAGGCCGTGCCGGTCAGAAGGGCCTTCAGCCCGATGCCGTACCGGGTGCCCGAGGGGTCGAGATCGACCCATCTGCGGGCCTCCATGGTCCGCAGGATCGCGTGCAGGCTGCTCTTGGGCACGGCCATGGCCGCGGCCATCTCCGCCAGCGAGAGCCGGGCGCCCCGCACGCCCAGCAGTTCGAGCACCTCCAGGACGCGAGCCGCGGACTTCACCTCGTCGGGCTTCCGCCCGCGCGCCGCTTCTGCCACCGATTCCACTGATCCTCCGCTCCCCGCGCCTCGCCCACACGGCCGCGCTGAGCCCATCTCACCTCAGCGCGCGTCTTGACGCTATACCAAACGCGACCCTAAGTTCAGTCACTCCAACGTCATTCGGTCTTCTGAACGACCGAAGCCTAGGTAGGGGCCCATGCGCACACCATTCGCACGTTTTACCCCGAAAACCAGATGTGCCGCCGTGGCGGTGGCGACGGTCCTGTCGCTGACCCCGCTGGCCGCCTGCGGCGGAGGGTCTTCGGGTTCAGGGGACGCCAAGTCGCTGACGATGTGGACCTTCAAGCAGTCGCACGTCGCGGCGCTGAAGAACGCCGCGGCCGAGTTCAAGAAGCAGACCGGCATCACGGTCACCGTGCAGGCCTACGGTCCCGACGACGCCTACACCACCAAGGTCCAGGCGGCCGCGAAGACCCACGACCTGCCCGACGTGCTCGAAGTCCACTCCGACGGCGAGGACTTCGCACTCGGCGCCACCGGCATCGCCCGCGACATATCGAAGGAGGTCGGCGCCGACTGGAGCGGCCTGTACCAGAAGGGCGTCCAGGCCTCGGGCACGGTGACCCCCGCGCACTACAAGGAGTCCATCCCCGCCGACTCCAAGTCGCACGGCGTCAAGCAGGGCCAGCGCTTCAGCGTCCCGCTGACCTCGGGCACCTTCGGCATCGTGATGGGCAACAAGAAGGTGCTGGCCGCCGCGGGCGTCACCAAACCCCCGGCCACCTATGAGGAGTTCCTCACCGATCTGAAGGCCACCACCGACAAGGACCCGAAGAACGGCGGGGTCAGCCTCGGCCTGAAGGTCAAGGCCACCGGCCTGACCTGGGTGCTCCAGCCGCTGGCCTTCGGCCAGCTGGGCAAGACGAGCTACCAGGCGCTGTGGGGCCAGGACGCCGCCGCCGACTTCTCCTCGGCCAACGGCCAGAAGGTGCTCGGCGAATACGCGCAGATGCAGCCGTACTGGATGCCCGGCACCCAGAGCCTGGACATCGACGCGGCCGACCAGGCCTTCGCCCAGGGCAAGTCCGCCTGGGACATCGGCGGCACCTTCACGCTGGCCTTCCTCCAGCAGAACGGCATGAACCCCGAGGACGTGATGGCCTTCGGCATCCCCGGCCCGGCGGCCGGCGCGGTGCCCAAGCCGGCCCTCGCCCCGCTGGCCCTCACCGGCCTGGCGGTGTCGGGGACCAGCAGCCACCCGGAGAACGCCGAGAAGTGGATGAAGTTCCTGGCGCAGCCCGACGTGGCCTCGAAGTTCGCCAAGGACGCCACCGAGGTGCCCTCCACCGAACTGGGCGCGGACGCCGCATCGGTGATGGGCGCGACGCTGGCCGACATGACCAAGGCCTTCGCCGGCACCCCGGAGAACACCTACGACCCGAGCGTCAACGACTTCCGCCCGGGGAGCTACGACCAGGACTCGATGGCGGAGATCCTGGCCGACCTCACCCCGCTCAAGCAGAAGGACGTCTCGACCACCGGCAAGGCCATGGCCAAGCTCAACAACTCCTTCTGGGCGACGTCGAAGTGACCACCGCACCCCGTCCCGCACTGACGGAGACGGCCGCCGCCGGCCGGGGACCCGCTCCCCGGCCGGCGGGAACGGCCGACCCCGACGGCGGCCGGCGCGTCCTGCGCCGCCGCAGCTACGAGGCAATCTCCGGCTATCTCTTCGTCGCCCCCGCCGTGATCCTCTTCGCGGTCATGGGCCTGTACACGGTCGGCTACGGCTTCCTGCTGAGCTTCGCCCGGTGGAACGGCTTCGCGCCGCACTGGGACTGGGTGGGCCTGCAGAACTACAAGGACCTGCTCTGGCAGAACCCGGCCTACGCACCGCGGCTGCACCACGCGGCGATCCACACGCTGTACGTGATGGTCGCCGTCCCGCTGCTGACCGTGCTGGTGTCCTTCCCGCTCGCGGTGCTGCTCAACTCGGCCAAGCGGATGCAGGACGTGCTGCGCTCGGTCTACTTCGTGCCCTACGTGACCAGCGGCATCGCGGTCTTCTTCGCCTGGCAGTACATCCTGCAGCCGGACGGCGCGGTCAACAGCGTGCTCGGCAGCCTCGGCATGGGCTCGCTGTCCCAGCCGCAGGGCTGGCTCGGCAACCCCAGCACCGCGCTGCCCACCATGATCGTGGTCACCGTGTGGGGTGCGGTGCCGGTGGCGATGCTGCTCTACCTGACGGGCCTGCAGGGCATCGACCGCAGCGTGCTGGAAGCCTCGCAGCTGGACGGCGCCGGCTGGTGGCGCACCAACGTCTCGGTGGTGTGGCCGCTGGTGCGGCCGATCACCTCGATCGTGGTGCTGCTCAACCTGCGCGACTCGCTGCAGGGCTTCCAGACCTTCCTGGTGATGACCAACGGCGGCCCGGGCGACCACACCAACGTGCTGGGCCTTGAGGCCTACCGGCTGGCCTTCCTCAAGGACCTCGCGCCGACCCTCGGGCTCGCCAGCGCGCTGGGCTGGATCCTCTTCGCCGCCGCGCTGGTCATCGCGCTGATCAACCTGCGAGTCATGCGGAGCAGAACATGACAACGATTCCCCTCGCCCCGCGGCCCTCGCGCACGCCCGGCGCCACCGGCACCGCAGCGGTCCGCGCCCGCAGGATCAGCGCCCGGGTGCTGGTGGGCGGCCTGCTCGCGCTGTACGGCGTGATCAGCGTCTACCCCTTCTTGTGGATGGTCTCCGCCGCGTTCAAGAACCAGATCGAGGTGGTGCGCGGCGGCCATCTCATCCCGCAGCACCCGACCTTCGACACGCTGGCCAACACCTGGAACCAGCTGCACTTCTTCCGCTACTTCATGAACAGCCTGGAGGTCTCCGCGCTGACCGTGGTGCTGACGCTGGTGGTCTACGCGGCCGCCGGCTACGCCTTCGCGGTGCTGGACTTCCCCGGCCGCGGGGCGCTGCAGAAGCTCTTCGTGGCGCTGCTCTTCGTCCCCGGTGTGACGGTGATGCTGCCGATCGTGCTGCTGGAGAACAAGATGGGCATCCTGGGCACCCATATCGGCCTGGTGCTGCCCTTCGTCAACGGCGGGGCGCCGCTGTCGGTGCTGCTGATGACCGGGGCCTTCTCCTCGGTGCCCAAGGAGCTGCGGGAGTCGGCGCGGGTGGACGGCGCCAACGAGTTCCACATCTTCACCCGCATCTACCTGCCGCTGACCCGGCCTGCGCTGATCACGGTGGCGCTGATCACCGCGATCCCCACCTGGAACGAGTACCTGCTGACCCGGGTGTCGCTGAACAGCGAGAGCACGTACACCCTGCCGGTGGGCCTGCAGACCCTCGCGGCGCAGAACGTGCCGCACTACAACGACCTGATGGCCGGCGCGCTGATCGTGGTGGTGCCGGTGATCCTGCTCTTCCTGAGCCTGCAGCGCTACTTCGTCAACGGCCTGACCGGGGCGGTGAAGGGCTGATGCGGATCCTGGTGACGGGGGCCGCCGGGCACATCGGCGGCCATGTCACGGAAGAGCTGCTGGCGGCCGGGCACCGGCTGGTGCTGACCGACCTGACCCCGATCGACGAACCGCGGGCCCAACGGGTGCACACCGGCGACCTGCAGGACCCCGACCTGGTGCGCAAGGCCGTGGACGGCGTCGAGGCTGTGGTGCACCTGGGGGCGATCCCGCACCCCAACGTGGACGACCCCAGCGCGATGTTCGCCGCCAACTGCCACACCGCGTACCGGGTCTTCGACGAGGCCGGCGCGGCCGGGGCGCGAAGGGTGGTCGCCGCCTCCAGCATGGCGGCGGCCGGCCTCGCCTGGTCGCCGGTGCCGGTCTCACCGGCGTACGTACCGCTGGACGAGGCGCACCCGAGCCTGGTCCGCGACCCCTACGGGCTGTCCAAGGTGGTCCTTGAGGAGGTCGCGGCGGCGGCGCACCGGCGCTGGGGGCTCGACTCGGTGTGCATGCGCTTCCCCTTCACCGGCGCCGGCGAGCGCCTCGACCACTTCCTCGCCACCTGCGCCGCGGACCCCGCAGCCCAGCGGCACGACCTGTGGGGCTGGCTGCACACCCTCGACGCGGCGCACGCGATCCGGCTCGCGCTCGAGGGCGACAGCCGCGGCTCCCGGGTCATCAACGTGACGGCGGCCGACACCACGTCCACCGTGCCGTCCGCCGAACTGATGGCCGCCCACCACCCCGGCGTGCCCGTACCGCCCTCGGTCACCGGGCACGGCAGCCTGTTCGACACCACCGCCTGCACCGATCTGCTGGGGTTCGTCCCCCGGCGCACCTGGCGTACTCCCCGAGGAGCGAGTTGATGTCCCCTGCGTCCCCCGGCCAGAAAGACCACACCAGTGCATGACGACCGGCACATCGTCGAAGAGCGGATCACCAAATTCCTGGCCCAGGTGGTCAGACCCGCACTCTACGGAGACACCGTGGACCTGGGCCTCGCCGCCTGGCACGTCCCCGGCGAACCCGTCCCGGTGGCCGACGCCCTGGCGGCGTCCTACGCCCCCATGGCGATCGGCGACACCTGGGGCGGGCCCTGGTCGACCAGCTGGCTCAAGGTCACCGGCAACATCCCGCGGGAGTGGGCCGGGCGGCGGGTCGAGGCGGTCTTCGACCTGGGCTTCGACCTGTCCATGGGCCCCGGCGGCCAGGCCGAGGGATTCGTGCACGACGCCGCGGGCTCGCCCGTCCAGGGGCTGCACCCGCACCACCGCAGCGTGCTGCTCGCCGAACCGGCGGCCGGCGGTGAGCCGGTGGACCTGCTGGTGGAGCTGGCCGCCAACCCGATGATCGAGGGCGCCAAGTCGGTCGGCACCCACTTCGGCTCCCGGCAGACCGCCGGCACCGACCACCTCTACCAGCTGCGAGCCGCGCACCTCGCGGTCCGCGAGGACGCGGTGTGGCACCTGGTGCACGACATCGAGGTGCTCGACGAGCTGATGCGGCAGCTGCCGGTGGGCGGTTCGCGCCGGCACGAGATCCTGCGGGCGCTGGCCCGGGCGATCGACGCGGTCGACGTCACGGACGTGGCCGGCACCGCGCAGGCCGCCCGCGACGAGCTCGCCGACGTGCTGTCCAGGCCCGCGTACGCCTCGGCCCACACCGTCACCGCGGTGGGCCACGCCCACATCGACTCGGCGTGGCTGTGGCCGATCCGGGAGACGGTACGCAAGTGCGCCCGCACCTTCACCAACATGACCACCCTCGCCGAGGAGTACCCGGAACTGGTCTTCGCCTGCTCCTCCGCGCAGCAGTACGCGTGGATCAAGGACCGCCGCCCGGAGATCTTCGAGCGGATCAAGAAAGCGGTGAGCGAGGGCAACTGGGCGCCGGTCGGGGGCATGTGGGTGGAGGCCGACGGCAATCTGCCCGGCGGTGAGGCACTGGCCAGGCAGCTGGTCTTCGGCCGCCGCTTCTTCGCTGAGGAGTTCGGCATCACCCAGGAGGGGGTGTGGCTGCCGGACTCCTTCGGCTACACCGCCGCCTACCCGCAGCTGGCCAGGCTGGCCGGGGCGAGCTGGTTCCTCACCCAGAAGCTGTCGTGGAACGAGACCAACCGGCTGCCGCACCACACCTTCGACTGGGAGGGCATCGACGGCACCCGGATCTTCACCCACTTCCCGCCGGTCGACACCTACAACGCCAGCCTGACCGGCGCCGAACTGGCGCACGCCGAGAACAACTTCGCCGACAAGGGCGCGGCCACCCGCTCGCTGGCCCCCTTCGGCTTCGGCGACGGCGGCGGCGGCCCGACCCGGGAGATGCTGGAGAAGGCCCGCAGGCTGCGCAACCTGGAGGGCTCCACCCGCGTCGAGGTCGGCGACCCGGCGGACTTCTTCGCGGCGGCCCGCGCCGAATACGACCGGCTGCCGGTCTGGCGCGGCGAGCTGTACCTGGAGAACCACCGCGGCACGTACACCAGCCAGGCCCGCACCAAGCAGGGCAACCGGCGGGCCGAGGCGCTGCTGCGGGAGGCCGAGCTGTGGTCGGTGGCCGCGGCGGTACGCCGTGGCGCGCCCTATCCGTACGAGCGGCTGGAGTCGATCTGGCAGCGGGTGCTGCTGCACCAGTTCCACGACATCCTGCCCGGCTCCTCGATCGCCTGGGTGCACCAGGAGGCCGAGGCGGTGCACGCCGAACTGCAGGCCGAGCTGGCCGAGGTGATCGGTACGGCGCTGGACGGCGGTGAGGGTCTGGCCTTCTTCAACGCCGGGCCCTACGCCCGCCGCGAGGTGACCGTACTGCCGGCCGGCGTGGCGGCCGAGGGCGGCCAGCGCCTCGGCGACGGGCGGCAGGCGGTCCTGGTGGAGGCGCCGCCGCTCGGCACCGGCCGGGCGGTGGAGTCCGGGCTGCCGCCGGTCACCGCGAGCACCGAGGACGGCACCACCGTGCTGGACAACGGGGTGCTGCGGGTGCGGATCGACGCCGCCGGGCTGGTGCGCTCGATCCTCGACCTGCGGGCCCGCCGGGAGGCCATCGCGCCGGGCGGCGCCGGCAACCTGCTGCAACTGCACCCCGACGACCCGAACCTGTGGAGCGCCTGGAACATCGACGGCTACTACCGGGACACCGTCAGGGACCTCGACGAGGCGGTGTCGGTGCGGCTGGCCGAGTCGGGGCCGCTGCTGGCCTCGGTGCGGGTGGAGCGCGCCTTCGGCGCCTCGCACCTGGTGCAGCACCTGGAACTGACCGCGGGCAGCCCCCGGCTCACCGTCAGGACCGACATCGACTGGCAGGAGCGCGACACCCTGCTCAAGGCCGCGTGGCCGGTCAACGTGCACGCCGACACCGAGAGCGCGGAGATCCAGTTCGGGCACGTACGGCGCCCCACCCACGAGAACACCAGCTGGGACGCGGCCCGTTTCGAGCTGTGGGCGCACCGCTGGGTGCACATCGGCGAGCACGGCTGGGGCGCGGCGGTCGTCAACGACTCGACCTACGGCCACGACGTGTCCCGGCACACCCGCGACGACGGCGGCACCACGACCACCCTGCGGCTCTCGCTGCTGCGCTCCCCGCACAGCCCCGACCCGCAGGCCGACCGCGGCCGGCACCGGTTCTGCTACGCGCTGGTGGTCGGCGCGGGCATCGGCGACGCCGTCGCCGCGGGCTACGCGCTCAACCTGCCGCTGCGCCCGGCGGCCGCGGCGCCGGCCGGCGGGGCGGCGCTGATCACCGTGGACAACCCGGACATCACGGTGGAGACCGTCAAGCTCGCCGACGACCGGTCGGGCGACGTCGTGGTGCGGTTGTACGAGTCGCGCGGCGGCACCGCCCGCGGCACGCTGCGGGCCGACTTCGCGGTGGCCGGCGCGGAGATCACCGATCTGCTGGAGAACCCGGTGGACCGGCTCGACGCGGAGCCCGGCGGCGCGCTGCCGCTCGACCTGCGCCCGTTCCAGATCCTCACGCTCCGGCTGCGCCGGACCTGACCCCGGACGCGGCCGGAACCGTGCCGCCCGCACCGCCCCGGCGGTGCGGGCGGCACGGCCCGCCCGCCTGCCCCCCCCGGCGGGCGGCACTCTCGCACGACCCCTGACCCGCACGTCCCATCGTGATCTTCGGAGGTTGTCCGTGCCACCCAGAGGAATCCGCGGAGGAATCCGCATCCGGGCGCTGCTGCGTGCGCCCGCCCTGCTGCTGCTCACCGCCGTCGCGCTGCTGCTGCCGGCCTCGCTGCCGGCGTCGGCCGCCGCGCCGTCGCTCTACCCGCTGGGGGTCGGCGCCGACCTCGGCCCCCAGCCCTTCACCCTCGGCCTGACCGCGACCGCCGGGGACGACACCGGCGGCCTGCGCACCGGGACGCAGGACGGCACGCCGTACTGGCGGACCGACGTCGCGGCCGGCACCGGCTACCTGGCCTTCGACCTCGACCAGGAGTACACCGACGCGGTGACGGCCGATCAGCTGACCGTGGGCGTCACCTACCAGGACTCCGGCGGCGGCACCCTGCGGCTGACCCGGGGCGCGGGCGAGGTGCTGGGCAGCGTCGCGCTCGGCGACTCCGGGGCGTTCAGGACCGAGGCGTTCACCGTTCCCGCGGACTTCTCCGCCGGGCGCCAGCTGCGGATATCCGGCGTCGACGGTGACGCGCCCGCCGACGTCACGCTCTCCTCGATCCGGGTGGCCGCGGGCCTGTCGGTCGTCCTCGGCGCCGCCGTCGACTCCCGTGGCATCACCCCGCGGGCCGGCGACAACGACACCCACCTGGTCACCGGCGTGCAGGACGGCCGCGGCTACTGGGGCACCGACCGCGGCACCCCCGGCGCGGAGACCGGCTTCTTCTACATGAACGCCGACGACGCCACGCTCTACGACAACCGCGACCCGGTCGCCGTCAGCATCGACTACCTCGACCAGGGCAACGGGTCGATCCAGCTCGAATACGACTCCCCGGGCGACACCATCCCGCAGATGTTCAAGCAGTCGCCGGTCTTCACCTACGGCGACTCGGGGACCTGGAAGACCCACACCTTCCTGCTGGACGACGCCATCCTCACCAACCGCTCCAACGGCTCCGACTTCCGCATCACCACCGGCGGCGGCGCCGGCGAGCTGAAGGTCGCCCGGGTCTCGGTGACCGCGCTGCCGACCGCGCTCGACCCGACGACCGGCCTGAAGCAGCTGGTCGCGCAGGCCGACCTGGCCTACCTGGCGGCCCGCGAGGGCACCCGCGACGGGCAGTACCCGGCGGGCGCCAAGGACGCGCTCAAGCAGGCCGCGGACGCGGCCCGTCCGGTCGCGAACGGCACCGGCGTCACCGACGAGCAGGCGCGCGCCGCCTTCCACGCGCTGAGCACCGCGCTGGACACCTTCCACGCGCTGGCCGTCACCACCGACCTGGCGCACCTGGGCACCGCCTCGGCGTCGAGCACGGCGGCCGGCTCCTCGGCCCGCGCGGCGATCGACCTCGACGGCGGCACCGCCTGGGTCAGCGGCGACGCGGGCAAGGGTGAGACCTTCACCCTGGACCTCGGCGCCGCCAAGCGCCTCGACCAGGTCCAGGCCACCTGGCAGGGCGCCCTCGCCTGGGACTACACCGTCCAGGTCTCCGCCGACGGCACGCACTTCCGTGACGTGGGACGCAACGGCAGCACCGGCTCCGGCTCGGTGACCAGCACGGCCTTCCCCGCCACCACCGCACGCTGGGTGCGCCTGGTGGTCACCGGTTACGCGCCCGGCGCCGAAAAGGTGGCGCTCGCGGATCTGGAGGTGCACCTGCGGCACGCGGTCACCCCGAAGCCGGTGCTCGTCCACACCCGTTACCCCACCGCCGACCCGGTGATCGCCGACTTCGACGCGCGCGACTACGGCGCCGACGCCACCGGCCGCAAGGACGCGACCGCGGCCGTACAGGCGGCGCTCTACGGCTGCCAGGACGCGGGCGGTGGCACGGTGTGGCTGGGCGCCGGCACCTACCGGTTCACCGGCACCGTGGAGGTCCCGGCCTTCTGCTCGCTGCGCGGCGCCCGGCGCGACCCGGACCACGGCTCCGGCTCGTACGGAACGGTGATCAGCGCCGACCTGCCGGCCGGCGCCGACGGCCCGGTGCTCTTCCGGATCGGCGGCAGCGCCTCGGTGCAGGGTCTGACCACGTACTACCCGCGGCAGAGCGCCACCGACCCGGTGCCGTACGACTACACCTTCGAGATCCCGGGCTCGGCCTGGCAGAGCGACGCCAACTTCATGATGGGGACGGTCTCGCACGTCACGATGCTCAACTCCTACAAGGGCATCGGCGTCTCCACCAAGGCCGACGACCGCGGCCGTCCCGCGGTGCAGGGCCAGGTGCACGAGTCGGCGACCGTCGACGACGTCAAGGGCACGGTGCTGTCCGACGGTGTCACCGCCTTCAACGGCTCGGACGTCGGCACCTGGAACGACATCACCTTCTCCAACTCCTACTGGGCGAAGGCGCCTTCGGCGTACAAGCCGCCGCAGCGGGCCGCCCTGGACCGCTGGACCCGGGCGCACGGCACCGGGCTGGTGCTCGGCGACCTGGAATGGGACCAGTTCTCCGGCATCTCGCTGTCCGACCTCCACCTGGGCATCCAGGTGGTGAAGGGCCAGCGGGCGGCGTTCGTCGGGGCGTTCGTGCGCACCACGGTGGTCCGTACCGATGTCGCGCTGCAGGTGGACGACATCGACAGCCGCTGGGGCATGTCGCTGGCCGGCGGCACCCTGCAGGGCAGCACCGCGTCGGTCCGCAACGCCTCGGCGGGCTACGTGAAGGTCACCGGCACCACGCTCGACGGCCCCACCTCGGGCACCGTCGTGAAGTTCGCCGGCCCCGTCCCGTCGCCGGCCGCCCCGGCCGCCGACCCCGTACCGCAGCGGCAGACGCTCTACGTGGCCGGCGCCGTCCCGCACGGCGTGGGCTACCTCCCGGCGGCGGACGCCACGGCGGCGCTCCAGCACCTGCTCGACCGGGCCGGCGCCCAGGGCGGCGGCACCGTCTACCTGCCCGCGGGCTGGTATCGCGTCGGGACCCATCTGAAGGTCCCGGCCGGTGTCGAGCTGCGGGGTGCAGCGGCCTCCCCGAACCGCGACGAGAGCGGCGACAGCGGCGGCACCGTGCTGTTCGCCTACGAGGGCCGGAACACCGCCGACCCCGCCACCGCCACCGCGCTGGTCACCCTGTCCGGCGACCACGCCGGGGTGCGCGGGCTGCGGGTCTTCCACCCGGAGAACAACCCGGGCACCGGCTACGTCCCCTACCCGTACGCCATCAGGAGCGCCGGCCGCGGCAGTTACGTCGTCGACGTCACGATGACCAACACCTGGAACGGCATCGACCTGACCTCGGACCGCAACGACGGCTTCGTGGTGCACAAGGTCGGCGGGGTCTTCCTCAACCGGGGCATCACGGTCGGCGCCGCCGACCACGGCTCGATCGACGGCGTCCTCAGCAACGGCAACGCGGTGAACAGGACCGGCTTCGACCTGCCGAACTGGGGCCTGGGCAGCAACCTGTTCGCCCAGACCATCGACGGCTACACCCGCAAGAACACCGACCTGGTGCATGTCGAGGGGGCCCGGGACCTGGCGGTCCTCGACGTCTTCGGCTACGGCATGCACAACGGCCTCACCGTCGACTCCGGTAGCGTCCACGCCGCCAACCTCGGCACGGACAACCTCGGCGACGGCGGTTACACCGTCAAGGCCGGACCGACCGCCGACGTGCGGGTGGTCAACCTGCTCCGGTACAACGGCACCACGTCCACCGGCCCGGCGAAGCTGTACAACATCATGGCGATCAACATCGTGCAGCAGTCCGTGACGGCGACCGCCGACCCGGCGACCGACGGCACGGTCCGCGTCACCGGCAACGCGACGGAGCCCGGCCGCTACGAGAAGGGCGACACCGTGACGGTGACCGCAGTCCCGGCCCGCGGCTTCCGGCTGATCGGCTGGACGCTGGAGGGCACCGACCTCGGCAGCGCCGCGCCGGCGGTCAGCGTCCCGGTGACGGCCGACCGTACGGTCGTCGCCCGGTTCGGCCCCGCCTCGGCGGGCTGACCGGCGAGCGGGCCCGGGCGGCCTCCACGGCCGCCCGGGCCCGCCTCAGGACGGCGTCACCGGCAGCACGTCGGGCGACAGCGCACCGGCGCCCGCGGTCGCGCTGGTCGTCCGGCGCAGGTGGTGGCGGCGGCACAGCACCTCGTAACCCACCTCGGCCGACTGGTCGTCCACGTCCCCGATCACCACCTGCGCGCCCTCCACGACCATCACCCCGCCCACGGTGCGGGCGTTGTGGGTCGCCCGCACACCGCACCAGCACAGCGCCTCGACCTGCAACGCCTCGACGCGGTCGGCGAGTTCGATGAGCCGCTGGGAGCCGGGGAAGAGCCGGGTGCGGAAGTCGGTGGTGATACCGAACGCGTAGACGTCGACCTCGAGTTCGTCCACCGCCCGGGCCAGCTGGTCGATCTGGTCGGGCGCCAGGAACTGCGCCTCGTCCACGACCGCGTAGTCCACCCGGCCGCCGCGGCTTATCAGCGCGACCAGATGGCCGTAGAGGTCCATGCCGTCGGTGACCTCGACCGCGTCGGTGACCAGGCCGAGCCGCGACGACAGCTTGCCCTCGCCCGCCCGGTCGTCGCGGGTGAAGATCACCGCCTGCAGTCCGCGCGAGGTGCGGTTGTGGACGATCTGCAGGGCGAGAGTGCTCTTGCCGCAGTCCATCGTTCCGGAGAAGAAGACCAGCTCGGACATGGGTGGGACGGCGGCCTTTCGACGGGGACCTGGGACGGGTGGGGGGCGAGCGACGTCAGGAGCGTACTTCGAGCAGCGGCACGAGTTGCTCGACGGGGGTCATCGAGCCGTGCAGACCGGTCATCCGGGACTCCCCCGGCTCGGTGCGGCCGGCGGTGACCGCGACGTCGTCGCACGCGGCGGCGACCACGTCGCCGATCCTGGCCAGCACCCGGGGTTCCGGGTCCGGCCCGAACCAGCCGGCCTCGACCGCCTCCGCCCGGCTCGCCACCCACATCCGGTCCCCCAGCACCTCGCTCCACACCGCGTGCACATCGGCCGCGGCGCCCGGCACCGCGTAGACGTGCCGCGCCCGGCCCTCGCCGCCGAGCACCGCGACCCCGGCCCGCAGCTCCCAGTCCTCGTCGAAGTCGATCCGCGACTCCTCGTCGAAGGGGATGTCGATCATGCCGTGGTCGGCGGTCACGTAGAGCACCGCACGCGGCGGCAGCTGCTCGGCCAGCCGCTGGGCCAGCCGGTCCACCATCATCAACTGGCCGCGCCACGCGTCGGAGTCCACGCCGTGCCGGTGGCCCATCCCGTCCAGCTCGCTGTAGTACGTGTACACCAGCGTCCGGTCCGCCGCGCCCAGCCGGTCCGCGGCCAGGTCGACCCGCTCCTCGCCGGTCAGCCGCCCGTGGAAGGCCCCGCCGGACAGCGCGACCTTGGTCAGCGGGGTGTTCTGGAAGGTGGGCGAGGACACCTGGCAGGTCGCGATCCCGGCGGCGTCGGCCAGCTGGAAGACGGTCGGATACGGCTGCCAGACCGCGGGCGGGGTCCAGGGCTGCCAGCGCAGCTGGTTCATCAGGGCGCCGGTATCCGGGTTGAGCGTGGTGTAGCCGGCCAGGCCGTGCGCCCCCGGCGGCAGCCCGGTGCCGACCGAGGCCAGCGAGGTCGCGGTGGTCGCCGGGAAACCCGCGGTCAGCGGGCGGCCGGTGCCGCCCAGCGACGACGGCAGCAGCGAGCACAGATACGGCGCCTCCTCCGGGTGCCGCCCGATCAGCTCCCAGCCGAGGCCGTCCACCAGGAAGACGCACACCCGGTCGGCCGGGGCCAGTTCGAGCCCGGTGCCGGGCATGCCGGGAATGCCGAAGCCCGCCACCGCGGCGGGGATCACGTCGCACAGCGCGGCGCTGCCGTAGTCGGGCACGGGAGCCTTGCGCGGGTCGAGTGGCTCCGGATCGGCGCCACCGCCAAAACCACGGTCCATCAGTCGACGGCCGCGGTCGCCTCGGAGAGCGCCTGCGCGAAGGCCAGGGTCTGCCGTACGGTGTCCGGCCCGTCGCCGGCCTCGCTCACCCGCAGCGACAGGTCGTCGGCGGTGGAGGAGCCGGTGTATCCGTGGTCGGCCTCGCAGTTCGGGTCGCCGCACGCGGCCGGCTCCAGGTCGAGCCGGGAGACCGCGCCCCAGCCGATCGTCAGCACGACCTCACGCGGCAGGGTGCCAGGGGTGTACGACTCCGGATTGGCCACCACCCGGCTGACCACCACCGAGGAGATCCGGCCGATCTTCACCGACTCCGTGGACGTCGTCGCGTACGGCGTCGGCGAGGTGTCGTCGGCGGCCTGCTCGTCGGTGTGGCTGACGATGAAGCGTCCCTCGGTGAGCACCAGCACGGTGACGTGCCGCCGCACCTCGTTCGCGTCGAAGGTCGTCTCCTGGTGGACGAGATACGACGCGACCGGTTCCTGCCCGACCGCGGCCTCCACGGCCTCCGACACGAGCGTCGGATAGTAGCCACTGCGCTCGATCGCCGTCCGCAGGCCCTGCGTCGTGGTCCCGGTCTTCGCCATGCGACCCATCCTAGTCGCGTCCCCTCCCCCAACCGGGCAGCGCGTGAGTCCCCTGTGGACAACGCCGGGTCAGAAGGAGGCGAGGGCGCGCGGTCCGAGATCGGTGCGGGCGGGCGGCGGGGCCAGCCGCACGCCGGCGCCGAGGACGGTGAGCCCGTGCGGGGAGACGACGACCGGGTCCAGCCACACCCCGACGATCTCGGGGAGGTCGTCGGCCAGCAGCGAGACCCGGGAGAGCAGCGCCTCCAGCGCCCCGGTGTCGACCGGCTCGGCCCCGTGCCAGCCGAACAGCAGGGGCGCCGCCCTGATGGAGCGGACCAGCTCCGCCACGTCCCGGTCGGTGGCCGGGACGATCCGGTGGGCGATGTCGCCGAGCAGCTCGGAGGCGGGCCCGGCCAGGCCGAAGGACAGGACGGCCCCCGCGGCGGGGTCCATGCCGGCGCGGACGACGGTGTCGACGCCGCGCGGCGCCATCGCCTGGACGACCGGCATCAGCTCGGCGGGCCCGCCGAGCCGGGCGGTGAGCTCGGCGTAGGCCCGCCGCAGGTCGTTCTCGTCGGCGAGGTCGAGCCGCACCCCGCCGAGGTCGGCGCGGTGCCGCAGGTGCGCGGCGGTGGTCTTGAGCGCGACCGGGTAGCCCAGCGCCGTGGCCGCGGCGACCGCGGCGTCCGGGTCGGGTGCGGGCAGCGCCCGGCGCACCGTGATGCCGTAGCGGCCGAGCAGCGTCGCCGCGTCCGGGTCGGACAGCGTGACGCCCTCCGGCGGCGATCCGTCGGGCAGCAGCAGCCGTACGTCCTCGGCGGCCGCCGCCTCCTGGATGTCGTCGAACTCCGGCACCCGGCCGGGCTCCGCCGCGCCCGCCCGCCAGGCGGCGTATCCGGCGGCCTCGGCGAGCGAGCGCACGGCCCGGTCGGGGGCGCGGTAGGCCGGCAGCCGGGTGCCCGGTCCGCCGGGGGCGCAGAGCCGGTCGGCGAAGGCGTCCAGGGCGAGGTGGGCCACCACCACGGGCTTGTCGCCGACGGCCGCCCGCCGCAGGGCGTCGCTGAGCGCCGGGTCGTCCCCGGCCTCGGGGTCGATGTCGCGAGCGGCGTCCGGGTCGGGGTCGGGCGCCGGGCCGAACCCCGCAGCGCCGGGGACGGGCAGCTCCTCGGAGCCGACCCGGGGGATCGCGGTGACCACCACCGCGTCGGTGTCCGGGTCGGCGAGCGCGCGGGTCAGTGCGCCGGCGAAGTCGCCCGGGGTCGCGGCGGTGGTGAGGTCGAGCGGCGCGGCGGGGCGCAGGCCCGCGGTGAGGGCGGCGTCGTAGGTGAGCAGGCCGAGGGATTCGGAGTTGCCGAGGATCGCGACCCGGTCGCCGTCCGGCAGCGGCTGGAGGGAGAGGAACAGCCCGGCGTCGAGCAGTTCGGTGACGGTGTCGACCCGGATCACCCCCGCCTGCCGGAACAGCGCGTCGACCGTGCTGTCCGGGATGCGGGCGACCGGCACGCTGTGCCCCGCGGGCACCGAGCCGGTGTGCAGCGCGCCCTTGACCACCACCACAGGCTTGGCCGCGGCGGTGCGCCGGGCGAGCCGGGTGAATTTGCGCGGGTTGCCGAAGGACTCCAGATACATCAGCACCGCGTCGGTGTCCGGGTCGTCCTGCCAGAACTGCAGCAGGTCGTTGCCGGAGACGTCGGCGCGGTTGCCGGCCGAGACGAAGGTGGAGGGCCCGGCGCCCCGCCGGTGCAGCCCGGACAGCAGCGCGATGCCGATCGACCCGGACTGGGTGAACAGGCCGAGCCTGCCGCGGTGCGGCATCCCCGGCGACAGCGAGGCGTTGAGCCGCACCCCGGGGGCGGTGTTGAGCACGCCGAAGGCGTTGGGACCGATGACCCGCATCCCGTGGCTGCGGGCCTGCCGCACCAGCTCGCGCTGGCGCTCCCTGCCCTCCGGCCCGCTCTCGGAGTAGCCGGCCGCGATGACCACCAGGCCGCGTACTCCCGCCTCACCGCAGTCGGCGACCGCCTGCGGCACCCGCTCCGCCGGCACGGCGACCACCGCGAGGTCGACGCTGCCGCCGCTCTCGGCGATCTCGCGCACCGAGCGGTGGCCGGGCACGCCGTCGAGCTGCGCGCCGCCGGGCGGGAAGGAGTGGTTGACCGCGTAGAGCCGTCCGGTGAAGCCGCCGGCGACGATGTTGCGGAGCAGGGTGCGGCCGACCCCGCCGGGACGGCGCCCGGTGCCGATCACGGCGACCGACTCAGGCCGCAGCAGCCGCTGCACGGAACGGGCCTCGGCACGGTGCTCCCTGGACCGCATGACCTGCACGGACTCGGTGGTGGGCTCCAGGTCCAGGTCGAGGTGGACGACCCCGTCGGCGAAGCTGCGCTGCTGGGTGTAGCCGGCGTCGGTGAAGACCTTGACCATCTTGCGGTTGGCGGGCAGCACTTCCGCGGTGAAGTGCAGGATGCCCCGCTCGCGGGCGACGGCGGCGATGTGTTCGAGCAGCGCGGAGGCCACACCGCGGCCCTGGTGGGCGTCCTGGACCAGGAAGGCCACCTCGGCGCGGGTGCCGCTCCTGCCGGAGGCCGACCGGCCGCTGTCGTCGGTGCGGTCGTAGCGGACGGTGGCGATGAACTCGCCGCCCACGGTGGCGGCCAGGCCCACCCGGTCGTCGTAGTCGTGGTGGGTGAAGCGGTGCACGTCCCGGTCGGACAGCCGCGGGTAGGGCGCGAAGAAGCGGTAGTACTTCGACTCGTCGGAGACCTGCTCGTAGAAGTCGACGAGACGTCCGGCGTCGTCCGGGCCGATCGGCCGGATGTGGGCGATGCCGCCGTCGCGGAGCACGACGTCGGCCTCCCAGTGCACGGGGTAGGGCCGGCGCGCGGGGTCCCGAAGGTCCTGCTGGTCGGTCATGGGCCCAGCGTAAGCGGCGTGCCCGGCTCGCGGCGGGCAGGCGCAGGGGGCAGTCTTGGTCGAGCGCGCCGGGGTGCCTGAGCAGCACCCCAGCCGTGCAAAAATGGTCTAGACAACTTGGAAGACCTGACACACATTGAGGGGCAACACCATGGTTGAGCGCCGCGTCAACGTCGGCTGGGCGGAAGGCCTGCACGCCCGCCCCGCGTCCATCTTCGTCCGCGCGGCGACCGCCGCGGGGGTGCCGGTGACCATCGCCAAGGCGGACGGCGACCCGGTGAACGCCGCCTCCATGCTCGCGGTGCTGAGCCTGGGCGCCCGGGGCGGCGAGGAGGTCGTCCTGGCCTCGGACGCCGAGGACGCCCAGCAGGCGGCGACCGCGCTCGACCGGCTGGCGAAGCTGGTCGCCGAAGGCCTCGAAGAGCTTCCCGAGACCGTCTGACGGTTTTCCGGCAGGCTCTGCCGCACGCTTTGCGGCCGGCGCCCGCCGCGCGCGCGTGCAGAATTCAAGCGGGTCCCGCAGTCCTCAGGGATTGCCGGGGCCCGCTTTTCTGCAATTGCCGGGGGCGATACCCGGACGGCAATTCACCCCTCTTGTATACGGTGCGATTGTTAATTGCGGCGGCGCGCTGCGTTTACGCGGTGTTTCAGGGTCCTCACCGCTGCCGCGTGCTCGACGTGCACGGCGGCGAGCCTGCGGGCCCGCTCGGCGTCACCGCGGGCGACCGCGTCCACGATCGCCGCGTGCTCCTCCCACGCCTCCGCCGCCCTGACCGAGCCGCCGTCGGCGTAGACCCAGGAGATCTTGTGCCGCAGCTGGATCAGCAGGGCGGCCAGCGTCGGGCTGCCCGACGCCTGCGCCAGCGTCTCGTGGAACCAGCCGCTCAGCGACGGCAGGTCGGACAACTGCCCCTGCACCGCCCGCTCCTGGCCGAGCCGGACCAGCCCGCGCAGCACCTTCAGATGCGCGTCGGAACGCCGCTGGGCCGCGCGCGCGGTGCCCAGTGGCTCCAGCAGGCCGCGGATCTCCAGCAGGTCGGCGGCCTCCTGCTCCGTCGGCTCGGCCACCGACGCCCCTGCGTGCTTGCGGGTGCGGACGAAGCCCTCGGACTCCAGGGTCCGCAGCGCCTCGCGCACCGGCACCCGCGAGACCCCGTAGCGCTGTGCGAGCAGTTCCTCGGTCAGCCGGCTGCCCGGCGGGAAGTAGCCGCCGACGATGTCGTCGCGGATGGCCGTACACACCACCTCGGCGGAGATACGCCTCGCCGTGCCTTCCGTCCCGTTCACATCCGATTCCGCATCGCAGGACTCCGTTCTTTCCCCGTATTCTGCTGCGACTCTATTCCAGCGCGGATGGAAAAGGGAATGCGGCCCCGGAATTCGTCCGAATCGCACGGAACCCCGGCGCCATGGCGGGCGCCGGGGTTCAGGTTCCCGCGGTGCGGACGGCGGCTGCCCGACCGGTGGCCCGGCGGGTCGCCGCCGGGCCCGCGGCCGGGGGGACGCCGGCGGCTCAGCTGGTGACGCGCACCGGGCCGATGTCCAGCGCGCGGACCGGCTCGGCGATCACCGAGGCGTCGCCGACCAGCACCACCACCAGGCGGTCCAGCGGGAAGGCCCGCACCACGGCGGCGGTGGCCTCCACGGTGCCGGTGGCCGCCAGGCGGGCGTAGAGCCGGGCCTGGAAGTCGTCGGGCAGCTCCTGCTCCACCTGGTCGGTGAGGGTGCCGGCCACCGCGGCGGCGGTCTCGTAGCGCAACGGCGCCACGCCGACCAGGTTCTGCACCGCGACGTCCCGCTCCTCGTCGGTCAGGCCGCCCTCGGCGAGGGTGCGGATCACCTGCAGCAGATCGGCCAGCGCGTCGCCGGTGACCTCGGTGGCCACCGAGCCGCTGATCGCCAGCAGCGCCGCGCCCGTACCGTCGGCCGACCCCAGCAGCACCTGGCCGAAGGCCCGCACCCCGTAGGTGTAGCCCTTCTCCTCGCGCAGCACCCGGTCCAGCCGGGAGGTCAGCGTGCCGCCCAGGCAGTAGGTGCCGATCACCTGTGCGGCCCACACCGGGTCGTGCCGGTCGGCGCCGGTCCGCCCGATGAGCAGCTGGGTCTGCACCGCGCCCGGCCGGTCCACGATGATCACCCGGGCGGAGTCGTCCGAGGTGATCGCCGGGCGGGGACGCGGCTCGGCCGTGGAACCGGTCCAGCGGCCCAGCGTGTCGTCCAGCAGTGCCGGCAGGTCGATACCGGTCAGGTCGCCGACCACCACGGCGGTGGACGTCGCCGGCCGCACGTGGGCGGCGTAGAAGGCGCGCACCGCTTCCGCGTCGATCCTGCGGACGGTCTCCTCGGTTCCCTGCCGCGGCCGCGAGCAGCGCAGCGTGGCCGGGAAGAGCTCCTCGGACAGCGCCATCGCGGCCCGGCGCCCCGGGTTCGCCAGCTCGTGCGGGATCTCGTCCAGACGGTTGGCCACCAGCCGCTTGATCTCGTCGTCGGGGAAGGCCGGCGCCCGCAGCGCCTCGGCGAGCAGCCCCAGCGCCCGGTCCAGCCGGGAGGCGGGCACTTCCAGCGAGACCCGCACCCCGGGGTGGTCCGCGTGCGCGTCCAGGGTGGCGCCGCAGCGCTCGAGCTCCGCCGCGAACTCCTCGGCGGTGTGCTGGTCGGTGCCCTCCGACAGCGCCCTGGCCATGATGGTGCCGACGCCGTCCAGGCCCTCGGGCTCGGCGTCAAGCGGCGCCGCGAGCAGCACCTCGACGGCCACCACCTGCTGGCCGGGGCGGTGGCTGGTCAGCAGCGTCACACCGTTGCCGAGCGCGCCGCGCTCCGGGGCCGGGAAGGCCCAGGGCTTGGGGTCGCCGGCCTGCGGCTGCGGGTGGAACGTCATGACGGCAGCGGTGTCGCTCACAGCTCGGCCTCTTCCTCGTCTGCCTCGTCGTCTCGGTCGTCCTGCTGGCCGTTGCCGGTGGGCTCGTAGACGAGCACGGCCCTGTTGTCGGGCCGCAGCCGGGCCGCGGCCACCTGCTGAACCTCCTCGGGGGTGATCGACAGCACCCGCTGCACCGCGCTCAGCGCCAGCTGCGGGTCGCCGAACAGCACCGCGAAACGGCACAGTTCGTCCGCCCGCCCGCCGACGGTCGCCAGCCGGTCCAGCCACTCGCGCTCCAGCTGGGCCTGCGCCCGCTCCATCTCCTCCGCGGTGGGGCCCTCGGCCGCGAAGCGGGCCAGCTCCTCGTCCACCGCGGTCTCGATGGCGGTCAACTCGACCCCGCTGGACGCCTTGACGTCCAGCCAGCCCAGCGACGGCGCCCCGGCCAGCCGCAGCAGCCCGAAGCCCGCGGTCACCGCCGTACGGTCGCGGCGCACCAGGCGGTTGTGCAGCCGGGACGACTCGCCGCCGCCCAGCACCGTCAGCGCCAGATCGGCGGCGTCACCCGCGCGGGTGCCGTCCTCGGGCAGCCGGTAGGCCGCCATCAGGGCGCGTGACGGCACGTCCTCCTCGACGACCTCGCGCAGCTGGCCGCCCATCACCTCGGGCAGCGAGCCGTCCCGCGGCGCGGGCTTGCCGTCGTGCGCGGGGATGGTGCCGAAGTACTTCGCCACCCACGCCAGCGTCTGCTCCGGGTCGATGTCGCCGACGACGGAGAGCACCGCGTTGCCCGGCGCGTAGTACGTGCGGAAGAAGGCCCTGGCGTCCTCCAGGGAGGCCGCGTCCAGGTCGGCCATCGAGCCGATCGGGGTGTGGTGGTAGGGGTGGCCGTCGGGGTAGGCCAGCGCCGTGAGCCGTTCGAAGGCGGTGCCGTAGGGCACGTTGTCGTACCGCTGGCGGCGCTCGTTCTTCACCACGTCCCGCTGGTTGTCCAGGCTTTCCTGGTCCAGGGCGGCCAGCAGGCTGCCCATCCGGTCGGCCTCCAGCCACAGGGCCAGTTCCACCTGGTGGGCGGGCATCGTCTCGAAGTAGTTGGTGCGCTCGAAGCTGGTGGTGCCGTTGAGCGAGCCGCCGGCACCCTGGACCAGTTCGAAGTGGCCGTTGCCCTTGACGCTCGCCGAACCCTGGAACATCAGGTGCTCGAAGAGGTGGGCGAGCCCCGTACGCCCCTTGACCTCGTGCCGCGAACCGACGTCGTACCAGAGGCAGACGGCCGCGACCGGGGTGAGGTGGTCCTCGGAGAGCACCACCCGCAGGCCGTTCGCCAGGCGGTGCTCGGTGGCTGTCAGGCCGCTGGAGTGTGCCTCCGGCGTGGCCGTGTGACCCATGGGCAAGCTGTCCTTCCGGTCGCGTGCTCGTGACTGCGTAGAGTGCTGCCACTCTAGGCAAGCGAGTCGGCGGGCGGCGAAGTTCCCGGTCGTGGGCACGCTCGTGCCGGGTTGTGGTCGGCGATGTCGGTGGCGCGGTCCACAATGGTCCGCGTCAGTTCACCGGTCCAGCCGAACCACCTTCCGGTCCAGACGAAGGAGCGCCGCCGAGATGGCCCGCCGCACGACGAAGACCCCGCCGCCCGATGACGGTTTCGAGGAGCGCATCCTCGACATCGACGTCGTGGACGAGATGCAGGCCTCGTATCTTGAGTACGCCTACTCGGTCATCTACGCGCGCGCCCTGCCCGACGCCCGTGACGGCATGAAGCCGGTGCACCGCCGCATCGTCTACCAGATGAACGAGATGGGGCTGCGCCCCGACCGCGCGTTCGTCAAGTGCGCCCGGGTCGTCGGCGAGGTGATGGGCAAGCTGCACCCGCACGGCGACGCGTCGATCTACGACGCCATGGTGCGGATGGCGCAGCCGTTCTCGCAGCGCCTCCCGCTGGTCGACGGGCACGGCAACTTCGGTTCGCTGGACGACCTGCCGGCCGCGATGCGGTACACCGAGGCCCGGATGTCCGGCCCGGCGCAGCTGATGGTCGAGTCGATCGACGAGGACACCGTCGACTTCGCGCCCAACTACGACGGCCAGGAGCAGGAGCCCGCGGTCCTGCCGTCGGCGTATCCGAACCTGCTGGTCAACGGGGCGTCCGGGATCGCGGTCGGCATGGCCACCAACATGGCGCCGCACAACCTGGGCGAGGTCATCGCCGCCGCCCGGCACCTGATCCGCTATCCGAACGCCGACCTCGACGCCCTGATGCGGCACATCCCCGGCCCCGACCTGCCGACCGGCGGCCGGATCATCGGGCTGTCCGGCATCAGGGACGCCTACGAGACGGGCCGCGGCACCTTCAAGATCCGCGCGACGGTCTCGGTGGAGGACGTCACCGCGCGCCGCAAGGGCCTGGTCGTCACCGAACTGCCGTTCACGGTGGGCCCCGAGAAGGTCATCGCCAAGATCAAGGACATGGTCGGCGCGAAGAAGCTGCTGGGCATCGCCGACGTCAAGGACCTCACCGACCGCGAGCACGGCCTGCGGCTGGTCATCGAGATCAAGAACGGCTTCAACCCCGAGGCCGTGCTCGAACAGCTCTACAAGCTGACGCCGATGGAGGACTCCTTCGGCATCAACAACGTGGCCCTGGTCGACGGGCAGCCGCTCACCCTCGGCCTGCGCGAACTGCTCCAGGTCTACGTCGACCACCGCTTCGAGGTCGTCAGGCGGCGCAGCGAATTCCGCCGCACCAAGCGCCGCGACCGGCTGCACCTGGTGGACGGCCTGCTGGTGGCGCTCGTCGACATCGACGAGGTCATCGCGATCATCCGCGCCAGCGACAACGCGGCACAGGCCAAGGAGAGCCTCAAGGAGCGCTTCGGCCTGTCGGAGATCCAGACGCAGTACATCCTGGACACCCCGCTGCGCCGGCTGACCCGCTTCGACCGGATCGAGCTGGAGTCGGAGCGCGACCGGCTCACCGCCGAGATCGCCGAGCTGACCCGGATCCTCGACTCTGACGCGGAGCTGCGCAAGCTGGTGTCGGCGGAACTCGCGGCTGTGGCCAAGCAGTACGGCACCGAGCGCCGCACGGTGCTGCTGGAGTCGGCGGGCTCGCCGGTCTCCGCGGTGCCGCTGGAGGTCGCCGACGACCCCTGCCGGGTGCTGCTGTCCTCGACCGGGCTGCTGGCCCGCACCTCCAGGGGCGACGAGCCGGCCGACAGCGGGGGCCGGCGGGCCAAGCACGACGTGATCGTCTCCGCGGTGCCCTCCACGGCCCGGGCCGACATCGGCGCGGTCACCTCCTACGGTCGGCTGCTGCGGGTGACGGTGATCGACCTGCCGATGCTGCCGGACACCGCGGGGCCGCCGTCGCTGGCCGGCGGGGCGCCGCTGACCGAGTTCCTGGCGCTGGAGGACGGCGAGCGGGTGCTGTGCCTGACCACGCTCGACGAGTCCTCGCCCGGCCTGGCGCTGGGCACCGAGCAGGGCGTGGTCAAGCGCGTGGTGCCCGACTACCCGGCGAACAAGGACGGCCTGGAGGTCATCGGCCTGCGGGAGGGCGACACGGTGATCGGTGCGGTGGAGCTGCGCACCGGCGAGGAGGACCTGGTCTTCATCACCGACGACGCCCAACTGCTGCGCTATCCGGCCGCGCAGGTACGCCCGCAGGGCCGCCCGGCCGGCGGCATGGCCGGCGTCAAGCTCGCCGACGGCGCCAAGGTGATCTCCTTCACCGCGGTGGACCCGGCGGTGGACGCGGTGGTCTTCACGGTGGCCAAGGCCGAGGACACGCTGGACGGGGCGGGCGAGGGGACGGCGAAGCTGACGCCGTTCGAGCAGTATCCGCGCAAGGGCCGGGCCACCGGCGGGGTGCGCTGCCAGCGCTTCCTGCGCGGCGAGACGGGCCTGACGTTCGCCTGGGCGGGCGCTGCCCCGGCCCGCGCGGCGACCGCGACCGGCGCCCCCGCCGACCTCCCCCCGAAGGACCCGCGCCGCGACGGCTCCGGCGTCCCGCTGGCCAAGCCGGTGGCAGTGGTGGCGGGCCCGGCCTGACGGCCCCCCCAGGCCGGCGGTCCGGCCGTCGGACCGCCGGGTGCCGTCGTCGGGGCCACCCCTGCTCAGGGGGGCGCTCTGACCGCGACGCGCCGTCCGGGGCGCCCGGGCTCCGAGGGTCACACGCCCTCCGGAGCTCCCGGCACCCGGCGGCCACGTGCCGTCCGCAGCGCCCGGGGTCCGAGGGCCACGCGCCGTCCGGGGCGCCCGGCGCCCAGCGTCGGCGGGGCCGTCCGGGTGAGGGTGGGCCGGCACGGCTAGGCTCGCCTGCGTGAGTACCTGTACGACGGCGTCGGCGGAGCTCGGCGAACCGGTGGCAGCCACCGCCGCCACCGCCAGGACCTGGCTGCTGATCGAGCAGCCGGGGCCGTGGGGGCGCAAGGCGCTGACCGGGAGCCGGCTCGACCCGGCGGTCGGCCGGGCGCTGGACCGGGCCGCCGACGGCACCGGCGTGCGCGTCGCCCTGATCCGAAGGCCGGGCCGGCACGCCGACCTGCACACCGCGGCCAGGCGCCGCGTCTTCCTCGGCCACACCGCCCCGGGCGACGCCTGGATCCGTACCGACACGCTCGCCGACGCTGCGGACCTGGCGGAGCTGGACTTCGCGGCGCTGGGCGCGGGTTCGCACGGCGGCTTCGGCACCGCCCATGTGGGCCCGCCGCTGGCGCTGGTGTGCACCAACGGCAGGCGGGACCGCTGCTGCGCGGTGCACGGGCGGCCGCTGGCCGCCGAACTGGCCGCCTCCGGCGGCGCCGACGCCTGGGAGATCACCCACCTGGGCGGCCACCGCTTCTCCCCCACCATGCTGGTGCTTCCCTACGGCTACACCTACGGCCGGGTGGACGGCCGGCTCGCCAAGAACGTCCTGGAGGCGGCCCGCACCGGCCGCGTCGTCCTCGACGGCTGCCGCGGCCGGTCCGCCTGGGACCGCCCGGGGCAGGCGGCCGACCTGGCCGTACGCGCCCTCGCGGGCGTCGACCTGGAGGGCGCGCTGACCGTGCGGCGTACGGTCGCGGAACCGGACGGCGGCAGCTGGTCCGTCCTGGTCGCCCACACCGACGGCAGGGCCTGGGACGTGACGGTGACGCGGAGCGCGGCGCAGCCGCCGCGCCCGGAGAGCTGCGACGGCCCGCTCGGCACCCCGGCCCGGCTGACCGCGACCGCGGTCAGCGCGGTCGGCTGACGTCCCCGCCGTATCCCACCGGGCCGCGGGGCTACACCGCTCCCGCCCCGGTGAGCGAGCGGACCTCCGTCTCGGCGAAGCGCCCGGGGTCGGCGGGCTCGGGCGAGAGCACCGTGCCGAGCCATCCGGCCAGGAAGCCCAGCGGGATCGAGATCAGGCCCGGATTCTCCAGCGGGAAGACGTGGAAGTCGACGCCGGGGAAGAGCGCGTCCGGCCGCCCCGACATCACCGGCGACAGCACGACGAGCAGCAGCGCCGGGATCAGCCCGCCGTAGATCGCCCACACCGAGCCCCGGGTGGTGAACCGCCGCCAGAACAGCGAATACAGCAGCGCCGGCAGGTTCGCCGACGCCGCCACCGCGAAGGCGAGGCCGACCAGGAAGGCGATGTTCTGGTCCTGCGCCAGCAGGCTCAGCGCGATGGCCGCCGCACCGATGCCCACCGCCGCGAAGCGCGCCACCCGCACCTCGTCCTGCTCCATGGTGACCTCGGCCTGCTCCCGCCGCCCGTGCCTGCCGAGCGGCCGGCGCAGCGCCGTGTAGAGGTCGTGCGCCACCGAGGCCGACGAGGCCAGGGTGATCCCGGCCACCACCGCCAGGATCGTCGCGAAGGCGACCGCGCCGACCACGGCGAACAGCACGGTGCCCCAGGTCGTCCCGGCTCCGCCGCCCAGCGCCTCGGCGAGCAGCGGCACCGCCGTGTTGCCCGCCGCGTTGGACGACCGGACCGTGCCGGACCCGACGACCGCCGCGGCGCCGAAGCCGAGCACGATCGTCATCAGGTAGAACGCCCCGATCAGCCCGATCGCCCACACCACCGACCGGCGGGCCGACCGGGCTGTCGGCACCGTGTAGAAGCGCGACAGGATGTGCGGCAGCCCCGCCGTGCCCAGCACGAGCGCCAGCCCGAGGCTGATGAAGTCCAGCCGCGACGTCCAGCTCCCGCCGTACTTCAGCCCTGGCGCGAGGAAGGACTCCCCGTGCCCGCTGCCGGTGGCCGCCGAGTGCAGCAGGTCGTCGATGTTGCCGTGGAAGCGGACCAGCACCATCACGGTGAGCATCACCGTGCCGCTGATCAGCAGCACGGTCTTGACGATCTGGATCCAGGTGGTGGCCCGCATGCCGCCGAAGGAGACGTAGAACACCATCAGCGCCCCGACCCCGATCACCGCCCAGGTCCTGGCCGCCGTGCCCTGACCGCCGATCAGCAGGCCGACCAGGCTGCCCGCGCCGACCATCTGCGCCACCAGGTAGAGCACCGACACCACGACGGACGAGGTGCCCGCCGCGATCCGCACCGGCCGCTCCCGCATCCGCGCCGACAGCACGTCGGCCAGCGTGTAGCGCCCGCAGTTGCGCACCAGTTCCGCGACGAGCATGAGCACCACCAGCCACGCCACCAGGAAGCCGACGGAGTAGAGCATCCCGTCGTAGCCGAAGAGCGCGATCAGGCCCGAGATACCGAGGAAGGACGCCGCCGACATGTAGTCGCCCGCGATCGCGAAGCCGTTCTCCATCGGGGAGAACATCCGGCCGCCCGCGAAGAACTCCTCCGACGAGCTGCGCCGCCGCCCCGCCCACGCGGTGATCGCCAGCGTCACCGACACGAACACCGTGAACAGCACCACGGCCAGGCCCTGGTGCTCTCCCGCCGAATCCGCCAGATACCGGCCGGCCATCATCCGCCCGCCGGTCAACGGACCCGCTCCTGTCCGGTCCTGGTCGCCAGCGTCCACCGCAGGTCCAGCGCCGCCCGGTCCCTGCGCAGCCGCGCGTGTCTGACGTAGGCCCAGGTCAGCAGGAACGTCGTGGCGAACTGCGCGAGCCCCGCGACCATCGCCACATTCACCTCGCCCGTGACCTGGCGCGCCATCAGCCCCGGCGCGGTGGTGGCCAGCACGACGTAGAGCAGATACCACGCCACGAAGGCGGCGGCCACGGGGAAGACGAACCCGCGATACCGGCCTCTCACCTCCTGGAACGCCGCGCTGTGCTGCACCTCCTGGAAAACCGCCCCCCGGTCCCCGGCCGCCCCCGCGGCAGCCGGTGGCACCGCGACCGGTGGCGCGGCGGGCGCCTCCTGATCGGGCACCCAGAGCCCTGCACCTCCGGCATCCCGCCAGGGGTCGTCCACCCGCAGCGCCAGTGGGTCGCCGCCGTCGTGCTTGTCCACCGAACTCTCCTCGTTCCACGGCCGGATGGGCCGTGTGCCCAATCATGGACAGAGCGGGAAGATCCTGGTCCAACAAGCCGAAACCTTCACCCCATCAGGTGAAGTGGCGTCAGTGGGCTCATCCGACCAGCTGAGCACGGTCACGACTCCCTCCAGGCGGGCCTGGTCAGAGGAGCTGCTGGCCGCCGTCGATGTCGTACGTCGCCCCGGTGATCGCGTCGTTGCACATCAGGTGGACGGCCAGGGCGGCGATGTCGGCCGGGCCCACCACCCGGCGGATCGGCAGCGTGGTGCGCAGTTCCTCGCGCCGGGCGTCGAGCTTGTCGCCCAGCAGCGCGGCCGACAGGGGCGTGTCGACGAAGCCCGCGGCGATCAGGTTCACCCGGATCGGCGCCAGTTCCAGCGCCAGATTCGCGGTGAGCGCGGGCAGTGACGCGGTGAGCGCGCCCATGACGCTCATGCCGACGCCGGGCCGCCGGCCACCGGTGCCGCCGATGAAGATGAGCGTGCCGCCGGCACGCACCTTGTCACGGCTGCAGAGCGCCACCCCGAGCGTCATGGCCATCCGCTCGCCGACATCCCGGCGAACGGCGGCGAGGTCCATCCCCTCAAGCGGCATGTACGACGGCTGGCCTGCGGTGACCATCACGTGGTCGACCGTCCCCGGCAGCTCCTCGAAGAACCGCTGCAGGCGGTCGGGATCGGTGGCGTCGAAGGCGGCCGTGCTGACCGGACGGAGCTCCTCCGCGGCCTTCCGCAACCGCTCGGGATTGCGGCCGACCATGACCAGCTGGCCGCCGCGCGCCCGTACCTGGCGTGCGGTCTCCAGGCCCATCCCGGCGCTGGCGCCGATCACCACGACGGTCTGACCGGCGAGGTCCCCTTCGCCGTTACTCCCGGCGGCGGACTCGTCGGTCATGACGGGGCACCGGCGCCGACGACGCCCATGCCGCGCGAGCCGTCCCTTGCGATGTACGCCATCGCCTACCTCCCGTTCTCGGTGCGTTCCTCCCGATTGTCAGGTCCCGGCACCCGGGGCGCCCGCCGGCCGCACCCGTCCGGGCTGTCGCCGGCCGACGCGGCCGGCAGCTCGCGATGACGACGCCACCGGCGGTCAGGATCACCTCGGAGACGTCGAACTGGTCGGCCGGAAGCCGCCGGCCCCCTACCCTCGCGACGGCCTCGTCCCCGCTCCCGGCAGCCGGAAGCGGCCACGGCCGGCGATCGACGGCAGGTTTTACCAAACGGTCTACCACTTGTTTTTCCTGGTCAGATAGCTTTCAAGGAGTCCATTGAGCGTCGTATGCGGACCCGCACGGCATGACCGGCCGGGTCCGTGCGGAGGGGTGTGCCATGAGCCTGATCAACCTTGCGGAGACCGCGGCCGGCCTGCCGGAAGCGTGGGACTCCCGGAGCCTTGGCCTGGTGGGGACCAGTTGCGTGAAGGTGCTGCGCATGGACGAACGCCCGGTCAAGGAGGAGACCCACGCTGTGGCCGAGGCCCTGCTGGTCCTCGAAGGGCGGCTGGAACTCGACGTGAAGGGCGAGCCGATCGTGGTCGGGGCGGGCGAGCTCTACATGATGCCGGCGCGAACCCCGCACACGGTCCGCCCCGGGAGCCACGGCACGTTGGTGATCGTCGAGGTACCGGAGGACTAGGGCCGACTATACCGCCCCCGGCTCGGCCTCCAGCGGCACCCGGCTCTTCGACCCGCCCTCGGACGGGCCGGGGCCGTCCATCTGCCTCCAGCTGGGGAAGACGGCCGGGCTGAGAGTGGCCAGGAGATAGACGCAGCCGGCCACCAGCATCGTGCTGAACAGACCGGCGGAATCCACGAAGAATCCGGCGGCGAGCCCGCCCAGCGGAGTGACCACCAGGACCGAGGCGGTGGTCACGCTCAGCACGCGGCTGCGCAGCTCGTCGGGCACCGTCTCGTAGACCACCGTGGCCAGGATGGGGTTCAGCACGCCGAAGGCGAGGCCCTCGATCGCCATCGTCACGGCCAGCGGCGCCGCGGTGCCGGTGCAGGCGGCGACCAGGAAGCGGGGCATGCCGCCGACGAGGAAGGCGACGGTGAACACCGGCCACCGCCGGAAGCGCCCGGCCACGCTCCCGTAGACCAGCGCCCCGGTGAGCGCGCTGACCGAGAACAGCGCGTTGAGCAGGCCCAGATCGGTGGAGCCGCCCCAGTGCTCGCGAACGTGCACCGGCAGGAGCACCACGCTCCAGCCCTGGTCGAGACCCTTCGTGACCAGGGTCATGAGGCAGATGCCGAGGAGAAGCGGCGTGGCGAGCACGTATCGGTAGCCCACCCGCAGCTCACGGCGGTACGCGCGCGGCAACGCCGGACCGTGCCGCTTGCGCGGCTGGGCCTCGGCCACGCCCCGCAGGCCGAACGCGAGGAGCGAGGCCGACACGGCGAACGTCGCGGCGTCCAGCAACAGGACGTTCTGCGCCCCCAGGAGGGCGATGAGCACACCGCCGACGGCAGATCCGATCATCCCCGCACACCGTGACGCGCCGTCGTACCAGGCCGCGGCCCTCCCCAGCGGCATCCCCGCGGACTCGGCGAGCGTGGGCAGCAGCACCCCGCGGGCAGTCTCGCCGGGCGCGTGGCACAGCCCGGTGACGGCCATCAGCCCGCACAGCATCCAGAACCGCAGCACCCCGGCGGACTCCAGCACCGGAACCGCCCCGACCACCACCCCGCAGACAAGATCCGACGCGACCCCGACCCGCCGCCGCCCCACCCGGTCGATGACCGGCCCGCCGACAACCGCGGACAGCACCACAGGCAGCATCGTGCAGAAAGCGACGACCCCGGCTTTGCCCGCACTTCCGGTGCTCTGCAGCACGAACCACGGCACACCCATCCCGGTGAGCGCGTTCCCGCTGATGGACACGACGTTGGCGGCAAGCACGGCGGCGAGGGGGCGGCGATTGCCGGCCAAGAGCAGCTCCGAGAGGGCGCGGACATCACGACGCGGCGCATCCTGACACGGCAACGGTCCGCGGGGCACGGCAATATTGGCCGCCGTGACGCGGTCAAGCGTCGCCGCCGCGGGCGCTCCGCCGGCCACCAACGAGCACCGCATGTCTTCCAGCCGGGGCGACCCGCTCGTGCGGTCGGCAGGGCATGTCGGCCTGGCAAGGAGACTCATCAGCTCATCCCATTGAGCAACCGCCTACGCTCTCTCCATGCAGCGCAGTGACGTTACGCGGCACGACGGCACCTGGGTGGGCCTGTCCCTGGATGTGCGGGAGCGCCGCCAGCCGGGCCTCTGCGTGTTCAGTGCTGGGCAGCAACTGCTGGTCTCCCAACTGTCGCGTCCCGTACTGCTCGCGGTTGTCGACGAGGACCTCCAAGGCGTCGACTTCTGGCGCACCGACGAGTACCGCTCCTTCGTCCCGCCGTTGCGCGCCGATATGGGGCGCGCCCTCGCGGGCAGCCCGGAACGGTGGGCTCACCGCTTCGCGCAGTACCTCATCGACGCGCCGGACAGCCCGCTCCACGAGGGCCGATGGCTCCTGTCGTGCGAGAGCCCGCTCCAGCGCTGGCGCCCTGCTGGCACTTCGCATGCCGAGTACTGGAGCTCGATGGTTGTCGACGGCCACCCCGACGGCTACCTCGACTGGTTCTTCCATTCCGGCTCGTGGGAGGTCCTTCCCCTACGCCCGATGCCCGATACCGACGACAGCCGGGTCAAGGCGTACCGCAAGCAGGCCCGTGAAGGGACGCTTCCGCCGGTCCTCCTGTGGTGGGTCAGTGGGCTGGACTGCCATCTGATCCTGGACGGTCACGCGCGGCTCACCGCGGCGATCGCCGAGTCCCTCGAGCCTCCGTTGCTGCAGTTGCACCGTACGGTGCCGCACGACGACCTGGCCGCGCGGACCGAGGAGGCCGTGAGCTTCTACGAGTGCGAACTGGCACGCTTCGCAGGACTCCGTACCGTCCACGGCCCCACCGTCCCGGACGGTGCCGCCACCGCCGGCCCGCAGCTCGCCCGCCTCCTCCACGGCCTGAACACCGCGGAACAGCCGACCTGGGCCTGGCCCCTGCCCGGCGGGGAGGTCCGGTGGCGTCGCATCGCACACGAGGTGACGGCCGGCCGAGGCTGGCCGGCCTCGGCGGCGACAGCCCCACCAAAGACGGGACATAACGACCTCTGAACCCTCGGGCCTGTTTGCTCAGTCGGTCTCCATCGGATTTTCCTCCGGAGTGATCTCCAGGAAGAGGTCCTGGTCGTCGTCCTCGAGCGCCCCGGCATCGGCGTCGGCGTCCTCGACGGCGGACTGGCTGCTCTGCGAGTCGAGCGACTCGCTCGCGGACTGGGTGAGCGTATTGCGGTGGGACACGGTCGACTTGATGACGGTCTCCCGCAGTTTCGTCGAGGTCAGGGGCGGGGCGTCCAGCGATGCGGCGGTGGCGTGCTGGACCAGACCGGGTTCGAGGTCCGTCCCGTTGATGAGACCTTGCGCCTCCTCGCAGACGGCCATGATCCCGAGAGACTGGGCGACCCGCTGCAGGCCCTGGTAGGTCGTGGTGTCCCACAGGCCTCCTGGACGGGGGTTGAAGGAGACGTCGTAGCCGTACTCCCGCGCCAGGCGCAGCGTCACCCAGCAGACGGTGCAGGGCCGTTTGCCGCCGGCCACGGACGATCTGCCCCGGTGGCTCGCCAGGATCGCGGCGTGGAGAAGGTTCTGTTCTGCATGGGCGGTGAGCCCCTTGTTCGGTTGCCCGTTGACCGCGATGAAGCGCCCGTCCGACGCGGCGCCGGTGATCAGCGCGATGACGTGAGGGGGCCTCGGGGTGGCGTTGGCGGGTGTTCCCCCGTCGATGATCTTCTTGGCGGCCGGCTGAGTCATCACCTTGTGCAGAGTCGCCAGGATCGCTCTGACGGCTTCGGCTTGTGCCGGCGCCATCGTGCAGTCCACCTGGAGCTGGACCAGGCGCTTGACCCCTGCGGCTTCAGCCGAGTCGCCAGGGAGCTCGGAGGGAGAGGTGGTCAGGCCCAGTGCCTTCACAAGGCTGCTCAGCTTGACGGCCTTGCGTTGCGCCCATGGATCCTTCACCTCTTTGCCCGGCCTGGTCAGCACGGTGGCGAGGTCGTATCCCAGCAGCGTTGTGACAGTGCGCTGCTCGTTGGCGCTGATCAGGATCCGGCCGTTGATGGCCATGGCCTCGATCTCTTTGGTGCCGCTCTTCTCGGAGGTGCCGACGTGGTTGATCAGAGCCTGCGAAAGATGGTTGAGCAGCTGCAGGTCCCGAGTCGCGGCCTTCGACGCCGGGCCGACAAGGTGTCCGTCCTCATACCAGGCACCCGCTTGCCCGTTGCCTGGACGTTTGAACGCCGGTGACTTGACGATCTCGCTCAGGCCGGTTTTCACCGCCGCGGCCGCCAGCTTCGAGGGGTCACCCGGGGCCTTCACGCCGACAGCGGTTTCCACTCTGGGGAAGAGGGCGTAGGCCGCCTGCCGGGTCAGGATCCGCACATCGTCATCGCTTTCGGCACGCAGCCGTGTGACCAAGCGTGTCGCCTGCTGGTCGACGTACTCCTTCACCGGTGCGTGGAGAGCAGCGGGCAGGACGTCCACCAGCACGACGTCTTGCTCCTCGGAGCTGCTGTCGTCCGCGTCCGACACCGCACCTGACGGAACGTCCGTGGCGGGAGTCCCACTGAGCAGGTCATCCGAAGACGCTGCCCTCTCCGTCTTCGCGCGCTTCGGCGGCCCGCCCAACTGGTCCCCGGCCTTGCGCTTGTCGCCGAACACGATGATCCCCCCGGATGCGAACACTGTGGACCGTGACCGGCCCGCCCCGATTCCCAGCAGACAGAGTGTCAGCGAAAGGCTGCGGGGGCCACCTTTCGAGCGGTCGAGCGTCGTGGGCGAGCGGCACCGCATGAGTGGGCGACTCGGCGATCGTTTCCCGCAAGCGAGCGCCGGCTCCGGTCACGACATCCGCCACGTGTCCTCGTCGGTGAGCTTCTCGGCCAGATCCTGCAACGCCTGCAAAGTCCCCAAGTTGGCGATCCGGCTGGAGAGCACGTCCTCGTCGGTGATGAGCTGTTCGCGCCACTGCAGGACGGGTTCCAGCGGCACGGAGCCGATGACGGCGGTGTAGCCGACGCCGCAGTCGGCGGCTAGCCGGTCGAGGTCCTGGTCACACTTGCGCATCCATGCGGACTGGGTGGCGGGCACCCGCGACCACGGCGGCGTCTCGGGGTCGGGCACAGCCACCCGTACGAAGCGAAGGCTCCCGCGCAGTTTCTCGACATCGTGGCCGCGAGCGTAGCCGCCGGCGAGGATGCCGCGCGGGCCGAAGGCGAGCCCGGAGGCAGCGATCACGTGCTGCCGGGTCCAACGGTGATAGACGAGCCACCGGGCCTCGACGCCTTGCAGTTCGGGCCGTGCGGTGACCTCGAGCGCCATCTCGACGGCGTAGCTGCGCCCTGCGCTGAGGTCGACCATCACCACGTCGAATTCGCTGTCGAGCCGCAGGAACAGGTCGATGCAGCGGCTCACCATGTCCTTGACCAGGGCGAACTCGCCACCATTGCGCTCGCCCGGCAACAGGACGAGGTTGCCGGAGGCGGCGGGCTGGAGACGGAGCACCTCGTGCTCGGTGTGTGCCCAGACATCCAGCCGGACGGGCACGTCGGCCTTCCCCTGGAGGTAGGAGTGAAGGCCGCCATGGTGGTCGGTGCCGCCCACCGCGCTCCGTATGCCGAAGAGTGCGGCCGCGGTGGGCGAGCCGAAGTCGAAGTCCAGGTAGCAGACATCGTCCCCCGCCAGCGCACGGCGGAAGGCGACGTTGGCGCTGGTGACCGAGCGGCCAGTGCCGCCCTTGTCCGAAGCGGCGAAGACGAGCACAGCTCACACTCCCCGGGAGGCGGTGTGCCTGGCCAGTGCCAGGCTGTCCAACTCACCGAGGACGTCCATGGTGAGGGCCATCGCGGTGCCGGGCTGCCGGTCGATGATCCCGCGCGCCCGGGCGAGTTTGACCTCGATGGACCTGAGCGCCACGCCACGGGAGGCGTCCTGGCCCGAGGTGGGTTCGAGCTGCTCGTTGCCGAGCAGGTGGGTCGCCTCGCTGAGCAGCGAGGAGGCGTGACTGGCCAGTTCGGTACTGCGGATCGGCGGCTGGCTGAACAACTGTCGGCCGGCCACCATGCACTCGACGACCCGTTCGGTGATGTTCCAGGACGGCGGTCTCTGAGGGGCCGACATCCCCGGGTAGACGGCCTGGACGTCGTCCCACAGCCCGGCGCCCTCTCCGTCGCGGATCCGCCGCCTCCAGACGTGGTCGAAGATGCGCTCGGCAAGCGTCAGCAGCCGGTCGTGGGAGGACGTGTTCCGCGAGAGTATGGAGAGCTGGATGCTCCGTTTGAGCAACTGGGCCGAGAAGTCGCCGACGGTCCACTGCATCGGGGTGCCGGTGTCGCCGCTGCCCTGGAGCGGCAACCGCACGCCTGGGGTGTGCAGGCCGATCGCCTTGTCCTCGACAGTCGGCCGGCTGCTGATCCGGCCGCGCTCGGCGAGCCGCTCCATCACCGTGACCGTACGGGTGAGGTCGTCGTCGGTCGCGCGGCGGCTCACCAGGTCATGGACCAGGATGGAGACGACTGCGAGTGAGAAGTACTCCGACTCGAGGCGCTCTCCGCTGGTTCGCCAGGGAATGTCCTCCAGCGGCCAGGCAGCGTCGCCGAAGCGGGCGATGCCGGACCAGAACTGCCGAGTGATCTCCCACCGCAGGCGTAACGCTTCGGCGAGCCGTTGCTGTTCGGGCGTGAGCAGACCGAGCGTCAGGGTGCGTTCGGAGAACAGGTCCTGGATGCCGTCGAGGGCGACAACCGTGAAGTAGAGGTACGGGATCGGCCGGGCGACGCCGTCGGGCTGCGGGCCGATCGACTCGGTGGTCTCGACCGGTGGGGAGTCCTTCACCAGGCCCCAGGCCCACCCGCATTCGAAGAGCTGGCTCTCGTCCCCGAGACGGTCTGCGGTGTCGATGCCGAGTACGAAGCTCTCGCTGATGGTGGCGCGCAGTGCCTCGAAGCGGCGATGGAACCGCTCCACGACGACGCGGTCGGAGAGATGCCCTTGGCCGAGGACGCCGCACATCGTGCGGCCCTGCGGTTCTTCGGGGCCGAAGACGTTGACAGTGAAGGAGCGCAGCAAGCTCACCATGGCCGCGGTGAGCCGGGTCTCGGCGGCGACCCGGACCTCCTCGATCAGCGCGCGCATCTCGCCGCGCCGGGTCGTGCTCTGGTAGACCTTGAGGAAGCCGAGGGTGGCCAGGCACAAGGTGATCGACATCGAGAACGAGTCGACGACGTCGAGCTGGCGCTGCTCCTCGCTGAGCTCCCGGCCGGGGTCGCACGCGTCGAAGGAGTAACCGCCCGCAAAGCTTGGGCGCTTGTCCGGTGTCGTGTAGGTGCGCATGAACTCGCCGAGGACGCGTACCAGCTTCGCGGGGAGCTCCACTCGCCCGCCGACGCCCTTCAGCGCGGTCAGCACATCGCGTTCGACGGTGTCCGGGTCGTCAAGCCGGAAGCTGGGGATTTCCGTGGCCGGATACATCAGGCACAGCAGCCGCTCGGCGTCGGCGACGCTGCTGCGACCTCCCCATTCACCCCAAGCCCATTCGCCATCCTCAAACGAATGACGTGAAACAGCCTGCCAGATATCCAGCAAATGCCGGCGTGGCTTGATCCGCATCCCCCACCCCTTGCTCGGGTGTCCCCTGCCGAGACCGCAAGCATATCCACGGCCGAACTTCCTGCGGACCCGCAGGACCAGTCGTCCTTCAGCACATTCGTACCGGTGGTTGCGTACAGACTCCGGTATCGCGCGGGGCCACATCATCCGCACGCGGTGATCATTCCCGATGGCCAGCGTGGCCCCCGACGGCGTTTTCGACTGTCCTGCGGACTGTTTGCGGACCGCGCCACGCGGACTGACGCCTACGCCACGGTCCTACCGCTGCAGCGCCCTGCCTGGCCATGGCAGGCGCCGAACGTAGGGCACCTCCCACACATTGCGTCAGCGTCGTCAGAGCAGCCAGGGGCCGAGCAGACAGAACGCGACGGCGGCCAGTCCCGAAAGTGCGAAGACGGCACCCGCGCACAGCAGCATGAACATGAAGAAGGCAAGGAAGACGAGCCCCCCAGTGGACACCGCCACGTCCTTCTCCTCGCTCGCCACAAGCCAGACGTGCCGGATCGGCAGTGCGGCCAGGTCGGGGGTCTTCCCGCAGTTCCTGCGCCAGTACACCTCCCGACTCTCTCCGGTCTGCACCTGGTAGACCTGCTCGAAGTCCCCGTGGTAGTCCCGGTGGGGCTCCGTACGCACGTAGCGTGCCGGTACGCGGCGGGCCCGGCGCAGGGGCTTCTCCGACCGGAATTCGGGCACCGCGACCACCATCCCGGCGGCGAACATCCAGAGGATCGGACAGATCCAGAGCAGAGCGAGGTCCAGCCACATGCCCCGGACCGCAAATGCGGCGGCGGCGTAGGCGATCAGCAGCCCGCCCGCTGCCCAGGCCGACCGGGACACCAACTGCGCCCGGGTGAACCGCTCCCGCAGACGCGGCCGGGGCGGCGCGTCCCAGGGCTTGGAGTCCGTGTCGGTCGCGCCTTCCGGCCCGTCCTCAAGCGGCTGATCCCTCGGTGCGGCGTCCATGCTTCCCCCATGCCTCGGCGACCTGGACCAGAGTATGCCCGGGCTCGATCGGCTTCGGCGGAGAGCCGAGGTCAAGGCTTCCAGTTCATACCGGCGTCAAATTTAGATGTTCAGCGTCGTGGCCGCGTTGGTAAGGCTGAGGCGCTCGGAGAGGGTCTTTACGGACTCGCCGTGCTTGATGGGCAGGCCGGCGTAATGGTGCCGCAAGGCGCGCGGCCGGCCCACCTGTGGCCCGAGTCCGAAGAACGGACCCGGGCCGCCGTCGACAAGGCCTACGCGGACCGCCCCGAAGAGGGCGACGCAGAGGCCCGCGCGGCGGCCTGAACAACCCCCAGAACTGACGTGACGTCAGTTCCCTTGCAGACTGTGTGCGGACTGCAAAGGGTCCCCGAGTCCGCTCGACTACAAAGCCGCAGGTCAGACGTCGATTTTCGAGCGGTCGAGCGTCGTGGCCGAGTTGGTGATGAACTCCTTGCGGGGGGCGACCTCGTTGCCCATCAGCAGGTCGAAGGCCTGCTCAGCGGCCTCGATGTCGCTGATGTTGATGCGGCGCAGCGTGCGGTGGCGCGGGTCCATCGTCGTTTCGGCCAGCTGGTTGGCGTCCATCTCGCCGAGGCCCTTGTAGCGCTGGATGCCGTCCTTGTAGCGGACGTTGCGGCGCTGGAGGTCGAGCAGGGTCTGGCGCAGTTCGCTGTCGGAGTAGGTGTAGATGTATTTGTCCTGGCCCTTCTTGGGCTGGACGAGTTCGATGCGGTGCAGCGGGGGGACGGCGGAGAAGACCCGGCCCTGTTCCACCATCGGGCGCATGTAGCGCTGGAAGAGGGTCAGCAGCAGGCAGCGGATGTGGGCGCCGTCGACGTCGGCGTCGGCCAGGAAGATCACCTTGCCGTAGCGCGCCTGGTCGATGTCGAAGGTGCGGCCCGAGCCGGCTCCTATCACCTGGATGATCGCGCCGCATTCGGCGTTCTTGAGCATGTCGGAGACCGACGACTTCTGGGTGTTGAGGATCTTGCCGCGGATGGGCAGCAGGGCCTGGAACTCGGAGTTGCGGGCCAGCTTGGCGGTGCCGAGGGCCGAGTCGCCCTCCACGATGAACAGTTCGCTGCGGTCCACGTCGTCGCTGCGGCAGTCGGCGAGCTTGGCCGGCAGCGAGGAGGTCTCCAGCGCCGTCTTCCTGCGCTGCGCCTCCTTGTGCTGGCGGGCGGCGATCCGGGTCCTGGCGGCGGCGACGGCCTTCTCCAGCACGGCGCGGGCCTGGGCCTTGGCGTCCCGCTTGGTGGAGGTCAGGAATTCCTTCAGCTCCTTGGCGACCACCGTCGAGACGATCCGGTTGGCGGCCGAGGTGCCGAGCACCTCCTTGGTCTGCCCCTCGAACTGCGGCTCGGCGAGCCGTACGGTGACGACGGCCGTCAGGCCCTCCATGGCGTCGTCCTTGACGATGTCGTCCTCGGCGACCCGCAGCAGCTTGGCGGCCCGCAGCGCTTCGTTCATCGTCCTGGCGACGGAGCGCTCGAAGCCCGTCACATGGGTGCCGCCCTTGGGCGTGGCGATGATGTTGACGAAGGACCTGACCGTGGTGTCGTATCCGGTGCCCCAGCGCAGTGCGATGTCGACGCCGAGCTCGCGGGTGACCTCGGTCGGGGTCATGTGGCCGCGGTCGTCCAGGACCGGCACGGTCTCCTTGAACGTGCCGGTGCCGGTGAGGCGCAGGACGTCGCAGATCGGCTTGTCGGGGGCCAGGAACTCGCAGAACTCGCTGATGCCGCCGTCGAAGTGGAAGGTCTCCTCGACCGGCTTGTCCGACTCCAGGCCGCGCTCGTCGCGCACCACGATGGTCAGTCCGGGGACGAGGAAGGCGGTCTGCCGGGCGCGCTGGTGCAGGTGGTCGAGCGAGAGCTTGGCGTCCTTGAGGAAGATCTGCCGGTCCGCCCAGTACCGCACCCGGGTGCCGGTGCGGGTGCGGGGGATCTTCTTGGCCTTCGTGACGCCGCTGGCGGGGTCGAAGGGGGCGTCGGGGCCGGCTCCCTTGAACACGCCGGGGACCCCGCGGCGGAAGCTGATGGCGTGGGTGTGGCCGCTCCTGTCGACCTCGACGTCGAGACGGGCCGACAGGGCGTTCACCACGGACGCGCCGACGCCGTGCAGGCCGCCGGAGGCCGCGTAGGAGCCACCACCGAACTTGCCGCCGGCGTGCAGCTTGGTCATGACGACCTCGACGCCGGACAGGCCGGTCTTGGGCTCGACGTCCACCGGGATGCCGCGGCCGTTGTCCCGGACCTCGATGGAGGCGTCCTCGCGGAGGATCACCTCGATGTGGTCGCAGTGGCCGCCCAGCGCCTCGTCCACCGAGTTGTCGATGATCTCCCAGACGCAGTGCATCAGACCGCGGCTGTCCGTGGAGCCGATGTACATGCCGGGCCGTTTGCGTACCGCCTCAAGCCCCTCGAGAACGAGCAGGTGCCGCGCGGTGTAGCTGGAGCCGTCGCGATCTGCGCCCGTCAGCAGCGCGGAGGACGGCACGGATGTTTCGGCGGTCACGCGGACAACTCCTCGGTCTGGACGGCCTGAAGGTCTTCGGCCGTGTCGGTGAGAGGGTACCGAGGTCGGGGGGAGCGGCCACGCCGCCACCCGGTATCCAAGCGCTCATCGTAGTCGTTTTCGAGCATGTGTTCGATCACCCGCGCGAGTGATACACATGTCACGTTCCCAAAGACGCATGAACCATTTAGGCTCCGGGCACGTCCTCACCAACACCCCGGCAAGCCGGTCGGGGCCAAGCCAGGACAAGCACTGCAAAAGCCCCACAAGCGACATCCGACGCAAGAACTCCTATTCGCCGCCAATCGGTCACACCCAGTCACCCCGAGGCCCGTTTTTGAGGAAAAGTCGTCAGCGGGAACGTTTTCGGCCTGGTTGGATGTTGACCCTGGTACGACAGCTCGTCGAGCTAGAGAAGAGGCGACGTGACTACTGTTCTGACCCCCGCGAGTCCGCTGACTGCGGCAGACCGCTGTGACCGTTGCGGCGCTCAGGCCTACCTGCGTGTCGTGCTCATCAGTGGCGGAGAGCTGCTCTTCTGCGCACACCATGGACGCAAGTTCGAGCCGGAACTCAAGAAGATCGCTGCGGAAATACAGGACGAGACCGGACGGCTCACCGACCCCCCGGCGTCGGCGGGAGACGACGAGCGCTGACACATCGCACCAGCGACTAGCTCGGACCCGCGGGCGGACGGACCCCAGCAGGGGGTGTCCGCCCGCAGGCCTTCCGTCACATGTGCTGGGCCACCAGCCCCGACACCGCGGAGACGCGCGTGTAGACCCCGGGAAAGCCCGCTTCGGCGCACCCCGTCCCCCACGAGACCAGGCCGATCAGCCGGCCGTCCGCGACCAGCGGACCACCGCTGTCGCCCTGGCAGGCGTCCTTGCCGCCGCCTGACACCCCGGCGCAGAGCATGGACGCACGCAGATACGTACCGTCGGCGTTGCCCGGATACGCCTGCTCGCACACCGTGTCGGCCATGACGTCGACGGTGGCCGTCCGCAGCGACTTCGGGTACGCGCCCTGCCCCGTCGTGTCGCCCCAGCCGTACACCTGCGCCTGCGTTCCCGCCGCATAGGGGGCGGTGTCCGCGGGTCCCGCCATCGGGATGACCGCGCCGTCGGGCAGCGCCTGCGGCAGCGTGATCACCGCGACGTCGCCGGCGTTGGTGGTGGGGTCGAAGTCCGGGTTCACCCACACATCGGACAGCGGCAGCTCCTCCCCGGTCGTACCGCTGAGGTCCGTGCGCCCGGCGATGACCCGCAGGTCCGGCAGCTTCCGCCAGTCCGTGACGCCGAGCGCCTCCTCGCCGAAGCAATGTGCGGCGGTGACGACCGTACGCGGCCCGACCGACACACCGCCGCAGAACTGCCCCGATCTGCCGGATCCGAAACGCTCCCGGCTGCCGAGCGCCACCACCCATGGTTCGCTGTCGGTGCTGGTGGGCGCGCCGCCGACCACGACTCCGTCGGCGGCGGCCGGAGCCGCGGGCGCCGCCAGGGGGACGGCGAGCGCCGGCAGCAGGGCCGCCACGGCTATCACTGCACGGCGGCCGCCCATGGCACGACGGAGCAGACGGGCGGGGATGGGGACATGCATACGGCCTCCTGACCCTGTGAATCACTCTGGACACCCAGAGTCATCGATAGGGCCGGAGGCCGCATCCGCAGAGATCCGCCGCCCCGCGCAGCGGGGCGGCGGGCCGGGAGAGGTCAGTCCAGGTAGTCCCGCAGCACCTGCGAGCGGGACGGGTGACGCAGCTTGGACATCGTCTTGGACTCGATCTGCCGGATCCGCTCCCGCGTGACGCCGTAGACCTTGCCGATCTCGTCCAGCGTCTTGGGCTGCCCGTCGGTCAGGCCGAAGCGCATGGACACCACGCCCGCCTCGCGCTCGGACAGCGTGTCGAGCACCGAGTGCAGCTGCTCCTGCAGAAGCGTGAAGCTCACCGCGTCCGCGGGGACGACCGCCTCGGAGTCCTCGATCAGGTCACCGAACTCGCTGTCGCCGTCCTCGCCGAGCGGGGTGTGCAGGGAGATCGGCTCGCGGCCGTACTTCTGGACCTCGATGACCTTCTCGGGGGTCATGTCCAGTTCCTTGGCCAGCTCCTCCGGGGTGGGCTCCCGGCCCAGGTCCTGGAGCATCTGGCGCTGCACCCTGGCCAGCTTGTTGATGACCTCGACCATGTGCACCGGGATACGGATGGTGCGGGCCTGGTCGGCCATCGCGCGGGTGATCGCCTGCCGGATCCACCAGGTGGCATAGGTGGAGAACTTGAAACCCTTGGTGTAGTCGAATTTCTCGACCGCACGGATCAGGCCCAGGTTCCCTTCCTGGATCAGGTCGAGGAAGAGCATGCCGCGGCCGGTGTAGCGCTTGGCGAGCGAGACGACCAGCCGGAGGTTGGCCTCCAGCAGGTGATTCTTGGCCCAGCGGCCGTCCTCGGCGATGATCTCCAGCTCGCGCTTGAGCTTGGGGGCGAGCTTGTCGGCCGCCGCCAGCTTGTCCTCGGCGAACAGGCCCGCCTCGATGCGCTTGGCGAGCTCCACCTCCTGCTCGGCGTTGAGCAGCGGGACCTTGCCGATCTGCTTGAGGTAGTCCTTGACCGGGTCGGCGGTGGCGCCGGCGACCGCGACCTGCTGTGCGGGCGCGTCGTCCTCGTCGTCGTCGGAGAGCACGAAGCTCTCGGACTCCGTCTTCTCGGTCTCCTCCTCGCCGGCCTTGCCGGGAGCGGGGTCCTCGATCGCGTCCTCCGCCTCGACCGCCTCGTCCTCACCGGGACCGGCGGCGGTCTTCTTGGCCGCCACCTTCTTCGCGGGGGCCTTCTTGGCGACGGTCTTCTTGGCGGCGACCTTCTTCGCGGGCGCCTTCTTGGCTGCTGGGTTTTCCGCCTCCACCGATGGCTCCACCGTGGTCTCGGCCTCGGCCACCGCCTCGGGAGCGGGGGCCTTGGGCGCAACGGTCTTCTTGGCAGGGGCCGCCTTGGTGGCGACCGTCTTGGTGGCAGTACGCTTCGCCGGGCTCTTGGCTGCGACGCTCTTACGGGTGCGCTTGGGCGCCTCAGCGGCACTCACCATCAGCGTCACACCCTCCTCGTCGAGGACCTGGTTGAGGCTGCGCAGAACGTTCTTCCACTGGGTTGCCGGAATCTGGTCCGCTTCGAACGCCCGGCGTACATCGTCGCCTGCGATCTGCCCCTGAGCCTTACCCTGCTCGATGAGGGCCATCAGAGACTCGGACTCGGCGATCTCGGACGGGAGCGTACGGGATGTGCTGGCCGACACGAACAACCTCTCGGAACGATGGGAACGACTCGGTGGAACCGCACAGCGACTCAGCGTCAAGCTCAATGCTGAATATTCCTCGTACGGCCGCCACCTCTTAAGTCATCGCACTGCCTCGCCTGGCGTTACGCCCAGCTTACGTGGCCCGAGTCACACCCCAAATTGTGCAGATCAGCGGCAAAGTCGGACATGTGACACGCACAGGGCCGCCGCAGGCCCCCGGATACGGGGCCCGCGGCGGCCGGGCGGGGCGGTCAGTGCTCTCGGGGGGCGGGGACGACATGGTCGGCGGGAGCGGCGGACTGCTCGGAGGGAACGGCGAGCAGCTGGCGCATCGCCGCCTCCGCCGTACCGCCGTCGCCCTCGGCGAGCGCGTCGACGATGCGGTGGTGCAGCCCGACGGACGTGTCCCCGGGCCGCTCGCAGCCGGTGACCGGGCCGCCCGAGACGTGCAGCGCCGACGACACGATGCCGGACAGGTGCTCCAGCATGCGGTTGCCGGCGACCTGGAGCAGCAGGGCGTGGAACTCCACGTCGGCGCGGGTGAAGGTGAGGGCGTCGCCCTGGGCGGCGGCGTGGGCCATGATCTCGGCCATGTCGGCCAGCCGCTGCTGCACGTCCTCGCGGCCGTGTCCTGCGGCGAGCCGGGCGGCGAGCGGTTCGATGGTCCAGCGCAGTTCGAGCAGCTCGCGGCGCTGCTCGTCGCGCTGCGGCCCGAAGGCGCGCCATTCGATGATGTCGGGGTCGAGCAGATTCCAGTCGCTGACCGGCCGGACCCGCGTGCCGACGTTGGGCCGGGCGCTGACCAGGCCCTTGGCCTCCAGCACGCGCAGGGACTCGCGCACCACAGTGCGGGAGACCTCGAAGCGCTGGCCGATCTCCTCGGGGACCAGCGGGCGGTCGGCGCCGAGGTCGCCGGACACGATCATCTGTCCGAGCTGTTGGACGAGTTGGCCGTGCAGCCCCCGGCCGCGGCTGCCGCCCGCCCGGCGGCCCATCCGGCCCATGTCCGGGTCCATACCGTCCCAGGACCCGAGTCCTGGGCGGTCGCCGCCGGAGGCGCCGGCATACGAGTAGCGGTCCAGCTCGCCCGAGCCGGCCATGCCGGAATCGGCGGATCGAGCCGCGGTCATCATGGTGTGCGCAAGGGTACTCACGCATCCTTTGTCGGCGATGCCGATGCAGGCCTTGAGGGCTTTGCTGAAAAGCACACGAAAGGGTGAGCGCTCATCACCTGATAATTGACGTTTTAAGGGGACGAATCAGCCCTCTTCGCCGTCGATTCTGACAGCTGCCGTCGAGGGCAGGGGAGTTGGCCTGCGGCTGCGCCTGCGACCGCGCAAGGCCCCTGCCAGATACGCGATGACCAGCCCGGACAGCGACAATGCCAGGGCCACGAAGAGCGGTTGGGCGGCAGAGTGCAGAGCCGCCAGAGCCGCACGGTCGTCGGCCCGCGAATCCCCGCTCAGCACCGACCACAACGCGCCTCCCGCGTCGCGGAATTGCCGCCCGGTCCGGCCACCGAGCAGAGCGCGTACGCCGGGTGCGACCAGCAGCGGCACCGAGAGGACCGCGGACAGGCCCAGGGCGGTCGTACGGAAGGCGCAGGCCGCGAGCACCCCGGTCCACGCGCACCCGACCGCCAGCGCCGCCCATCCCGCCGTGGTGGCCGACAGGGTCGTCGGGTCGGGGACGTGGCCGGGGCCGAGTGCCAGCCTCAGGACGACGGAGTTCACCAGCGCGGCGAGCCAGGCGAGCGCCAGGGCAAGAGCTCCGCTCACGGCCAGCTTGGCGGTGAGCAGCCGCGGGGCCCTCGGCTCCGGGCCGAAACCCGGGGTCAGCGCCGGAAAGGCGAACTCCTGTCCGTACGACAGCGCGCCCAGCGCTCCGGCGCCGACCGCGGCGGCCGGCAGCGGAATCGCGGCGGGCCACCCGGCCAGCAGCCGGAGCGGCGACGCGTGGACGGCCCCGCCGCGCGCCAGCAGCAGCGCGCAGATCACCGACGCCACGAGGGCGGCCGCGACCGCCGGCCAGGGGGTGCGCACGCCCAAGCAGCGGCGCAGTTCGTAGCGCAGCGGATACAGCGGGCTGTGCGGCCTGCGGCGAGGCGAGGGGCGGTTCCTGGGGGCGGTGCGCGGCGCGGCGTCCTCGTCGGCCTGATCCGGGTCGGCCGGCTCGGCGGCAGCCGACTCGTCCGCCAGCTGGTGCAGCAGGATGCCGTGCCGGTAGGCGACCTCCCCGACCGCCGCCGACGTGGCGCCGTACACCGCGAGGCGGCTCCCGCTGGTCGAGACCACCTCCGTGCCGTCCTCGGCGAGCAGCCCGGCGAGCCGCTGGGCGTACGGCGAACGGACGGCCACGTGCGGCCGCAGCCGGGTGCCGGCGAAGAGCGCCGCGGACTGGTCGGCGACGACCCGGCCGTCCGCCAGCGCGATCACCCGGTCGGCCGTCCTGGCCAGCGCACCGGGGTCCCGGCCGGTCAGCAGGACGGCGCCTCCCGCGGCCGCGTGGCGGCGTACGAGGGCGTGCACCCAGGCGGCTTCGCGGGGCGGAAGCTCACGGACCGGGTCGTCCAGGACGAGGGTGTGCGGGTCGGGCAGCAGCGCCACGGCGAAGGCGAGCCTGCGGTCCATGCCCAGCGAGTACGTGCCGAGCCGCCGGTCGGCCACGGCGGCCAGGCCGACGGAGTCCAGCACGTCGTCGGCGCGCGCGGCGCGGAGGCCGTGTGCGGCGCAGAGCATCCGCAGGTGGCCGCGGGCGGTGCGGCGGGGGTGTCCTGGAACGTCGCCGAGCACCGCGCCGATCGCCTTGGCGGGCCTGGCCAGTTCGTGCAGCGGGCGGCCGTCGACGAGCGTGGCGCCGCGGCCGGCCTGCAGGCCCAGCAGCAGGCGCAGGGCGGTGGACTTGCCCGACTGCGCCGGCCCGAGCAGGCCGGTGACCTCGCCCGGGCGGATGTCGAAGGTGAGGTCGGCGACGGCGGGCGGGGCGTTGCGACGGGGTGTGCTGGTCAATCCGATGGCCTGGATCACCCCAGCACCATAACGTCCTAAATGGGGTAAATCGTCCTGCGAACTACACCTCGGGCCGGAGCATCGGCGGATTGAGCAGGGTGGCCCCGCCGGCTCTGAACAACTGTGCGGGACGGCCGCCCTGACGCGTCGTGGTCCCGCCGGTGGGCACCAGGAAGCCCACCGTGCCGGTCACCTTGCGGTGGAAATTGCGCGGGTCGAGCGCCACTCCCCACACGGCCTCGTACACGCGGCGCAGCTCCCCCACGGTGAACTCGGGCGGGCAGAAGGCCGTGGCCAGCGACGAATACTCGATCTTGGACCTGGCCCGCTCCACCCCGTCCGCCAGAATCTGCGCATGGTCGAAGGCCAGCGGGGCCGCGTCGGCGGGGTGCTCCTGGCCGCCCTCGGCCAGCAGCGTGCCGACCGGCGCCCAGCGCGCGCTGCGCGCGTCGCCGCCCGCCCGTGGGGCGGGCAGGTCGGGCGCCAGCACGAGATGCGCGACGCTCACCACCCGCATCCGCGGGTCGCGCTGCGGGTCGCCGTACGTCGCGAGCTGCTCCAGGTGTGCTCCGTTCTGCGCCCGCAGCCCGGTCTCCTCGGCGAGCTCGCGTGCCGCGGCCTGCGAGAGATCCTCGTCGGCCCGCACGAAGCCGCCCGGGAGTGCCCATCTCCCCTGGAACGGGGCCTCGCCACGCCGCACCGACAGCGCGCACAGCGCGTGGTGCCGCACGGTGAGCACGACCAGGTCGACGGTGACGGCGAAGGGCGGAAAGGCCGACGGGTCGTAGGGCGACATGCAACGATCTTAGTCGTCTGCCTGACGATAATCAGCAGGATCGACACCTGCTCCGTGATCACTTCCCTCCCTCGAATCGCTCCCACGTCAGGCGTCGAGCCGCAGCCCCGATGCCACCCCCTCGGCCGTCGCCGTCCCCAGCCGGCTGACCCGCACCGCGAAGGGCGTCTCGTCGATCGCATCCCGCTCAGCCGCACGGCCCCCACCGGCGCGCACGCCAGCGGACGCAGGGTGACGGACCCGCCAGGGGCGTCCGGCCGCACTCCGGCCAGTGCCGCCAGCAGGTGCACCGAGCCGGCGGCCGCGAGCGCGGCGGGACGGCAGGCCATCGGGTGCGGGCACGGCGGGCGGCCGGCCGCCCGCTGCTCCCCCGCGTATATCTCCGGCAGGCGCAGGCCGAAGGCGGCCGCCGCGTCGAGCACTCCGGTCATCAGCGAGGCCGCAGCCTCCTTCAGACCCGCGGCAGCCAGCCCCGCCACGGCCACGGCGGTCTCGTGGATCCGCACCGCACCACTGCGGTGCCCGAAGGGGTTGAAGCCGGGTACGTCCGTGGACAGCCTCCGCAGGCCCCAGCCGCCGTCCAGGCCCGGCCCGGCCAGCACCTGCCCGAGCAGCGTGCCGGCCCGAGACGGCGAGGGCCGGCGCGGCCACACAGATCAGCGCGTCGTGGACGGCCGGCGGCGAGTCCGCCAGGACCGGGCCGGGGCGCGGTCGCGCCGTCACCGCTTCCCGCCTGCCCGCGTGCTGCGCCGCTCCGGAGCGGGCGCGGTGATCACGTCCGCATACGGTCGCGGAGGGTCGGGCTGTCGCGCTGAGTGCTGCACTCCTGAAGAACGGCCGCCCGAGCACCCAGGTCACGGGCCGTCTACGGTTCCTGAACGAATGACATCGTGCGCGCCGCCCCCGGAGCATCCGGAGCGGCAGAGAAGAGGCAGCATGCCCGCCCACCGCCAGCCAGGCACCCTCGTCACCGACCACCGCGTCCAGGTGCCGCTCGACCACGCTCAGCCCGACGGCGAGCACATCGAGGTCTTCGCGCGGGAAGTGGCGGCCGCGGGCAAGGACTCCGGCCAACTGCCGTGGCTGCTGTTCCTGCAAGGTGGCCCCGGCAACCGCGGTCCGCGGCCGCTGGGCAGGGACGGCTGGGTGGACCGCGCGCTGGACGACTACCGCGTGCTCCTGGTCGACCAGCGCGGCACAGGGCTGTCCACCCCGGCGAACCGCCAGACGCTGCCCGCACGCGGCGACGCGGCGGCGCAGGCCGCGTACCTCTCCCAATTCCGGGCCGATTCGATCGTGCGGGACTGCGAGGTCCTCCGGCGACGGCTGCTCGGCGATGACAAGCCGTGGAGCGTCCTCGGCCAGAGTTTCGGCGGCTTCTGCGCGGTCAGCTACCTGTCCTTCGCGCCCGAGGCCCTCAGCGAGGTGCTGATCACCGGCGGCCTGCCGGGCCTGCGGACCACGCCTGAGGACGTCTACCGCGCGGCCTACCCCCGGATCCAGCGCAAGAACGTGGCCCACTACACCCGTTACCCCGATGACGTCGAAGCCGTCCGGGACATCACGCGCCTGCTGCGCGACAGCCCGACCCGGCTTCCGGGCGGCGGTGTGCTCACCCCGCGCGCCTTCCAGGCCCTCGGGCTGATGCTGGGTTCCAGCAACGGTTCGCACACCCTGCACTACCTGGTCGAGGACGCCTTCGTCACCGGCCCTGCCGGACGCGTGCTGTCCGACTCCTTCCTCTTCGAGGTCCAGGGGCATCTCTCCTTCGCCGCCAGCCCGCTCTACGCGGTGCTGCACGAGGCGACCTACGGTCAGACATCCGTCTCGGCACGGGGGACCGGGTGGGCCGCGGAGACCGTCCGGGGCGAATTCCCCGCCTTCGACGCGGACGCGGCGCTGGACGGCGCGGGACCGGTGCTCTTCACGGGTGAGTCCATCCACCCGTGGATGTTCGAGACCGACCCGTCGCTTGCACCACTGCGTGAGGCCGCCGAGCTGCTGGCGCAGCGCGAGCAGTGGCCGGACCTCTACGACCCGGATCGGCTGGCGCACAACCAGGTGCCCGTGGCGGCTGCCGTCTACCACGACGACATGTACGTCGACACCGCGGATTCGCTGGAGACCGCGCGGGCGATCCGGGGTCTGCGGACGTGGGTCACCGACGAATACGAGCACGACGGCCTCCGGGTGAGCGGCGGCCGGGTCCTCGACCGGCTGGTCCGGCTGGTCCGCGGCGAACTGTAGCCGCCTCCAGGACCCTTCTGCGCCGGGTGCTGCGCAGCGACCGGCGCACCACGTCGGGGTCCAGCCCCTGGCTGACGGCATGCTGCAGGAGGCGGGCGAAGGTGCAGTGCGGTTCGAGGTCCAGCGCCCTGCTCAGGGCGACGCGCGCCTCCGCCTCGTCGTCCGAGCACCAGGCCACCCAGCCGGTCAGCGCGAGGAGCGCCGCGGCATGCTCCGCGTACGGCCCCGAGCAGCGCCTGGCCAGCGCCCGCCACAGCCGGATCGCCGCGGCCGCCGTGGCCGGCTCCGCCCATTCCACGACTCGGTCACGTGCCGCGTGGTCCTGGAGGCCGAGGATCATCTCCGCGGCTTCGCCGTCGTCGAGGAGGGCGTCGTCCCTTCTGTCCGACCGCACGGGGTCGTTGATCAGCGGTGCGGAGACGAAGGTCTCCAGGGCCCCGCGCAGCAGCTCGACCGTGCGCTCGGCGACGGAGGCGCTGGCGCTCCTGTCGAGCATGCGCGGCACCAACCGGGCGCAGGCGAGGTCGAGCGCGGTCTCGTGCTCGCGGTCCCGCTGCTCCAGCGGCCGGAGTCGGGACTCCAGGTCGCGCAGCGAGACCGGCATCCTGATGCCGTGGTAGGCGGAGGTGGCAGCGATCGCGGATGCGTGCGGCTCCGCGACCCGCGCACCGCCGTCCGGAGCCTGCCCGGAACTGTCGGACTCCGGCCGGCAGTACGACCACCACCGTCCCCCCGAGACGCACAGCGCCTCGATCACCGGGACGTCCAACTCGCCGCAGGCGACGCGAAGCTGCTGGGCCAGCGGCCGCAGACGCTCCATCACCGCGCGGGACTCCTCACCCGCGCGCGGATCCTGGCAGAGGAAGACGACGATCGACGACGGCCGGCTGCCGCGGCGCAGACTCCCGGTCACCAGGCAGTCCGCGAGCTGCCGGGCGAGATCCGGCCACTCCGCGGGATCCTGCGGGTGCTCGGGCAGACCGACCCGCAGCCTGCCGCCGAAGCGTCCGTGCTCGCCGTGCAGCGCCAGCAGAACCGCCGAGTCGTCCGGGTGATAGCCCATCAGGAACGGCAGCGCCGCCGCGAGCTCCGCGGGACCGCGCAGGACGACCTCCACCTCGCCCGTCGACGACGATGACTCTCCGTGGTTGATATGGTTGCTCTGTGTCATGACTTGAGCTTGCCGCAGCGAACACACTTCGCACCAGACCCCCACAAAACCTGTGGATAACTCTGGCTCAGAGTTATCCACAGGGCAGAGAACCCGTCTTGCGCACTGCCTGCGCGGTCCGGCCGACGCCCGCCAAGGCCCGCCGATGCCCGCCTACGGCGGCTGCCGGCTACTGGTGGCAGATTCCGGACCTGCGCCAGGGAGGAAGCATCCTCCTGACGGCACCCACCAGCGGCGTCCACCGTCTGCGGAACGTGAGCCGGACCCACGACTCGCTGCCGGAGATCAGTGCCGCGCAGTTCAGGCACTCCTGAGGCCGGCCCGGCGCGCCGGGCGGGCGGTGGCCGGCCGGGGCCTGCGCCGGGGCGGCACCCGCCGCCGCGAGATCAGCCCACACCTGCTTGCCGGTGCGGTAGGAGACCACGCCCCACGACCGCGTCAGCCGGTCCACGATCACCAGCCCCCGCCCTCCCGCCGAGTGCGGACGCAGCACGGGCAGGGCGGTCGAGTCGTCACTGACCACGATCCGCAGCCGCCGCGCGTCGAAGACCAGGGACAGTCCGACCAGACCACCGGCATACCGCAGCGCGTTCGTCACCAACTCCGAGACCAGCAGCGCGACCGCCGCGCCATCGGGGCGCCAGCGGGTCGGCCAGGCGAACTCCTCCACCTGCCCCTGCGCCCACCGGCGCGCCCTGGCCACCTCACCGGGGGCATCGGACACCACACGGAACCGCTCAACCATCACCGATCATCGCCAGCACACCTTCCACCGCGCTTCCTGCGCCGGCGGGATGGCCACCGGGCGGTCGCACCAAGCAGCCTGCCCGCTACGGATCGACTCAGCGCCTCCACTCCGGCGCTGTCCGTCCGATGTCCTCGCAAGGGGACCCGGCAGGCGCGAGCGGCCTCGCAGCAGACCCCTGGCCCCGTCGGCAGGGGCCAGGGCCGGCACGCGCAACGCGCCCGCGGAACCGCCGGAGAGGCGGTTCCGCGGGCGCGAACGGGCCACGGGCCGTGCAGGTCACCATCAGGGGCGCAGCGCAGCGCTGTTCAGCGCTGCCGGACCATCAGCTCCTGTGGCGCCACGCCAGCCAGGCCACCGTGGCCACGCCGGCCGCCACCAGCAGCACGGTCCGGTTCTCCCGCGCCACCCGTGCACCCTGGGCGGTCTTCTCCTGCAGCGGCTCGGGCGCCTTTCCCTCCCATACGCTGCCGGCCTGGGCGGTCTTGGCACGTAGCTGCTCCGCAGCCACGGCCGCCTTGTCCTTGACCTGGTCCGGGATGCTGTCCTGCACCCGGTGGCCGGTCTCGACGACCTTGGTCTTCATCTCCTCGGCCTTGCCCACGGCCTGTTCCTTGACCTCGGCGGTCTTCGCCTTGGCCCTGGCCTTGACGTCGGCCTTGTCTGCCAACTCCTCCACGGTCCGCCCAAGCTCGGCGCGGGTCTTCTCGACCTGCTCGCGAAGCTCGTCGGGGCTGGAGGCGGTCTGCTCACCATCCGGCTCGCTCATCGGCGCGCACTCCTCTTGATCTCGGCCACGTCTGCCTTCACGTTCTCGATGGTTTCCTCGGGCGCCGGCGGCGCCGCCTGACTGACCTGCTTCTTCCTGGTCATCGCCAGCGCAGCGGCGACCGCGGCCAGCGCCACGGTGACGATGAGTCCGGCGGCCCAGACCGGAAGCGGTACGGCCAGGGCGGCGATCACGGTGACGACCAGCGCCTGCAGCATGAGCAGGCTGACCATCCCGGCACCGCCGATCAGGCCGCCCCCCTTGCCGTACCGCTTGCCCTTCTCCGTCATCTCCGCCTGTGCCAGCCGTAGTTCACCGCGCACGAGCTCGGTCAGCTGCTGTGACGCCCGCTGGACCAGCTCACCGACCGGTTCGGTCGCGGCAGTTGGCGCATCGCGGTGCTGTCCTGCGGGGTGTGGCTGCGGACTCGACACGTGCATCGCCTCCTCTGCCGGAGCCTGGGCTGCCGGCCGCTGATGTGCTTGCGGCTACCCCGAACCGGGCGGTTCAGCCCGATCGGGCGAGCCGGGCCGCCGAGGCGGCCGGAAGAGCGGCTCGGCCGGGCAATGCGTCGATTCCCGTTCAGCGGTCAGGAGGGGAACATGACCCATATCAGGATGACCACATACAGCAGCGGCGCGTGGGGCGCCGAGACGTCCGCCGACCAGCCGCACAAGCACGCACGGGACGGGCGCCCCCGCCATCACGCCGCGGGCTCGTTGCCCATGGGCCACATCATTCTGCTCTCCACGGCGGTCCTGGTCGTGATCGCCGCCGCGCTGCTCGTGACGCTCGGCTGACGGCGCCGGAGGGCGCATCGCCGCGGCCGGCTCCAGCTTCCTGCGGACAATGCGGTTCGGCTCCGCCTCACCGGTAAGGCGCTCCTGAGGGCGAAGCCGCCCGGGAGGTCGCGAAGTTGAGGCCGGTCCGCCGGTCGAGCCCTTCAATCCGGCCGCTCCCACACCGAAAGGCCAATCGAGCGATGGAGGACGACCCATGATCCCCGACTGGCAACACCGCGCCGCCTGCCGCGACGAGGACCCCGAGCTGTTCTTCCCGGTCGGCAACTCCGGCCCCGCACTCCTGAAGATCCAGGAGGCCAAGAGCGTCTGCCACCGGTGCCCCGTCATGGACCAGTGCCGCGAATGGGCACTGGAGACCGGACAGGACGCAGGAGTCTGGGGCGGGCTCAGCGAGGAGGAGCGCCGCTCGATGAGGCGCCGCGCCCGCCGGGTCAGCGCCCGTCACGAGTAGGACAACGCCCCGGCTTCGCCCTGAGGGGTGAAGTGGATGCACCCGGAAGACCGCCGTGCCCGTCACAGGGCTGAGGACGCCCTCGTGACACGGGCCGGGCGGCCCGGGGCCCCGCGCTCCGGTACGGGCCGTCAGATACCCGGCCGGTGGCGGATCGGGTGGTCCTCCGGCACCTCGACCACGCAGATCATGACGCCGTCCGGATCGGCGATCCACATCTCGACCAGGCCCCAGGGTTCCTTCTTGGGCGGCCGTGCCACCTCGACGCCTCGCGCGGCGAGCTGTTCGTGCGCCGCCTGCGCGTCCGCCACCTGCAGCCACAGCTGGAGGCCGGGGGACGGCGGGCTGTCCGAGCGCCCCGAGACCTCCAGGAAGCCGCCGCCCAGGAAGTAGACGGTGCCGCGCTCGGGTCCGGTGCCGAACTCCCGGTAGACCGCCAGGCCCAGCTGCTCGCCGTAGAAGACCCGGGAGCGCTCGGGGTCGGTGGGCCGGAGCAGGGTCCTGCTGCTCAGTACATGAACCATCCGGTCATTATCCGCGGGAGTGGGCTGCCCATCCGGGCGTCGGACGCCGGGGAGTTTCGCGCCGCGCACGTCGGCCGGCGTCCTTGCCCCCCCGCCCGCGACCGACGGCTACGACGGTCCGGCGGTCGCGGGCTGCTCCCTGGGAGGGATCCGGAGGGCGAGCAGCACGGTGTCGTCGTCGGCGTGCGCGCAGGCGACCTGGTCGGCCAGGCGTTCCAGCAGGTCGGGCAATGGTGCGGTGGCGCCGGCGGCCAGCAGGGCCGCGGCATGGTCGATGGCGCTGTCCAGGTCGCTGCCCGGGCGCTCGATCAGGCCGTCGGTGTACAGCAGCAGCGTGGATCCCGGTTCCAGCACGACCTGGCTGTCGTGGCGTTCGGTGGCGGGCAGGCCGTGGTGCAGCAGCGGGCCGTGGTCCGTCAGGTGCGAGACATGGCGGTCGGGGTGCAGCAGCAGGGGCGGAGGGTGGCCGGCGTTGGTCCAGGTCATGGTCCACTGGTCGTTCTCGTGGTGGATGTGCGCGTGGATCAGGGTGCCGGAGGCGGGAAGGGGCAGGACGCGGCAGGCGTACTCCAGCGCGGCCAGCGCGGAGGCGGGGCCTTCACCGTTCTTGATCAGCACCGACTGGCGCAGCATGCTGCGCACCTGCCCCATCAGGGCGGCGGCCCGGATGTCATGGCCGGTGATGTCGCCGACAGTGACGGCGACACCGGGGTCGCGGTCGCCGTGCGGATGGGGAAGCGGGAAGGCGTCGTACCAGTCGCCGCCGACCATGTCGTCGGCGCTCGCGGGCCGGTAGAGCGCGGCGATGTCCATGCCGGGCAGGGTGGGCAGGTCGGTGAGCATGGCCTGCTGGAGCTGGTGGGCCACGTGGATGCGGTCGTCGAGGAAGACCGCGCGTTCCACCGCCTGGGCGGTGTAGCCGGCGATCGTGGTGAGCACGGCCGCCTCGTCCAGGGTCACCTCGTGGGAGGAGTCCCAGCCGAGCCCCAGGACCCCCACGGGGCCGCGCGACGCGACCATGGGGAGGCAGACCGCGGAGCTGATGCCGAGGGAGTCGAAGGCCGCGACCGCCTCGGGCCCGTGGTTCCGTACGACGTCGGCGCGGTCGGCGACGGTGACCATGCGGCGTTCGCGCAGCGCCCGCGCGGCGGCGAAGTCGGCGCCGCGGTCCATGCGCTCCACGGACTCGCCCGGGTGCACACTGTCGGGATCGGGCAGCCGGCGCAGCTCGCGGCCGTTGAGCAGCAGCAGGCTCACGTACGAGGGCTTGAGGTCGGCGCTGAGCAGGTCCCGCACCCGGGCGTTCACCTCCTGAACGCTGGCGGCGCCCGTGAGCTCCTCGGCCGCGCGCAGCAGCAGCTCGGCGCTGTTCAGGTCCTGGCGCACCTGGTGCGTCAGGACCTGGGCGCGGTTCCGGGCGCCGGTGGCCCGCAGCGAGGTCACGCGCAGCCGCAGTTCGGCCGAGCACGCTGCGGCCAGGTCGGCCAGGTCGCCCAGTTGGGATTCTGTCCAGCGGCGCGCGGTGGCATCGACCGCGCACAGCGCCCCCAGCGGCCTGCCCATGGCGTCCTTCAGCGGCTCACCCGCGTAGGACACCACCTCGGCCGCGCCGGGGTCGTCGCCGCCTTCCCTGTTCGGATCGCCGGCGCGCACGTCTTCCAGGACCACCGGGGCGCCCGACGTCACCACTCGCCGGCTCAACTCGCGGACGAGGGCGGCCTGCTTGCCGTCGGCCGCGAAATGGGCGGCGGGCCCGACGACGCAGGGGAAGACCAGGCTGTCGCCCTCCACCAGCGCGACCAGAGCGCTGGGCACACCGACGAAGCGGGCGGTCAGCCGCGCGAAGCGCCTCATCCCGGCGTCCGGAGCCGCCGGCAGGCTCATATCCGACAAAAGACCGGGTGCCATCGCACCGCTCATGTCGTCCATGCCCACGTGACTCCCCACCCTTCCCATCCATGGCCCCAGAGGGCGCCGGTCCTCGCCCCCCCGCTTACCCCGTCGTCGGCCAACGATCGGGGTCAGGTGCGCGAAGGTTGCGAGGAAGCCGCCTGGACAGGCTTGGTGGGGAGGGCGGCCCGCGGGGTGCAGGACAACGGCGCGGGCGGGGTCGGGGGCCGGCTACCCGGCCAGGGCGAGGACGAGCGGGAGCACCTGGTCAGCCCCGGTCCGCCGCAGGAGCCGAGCCGCCACGGCCAAAGTCCAGCCCGAATCGGTGTAGTCGTCGACGAGCAGGACCGGGCCCGGGGTGGCCGCCAGGGCGGCGGCGACTTCGTCCGGCACGGCGAAGGAGTCCGCCAGCGCCCGCAGCCGCTGGGCGGAGTTGCTGCGGTGCGCCCCGTACTCGCCGGCCCGCGGGGTATATGCCAGGGTGCCGAGCAGCGGGAGCCTGCCGACCCTGGCCAAGCCCTGGGCCAGGGACGCCACCAACTGGGGGCGCGTACGGGAGGGCATGGCGACGATCCCCACCGGCCGGGCCATCGCCTCGGAGTCGCCACTGGCCCAGCCGCCCGGGGATCGGGCCCAGTCGGCCACCACGGTCACCACGGCGGCCAGCACGTCGTCCGGCATCGGCCCGTCCGCGGCCTGCGCCGACAGTAGCGGGCGCAGTCGGTTGCCCCAGCCGATATCCGACAACCGGCCCAGTCCGCGCCCGGTGACCGCCTGCTGGCCGGCGGGGATCCGCCCCTTGAGGTCCATCCCGACCGCGGCGAGCCCCGTCGGCCACATCTTGCGTGCCTCGACCTCGACCCCCGGGCGGTCCAGCTCGCCGGCCGCCGCGGTCAGGGCGCCGGGCGCGACGGCGGGATCGAACCAGGCCCCGGCGCAGTTGTCGCAGCGGCCGCACGGGACGGCCTTCTCGTCGTCGAGCTGGCGCTGCAGGAACTCCATCCGGCACCCGGTGGTCGCCACGTAGTCCCGCATGGCCTGCTGCTCGGCCTCCCGCTGCCGGGCCACCCAGGCATACCGCTGCGCGTCGTACGCCCACGGCTGCCCCGTCGCCGCCCAGCCCCCTTTGACGCGCTTGACCGCGCCGTCCACGTCCAGGACCTTCAGCATCGTCTCCAGGCGGGAGCGGCGGAGGTCCACCAACGGCTCCAGCGCCGGCAGCGACAGCGGGCGGCCCGCCTCCTGCAGCACCGCGAGGGTGCGCCGGACCTGCTCCTCCGGCGGGAAGCCCACCGAGGCGAAATACGACCAGATCGCCTCGTCCTCGCGCCCCGGCAGCAGCAGCACATCCGCGTGGTCCACCCCGCGCCCGGCACGGCCCACCTGCTGGTAGTAGGCGATCGGCGACGACGGGGATCCCATGTGGACGACGAACCCCAGGTCCGGCTTGTCGAAGCCCATCCCCAGCGCCGAGGTCGCCACCAGCGCCTTCACCCGGTTGGCCAGCAGATCCTCCTCCGCCTGCAGCCGCTCGGCGTTCTCCGTCTTGCCGGTGTACGAGGCCACCGCGTATCCGCGCTGCCGCAAGAACGCCGCGACCTCCTCCGCGGCCGCCACCGTCAGCGTGTAGATGATCCCCGAACCCGGCAGGTCCCCCAGCCGCTCCCCCAGCCAGGCCAGCCGATGTGCCGCGTCAGGCAGCACCAGGACGCCCAGGCGCAGGCTTTCCCTGTTCAGCGGCCCCCGCAGCACCAGGGCGTCCCCGCCGCCCGTGCCCAGCTGCTCGGCCACGTCGGCGGTCACCCGCGCGTTCGCGGTCGCCGTGGTGGCCAGCACCGGCACACCCGCGGGCAGCTCCGCGAGCATCGTGCGCAGCCGGCGGTAGTCGGGCCGGAAGTCGTGGCCCCAGTCCGAGATGCAGTGCGCCTCGTCGACCACCAGCAGACCGGTAGTCGCCGCGAGCCTGGGCAGCACCTGGTCCCGGAAGTCCACGGAGTTGAGGCGTTCCGGGCTCACCAGCAGCACGTCGGTCTCGCCGCGTTCGACCTCCCCGTAGATCGTCTCCCACTCCTCCGGGTTGGCCGAGTTGATGGTCCGCGCCTGGATGCCGGCCCGCGCCGCCGCCTCGACCTGGTTGCGCATCAGCGCAAGCAGGGGCGAGATGATCACCGTCGGGCCGGCGCCACGCCGCCGCAGCAGGGCGGTGGCCACGAAGTACACCGCCGACTTCCCCCACCCGGTGCGCTGCACCACCAGAGCCCGCCGGCGCTCCTCCACCAGAGCCGCCACCGCCTGCCACTGGTCCTCCCGCAGCCGGGCCGAACCGCTCGGGGCACCGACGAGCTCAGCGAGGATGGCATCGGCTTCGGCGCGCAGCTCCAGGTTGTCCATGCCCCCATGCAACCCGATGGCACGGACAATCGGCGAATCCGTCACCTCACCGAGCGTGACCATCCGGATGCGGTCGGCCCGCCGGCCTTGCTGCGGCCCGAAGGCGGACGGCCGCACGGCATGGCCGCTGATCCCCCATGTCGGCGCGGCGAGCAGTACGCCGGGCGCGCGGCACCCTCGCGCGGCGACCGTATCCAGCGCCTACGGGCACTGCACGCAGCGTTCACCCTGCCGCCGGGTTGGGTTGAAGCCGTGAAGGCGGCGTCCGGTCACGGGCTGGTCGCCGATGAATTCTCGGAGACCGGCCGGGCACCGGCGGCCGTCGCCCGCGGGCCCCCCGAGCCGCCGCCCGGGCGGCGTTCCCGCTGGTCGTGGCGGTTCACGGGTGCGGGGCCGAAGGACGGCGCGGGGGCCGGGATCTATCCGACGGACGTGACCATTCCGGTCGCGAGCGCCAATTGCCCGTTGCCGCAGGGCAATACGCGGGGAAGAATTGGAGACGGATCCCCGATCGGCTCTCCGAGCCTTCTGACCGGCGCACGCCCGCGGCCGGTCCACGGGTGTATCCGCGAAGGGAGGACCGTGACCATCGGCTTCGTTCCGGGGACGTCCTCCGCCATCGCCTCCACCGCGACACGCACGCTGGAGCCGGCCGAATGGGCGGACGTCGGCGTCCCGCTGCTCGCGAGTCCGCGCGACGTGGTCAAGGACCTGCACGCCCGCCACCTGCCGGCGCCGTCCACCGTGGTGGTCGCGGTCTACGACCCGGACGGGCGGATCAGGGCCAGTGCGTCGTTCACCGGCCGCAGCGGCGTGGTGGACGGCTGGGAGCGGCGCAACGCGCTGCTGTCCCACCTGCGCCGGGTCATCCCGCACGACCTGCGCCTGCGCAAGCCCGTACGCACCGCGGTGCTGATGGTCTGCCGCGACGGTGCGCCGGGGTGGACCCCGGAGGACGGCGCCTGGATGTGGGGGCTGCGCGACGCCTGCACCCTGCACGGGCTGCGCTGCGGCTCGTACGTGACGCTCACCGGCGACGGCTGGCACGTCATCGGCGAGAACCGCGCCGGGCGTACGCCGAACGCCGCCTCGTGGTCGCGCGCCGGGACCGACCCGCCGCCCGCGGTCGCCAACGGCACACCGCAGACGCTGCGTCGGGCGTCCTTGCACTGAGCGGCACCGGGCGGGACGCCCCGCCCGGAAGCGCTCAGGCGCTGGCGCCGAGCGCGTTGTTGATACGGGCCGGGTCGCCGCACACGATCAGCAGGAGCCCCGCACGGGCCAGCGCGGTGGCCAGCTCGCGCGGCAGCGTGTCGTCGCTGCCGCCGTTGAGCGCCACGATCACGACGGGGCGGCCCGTGGCGCGCGGAGCGGCGATGTCGGCGAAGAAGACGTCGTCGGCCGCGTCGTGCTGAGCCCAGTACGACGTTTCGCCGAAGCTCAGTTCGTGGCTAGCCCACGGGTGCTGCTCGCCGGAGGTGAGCACCAGGATCTCGCCGGGGGCGCGTCCGGTGTCCAGCAGCAGGTCGACGGCCTCCTCGGCCGCGTCGAGCGCACCGTCGACCGGGGCGGGGATCAGCTGGATCTGCGCCGTTCCCGTGCTGGAGGTTGCCGCACTGTGCGTTTCCGTGGTGGACGTCTCCGCAGTGGGCATGGTGGACGGACGCTGACCGGGCACCGGCACGGGCTGGTTCGCAGCCGCGGATCCGGGCGCGCTGTTCGAGTGGCCGGTTCCGGCGCGGCCGGGGGCCGAGCCGACGGCGGCGACTGCCCTCGGCGGCGCCGGCCGGGGCGCGGCGGGCCGGGGCGGCCCTGGGACAGGACGGGGGGTCGACGCACTCCGGCCGCTGGTCGGAGCAGTGCGGGGACCCGGGACGCTCTCGTGAATCTGAGGCTCCTCGGGGGTGAGAGGCATGAGCTGATGTCTATCAAATGCGCACCGGATGCGCAGCGGTGGGTGGGTGCTGGATCAGAAATCGAAACCGAGTTGTTCCCCTGAGTCGTCCAGGACGCGGACCTTCTTCAAGTGCTGCCAGCGCGGCATCGAGTCCAGGTACGACCACGACATCCGGTGCAGCGGCGTCGGCCCGAGGTCCTCAAGTGCCGAGCGGTGCACGGGCGAGGGATAGCCGGCGTTGTCGTCGAAGGCGAAGGGGAGGTAGTCCGCGCCGAGTTCGGCCATGTGGCCGTCACGCTGGACCTTGGCGATGACGGAGGCGGCGGCGACCGACACGCACGACTGGTCGCCCTTGATCACCGTCTTGACCTGCCACGGACCGCCGCCGGCAAGGTAGTTGTGCTTCCCGTCGAGTATGACCGCGTCGGGGGGCTCCGGCAGGCCGTCGAGGGCGCGCAGCGCCGCGAGCCGCAGGGCCGCCGTCATGCCCAGTGTGTCGATCTCCTCCGGCGAGGCGTGGCCCAGCGCGAAGGACGTGACCCAGCCGGTGAGCACGGCTGCCAGCCGGGTGCGCCGCTTGGGGGTGATCAGCTTGGAGTCGGTCAGACCGTCCGGCGGGCGGCGCAGACCCGTGACGGCGGCGCAGACGGTGACCGGACCGGCCCAGGCGCCACGCCCCACCTCGTCGATGCCTGCGACGGTCTTCACGCCGAGCGTGGCACGCAGGGAACGCTCGACGGTGTGAGTGGGTGGTGGATACGCCATGGCGGAATCCAGCCTACTCGCCGCCCTGCCGCCACTTCCATGGGGGCTTCAGGACGTCACGGCCCAGTCCGGCAGCGCTTCGGTCCGCTCGGTCCATGCCGCCGGCGGTTCGCCGCCCGGTCGTGCCGCGACGATGCCGCCGACGATCGCGCAGGTCGTGTCGATGTCGCCGCCCGCCTTCGCGGTGGTCCAGAACGCCCGTTCGTAGTCGCCGAGGTGGCGTGCCGCCGACCACAGGGCGAACGGCACGGTGTCATGTGCGCTCGTACGCCGGCCGCAGCCGAGCACCGCTGCCACGGTGGCGACGTCGCCGTAGTCGAGCATGTCCCTGGCCCGCCGGATCCCGGCCTGGACGGCGCTGCGCGGCACGACGTCGAGGACCGCGCCCAGCAGGTCGGAGGGGTCCCGCGGGGCGGCGGGGTCGGCGGCGAGCGCCGCCGCGGCGGCCACCGCTATCGCTCCGGCGACCGCCTCGCGGTGCTGGTGCGTGGTGTAGGCCGAGATCTCCGCCTGGTGAGCGGCCTGGACAAGGTCGCCCGCATACCAGGCGCCGAGTGGTGCCACCCGCATCGCGGCGCCGTTGCCCCACGAGCCCTGCCCGTTGAAGAGCCCCGCGGCGAGTTCCCGCCAGTCGGCGCCTTCCTGGCGGATCAGCCGCAGCATGCGGTTGACGGCGGGGCCGTAGCCCCGGTCGAAGTCGTGGTGCTCGGCGAAGGACAGCGCGAGGGCGTCCTGGTCGATACGCCGGTGGCCCGCGAGCACCGCGACGACGGAGCAGGCCATTTCGGTGTCGTCGGTCCATTGCCAGGTGCCTGGCGGCAGTTCGCCGTTCTGCAGTGCCGAGTAGTGGGCAGGGACGAAGAACTGCGAGCCGAGGGCGTCCCCTACGGCAAGGCCGCGGAGGCTGGTGATGGCGCGGGAGACACGCGCGGAATCGGTGGTGTGAGCCGTCATGACGTCGGAAACTCTGACATCGTGCCTGTTCCGGGTCAATCTCCTTGTGCCGAAACTCACCCGTCGCCGCCACCGGGCGGCCCCGGGGTGCGCCACCGGTCGAACGGCCGGTCCAGGACATAGCGGCCCGACGGCTGGAGCAGCAGAGCGCGGGTCTCGGCGTTCTCCGGGTTGGACAGGGCCTCGAACTCCTCGACCGTCCAGTGGAACCAGCGCATGCAGAACAGCCGCATGGTGATCCCGTGGGTGACGATCAGGACGTTGGACGGGAAGTCCTCCTGGTCGAAGGCGCGGTAGAGGGTTTCCAGAAACGCCCCGACCCGGTCGTAGACGTCCGCGCCGCTCTCCCCCATCGCGAAGCGGTAGAAGAAGTGGCCGTACGCGTCACGTGCCTTGCGCTGGCGCTGGATGTCCTCGACGTCCTGCCAGTTGCCCCAGTCCTGCTCCCGGAGCCGTGGTTCCTCCTTGGCCCGGGTCAGCCGCGGATCCAGGCCCAGCGCCCGGTAGGTGTTCCAGGTGCGCCGGTAGGGCGACACGAACGCCTGCACCCGCTCGTCGCCGAACAGCTCGCGCAGGCCCTCACCGGCCCGGGTGGCCTGGCGCTTGCCGGTGGCGGTGAGCTCCAGGGCGTGGTCAGGCACCCGCTCGTAAATGGTGTCGTCCCTGTTGCCCTGGGACTCGCCGTGCCGGATGAGCACGATGCGGCGAGGACGTCCCATGGTGATCAGCCTATGGTGCGACCGGGCCGGCAGCGCGCCGGAACCGCCGGGCACCTCGCACATCGTGCCGCCGGCCGGGGCAGCGCACCGGGTCGGCCTGCGTGCCGGCGCCTGCGCACGGCTCAGTGCCGGAGCCCGGACCGGCCGGCTATCAGGTCGTCCGACAATTGCCGGAGCCTTCGCCGTGCCTCCCTGTCATACGCCTGCCGGTCGGCGCGCGCCTCGCTGAGCCCGTTGTAATAGCGCCCGCTCCCGGGTCCGGTGGTATTGATGAGCCGAAGCGTCGCCGTGCCGCCCTCTTCGACGGTGCTCCACGGGCTGATGCCGATCTCCCGCACCATTGTGGTGTCCATGAACGTGGCCGGGTGCAGCGCATCCACCGTGACACCCGTCCCGCTCAGTTCCTCCGCGAGGTCGAAGGTGAACATGATCTGGGCGAGCTTGCTCTGCGAATACGCCCGGGTCGCGTCGTAACCACTCGCCAGCATGGGATCGGAGAAGTCGATGGCCTGCTGTCCCGCCGAGGCGACATTGACGATCCGGGACGGCGCGGCCCCCAGCAGAAGCGGCAGCAGCCGGCGGGTCAGCCGATATCCGGCCAGGTAATTCACCGCGAACCGGCGCTCGACCCCGTACTCGTCGACCTGTCGCCCGCCGCCGGGTGTGGCGCCGCCAATTCCCGCGTTGTTCACCAGCACGTCCAGCCGGTCGGTGCGGGCGGCCACCTCGTCGGCCAGCCGGTCGACCTCCGGCAGCTCGGCGAGGTCGGCGAGCAGCACCTCGGCCCGGTCCTCGCCGGTGGCCTCCAGCACGGCGCCGCGTACCTCCTGCGCGCGGTCGGCGTCGCGGCCGTGGATCAGGACGCGGTCGCCCGCCTCGGCAAGGCGCAGGGCGAGCCAGCGGCCCAGACCGTCGGTGGAGCCGGTGATCAGGACGGTCCGCCGCCCGGGCGCCGTCACAGCGCCGCCGGCCGCAGACGCGACCCGCCGTCGACCGGGAGCACCACGCCGGTGGTGAAGGTCGCGCCGAGCAAATACCCGATCGCCCCGGCGACATCCTCCGGGCGCCCCACCCGCCCGGCCGGCGCGGTCGACGCGAAGCTGTCGAACGCCTGCTGCCGGGCGTCGGCGTCCATCCAGTCCCACCACGGGGTGTCGATGATGCCGGGCGACACGGCATTGACCCGGACCGGCGCCAATTCGACGGCGAGCACCGGGACCATCGCCTCGACGGCCGCGTTGACCGCGGCGAGCCCGGCGGTGCCCGGACGTGCCGAACCGGCGGAGCCGGCGGTCACGAAGGTGATCGAACCGCCGGGACGCAGCGCCTTGAGGGCCGACTGGGCGGCGATGGTCTGGGCCACCAGTTTCCCCTCGGCGGCGGCGCGCAGCCGGGCTATCGGCAGGTCACAGAAAGGTCCTGCGGCGGTGGCGCCGGTGACGGCCACCACCACGTGGTCGACGGGGCCGAGGCCGGCGAAGAAGTCATGGGTGGCCGTCTCGTCCAGCGCGTCCAGCGACGTGCCGGACGCACCGTCCCCGAGCCGAGCGAGCGCGGCGTCCAGCCTGCCCTTGTCCCGCCCGGTGACGATCACCGCGCGGCCGGCCCGCAGCTGCTCCTCCGCGGTGGCCAGGCCGATTCCCGATGTGCCGCCGATGACGACGACGCGTTCTGTCGATGCGGGCATTGCGCTCTCCGATTACGAGACATGGTGACTCGTAAACTCTATGCGAGACAGCGTGCCTTGTAAAGTGGCCCCATGGACGAGACCCCCCCACGCGGCAGACCCCGCAGCGAGACGGCCAGGCGCGCGGTGCTCGACGCGGCGCTGGAGCTGTGCCAGAGCGGCGGATATCAGGCGCTGACGATGAAGGGCATCGCGGAGACGGCGGGAGTCGGCCGTCAGACCGTGTACCGCTGGTGGCCCGCGAAGCAGGACGTGCTGATCGACGCCCTGCGCGACCTCGGGTTGCGCAAGGCGGAGCAGCTGGACCCGGAGACCGGCGACACGCTGCGCGACGTACGGACGCTCCTGGACGCCACGTTCACGCTCACCACCGCACTCACGGGCAACGCCCTGGTCGGGCTGATGGCCGAGGCGCAGCACGACCCCGCACTGTCGCACCGCCTGCAGGCCACCGTCCTCGGCCCCCGGCGGCAGGCCCTGCGGTCGCTGCTGGCCCGCGGCGTGGCGGACGGCTCGCTCTCCGACGCGGCCGCGCCGCTCGACCTCGCGGTCGACTTCGCCTTCGGCACCATGTGGTATCGGCTGATCAGCCAGCACGCCCCGGTGGACACCGGCCTGGCCGAGCAGGTCACCACGGCGCTCGCGACCCTGCTACGGCCGGGCGCCGCCACCGCGATCCAGTCGGTGGCGACCGGCGGGGCGCCCCCGGCCGGCCCCCACGGCGCGGCGTGAGCGCGCCGGCACGCTCAGACCGTCCACGCCTGGACGACGTCGACCACGTCGCCCGCCACGTTCAGCACGTCGTCGTCCAGGCCGGCCCGGTCGGACAGCCGTGCCACCGCTCCCTCGCGGTACTTGCCGTGCTCCGTGGTGGAGTTCCACGCCGAGAGCACCAGGAAGTCGCTCTCCGCACCCTCCGCGAAGACGCCACGCAGCATGCCGGGTGAGCCGGCCATCGCTGGGTTCCAGACGCGTTCCTGCATCTGGACGAAGTGGTCGACGCGGTCCGGGCGCACCTTGCAGAGCGCGACCCGCAGCAGGTCCGCGTCGGAGAAGCGCGGCTCGAAGCCGACCTTCACGTCCAGCCGGCGGGTGAACGTGCGCGCTGCCAGCATCTCGAAGGTGCCGGCCTGGTTGGCCGCCAGCGCCTCGTGCGGCCCGGCCATGAAGGCGTCATAGGGCGCCTGCCCGTCCCAGAAGGCGAAGAGGTGCACCACACCGGGCTGGGAGCGGCTCCAGCCGCCGCCCTGACCGCGGAAGCCCGGCTGCTCCCTGAGCGCGGTCCATCTGCGCTGCCCCCGGTCGAAACCGGCCCGGTCCAGGACGCCGCAGCGTATCCACTTCACCAACACCGCGCCATCGTAGTGGTGCGGAGGCCACGGATCGTCCCTGTCCGCCACTCCGGTCCGCGGCGCCCCGCGGCGCCGGGGCAGTCGCGGGGGACGTGCCGCGCGCACAGCGGTGGGGAGCGGGCCCGCGGGCCCGCTCCCCACCGCTGTCACCTGCCGGTCAGCCGGCCGTGCGCTCCGGTCAGCTGCACCCGCTGGTCGAGCCGCAGCCCTCGCAGAGGTAGCAGCTGCCGGCGCGGCGCATCTTGGTGCCGCAGGAGAAGCACAGCGGAGCGTCGGCGTTGAGGCCGAGCTGGATCTCCAGCAGCTCGGTGGAGTTGTGCGCCTCCTTGGGCGCCGGGGTCTCCGCCGCCGGGGGCTTGGCGACGGCCAGCGGCGCGCGGGGCTCGACCTGCCGCGGTGCGGACTGGGCCAGGCCCTCGACGTCGACGTCGTCCTCGCCCGCCTCGTACGAGCCGGTGTCCAGGTGCCGCTGCCGCTCGTCCGCGGAGTGGATGCCGAGCGCCGAGCGGGTCTCGAAGGGGAGGAAGTCCAGCGCCAGGCGGCGGAAGATGTAGTCGACGATCGACTGCGCCATCCTCACGTCCGGGTCGTCGGTGAGTCCGGCCGGCTCGAAGCGCATGTTCGTGAACTTCGAGACGTAGGTCTCCAGCGGGACGCCGTACTGCATGCCAACGGACACCGCGATGGAGAACGCGTCCATCATGCCCGCGAGGGTGGAGCCCTGCTTGGACATCTTCAGGAAGACCTCGCCCAGACCGTCGTCCGGATACGAATTCGCCGTCATGTAGCCCTCGGCGCCGCCCACGGTGAAGGACGTGGTGATGCCGGGACGGCCCTTGGGGAGGCGCTTGCGCACCGGGCGGTACTCGACGACCTTCTCGACCTGCGCGGCTGCCTGTGCCGTCTTCTCGGCCTTCGTGTCGTCCTTCTTCTTGGCCGAGAGCGGCTGGCCGACCTTGCAGTTGTCGCGGTAGATCGCCAGTGCCTTCAGGCCGAGCTTCCAGCCCTCGTAGTAGACCTCCTCGACCTCCTCCACGGTGGCCGTCTCCGGCAGGTTCACCGTCTTGGAGATGGCGCCGGACAGGAAGGGCTGGGCGGCAGCCATCATGCGCACGTGGCCCATGGCCGAGATCGCCCGTTCGCCCATGGCGCAGTCGAAGACCTCGTAGTGCTCCTGCTTGAGCCCGGGCGCGTCGATCACGTTGCCGTGCTCGGCGATGTGGGCGACGATCGCCTCGATCTGCTCGGGCTGGTAGCCGAGCCTGCGCAGCGCGGTGGGGACCGTGTTGTTCACGATCTGCATCGAGCCGCCGCCGACGAGCTTCTTGAACTTCACCAGGGCCAGGTCCGGTTCGACACCCGTGGTGTCGCAGTCCATCATCAGGCCGATCGTGCCGGTGGGCGCCAGCACCGACGCCTGCGCGTTGCGGAAGCCGTTCTTCTCGCCGAGCCGGATGACGTCCTGCCAGGCCTCGGTGGCCGCGGCCCATACCGGGCTGTCCAGGTCGTCGACCCTGCGGGCGGCGCCGTTGGCGTCGGAGTGCTGCTTCATGACGCGCTTGTGGGCGTCGGCGTTGCGGGCGTAGCCGTCGTAGGCGCCGACGACCGCGGCCAGTTCCGCGGAGCGCTTGTAGGACGTTCCGGTCATCAGCGAGGTGATGGCCCCGGCGAGTCCGCGGCCGCCGTCGGAGTCGTAGGCGTGGCCGGTCGCCATCAGCAGGGCGCCCAGGTTGGCGTAACCGATGCCCAGCTGGCGGAAGGCGCGGGTGGTCTCGCCGATCTTCTCGGTCGGGAAGTCGGCGAAGGAGATCGAGATGTCCATCGCGGTGATGACCAGCTCGACGACCTTGGCGAAGCGCTCCGCGTCGAAGGACTGGCGGCCCTCGCCGTCGTCGCGCAGGAACTTCAGCAGGTTCAGCGAGGCCAGGTTGCAGCTGGAGTTGTCCAGGTGCATGTACTCGCTGCACGGGTTCGACGCGGTGATCCGGCCGGTCTCCGGCGACGTGTGCCAGTGGTTGATCGTGTCGTCGTACTGGATGCCCGGGTCGGCGCAGGCCCAGGCCGCCTCGGCCAGCTTGCGGAAGAGCGACCGCGCGTCGACCTCCTCGATGACCTCACCGGTCATCCTGGCGCGCAGGCCGTAGGGGGCGGCGGACTCGTACGCCTTCATGAACTCGTCGTTGACACGCACCGAGTTGTTGGCGTTCTGGTACTGGACGGACGTGATGTCGTCGCCGCCCAGGTCCATGTCGAAGCCCGCGTCCCGCAGGGCGCGGATCTTCACCTCTTCCTTGACCTTCGTCTCGATGAAGGCCTCGACGTCGGGGTGGTCGACGTCCAGGACGACCATCTTGGCGGCGCGGCGGGTGGCGCCGCCCGACTTGATGGTGCCGGCGGAGGCGTCGGCGCCGCGCATGAAGGAGACCGGACCTGAGGCGTTGCCGCCGGAGGAGAGCAGCTCCTTGGACGAGCGGATACGGGACAGGTTCAGGCCGGCGCCCGAGCCGCCCTTGAAAATCATGCCCTCTTCCTTGTACCAGTCGAGGATCGACTCCATGGAGTCGTCGACGGACAGGATGAAGCACGCGGAGACCTGCTGCGGCTGGGCGGTGCCCACGTTGAACCAGACCGGCGAATTGAAGCTGAAGACCTGGTGCAGCAGCGCGTAGGTCAGCTCGTGCTCGAAGACCTCGGCCTCGTCGGGCGAACCGAAGTATCCGTGCTTCTCGCCCGCCTTCCGGTAGGTGAGAACCACCCGGTCGATCAGCTGCTTCAGGCTCTTCTCACGCTGCGGACTGCCCACCGCGCCGCGGAAGTACTTGCTGGTGACGATGTTGACCGCGTTCACCGACCAGAAGTCGGGGAACTCGACGCCACGCTGCTCGAAGTTGATCGAGCCGTCGCGCCAATTGGTCATGACGACGTCACGGTGCTCCCAGACCACCTCGTCGTACGGGTGCACGCCGGGGGTGGTGTGGATGCGCTCGATGCGCAGGCCCTTGCTCGTCTTGGACCCCTTGGTGCGGGAACCGCGTGCCGGGCCGCTCGTCGTCTCTGTCATTCCGCCTCCCTATACGGGCGAAAACGCCCTGATGTGCGCGGTTCTTCCCGCAGCACGGTGATGTCAATGGCCTCGGCGCGCGGCGCGCTCCGGCGGAAATCTGAGTCCTGCGCGCCGCTCAGTCGGCGGCGGATGCGGGGGCGGGGACACCGAGGTCCTCGTCGAGCCCGCCAGGAGTGGTGGGTGGCAGCTGCTCGCGCAGCTCCGTGATGGCCCGCTCGAAGTCCTCGAGCGAGTCGAATGCCCGGTAGACCGAGGCGAACCGCAGATACGCGACGAGGTCGAGGTCCTGGAGCGGACCGAGTATGGCCAGCCCCACGTCGTGGGTCGACAGCTCCGCGCTGCCGGTGGCCCTGACCGCCTCCTCGACCCGCTGACCGAGCTGGGCCAGGGCGTCCTCGGTGACGGGGCGGCCCTGGCAGGCCTTGCGCACGCCGGCGATCACCTTGCTGCGGCTGAACGGTTCCGTGACGCCGCTGCGCTTGATCACCATGAGTGACGCGGTCTCCACGGTGGTGAACCGGCGACCGCAGTCGGGGCACTGGCGGCGCCGGCGGATGGAGGCGCCGTCATCGGTGGTGCGGCTGTCGACGACACGGCTGTCGGGGTGCCGGCAGAAGGGGCAGTGCATCGTTCCTACTCCCTCCCTCACTCCATGGTGAGCGCGCGACAAAACGACGCTTCCGCGGCGTCTGACGACCCCGTGAAGCAGTCCCAAGCATAGGTGATTGCCCTGACGTTGGACCCGCCGGGTCCCCACTCCGACCACAACCCGTGGGGGCCGGGCCCTATCCAACCACTAGATGTGGTGGAGTGGATTCAACCGACTCGCTGCGCGTGTCGCAAGTCGCCGGGTGTGCGCGACCGTGTCCGCTGCGTATCCGGGACCCCTGCGGGGCGCCGGTGACACACTGGGGTGCGGCGTGGCCGGAGCGTCACACGGGGGCCCCTGCGGCCCGGTCCGGCCGGCGGCGGGCAGGATATGGGGGTCGAACTTCCATTCGATCAATACACCCGGTACCTTGATCACGTCAGCGGATTTATGCAAATTCACTCGAACGTGTGTTTGGCGCAACCTTTCGAAACCCACTACCGTTGTACTAACTGCCCGCGGCTGCGAAGCGGGCCTCCCGCAGTTCATGCGGTGGGAGAACATCTCGAAAGGGGCCGCCGTGACCACCACCGCAGAGAGCGCCACAGGGACATTGACCGCCCATGACCGCTCCCCGGATCGAATCGGCCCGTTGGACGTGATGAACGAAGAGAACAGCCCGAAGCCCGCGCGCTCACTTCCCGGACGGCCCCCGGGTATTCGCGCCGACAGCTCCGGCCTCACCGAACGCCAGCGCAGGGTCATCGAAGTCATCAGGGATTCGGTGCAGCGCCGCGGATACCCCCCGTCCATGCGCGAAATCGGCCAGGCCGTCGGCCTGTCCAGTACGTCATCGGTGGCCCATCAGCTGATGGCACTGGAGCGGAAGGGCTTTCTGCGCCGCGACCCGCACCGACCGCGGGCCTACGAGGTGCGTGCCTCCGACGCCGGGCACCCCCAGCCGACCGACACCTCGGGAAAGCCCTCGGCCTCCTACGTGCCACTGGTGGGGCGGATCGCGGCCGGCGGACCGATCCTCGCCGAGGAGTCGGTCGAGGACGTCTTCCCGCTGCCCCGCCAACTCGTGGGCGACGGCGAACTGTTCGTGCTCAAGGTGGTCGGTGACTCGATGATCGAGGCGGCCATCTGCGACGGCGACTGGGTCACCGTGCGACGCCAGCCGGTCGCCGAGAACGGCGACATCGTCGCCGCCATGCTCGACGGCGAAGCCACGGTGAAGCGCTTCAAGCGGGACAACGGCCATGTGTGGCTGCTGCCGCACAACGCCGCCTACCAGCCCATCCCCGGCGACGAGGCCACCATCCTGGGCAAGGTCGTGGCGGTCCTGCGCAGGGTGTGACGCGCGGGTGTGCCGAGCGCCCCGGAAACCGTACGCGGTTCCGGGGCGCACTCGTTGCCCGGCCCTGCCGTGTGGTCCGCCGGGCCGTCAGACCTTCGCCGCGGCGTCGATCGCGGCCAGCGAGCGCCGCACCTGATTGCGGTCGGTGGTGTACCAGAGGTCGGGCATGGAGGAGCGCAGGAAGCCGCCGTAGCGGGCGGTCGCCAGCCGCGGGTCGAGGACGGCCACCACACCGCGGTCGCCCGACGCCCTGATCAGCCGGCCCGCGCCCTGGGCCATCAGCAGCGCGGCATGGGTGGCGGCGACCGCCATGAAGCCGTTGCCGCCGTGCTCCTCGACCGACTTCTGCCGCGCGCTCATCAGCGGGTCGTCGGGCCGCGGGAACGGGATCCGGTCCATCACCACCAACTGGCAGTTCACCCCCGGCACATCCACGCCCTGCCACAGCGAGAGCGTGCCGAACAGGCACGTCCTGGCATCCTGCGAGAAGGTGCGGATCAGCTCGCCCAGAGTTTCCTCGCCCTGCAGCAGCACCGGGTGGTCCAGCCGGTCGCGCATCGCCTCCGCGGCGGTCTGGGCGCCGCGCATCGAGGAGAACAGCCCGAGCGTACGGCCGCCGGCCGCCTCGATCAGCTCGGCGAGTTCCTCCAGCATGTCCTCACGGCCGGCGTCCCTGCCGGGTGGCGACAGGTGCCTGGCCACGTAGAGGATGCCCTGCTTGCGGTAGTCGAAGGGCGATCCGACGTCGATGCCCTTCCACGGCGCCACGTCCTCGCCCGAGGTGCCCTCGGCAGCCAGGCCCATCGAGGCCGCCACACCGTTGAAGTCGCCGCCGAGCTTGAGGGTGGCGGAGGTGAGGACGACCGAGCGGTCGGTGAACAGCTTCTCGCGCAGCAGCCCCGACACATTGAGCGGGGCGACCCGCAGCGAGGCCCCGAAACGGTCGTGCCGCTCGCACCACACCACGTCGTACTCCGAGGCCGAGACCAGCCGTTCGCAGACCTCGTGCACGTGCTCGACGGCCGCCAGGGCCTGCTTGCGCACCGCGTCCTCGTCCTGCACCGACTTGTCGCGGGTGTCGCCGAGGGCCGTGATCACCTGGCGGCAGGCGTCCCGTAGCGCGGCGAGGACGTAGAGGAGGTCCTCAGGGACCTCCTCCAGCCGTCCCGGCAACGCCAGCTCCATCACCCGCTCGAAGCCCTCCGCGGCGCTCAGCAGGGCGTCGGCGGCCTTCTCGTTGACCAGCCGGGCGGCGCGCTTGACCGCGCGGTTCACGCTGCCCGCGCTCAGCTCGCCGGTCGCCACGCCGGTGACCCGGGAGACCAGCTCGTGCCCCTCGTCGATGATCAGCACTTCATGGCCGGGCAGCACCGGGGTGCCCTCGATCGCGTCGATCGCGAGCAGCGCGTGGTTGGTGACCACCACGTCGGCCAGTTTGGCGCGCTCCCGCGCGGCCTCGGCGAAACACTCCGCGCCGTAGGCGCACTTGGCGGCGCCCAGGCACTCGCGCGAGCTGACCGACACCTGGCCCCAGGCGCGGTCGGACACCCCGGGGGTCAGGCCGTCGCGGTCGCCGGTCTCCGTCTCGTCGGCCCAGTCCCGCATCCGCAGCAGGTCCTGGCCGAGCTTGCTGGTCGGCGCCGCGGCCTCGAAGGGGTCGAAGAGGCCCTCTTCGTCGTCCTGCGGCGCTCCCTCGTGCAGGCGGTGCAGGCACAGGTAGTTCGACCGGCCCTTGAGCATGGCGAACTGCGGCTCACGGCGCAGCAGCGGCTGCAGCGCGGTGACCGTCCGGGGCAGGTCGCGCTCGACGAGCTGGCGCTGGAGCGCCAGGGTGGCGGTGGCGACCACCACGCGCTCCCCGTGAGCGAGCGCGGGCACGAGGTACCCGAGCGATTTACCGGTGCCGGTGCCCGCCTGCACGAGCAGATGGGACTTGTCGTCCACGGCGGCGGCGACGGCCTCGGCCATGGTGACCTGACCGGCCCGCTCCACGCCTCCGACGGCGGTGACGGCGGCGTGCAGCAGGTCGGTGAGCGCGGGTGGGGGCGTGTCAGTCATAGGAAGGCAAGCCTACGGGCAGCCACCGACAACGCCGTCCGGCTGCGCCATTACCGGTCGGCTTCGGCCCCGGTCCGGTCATACGGCGCCAGGTCACAGCGCGTGCAGGGGGTTGGGGACGGTGCCGTGGACTGCGGCGTGCGGCCGCTCGGCGCGGTCGCGGTAGCCGTCGAGGTGCAGCCGGTTGCGGTTGAGGCAGAGCCGGGCGATGCGCGGGGTGAGCAGGTCGAAGCCGGCGAATCGTTCCTTGAGGTGGGGGAAACGTTCCTGGTAGCGGATGATCTCCCCACGCACCAGGCCCCAGAAGACCGTTCCCGGCACTCCCAGCTGGTCCTCGCACAGCGGCGCCAGATACCGCAGCACGCCGACGAAGAGTCCCGAGTGGATGAACTGGGTGAGGAAGCCGGGCTCCTCGGTCAGCAGCACCGCCCGGACCTCGTCGGGCATCGTGTCGTGCTCGGGCAGCGCCTGTGCGCTGACGTTGACGTCGTCGACGAAGTCCTTGACCGCGAGCCGCACCGGCAGGTCCTGCTCGTCGAAGACGACGATGGCGTTCTCGCCGTGCGGGGAGAAGACCGTGCCGTACTGGTAGAGGAAGTGCAGCAGCGGCGGCAGCAGCGCGCCGAACAGATGCCGCAGCCACACTGCCGGGGCGACGCCGGAACGCGCGACGAGCTCCGCGGTGAAAGAGCGTCCTTCCGGGTCGGTGTGCAGCAGCGCGGCCAGCGTACGGGCGCGCTCGCCCGGGTCGAGGTGCGCCGTCAGCGGCTCGCGCCAGATGCAGCCGAGCAGTTCGCGGTACTGGTACGGGACGGTCGGCAGCCGGTCGTACTGCGGATGCGCCACCGTCACCGAGGCGACCTCGCCGAGCAGGATCACCCGGGTCTCGTCGCGCAGGAACGGATCGCCGGCCCGCAGCCCGTCCACCCAGGCGGTGACGGCGGGCGCGGCGAGGGTGCGCTGGGTGGGCAGTCCGCGCCACACCAGGGTGTTGAGCACCGACAGCGGCAACTTGACCGTACGGCGCCGCGGGTGGCTGGTGTTGAGGAAGGTCCTGATGGACTGCTGCGGCACTCTCAGGTCGTTGTCAGTGCCGAGCGCGATGATGGATCCGTCGGCGACAGCGGGGGCGAAGAGCGGCAGCACCACGTGCTCCCACTGCCACGGGTGGACCGGCAGCAGCAGGTGGTCGGCCGGGTCGCGGTCCCGGTCGGCGATGGTGGAGCGGAAGGCGTCGAGTGTGGCGGGCGGGATCTCGTCCGCATAGAGCAGATCGGGGGTGGCCAGGGTGTCGACACCGCGGTATCGGGCGAGGCCGCGGTGCACGGCGATCCACGGCAGCCGGTGCTGTCGGCGGGCCTCGGGCGCCCAGCGGGCCGCGTCGGCGTCGGAGAATCCGAGACGTCCCTTGTTGGCGACCAGCCAGGGGTGTCCTGTCTGGTGTCCTTCGAGCTCCGCGTAGTCCAGCTCGGCCAGCTCGGCGGCCGGCAGCGCGTGGGCGTCCAGCCGCAGGTCGGCGCGCAGCGTGGCCAGGAGCTCGCGGATGAGGTGGCCGGTGGTGTCCCCGCTCAGGCCGAGGACGCCGTTGTGCGCCTGGCTGACGAAGTGCAGCGGATCGCCGTCAGGACCGATGCTCGGGGGGTCCACCTGCCAGCTGCCGTACGCGCCCCTGCGGGCCTGGAAGCGGTAGGTCAGCGTGTCGCTGACCGGCAGGCGGTACGCCGTCGGGCCGGCCGCGGGCTCGGGTTCGGGGACGATCACCTCCTCGTAGGCGAATTCGGCGAGCAGCTTCGCCAGCAGGCGCCGGGCCGCACGCTGCCAGGCCGCGGAGTCGGAGGGAGGGGAGGTGGTGGTCACGGTGGGCTCCTGCGGGGACAGGGGGTGCAGGCGGGTGAGGGAGCACCGGTCGGGGCCGGTCAGAGCAGATGGCGCAGCGAGCGGTCGCGGATCATCAGGGCAGCGCGCTTGCCCGGGACGTCGGCCTCGGCGGACAGCCGGAAGCCCGCTGTGAGAAAGGCTGCCACGGAGGGGGTGTTGCGGAGGTCGGGTTCCGAGATCACACGACCGCAGCCGGGCCGGTGGTCCAGGATCAGCTCGGCCACCGCCTTGATCAGGGTGCTTCCGAGCCCGCGGCCGCGGTCTGCGGCGCCGCCGATGAGCAGGTGGACACCGGTGTCCTGTGGTCTGGCCGGGTAGTGGCGGGACAGCGGATCGAGGTCGGCGCGGTAGATCTCCCAGTAGCTCATCGGGGTGCCGTCGAGCAGCCCCAGGCAGGGGATGCTGCGGCCGTCGCCGCGGAGTTGGGCGTCCAGGTGCCGCCCGGTCACCGCCGGGTCGCCGGCGAGCTCCCAGAACTCCGCGACCGCCGGATCGTTCATCCAGCGGCTGACGAGGGCGAGGTCGCGCGCGGGCTCGGCCGGCAGGAGGCGAAACGTCCCGGCAGGGGTGTCGGCGGGGGCCCATCGGGCGATGTCCCCGATCAGGCCGGTGGCTGCGCCGGCGCGCCCGGCCCGGGGGCCGGGCGCGCCGTGGACCCGTGAGGTGTCGCGGGCGGCGAAGAGCGCGAGGAATTCCGGCGGCAGCGTCAGATCGAGGGTGTCCTCGGTGCCGGGGTCGGCGGATGACACGGTGACTCCTCCTCTGCTGCGTGTGGCGACCGGTCAGACGGCCAGTGGGTTGGGCATGGTGACGTAGACCGACTGGGTGTCGACCGGGCCGACGAGCTCATCCATGCCGTGCAGCCGGGTCAGCAGGTTGGCCTTGCAGCGCAGGTGCGCGCTGTGCAGCAGCAGGCCGGGCAGGCTGCTGCCACCGCGCTGCGCCGCCCGGCTGAGGAAGCGGCGGAACGCGGCGAGCAGCACCTGCTCGTCCGCCAGTTGCTGCGCCCCGAGAGCGCCGATCAGCCCCAGGACATTGTTGATGCCGACGTAGTACGCGAAGCGTTCGTCGGCGATCTCGTCGGCGACGAAGGTGTCGCTGGCGACTCCGAGGCCGGGCAGCCGCCGCTCCAGGTCGGCGCGGTGCGAGGCACGGTAGTAGTACCCCTGGTTGTCCCGGTAGCGGCCGCCGCAGGGCCAGCCGTCGGCGTCCAGCAGCACCAGGGTGTTCTGCTGGTGCGCTTCGAGGGCGATGCCCGCCTCGCCGTCCAGCCAGAGCAGCGGGCCGACCACGGCGTCCAGATACCGCAGGAACCACTCGGTCGCGACGGCAGGACCGGGCCGCCCGGTGCGCTCCGCGAGGCCCGCGATGACCGCGGCAAGCCGCGACCACAGGACGGGCGCCCCGCCGTCGGCGGGCCAGGGGCGCGGCGAGGCCAGTCCGGCGACGCAGTGGGCCCGGTCGCCCGGACCGAACGGATTGTGCCGGAGCACGACGTCCAGGCCGGGTACGGGTTCGCCGTCCGCGGTGTCGACGGCGAGCCAGGCGGGGTCGCGCACGATGTCGAAGCCGGGGTGGGCGGCGCGCCACTGCGCGGCCAGACCGCTGCGCAGCAGCCGGTGGACCTCGGTGCCGCGCAGCAGTTCCTTGCGGAGGTTCTCCCGCCGGGAGTTGGTGATGCGCACGCCCAGCGACAGCTTGAGCATCGCCGGGGCGTCGTGCCGGTAGACGGTCCGCACCGACGAGGTGGGGTGCCACGCCTCGCCGTAGGGGCCCAGGTCGTGCAGCAGCCCGGCCTCGAAGAGGTCGAGCACTTCCGGCCGGTGCCGGATGTCGCGGGCCTGCCAGGGATGCAGCGGCAGCAGCGCGGTGCCCGCCGGCCGGGCCGGGCCGGCGGCGGCGGCGGCGGCGGCGGCGGCGAAGGAGGCGATCAGGTCGGTCGCCCGGATCGGGCGGCCCCGCTCGGTCCAGGCGGAGTCGGTGGCGAGCAGCGCCTCGTCCACCGCGAGCCAGTGCAGCCGGAACGAGCCGCGCGTCTCGGGGGAATAGGCCGCGTTCTCCGCGTCGCTGAGCCCTTCGCGGCTCTTCGGGGCAGGGTGCATCGGGTGCCCGAAGATCAGGGCCTGCTCCGAGTCCAGGAAATGCAGTTCGGCATCGGGAGGACCGGGACGGCTGCGCCGTTCCGCGACGAAGACGGCGGTGCGGCGCACCGAATCGGCCACCCTGGCCACCATGTCGGCCGCCTCCGTGGGCTCGCCGCCGCCCTCCCTGGCCAGCAGCGCGGACAGCTCGACGGCGGTCAGGGCGGGGCCGGCCGTGGTCGGACGGGCGGGCCCGAAGCGGTGGTGGCCGGTGGGCGACCAGTGGCGTACGGCGGCTCGGGCCTCGATCCCACTGGCGGGCAGGGAGATCCGCAGCACGGAGTCGGCGGGCCGTGGCAGGCCCCGTTCGCGTACCCAGCAGCGCAGCAGGTTGTCGGTGGCCGCCGCGTCGGCGGCGCGATAGGCGTCGGGATGCTGCAACGGATCGGGGCCGCTGCCTGCCGGGGCCGCGGAGTGCGGCGTCCCGGCGGGCATCGGGAAGTGCGGGCGCTGAACCGGCAGGCCGGTCACGTCGACGGCAGGGGCGGCTTCTGCGGGGGCGGTCATACGGGGGCTCCACTGGTCGTTGCCGCGGGGCTGCGGAGGGTGTGGGGGGCAGGCGTCATGCGGCGGCGCCCGGTGCGCCGGCGCGGGCGGCCTCGACGGCTCCGGCGAGGCGTTCGAGGACCGCCTCGGCCTGCTCGTCGGTGATGGTCAGCGGCGGCAGCAGCCGGACGACGCTCGCGTGCCTGCCGCCGAGTTCGGTGATCAGCCCGCGGCGCAGGGCCTCACGCTGGACCCGCGCGGCCAGTTGCGGTGCGGCCGGCAGGGCTCCGTAGTCGTCCCGTTCCGCGTCGGTGTCGACGATCTCCATGCCGATCATCAGTCCGCGGCCGCGTACGTCTCCGATGCAAGGATGGTGCGCGGCCAGTCCCCGCAGCCGGCTGAGCATCCGGGACCCGATCGTCTCGGCGCGCTCGTGCAGGGCGTTGCGGCGAACGAAACGCAAGGTAGCAGCGCCCGCCGCCATCGCCAGTTGGTTGCCGCGGAAGGTCCCGGCGTGGGCGCCGGGCTGCCAGCCGTCCAGCTCCTCGCGGTAGACGATCACCGCCAGCGGCAGGCTGCCGCCGATGGCCTTGGACAGCACCATGACGTCGGGCACGATGCCGCTGCGCTCCACAGCCCAGAAGGTGCCGGTCCTGCCGACGCCGGTCTGGACCTCGTCGGCGATCAGCGGGATGCCGCGGTCCGCGGTGACGGACCGCATCCGCCGCAGCCAGCTGTCGGGGGCCGGGATCACGCCGCCCTCGCCCTGGACCGCCTCGAGGATCATCCCGGCGGGCGGCTGCACCCCGCCCTTGGGGTCGTCGAGCTGGTGCGCGGTCCAGCGTGCTGCGAGTTCGGCGCCCCGCTCGCCGCCGATCCCGAAGGGGCAGCGGTAGTCGTACGGATACGGCAGCCGGGTGACCTGGACGTCGGGGCCGCGCAGGGACGCGCGCACCGCGGTGTCACCCGTTGCGGCGAGTGCCGCGGCGGTCATGCCGTGGTAGGCGCCGGAGAAGGCCAGCAGCCCGTCGCGGCCGGTCGCGGTCCTGACGAGCTTGATGGCCGCCTCGACGGCGTCGGTCCCCGCCGGGCTGCAGAACTGGATCCGGCCGTGGTCGGCGAGGGCGGGCGGCAGCGTCTCGAACAGGGCGGTGGTGAAGGCGTCCTTGACCGGTGTCGCGAGATCCAGCACATGCAGCGGCGCTCCGGAGTCGAGGACGCCCCTGATGGCCTCCAGCACGACGGGGTGGTTGTGGCCGAGTGCCAGGGTCCCCGCCCCGGCCAGGCAGTCCAGGTAGCGCCGCCCGTCCGCGCCCTCGACCGTCATCCCCCTGGCCCGCACCGGGACCACGGGCAGCGAGCGCGCGTAGGTGCGCGCGGCCGACTCGCGCTGCGCCTGTCTGCGCAGGATCCCCTCCGCGGCGGTGATGCCGTCGTAGTCGTCGGCCGGCGCCGTGCGATGTCCCGAAGCGCTCGAAATGGCCGCCACGTGCTGTCTCCTCCGAGTCGCCTGCAGTCGATCAGTCCCCCGTCCGTACTAACGACGCGGTGACGGACCGATCACGGGCCGCGCACGGAACTTTCCCGCCGGAACCGGTGCGCGGCGGCTGACCGTCCCTCACCCCGACGGCGTGCTCGTGCGCCGCCCGCGCCGGACACACCACTGATGGCCCGGCACGCAGACTTCGCAGGGGGCTCACGTTCATGTCATCGATACGCCGGTCGTTGATGGCGGCTGCGGCGGCCGTGGCGCTGGTCGCCACGGCAAGCGCATGCGGGTCGTCGGACACCGAGGGCGGCTCCAAGCCCACGGCGACACAGAAGACGACGGCGAAGCCGAAGTTCGATCTCTCCCTTCCGACGTCGCTGCCGACCAGCGTCGCCGATCTGAAGAAGTGGGAGCAGGCGTACAAGCGGGGGGCCTGGAAGAACTGGGACAAAGCCCAATGGCTGCGCAAGGCGGCGGATTTCGTCAACCCGGTGATCGACGGCCTGTGGGACGACGACCGGATGAAGGCCGCCGATCCGCAGGACAAGAACGTGCCGGTCGACGTCGCGTCCGACCAGGGCAAGACCGATCCCGCGCCCGCGCAGGTGACGGCGCGCCAGGTGGCGGCGCCCTACCACCGGAGCGCGCCTGACGTCGGAAAGCTGTTCTTCGACAGCCCCAGGGGATCGATGGTCTGCTCGGCGACCGTGATCCAGGACCCGGCCCACCCCGGCAAGTCCAACCTGGTCTGGACGGCAGGCCATTGCGTGCATGCGGGCGCGGAAGGCGGCTGGTACCGCAACATCGCCTTCGTCCCCGCCTACAACGACTCGGGCAAGGACGCCGCCGCGCTCAAGGGCGCCAAGCGCGACGTGCTGGCGCCGTACGGGGTGTTCTGGGCCGACGGAGCGAGTACGTCGCAGCAGTGGATCGACACCGGTGCCGAGTCGGGCGGCAGCGGCTCGCCCTACGACTTCGCGGTGCTGCACGTGACGCCGGAGCAGGGCGGCAAGTCGCTGGAGGAGACGGTGGGCTCGGCCATGCCGGTGTGGTTCGACGCTCCGACCACGGCTCAGGTCGGCACCCTCGACGCGTGGGGGTACCCGGCGGCTTCGCCCTACGACGGGCAGCGGATGTACGACTGTGCGGGCAAGCCGGGACGGCTCTCGCTCGACGCCCGGCAGCCGACGGAGTACCGCATCGGCTGCACCATGACGGCGGGTTCCTCCGGCGGGGGCTGGTTCGCCAAGCGGCCCGACGGGACGACCGCGCTGGTCAGCAACACCTCGATCGGCCCGGTGACGGCGACCTGGCTGGCCGGCCCGCGGCTCGGAGCGGACGCGGAGAAGGTCTTCGACGCGGTGAGCCGGAAGTTCAGCTGACGGCGGCACGCGGACATGGGTGAGGCCCCGGCTGGAGCCGGGGCCTCACCCATGTGGTGCCGTTCGCGGTGCCGGCTGCTGCCGCGGTTCCTTCGCTAGTGGGTGGCGAGGGTGAACGGGGCCAGTTCCGCCGCCATCTCCTCGTGCACCCGGACCTTGAGCAGAGTGCCGTCGCCGGTGTGCTCCTCGGAGAGCACCTCGCCGCCCGCATGCACCCGGGACACCAGCCCGCCGTGGGTGTAGGGCACCAGGGCCTCCACCTCCACGTCAGGGCGCGGCAGTTCCTCGTCGATCATTTCCAGCAGCACGTCGATGCCCTTGCCGCTGCGTGCCGACACCGCGATGGCGTGCTTCTCGTTGCGCAGCAGGCGCTGGAGCACCAACGGGTCGGCGGCGTCCGCCTTGTTGATCACCACGATCTCGGGCACGTCGAGCGCGCCGACGTCGCGGAAGACCTCGCGGACCGCCGCCAGCTGCTCCTCGGGCACCGGGTGCGAGCCGTCCACCACGTGCAGGATCAGGTCGGCGTCGCCGACCTCCTCCATCGTGGACCGGAAGGCCTCCACCAGGTGGTGGGGCAGATGCCGGACGAATCCGACGGTGTCGGCGAGAGTGTAGAGCCGTCCGCTGGGCGTCTCCGCCCGCCGCACGGTCGGGTCGAGCGTGGCGAACAGCGAGTTCTCCACCAGGACACCGGCACCGGTGAGGCGGTTGAGCAGCGAGGACTTGCCCGCGTTGGTGTAGCCGGCGATGGCCACCGAGGGCACCTTGTGGCGCTTGCGCTCCTGGCGCTTCAGGTCGCGGCTGGTCTTCATCTCCGCGATCTCCCGGCGCATCTTGGCCATCTTCTCGCGGATGCGGCGCCGGTCGGTCTCGATCTTGGTCTCACCGGGACCGCGGGTGGCCATACCGCCGCCGGACGAGCCGGCGCCACCACCACCCATCTGCCGGGACAGCGACTGGCCCCAGCCCCGCAGCCTCGGCAGCATGTACTGCATCTGGGCGAGCGAGACCTGTGCCTTGCCCTCACGGGACTTGGCGTGCTGGGCGAAGATGTCCAGGATCAGCGCGGTGCGGTCGACGACCTTGACCTTGACCACGTCTTCGAGGTGGATGAGCTGGCCGGGGCTGAGCTCACCGTCGCAGACGACGGTGTCGGCGCCGCTTTCCAGCACGATCTCCCGCAGTTCCTGCGCCTTGCCCGAGCCGATGTAGGTGGCCGGGTCCGGCTTGTCGCGGCGCTGGATGACGCCGTCCAGGACGAGGGCGCCGGCGGTCTCGGCGAGCGCCGCCAGCTCGGCCAGCGAGTTCTCGGCGTCGTCCACGGTGCCGGAGGTCCACACGCCGACGAGCACCACGCGTTCCAGCCGCAGCTGGCGGTACTCGACCTCGGTGACGTCCTCCAGCTCGGTGGACAGTCCCGCGACCCGGCGGAGCGAGGCCCGCTCGGAGCGGTCGAGCTGATCGCCGTCCCGGTCCCCGTCGATCTGCGCGCTCCAGGCGACGTCCTCTTCCATCAGGGCGTCGGCCCGAAGGCTCTCGGGGAGGCGCTGGCGGTCGTTCGAAGAGGAAGAAGAGGAGGAGGTCATCGGATCCTTAGGTCGTTCGGTCGGGGTCCGGCACTCGCACGTGCCGTCATTACGATGGTCGCACGCCGGACCGTCGCGGTCACGCGGGTTTCCCGGTGGGTGCGCACAGCTCGCGAACCACTCGTACGGGTGATCCCGGCCGGGAACGGGCCGCCGCCACCAGCCGTTCACTCAGAGTAATCATCAAGAGGCCGGACGCCGGTCCGATGACGATCCGAGGAGTGGGTGCGGTGCGCGAGAACGGAACGGCACGGACGGGATCAGCCGCGGCCCGCGGTGACGGCGGGCTTCGCCCGGTAGACGTCGTAGACACCGGGCACGGCCCGCATGGCGCGCATCAGAGCGGCAAGGGCCTGGGGGTCGGGCAGCTCGACCGTGTAGGTGTGCCGCACCCGGTGTTCCTGCGGCGGCTCCACCGCGGCCGAGACGATCCCGACGCCCTCGGTGGCGATCACCTCGGTGAGGTCGGCGAGCAGTCGCGGGCGGCTGAGCGCCTCGGCGAGCACCGTCGCGCGGTAGCCGCCGGCCGGAGTGCCGTCCCGCCACCCCACGGGCACCGAGGTCCGCCCGGCCGCGGTCATCCTGGCGGTGCTGGGACACTCGGCGCGGTGGACGGTCACGGCGCCGCCGCGGATGACGAAGCCCGTCACCGCGTCGGGCGGGACGGGCGTGCAGCAGCGGGCCAGCCGCACCGTGGCTCCCGGCAGGTCGGTGACCGCCACCGGCTGCGACGACGGAGCGCTGCCCGCGGCTCGGCTGGGCCGGACGGCCGGGGCGGCGGCGGGCTGGTCCTCGTCGGCCGGCGCGGGGTGCTGCGCCAGCCAGCGGGTGATCGCGATCCGGGCCGCGGGGGTGGTGGCGTGTTCGAGCCAGTCGGCCGCCGGGCGGGAGGCGGCGGCATCGTCCAGCAGCAGTTGCAGGCTGTCACCGTCGCGCAGCCGGGTGCCGAGCGGCGCGAGCCGGCCGTTGACCCGTACGCCGATACACCGGCGGCCACCCTCGCCGTGCACCGCGTAGGCGGCGTCCACGCAGCTGGCACCCGCGGGCAGCCTGATGGTGCCGGAGGCGTCACCGCCCTCCGCGGTGAAGACGGTGATCTCGCGGTCCTGCGCGAGGTCGTCACGGAGCGCGGACCAGAAGGTGTCGGGGTCGGGCGCGTCGCGCTGCCATTCGAGCAGCCGGGCGAGCCAGCCGGGCTGGGTCGGGTCGACCCTCCCCCAGACCTCGGCGGCCGCGGACCCCGCGGCGGGCTGGGGCGTGCCGTCGGCGGGCTGCAGGTGCTCCGGGGCGGCGTGCGGGTCGCCGAGGGCGATCACGCCGGCCTCCGCCACCCGGTGCATCTGCCGGGTCCTGACCAGGACTTCGGCGATCCGGCCCTGGTCGTCGGCGATGGCGGTGTGCAGCGACCGGTAGAGGTTGAATTTGGGGGCGGCGATGAAGTCCTTGAATTCGGCGATCACCGGGGTGAAGCAGGTGTGCAGCTCGCCGAGCACGGCGTAGCAGTCGGCGTCCTCGCCGACCAGGACGAGCAGCCGGCCGAAGTCGCCGCCGCCGAGCTCCGCGCCGCCGCGCTTGAGCAGCAGGCGGTGCACGGAGACCGCGTGCCGGGGCCTGATGGCCACCTCCGCCGCGATGTCCGCCTCGCGCAGCACCTTGCGCAGGTCCTCGGCGATCGTGGCCAGCAGGTCGGGCCGCTGCGCGTTCGCGGCGATCATGGCCTGGGTGCGGGCGTATTCGGCGGGATGGAGGATCGCGAAGACCCGGTCCTCCAGCTCGGTCTTGAGCGCCTGCACGCCGAGGCGTTCGGCGAGCGGGATGAGCACGTCCCGGGTGACCTTGGCGATCCTGGCCTGCTTGTCGGGCCGCATCACCCCGAGGGTGCGGACGTTGTGCAACCGGTCGGCGAGCTTGATCGACATCACGCGTACGTCGCTGCCGGTCGCGACCAGCATCTTCCGGAAGGTCTCGGGTTCCGCCGCAGCGCCGTGGTCGACCTTCTCCAGTTTGGTGACGCCGTCGACGAGGTAGGTCACCTCCGCGCCGAACTCCTCGCGCACCTGATCCAGCGTCACGTCCGTGTCCTCGACCGTGTCGTGGAGCAGGGACGCCGTCAGCGTGGTGGTCTCGGCGCCGAGTTCGGCCAGGATCAAGGTGACGGCCAGCGGATGGGTGATGAAAGGCTCACCGCTTTTCCGCGTCTGGCCGCGGTGCGAGGACTCGGCGAGCACATACGCCCGGCGCAGCGTCTCTACGGCCTCAGGGCCGGCCTGCGGATGCCGGGCGCGGTGGACCTTGATGAGGTGTTCGATGGCGCCGGGCAGCCGGTCCCTGGTGCCGGGGCCGAGCAGGGCGGCCCGGCCGAGGCGGCGCAGATCGATGCGCCGCAGACCGCGTCGAGGGGCGTCGGCAGCGCGCTCGGCGTCCACCGCGTTGTCTGCGCTCATCCGCACCTCCGGCAGCATGAACCGGCGGTGGTGGCCCTCACACGACCCGCGGGGCCGCGCCGGTGATTGATGCTATCGAGCCCACCACGTGCGACCGTCACGCTCTCGCCGAGAGTGATCCCCATCACCCGTTCGAGGGACGGTGTACGGGGATTCCTGGCGGAATGAGCGGGGTAGGGGGTTCGGGCCACATCTCGATGCCGGCCGTTCAGCGAGCCGGGTGGGCGGCGGAGAAGGCCGGGGCGAGGACTCCCTCGGCGACGATGACCGCGGGGCCGGTCATCTCGATCTGCCCGTCCGCGTTCTCGGTGATCACCAGCCGGCCGCCGGGGACGTCGACGGTGTAGGTGACGGGGCGGCCGGTCTTCGCCGGGTCGAGGCCGTCGCGGCGGGCGGCGGCGACCATGACGGCGCAGGCCCCGGTGCCGCAGGACCGGGTCTCCCCCGAGCCCCGTTCGTGGACGCGCATGGCCACGTGGCGCGGCCCGCGGTCCACGACGAATTCGACGTTGGTCCCGGTCGGGTAGGTCTCAGCTGGGGCGACCGCGGGAGCGCGGAAGAGGTCTCCGGCGTCGTCGAGGTCGTCCACGAAGACGACGGCGTGCGGGTTGCCCATGTTGACGTGTACCGCAGGCCGGCTGTGGGAGCCGACCGTCACCGTGACAGCGCCGCCGGGCAGGGCCGCACGGCCCATGCCCGCCGTGATCTCGCCGGGCGTGCCGTCGTCGGCGTCCTTGGCGATGTGGATCTCGCGCACCCCGGCACGGGTGGCGACGGGCAGGTCGCCCGGGCCGGCGAGGCCGGCCCGCTGGAGGTAGCGCGCGAAGACGCGGACGCCGTTGCCGCACATCTCGGCGATGCTGCCGTCGCTGTTGCGGTAGTCCATGAACCACTCGGCCCGCCCGGCGAGTGCGGCGGCTTCGGGGTGGGCCGCGGAGCGGACGACACGCAGCAGGCCGTCGCCGCCGATCCCGGCGCGCCGGTCGCACAGCCGGGCGACCTGCTCGGCGGACAGGTCGAGCAGCCCGTCCGGGTCGGGGACGATCACGAAGTCGTTCTCGGTCCCGTGGCCCTTGAGGAAGGTCGAAGGGGCGCCGTGGTGCACGTCAGTCACGTCTCGATCGTACGCGGACGGCGGCCCGGGCGGCGGCGCGGGGCGTCAGCGCAGCCGGGCGACGCGCCAGACGGCCAGCACCGCGAGCAGCGCGATCAGGGCGGCGTAGCCGGCGACGAAGCGCCAGTCGACCCGGACGCCGGACCCGCGGGCGGGCAGGCCCGGCCAGGTGTAGCCGACCCGGCGGGCCGCCATCAGGCCCCAGCCCGCGGAGCAGCAGCACAGCAGCAGACCCAGCATGGCGACGACGGGGCCGGCCTCGCCGGACTCGAAGGCGAGAGGGAAGGCGAACATGAGGGACCCGCCCACGGCGAGCGCGATGATCGGGGCGAGCTGCCAGATCCGCAGCCGCCGTTGCGGTCGCAGTTCACGGAAGGACTGGCCGCCGTCGAGCGGCAGGACGGCGTCGATCGAACCGAGCGGGTCGAGGGGATCGAGCGGGTCGAGGGGATCGAGCGGGTCGCCGAGGGCGTCCAGCGCCTCCAAGTGGGCGAGTTCGCCGAGGTGTTCGGCGTTGCCTGCTGGGACGCCGCCGATCTCCTGTGACGCGGGGGACTCGTGGGAGCCCGCTGCTGGGTCGCGCCCCGGGGGGGTGTCGCGTGGGCCGGCTGCCATCGCCACGCGCCCTCCCAGGTCTCCGACACCGTAGCTAGATGCTCGATGATGGCACGGGCGGGGGGCTCCTCCTGGACGCCGGAGCGTCCCGATGCCATCACGTGATCAGGCTGTGACCGCTTCTTCGAGCAACGCCAGTGCACGGTCGGTGAGTTCCGCATCCTGGGCAGTGAGCCAGTGCACACGCCCGTCGCGCCGGAACCACGAATCCTGGCGCCGTGCGAAGCGTTTCGTGGCCCGCACGGTGTCGGCACGCGCCTGCTCCTCGGTGCACTCCCCGGACAGGGCGGCGAGCACCTGCTGATATCCGAGGGCGCGGGAGGCGGTGAGGCCCTCGCGCAGTCCCACCGCGTCCAGGGCGCGGACCTCGGCGACGAGGCCGGCCGCCCACATGCGGTCGACCCGCAGGGCAATGCGCTCGTCGAGCAGCGGCCGGGGGATGTCGAGCCCGATCTGCACCGTGTCGTAGAGGGACTGCTGGGCGTCGACCTGCGGAAGGTTGGCGGTGAAGGGCCGGCCGGTGATCTCGACGACTTCCAGGGCGCGCACGATCCGCCGGCCGTTGCTGGGCAGGATCGCCCGGCCTGCCGCCGGGTCCACGGCCGCCAGCCGGGCGTGCAGGGCGCCCGGGCCGCGCAGGTCGAGCTCGGCCTCCAGCCGGGCACGGACGGCGGCGTCGGTGCCCGGGAACTCCAGCGGGTCGAGCGCGGCGCGGACGTACAGCCCCGAGCCGCCGACCAGTACCGGGACGCGCCCTGCCGCATGCAGCCGGTCGATCTCGGCGCGGGCCAGCCGCTGGTAGTCCGCGACGTTCGCGGCCTGTGTCACGTCCCAGATGTCCAGCAGGTGGTGCGGCACGCCCTGCCGCTCGTCGGGCGGGAGTTTGGCGGTGCCGATGTCCATGCCGCGGTAGAGCTGCATGGAGTCGGCGTTGATCACCTCGCCGCCCAGAATCCGGGCCAGGGCGACCCCGAGATCCGACTTCCCGGCCGCGGTGGGGCCGACCACGGCGATCACACGGTTCTTCACCGTGCCAGTCTCCCAAAGATCCGGCGCCGGCCCCGATCGGGCGGGATTCCGGGGCTCCAGGACAGATGGCGCGCATTCACAGCGTCGCGGGTATCGTGGACGCGAAGGGCATTTTGCGATGCTTGGGATGTTTTGCGGCCTCGTCGTCGTAGAACGGCGAAGGCCGCCGCCCTGATCGCGTCATCTTCGAGGGAAGGTGCCAGATGAGCTTCATGGACACGCTCAAGGACAAGCTCGGTATGGCGAAGGGCAAGGCCGGCGACATGGCCGAGCAGCACCCGGAGAAGGTCGACTCCGGAATCGACAGGGCGGCGAATACGGCCGACTCGAAGACCGGCGGCAAGCACACCGACAAGATCGACACCGGCGCGGACAAGGCCAGGGACGCCATGGGCAACCGTGGTGACCAGGGCGGCCGGGACTCCGGCGGCTCCGTCTGACGCCCACCTCCCGCTGAAAGCCGCCGCGGCCCGAGGCCGGCGGCGGCGTGGCGCACGATGCCGGACGGCCGCGGAATTCCACCTTCCGCGGCCTGTCCACGCGCACGCACCCTGGTCTGCGCGGGCCGCCGTTACGTCCAGCCGGCCACGAAGTACCCGACCCCGTAGGGCGCCGCCTCGTACAGCAGTTGACCGCCGAGGCCCGCGCCCTCCGCCGCACCCGCAAGCACTTGCCAGGGCGCCCGGCCGACGGCGCTCAGTTCCTGTGCCAGTCCCGGTTCGAGCCCGGCCAGCGCCGCGGTGTCGGCGGCGGCGAGCGCGGCCGCGACGGCCGAGTCGAAGCCCTCGGCCCGCTCGTCCAGATAGCCCGGCGCCTTGACCGTGCGGCAGGCGCTGCCGTCGCCCATGACCAGCAGGGCGATCCGCTCCGCGGACTGGGCGACGTCCCGCCCGGCGTCGGCGCAGCGGTCGGGTGTGAGGTGCTCCGCCACTCCCAGGCCCTCGACGGAGCTCGCGTTCCAGCCGTCGAGCAGCCACGCGGCCACCGCGAGCGAGGGCGGCAGGGCAGCCGCGTCATCGGCCGGGGCGCGGTCGTCGGTCGCCCGCGCCGTACCGAGGCGTACGTCCATTGCGACGCCGAACGGGCGGAAGGAGCCGCGGGCACCCGCCGGAAAGGCGCCGTGGGTCGCCGCGTCCGCCGGGCCGACCGCCACCAGCAGGTCGGGGCGGGCCGCGGCCAGCAGCCCGACGGCGTCCGCGCAGGCGTCCCGCAGCGCGTCCAGCTCGGGAGCAGCTCCGGCCGCCACCGCGGGCACCAGCAGCGGCGGGCAGGGGCAGACAGCGGCAGCGACCAGCATGATCGTCACCCTACCGCCGGTTTTCGGCGGCGACCCGCGGTCCGCCGACTGGCCGGCGCTCCGTGGATCCCGCAACCACCGGCAAGCGGCAGCGCTCAGTCGATCGCGCAACCGCCGGCGGCGGCCATCGGACCCACCGGCGCCGGGGCCGGGGCCCCGATCGTCGGCAGCCCGAGCATCACACCCGCCGGCTGCGTCGACGGTGCCGCCGTGCGCCGCTCCCAGGCGTCGCCGGCACGGGTGCGGCGCACCGACAGTGCCGGGCGCTCGGCCAGCAGGTGGTGCGGGGCCGCGTAGGTAATCTCGACCGTCACCATGTCACCCGGCCTGACCGGCCGGCCCTCGGGCCGCTCGAAATGCACGAGACGGTTATCGGGAGCACGGCCGGACAGCCGGCGGGTGGCGTCGTCCTTGCGCCCCTCGCCTTCGGCGACCAGCACCTCGACCGTGCGGCCGACCTGCGTCTTGTTCTGCTCCCAGGAGATCTCCTCCTGGAGCGCGACCAGCCGCTCGTAGCGCTGCTGGACGACGGCCTTGGGGATCTGGCCGTCCATCTCCGCGGCGGGGGTGCCGGGCCGCTTGCTGTACTGGAAGGTGAAGGCCTGCGCGAAGCGCGCCTCACGGACCACGTGCAGGGTCTGCTCGAAGTCCTCCTCGGTCTCGCCGGGGAAGCCCACGATGATGTCGGTGGTGATCGCGGCATCCGGCATCGCGGCCCGTACCTTCTCGATGATGCCCAGGTAGCGGTCCTGCCGGTACGACCTGCGCATCGCCTTCAGCACCCGGTCCGAGCCCGACTGCAGCGGCATGTGCAGCTGGTGCATCACGTTCGGGGTCTGCGCCATCGCCGTGATCACGTCGTCGGTGAAGTCGCGCGGGTGCGGGGAGGTGAAGCGGATCCGCTCCAGACCCTCGACAGCGCCGGTGGCACGCAGCAGCTTGCCGAACGCCTCGCGGTCGCCGATGTCGGAGCCGTAGGCGTTGACGTTCTGGCCGAGCAGGGTGACCTCGATGACGCCCTCGGCGACCAGCGCCTCGACCTCGGCCAGCACATCGCCCGGCCGGCGGTCCTTCTCCTTGCCGCGCAGCGCGGGCACGATGCAGAACGTACAGGTGTTGTTGCACCCCACCGAGATCGCGACCCACGCGGCATAGGCCGACTCGCGGCGGGAGGGGAGCGTGGAGGGGAAGGTCTCCAGCGACTCGACGATCTCGACCTGGGCCTCTTCGGCGATCCTGGCCCGCTCCAGCAGGACCGGCAGCTGGCCGATGTTGTGCGTGCCGAAGACCACGTCGACCCATGGCGCACGCTTCACGATGGTGTCGCGGTCCTTCTGCGCCAGGCAGCCGCCCACGGCGATCTGCATGCCCGGCCGGGCGGCCTTCTTCGGCACCAGCTGGCCGAGGTTGCCGTAGAGCCGGTTGTCGGCGTTCTCCCGCACCGCACAGGTGTTGAAGACGACGACGTCCGCGCCGTCGGCGCCCTCGGGCGCCCGCACGTAACCGGCGCCCTCAAGCAGGCCGGACAGCCGCTCGGAGTCGTGGACGTTCATCTGACACCCGTAGGTGCGGACCTCGTAAGTACGCGCGCTCATAACAATCCCCCAGAGTACGTGGTTCCCGGGCGGTGTCTCCCCCCGCCTCACGCCGCCCGCGGACGGCCGGGTACGGCTCCGTAACCGCTGCCGCGCGGACCGCAGGCCCCGGTCGGTATCCGTCGCCCCTTCCGCGTGTCAGTGCAGCCTGGCAGGATCGCGGGGCATGGACCTCCCCCGTCTCCGCCTGCCGTGGCCGCAGGGCCGCCGTGCCTGGCGGCGGCGGGCGTTGCAGAGCGTGCTGGCCTCCGGATCGGCGCTGGCGCTGCTCCTGTGGTGGCTGCTTCCGGCCGGCGGCCCGGACTACCCGCGAGCTCCGCTGTCCTTCGCCACGGGTGTCGCCAACGGGGTGTACGAGAAGTACGGAACGCTGCTGCAGAGCGACCTGCGCACAGCGCTGCCCGGGGTCGACGTCACGTTGCAGCACACCGAGGGATCCGTCGACAACATCAAGCGGCTGGTGTCGGGGCGCTCCGACTTCACCATCGCGGCGGCCGACGCGGTGGCGAGTTACGACGGTCCCGGGAAGTCCCGGCTGCGGGCGGTCGCGCGCCTCTACGACGACTACATGCAACTGGTCGTGCCGCACGATTCCCCTGTCACGTCGATCCGCGACCTGCGCCATATGCGGGTGGGGGTGGGCCAGGCCGACTCCGGCGTCAATCTGATCACCCGCCGGCTGTTCGACGCGGCCGGCATGGACATGAACAAGGACGTGACGGCGGAGCCGGTCGGCATCGACCAGGCGCCCGCGATGCTGCTCGACGGCCGGCTCGACGCCTTCTTCTGGTCCGGCGGACTGCCGACCGCCGCGGTGTCCGCGATGGCCTCCCCGGCGGCACGGATCAAACTGGTGCAACTCGGCGACGTGGTGGCGCCGCTGCACGCGATGGGCGCCGACATGGCCTACTACCGGCAGGCGGTGATGCCCGCCGACGCCTATCCGGGGGCACAGGGCGGCAAGGCCGTGCCGACCGTCGCGGTCGCCAACCTGCTGGTCACCACGGACCGTGCCGACGCCGGCCTGGTGGAGCGGCTGACCCGGGCGGTGATCGACAGCCGGGACGCGATCGGCAGCGTCGTGCACGCCGCCCAACTCGTCGACCTGCGGACCGCGGTGTTCACCGACCCGCTGCCGCTGCACGTGGGCGCGGAGCGGTACTACCGCTCGGTGAAACCGTAGCCCTACCGGCCCTTGCCGGAGCCGCCGTCGCTTCCGCGGGAGGCCCTACGGTGCCACCGCCGGTGCCGCGCCCGGCACGGAGAGGGTGACCGCGAGGCCGCACGGTTGGTGGTGGCTGTACGCGATGGCGCCGCCGCCCTGGCTGAGCAGCGCTCGGGCAATGGACAGGCCGAGCCCCGAGCCCTGCACGTTCTGGTGCCGGGCGCTGCGCCAGAAGCGGTCGCCGATCCTGGACAGTTCGTCGTCCACCAGTCCCGGGCCGCCGTCGGCGACCACGATCGTGGCACTGTCCCCGGCGGTCGCGACGACGACCATGACGGTGCCACCTGCGGGGGTGAACTTGATCGCGTTGTCCAGCACGGCGTCCAGCGCACTGGACAGGGCGACGGGGTCCGCCCATCCGGTCACCTCGGTGCCATCCGGCGGCGCGCTGAAGTCCATCACGACGCCCGCCCGGTCGGCGACCGGCCGCCAGGCAGCCGTGCGGGTGCGCGCCATGGCCACAACGTCCATGGGGTGCAGATGGCTGCCGGAGTTCTCGGCCAGCGCCAGACCCAGCAGATCGTCGAGCACCTGCGCCAGCCGGTGGCCCTCCTCCATGACCGACTCGGCCTCGGTGTGGCCCTCGGGCAGTTCGAGGCCGAGCAGCTCGATCCGCAGCAGCAGTGCGGACAGCGGATTGCGCAACTGGTGGGAGGCATCCGCGACGAAGGCGCGCTGCTGGTCGAGCACCGCCTCGACGTTGTCGGCCATCTCGTTGAACGACCTGATCAGGCGTCGCAGTTCCGGCGGGCCGCCGGCGGCGCCGACCCTGGACTTCATCCGGCCGGTGGCGATGTCGTGGGTGACCCGGTCCAGGGTGGCGACCGGCAGCAGCACCCAGCCGGTCAGCCGTACCGCGCACAGCACGGCGATGACCATCGCGGCGAGCTCGCCGGCGGCCAGCAGCAGCCAGCCGTGCAGAATGCGCGAACGCAGGGCGCCGGTCGGCGAGTCGGTGACGACGACCGCCACCACGTCGCCGTCCCGCACGATCGGCGACGCGATGGCCAGCCTTCGGTGCTGCCAGGGCCAGACCTGCGCCGGATCGTGGGCGCGCCGGCCCAGCAGCGCGGACTCGTAGGCGTCGTAGAGCTCGCCCCGCGCGGGCAGTCGCCAGCTCTTCGGGGCCGTGGCCATGGCGCCGCTGTCGCGGTAGAAGACGCCGGCGCTGATGCCGTACAGCTGCTGGTATCTGGCGAGTTCCGCGCGCAATGTATGCAGCCTTTCGCCGTCCACGCTGTCCACCACGGACTTCTGCTCGTCGCGTGCGGTGACGAACTGCGCGAGCGCGGCGAAGCGGGTGGTGTCGTCGATCCGGTCGACGACGACGCGCTGCTGCTGAGCCGCGGCCAGGCTCGCGGCGAGCGGGATACCGAGCGCCAGCAGGACGCCCGCCATCAGCACGATCAGCAGCGGAAGCAGTCGGGAGCGCACGATGCGGCACCGGGCCTGTCGGCGGGTCAGCCGGCGGACGGCACGACGAGGCGGTAGCCGACGCCGCGCACCGTCTCGATCATGGCCGGGGTGCGCAGCTTGGAACGCAGCGACGCCACATGGACCTCAAGGGTGCGGCCGGTGCCCTCCCACGCGGTCCGCCACACCTCGCTGATGATCTGCTCCCGGCGGAAGACCACTCCCGGCCGCCCGGCGAGCAGCGCCAGCAGGTCGAACTCCTTGCGGGTCAGCACGATCGGATCGCCGTCCACGGTGACCCGGCGGGTGGGCAGTTCGATGGCGATCGGGCCGAGCACCAGCCGGGTGCGCTGCGCGGCGGGTAGGGCGGTCTGCGCGGCAGGTACGGCGCCGGGCGGCGCCCCGGGGGGCAGCAGGCCGGTCGGGTTGAGCGGCGGGCGGCGGCTGACGGCATGGATGCGGGCGAGCAACTCCCCGGTGTCGTACGGCTTCACGATGTAGTCGTCGGCGCCCAGGTTGAGACCGTGGATCCGGGATCTGACATCGGCGCGGGCGGTCACCATGATCACCGGCGTGGCGGTCCTGCGCCTGATCCGGCTGCACACCTCGAATCCGTCCTGGTCGGGCAGCCCGAGGTCGAGCAGGACGCAGTCGAAGGCCGGGCCGCCGTCGGGCAGCAGCGCCTGGATCGCCTCCTCACCGCTGCGGGCGTGCCTGACGTCGAATCCGTGCTTGCCGAGGAGTGCGGAGACGGCCGCGGCAACCCGGTCGTCGTCCTCCACCAGCAGCAGCCGCATCTGGGGTCTCCTCCCTCTGTCCTGCGACGTCCGACCGCATCCGGCCAGGATCGTACGTGCCCGACATCTGTGACCGAATCCACGCCGATCGGCCGGGGGTGCGTCAAGGGGGTACCGGCTCACGGTGCCGACCGTTACCGAGCCGGTACGCGTCAAGCGGGCCGTGCGGCGCATACGGCATGCGCCCGATGCGCCGCCCGCGCACCGCGCCGACGTGCGACTGTCGCTTGACGTGGGCAGGCGCAGTGGGTTGCATACGCTTTGTGACCGCACTTCTTCCGGGGGCCGCTCAGTGGACCCGGTGATCGTCGCGGGGGCGGGCCCGGTGGGCCTGACCCTCGCCCTCGCGCTGGCCCGCCGCGACGTCCCCGTCATCCTCCTGGACGAGGCGGAGGTGATCGCCGACGCCGAGGGGCTGCGGCGCTCGCGCACCGCCGTGCTGGGTCCGGCGGCCGTCGCGCTGGTCGAGCGGCTGGGCTGCCCCGCCGTGCGCGAGGACGGCATCGCCTGGACCGGCTGGCGCACCGTGCGCCGCCGTGCCGAGGTGGCGCGGATCGACTTCGGAGCGGATGACGCCCCGCTGCACATCGCACAGCACCGGCTGGAGAACGGCCTGCGGCAGGCGCTGCTGGGCTGCGGCTCCGTCCGCATCGTGGCGGGCTGCCGGGTGGACGCGCTGGAGCAGGACGGCCATGGGGTCACAGTGCACACCACAGGCTCGCACGAGACGTGGTGGCGGGGCAGTCACCTGGTCGGGTGCGACGGCCCGCGTTCGACGGTGCGCAAGCTGCTGGGGGTGCGCTTCCCGGGACGCACGGCGGTGGACCGACACGCCGTGGCCGTGGTGCGCGCCGAACTGCCCGAGCCGGGCGTGGCGCTGCTGCACCGTGACCCGCCGGGCGCGCCGGCCGGCCAGGAGGTGACGGCGCGGCCGCTGCCCGACGGGCTGTGGCGGCTGGACTGGCTGCTGCCGGTGCAGGCCCGCGCGCTCACCCCCGACGCCCTGGTGGAGCGGCTGCGCGGCACGCTCACCGCCTGGTGCGGCAGCGTCGTGCCGTACGAGGTCGTGGGCTCCGCCGACTACTCGGTGCACCAGCGGCTGGCCAGGCGCTGGCGGTCCGGACGGGTCTTCCTGGCCGGGGACGCCGCACATCTGATGGGCGCGCTCGGGGCGCAGAGCGTCGAGGAGGGGCTGCGGGACGCCGAGAACCTCTCCTGGAAGCTGGCCCTCGCCTGGCACGACGGCGCCTCCAAGCTGCTGCTCCACAGCTACGAGGCCGAGCGGCGCGGCGCGGTCGGCGCCCGGCTGAGGGCCACCGACCAGGTGCTTCCGCTGCTCCGGGCGAGCGGCACCTGGCAGACCGTGCGCCAGTCGGTGCTGTCGGGGTCGGCACGCGGGCAGGCGGAACTGCTGACCGACAGCCACCTGGGGCGCGGCGCCGCGGCCGGCTCCCGGGTCTACGCGCGGTCGCCGCTGGCGCTGCCCGCACCGCGGTCGGGCGGCGGCAGGTCCGGGGCGTCGCCACTGGTGGCGGGGTGCGACACCCCGCCGGGCGGCCAGGTCGTCGACGTGCAGGTGACAGCGCTCGACGGCACGGTCGGACGGTTGCGGGACCGGCTGGGCCAGGGGCTGGTCGTGCTCCTGATCGCGCCAGGCACCGGGGTGTGGGAGAGCAGGCACTGGTTGACGGCCGGGCTGATGCCCCGGCTGGCGTCGGCGGTGGCCGCGCTGCCCACGTCCGCGGAGCTGCTGGTGGCCGAGACCTATCCGGGCGCGACGGCGCACAGCGTGCTGCTGATCCGGCCGGACGGACATCTGGTCACGGCCATGGTCGGCTGCCGCCCCGCCGAGCTGTACTCCTACGCCGACCTGGCCCGCGGCGGTCCGCCGACCGCGGTCGGCGGCGACGAGGACGACGGGCCGGACGGCGACGCCCCGGACGGCGGTGGTCAGCACCCCGCTGCCCGCCGAGTGCCGGGGAGCGGCGCATCGGGTGCGCGCGTCAGCGGGCGTACGCGGTAGGCGTCGGCCGGTGCGGGTCGCGTGCCGGCCGGCGGCCACTTGGCTGGGCTACTCCCACGGGTCCAGCCCCTCGGTGCCGGGCCAGGACTCGGCACTGTCGGCGTCGGCCTCCTTCTCCCGGGCGAGGGCGTCGCGGACCACTCGCAGAGCCAGCCCCTCGCCATATCCCTTGCGGGCGAGCATCCCGGCCAGTCGCCGGATCCGCCGGTCCCGGTCCAGACCGCGGGTACCGGGCAGCCGCCGCTGCACGAGGGCTCGGGCCGTCTCCTCCTCCTGCTCGGCGTCGAGCAGGCCGACGGCCTCGGTCACCAGCTCGGCCTCCACCCCGCGGTGCCGCAGCTCTTGGGCGAGGGCCCGCCGGGCCAGGCCGCGGCCGCGGTGCCGGGACTCCACCCATGCGTTGGCGAACGCCTGGTCGTCGATCAGTCCCACGTCCTGGAAGCGCTCCAGGACGTGTTCCGCGACCTCGTCGGGGATCTCCCGCTTGCGCATGGCGTCGGCGAGCTGCCGGCGTGTGCGAGGAGTCCCGGTGAGCAGGCGCAGGCACAGCGCCCGCGCCTGCTCCTCGGGATCGAGCGGCGGCTCTTGCGAGGCCCTCGACTCGGAAGAGCCGCCGCGCTCCTGGGACCTGCGCGCCATGGCGTCAGGCCTTGGCAGCGGTGGCCTTGGCAGCCTTCTTCGGCGCCGGCGCCGGCGCCGGGACCTCGGCCTTGGCCGGCACCACGGCACCTGCCGCGTCGGGGCCCGGCAGCGCCGCCGGCGCCTCGGTCCGGGGGACGCCGACGCCCAGCTTCTCCTTGATCCGCTTCTCGATCTCGTCCGCCAGGTCCGGGTTGTCCTTGAGGAAGTTGCGGACGTTCTCCTTGCCCTGGCCGAGCTGGTCGCCCTCGTACGTGTACCAGGCGCCGGACTTGCGGACGAAGCCGTGCTCGACGCCCATGTCGATCAGGCCGCCCTCGCGGCTGATGCCATGGCCGTAGAGGATGTCGAACTCGGCCTGCTTGAAGGGCGGTGCGACCTTGTTCTTGACGACCTTGACGCGGGTGCGGTTGCCGACCGCGTCGGTGCCGTCCTTGAGCGTCTCGATCCGGCGGATGTCCAGCCGGACGGACGCGTAGAACTTCAGCGCGCGGCCACCGGTGGTGGTCTCCGGCGAGCCGAACATCACACCGATCTTCTCGCGGAGCTGGTTGATGAAGATCGCGGTGGTCTTCGACTGGTTGAGCGCGCTGGTGATCTTGCGGAGCGCCTGGCTCATCAGCCGGGCCTGGAGACCCACGTGCGAGTCGCCCATCTCGCCCTCGATCTCGGCCCGCGGCACGAGGGCTGCCACGGAGTCGATCACGATGAGGTCGATGGCGCCGGAGCGGACCAGCATGTCGACGATTTCGAGCGCCTGCTCGCCGGTGTCCGGCTGGGACAGCAGCAGGTTGTCGGTGTCGACGCCGAGCGCCTTGGCGTAGTCGGGGTCGAGGGCGTGCTCGGCGTCCACGAACGCCACCGTGCCGCCGGCCTTCTGCGCGTTGGCCACCGCGTGCAGGGTCAGCGTGGTCTTGCCCGAGGACTCCGGGCCGTACACCTCCACCACCCGGCCGCGCGGCAGTCCGCCGACGCCGAGGGCCACGTCCAGGGCGGTCGACCCGGTGGGAATGACCTCGATGGGCTCATTCGGCCGGTCGCCGAGGCGCATGACGGCGCCTTTGCCGAACTGCCGTTCAATCTGCGCGAGCGCGGCGTCGAGCGCCTTGTCGCGGTCGTTTCCTGCCATGGGCTCCACCCGGGATGTCTGGTTCGATCGCTTCACGTCCACGACGCTAGCGCCTGCCACTGACAATGCGCCCGGACGTCGCTCCGGCCTGTGGATAACTCGGGCGGTCCCGGCCGGTTGTTCCGGCCCGAATCCACGCCGCCGACCCGGAAATCCGTCCGGCGCTTCCATAAGAATGGATGTTCGAATTCCGTGTCAAGCGACCCGCCGGAGCCGTCAGACCCGGGGGTCGGTCACCTCGTAGCGCCGCACGTAGGCCGCGAAGAAGCCCTGCAGAGTGGCGGTGGCGGGGATCGCGATGAGGGCGCCGACCGCGCCGAGCAGGGCCGTGCCGGCGACGACCGAGCCGAAGGCGACCGCCGGGTGGATGTCCACGGCCCGTGCGGTGATCCGCGGCTGGAGCAGGTAGTTCTCGAACTGCTGGTAGACCACGACGAAGATCAGCACCCACAGGGCGTCCCACGGGTTCTCGGTGAGTGCGATCAGGACCGGCAGCGCGCCTGCCAGGTAGGTTCCGACGGTCGGGATGAACTGCGAGACCAGCCCGACCCACACGGCGAGCGCGGGCGCGTAGGGCACCCCGAGCGCCTGGAGCAGGATGTAGTGCGCGACCCCGGAGATCAGCGCCATCAGTGCCCGGGAGTAGAGGTAGCCGCCGGTCTTGGCGACCGCGATCTCCCAGGCCCGCAGCACCTCGGCCTGCCGGGCGGGGGGAAGCATGGAGCACAGCGTGCGCCGCAGCCGCGGGCCGTCGGCGGCGAAGTAGAAGGTGAACAGCAGCACGGTGAAGATCTGGAAGACGGTGCCGACGACGGTGGCCGACAGCCCCCACACGCCGCTCGCGCCGTTCGCCAGATACGTGCGTACCCAGTTGGAGTGCAAGGCGTTGTCCCGGAGCTTGTCGGCGTCGAGGTGGGAGTGGAAGGTCCTGTTGATCCACCCGACGATGTCGTCCACGTACTGCGGCAGATTGCGCACGATGGTGCCGATCTGATCGAACAGCAGCGAACCGAGCGCCAGCACGAAGCCCGCCGCGGCGACCAGCACGATGAGCATGACCAGCCCGGTGGCAGCCCCGCGGCGGATCCCGCGGCCGGCCATCCACGCCACGGCGGGCTCGATGGCCACGGCACAGAAGAACGCGACCAGAACGTTGACGAGCAGCCCGAGAAGCCGGTCGAAGGCCCAGTGCGCGAACTGGTAGCCGGCGATGAGCGCGAGCGCCAGTACCAACGCGCGCGGCAGCCACCTGGGCATACGGGCGCGGGGTGGACGCGGGGTGCCGTGTGCACCGGGTCCGCCGGGCGGTGGCGGGGCAGGTGGTGGGGCAGGACCGGGGGTGTCGTCGCTTCCTGCCACGCGCCAAGTGTCACCTCGTGCGGGAGGAAAGTCCTGATATCGACTCATTCGGCGCAGCGAGTGCGCCCGGCGCGCATCCGGCACCGGTGCCGGACGGACACCGCAGGGTGTCCGCCCGGCATCGGGTCAGCGCCGGGCGGCGGGCACGTCCATCGCGGCGCACACGGCACGCCAGACGTCCTTGGTCTCCCAGCCGTCGTCCAGTGCCTGGTGGACCGTACGGCCGCCCAGTTCCGCCATGACATGGTCACGCGCGAAGGAGTCGGCGTAGGCGTCACCGAACTGAGCGCGCATTCGTTCCCAGAAAATCGTCAACCGCATGGCTGCCAGTATCGCGCGCCGTGCCGGTGGATCCGGCGCGGCGTCGTCATATGCCGGACAGCGCGCGTACGGCCGCGGTGACGACGACCGCCGCCGCGATGACCACCAGGAAGGGTGCCCGCAGCAGCACCGCGACCAAGGCGGCGGCGAGCCCCGCGGCTCGGGCGTCGACGGTGAGCCGCAGCTGGTCGGTCCCGAAGGTCTGCAGTGCGGTGAGCGCGGCGAGCAGCGCGATCGGCACCAGCGCCGCGAGCCGTTTGACCAGCGGCCTTTCCAGCAGCCCGGCGGGTACCGACAGGCCAAGCAGCTTCACCGCGTAGCAGCCGGCCGCGGTCAGCAGGATCGCCGTCCAGGTGCCTGCGCCGACGCTCATTGCTCCGGCTCCTGCCGTACGGGCCCGGCCGGTGCGGCGCCGGCTGCGTCGCCGGCGCGGCCGCGCCGGCGGGTGGCCAGCACCAGCGGCGCCGCCAGGGCGGCGACCAGCACCGGCACTCCGGCCGGCAGCAGGGGCAGCGCCGCCAGGGCGAGCAGCACGGCGAGCGCCGCCACGGCACGTTCGGTGCGGCCCTTGACCATGGGGGCGAGCAGGGCGAGGAAGACGGCGGGACCGGCGGCGTCCAGACCCCAGGCGGCGGGGTCGCCGAGCGCGGCGGCGCCCAGCGCCCCGAGCAGGGTGGTGAGATTCCACAGCACGTACAGGCTCGCGCCGGTCACGGTGAAGCCGAGCCTGGCAGCAGCCTCGCCCCGTTGGGCGAGCGCCACCGCGGACGTCTCGTCGATGACCCACTGCGCCGCCAGCGGGCGCAGCGCCGCCCGGAAGCGGAGGAGCTGTGAGAGCCGCAGACCGTAGAAGGCGTTGCGGGCGCCGAGGAAGAGCGCGCCGGCCGTCGCCGCGAAGGGGTTGCCGCCCGCGCCGAGCGCTCCGACCAGGGCGAACTGGGAGGCGCCGGTGAAGACCAGCAGGGACAGCGCGCAGCTCTGCGGCACCGTGAGGCCGGCGCCGGCCGCGGTCACGCCGAAGGCGAAGCCGGACAGGCCCACGGCGACTCCGACGCCGAGGGCGTCGCGGACCACGCGGGAGCGGGGTGGCGGCCGGTCCGCGGCCCGGTCGGGTATCGGTGGTGCGGTCATCCGCCCAGCTTAGGAAGCGTCCGGCAGCGGGTCTTGTACGTTCTTGCGCTCGCGCTGGTACGCCCCGGGCGGCACGCCGACGATCCGGGTGAAGTGGCGGTTGAGGTGTGACTGGTCGGTGAAGCCGACGGTGGCCGCGGTGGCCGCGGGAGCGATGCCGGCGTCCAGCAGCCTGCGGGCCTCCTTCACGCGCTCGCCGGTCAGCCAGGCGTGCGGGGGCAGCCCGTAGCGCGATCTGAACGCCCGCAGCAGCGCGAAGGGGCTGGTGCCGAGCTCGGCGGCGAGCTGTGCCAGGCTCGGCGGCTCCGCGAGCCGTGCCGCCAGCAGCTCGCGGGCCCGGGCGGCGACGGCCTGCCCGCCGGAACGGCCGCGGGCGGCGGTGGGGCCGGCACCGTGCCGGGCGAGCAGCCGGGCCAGCAGCAGCCGCAGACACGTGTCGGCCGCCAGCGCGTTGTCGCTCTCCGCGGCCGCGTGGACGTCGGCGATCATCCGGGCCGTGACGGGGTCGTGCAGGACGGTGGTGTCGAAGGCCGCGGTGCCGCGCGGCACGGAGAGGTCGGCGGCGACCGCGGCGACGACCTCCCGGGCGGGATAGAGGACCTGATAGGCCCAGCCCTCCTCGGTGCCCGCGTAGGCAGAGTGCGGTGTCTCGGGGTTGATCAGCACCACTCCGCCCGCACCGGCCAGCTCGGCCCCGTCCGGCAGGCCGATACCTTCCACTCCCGCGGTCACCACCGCGATCACGTAGCCGTCATGAGCATGCCGGGAGAAGGTGTGGCGGACATAACGGGCCCGCAGCAGGTCCACGCCGGGCAGCGCCGGGTGCTCCCAGTGTCTGGCCTGCTCGCGCGGGGTCATGCGGCCATTGTGGCGTGGCCGCGCCAGGAGTTATCCACAGGTCGCCCCGCTGACTCAGCACGCTGTCGGTCCGGCGAGGCAGGATGGTGGCATGTCCAGTCGCAACAGCCTCGACGCTTTCTCCCCCGCCACCCGCGCGTGGTTCACGGGGGCGTTCAGCGAGCCCACTCCCGCCCAGGCCGGGGCGTGGACGGCCATCGCCGAGGACTCCGACGTGCTGGTCGTCGCGCCCACCGGCTCCGGCAAGACACTCGCCGCCTTCCTGGCCGCCCTCGACAGGCTGGCGGCCACCCCGCCGCCGGCCGAGGCCCGCAGGCGCTGCCGGGTGCTGTACGTCTCCCCGCTGAAGGCCCTGGCGGTGGACGTGGAGCGCAATCTGCGCAGCCCGCTCGCCGGCCTGCGCCAGGAGTCGGTACGCCTCGGGCTGCCCGAGCCGGAGGTGCGGGTCGGCATCCGCTCCGGCGACACCCCGCCCGCCGAGCGGCGCGCACTGGTCACCAGGCCGCCCGACATCCTGATCACCACTCCGGAATCGCTCTTCCTCATGCTCACCTCCGCCGCCCGCGAGGCACTGAGCGGGGTCGAGACGGTGATCCTGGACGAGGTGCACGCGGTGGCGGGCACCAAGCGCGGTGCCCACCTGGCCCTGTCGCTGGAACGCCTCGACCACCTGCTGGAGCGGCCCGCGCGCCGGATCGGGCTGTCGGCAACCGTACGGCCGGTGGACGAGATCGCCCGCTATCTGTCCCCGCAGCGCAGGGTGACCGTCGTCCAGCCGCCGTCGCAGAAGAAGTTCCACCTCTCGGTCGTGGTGCCGGTGGAGGATCTGGCCGAGCTGGGCGGATCGCCGGTCGCCGACCAGGCAGAACACAGCGGCCCCGCAGCCGGTCCGGCCGAGCGGCCGTCGATCTGGCCGCACGTGGAGGAGCGGATCGCCGATCTGGTGCAGGCGCACCGCTCCACGATCGTCTTCGCCAACTCGCGCCGGCTCGCAGAACGGCTCTGCAACCGGCTCAACGAGATCGGCCACGAGCGGGCGGAGGGCGAGCCGCTGCCGGAGGCCCACTCCCCCGCCGAGGTCATGGCCCAGTCGGGTGCGGCCCGCGGCGCCCCGGCGGTGCTGGCCCGCGCACACCACGGGTCGGTGTCCAAGGAGCAGCGCGCGCTGGTCGAGGAGGACCTGAAAGCCGGCCGGCTGCCGGCCGTCGTCGCCACCTCCAGCCTGGAGCTGGGGATCGACATGGGGGCCGTCGACCTCGTCGTCCAGGTGGAGTCGCCGCCCTCGGTGGCGTCGGGACTCCAACGCGTCGGCCGGGCCGGCCACCAGGTCGGTGCGGTGTCCACCGGTGTGGTCTTCCCCAAGTACCGCGGTGACCTGGTGCAGTCCGCGGTGGTCACCGAGCGGATGCGGGCGGGGGCGATCGAGTCGCTGCGGGTGCCCGCCAATCCGCTGGACGTGCTGGCCCAGCAGATCGTCGCTATGACGGCGCTGGACAGCTGGGACGTCGACGAGTTGCTGGTGGTCGTGCGGCGCGCGGCGCCCTTCGCCTCCCTGCCGCACTCCGCCTACACGGCGGTGCTCGACATGCTCGCGGGGCGCTATCCCTCCGACGCCTTCGCCGAACTGCGCCCGCGCCTGGTGTGGGACCGGGTGGCGAACACGGTGACCGGCCGGCCGGGGGCGCAGCGGCTCGCCGTGACCTCGGGCGGCACCATCCCGGACCGCGGCCTGTTCGGGGTGTTCCTTGCGGGCGCCGACCCGAAGAAGGGCGGCGGCCGGGTCGGTGAGCTGGACGAGGAGATGGTCTACGAGTCCCGCGTCGGCGATGTCTTCACCCTGGGTACGACGTCCTGGCGGATCGAGGACATCACCAGGGACCGGGTGCTGGTCTCGCCGGCACCCGGGGTGCCGGGGCGGCTGCCCTTCTGGAAGGGCGACCAGCTCGGCCGCCCGCTGGAGCTCGGCCGGGCGCTGGGCGCGTGGCTGCGGGAGGTGGGCGCGCTCACCGAAGGGCCGGCCAGGGAGCGGCTGTCCGCGGCGGGCCTCGACACCTGGGCCGCCGACAACGTGCTGGCCTATCTCACCGAGCAGCGGCAGGCCTGCGGCCACATCCCCGACGACCGGACGATCGTGGTCGAGCGCTTCCGCGACGAGCTGGGTGACTGGCGGGTGATCATCCACTCCCCGTTCGGCGCGCAGGTGCACGCCCCCTGGGCGCTGGCGCTCGGCGCCCGGCTCCAGGAGAAGTACGGCCTGGACGCGCAGGCGATGCATGCCGACGACGGCATAGTGCTCCGGCTGCCGGACGCCGATCTGATGGGACTCGACCTGCTGGACGCGGCCCCGGTGCAGCACGGGGCGGAGTTCGACCCCGAGCAGTCGCCGGTCGGGGCGGCGGATGTCGCCTTCGACAAGAACGAGGTCGAGCAGCTGGTGACCGACCAGGTGGGCGGCTCCGCGCTGTTCGCCTCCCGGTTCCGCGAGTGCGCGGCCCGCGCACTGCTGCTGCCGCGCCGCAGCCCGGGCAAGCGCACTCCGCTGTGGCAGCAGCGCCAGCGGGCCTCCCAGCTGCTCGAGGTCGCCTCGGAGTACGGCTCGTTCCCGATCGTGCTCGAGGCGGTACGCGAGTGCCTGCAGGACGTCTTCGACGTGCCGGGGCTGGTGGAGTTGATGGGCGACATCGAGGCCCGCCGGGTGCGGCTGGTCGAGGTCACCACGAGCGAGCCGTCGCCCTTCGCCAGGTCACTGCTGTTCGGCTACGTCGCGCAGTTCCTCTACGAGGGGGATTCGCCGCTGGCGGAGCGGCGGGCGGCCGCGCTCTCGCTGGACTCGCGGCTGCTGGCGGAACTGCTGGGCCAGGCCGAACTGCGTGAGCTGCTGGACGCCGACGTGCTGGCCGAACTGGACCGCGAGCTGCAGTGGCTGACCGAGGACCGCAGGGCCAGGAGCGCCGAGGGTGTCGCGGACCTGCTGCGGCTGCTGGGACCGCTGACCGGGGCGGAGCTGTCGGTCAGGGGCGCGGATCCGGCCTGGGCGGAGGAGCTGGAGTCCGCCCGGCGGGCGATCCGGGTGCGCATCGCCGGCGCCGAGCACTGGGCGGCGGTCGAGGACGCGGGGCGGCTGCGTGACGCGCTGGGCACCGCGCTGCCGGTGGGGGTGCCGGTGGCCTTCACCGAGCCGGTGAAGGATCCGCTGGGCGATCTGCTGGCCCGCTACGCCCGCACGCACGGGCCGTTCACCACCGGGGAGGCGGCGGGCCGGTTCGGGCTCGGGGCAGCGGTGGCCGACGGGGTGCTGCACCGGCTGGGTGCGGCGGGCCGCGTGGTGCAGGGCGAGTTCAGGCCCGGTGGCGCGGGTCAGGAGTGGTGCGACGCGGCAGTGCTGCGCCGGCTGCGGCGCAGGTCCCTGGCGGCGCTCCGGCAGGAGCTGGAACCGGTGCCGCCGGCGACGCTGGGCGTCTTCCTGCCGCAGTGGCAGCACGTCGGCACCCACAGCCTGCGCGGGATGGACGGCCTGGCCCGGGCGGTGGAGCAGTTGCAGGGCGCTTCGGTGCCGGCGTCCGCGCTGGAGAAGCTGGTGCTGCCCTCCCGGGTCACCGGCTACAGCCCGGCGATGCTGGACGAGCTGACCGCCTCCGGGGAGATCCTGTGGGCAGGCGCCGGTGCGCTGCCCGGCAAGGACGGCTGGGTGTCGCTGTATCCGGCCGACACGGCTCCGCTGCTCCTGCCCGCCCCGCAGCCGTTGGAGCTCACCCCGGTGCATCAGGCCGTGCTGACCGCGCTGTCCGGGGGCTACGGGCTGTTCTTCCGGCAGATCGCCGACCAGGTGCGGGCCGGCGGCCTGGATGTCACCGAGCCGCAACTCGCCGACGCCGTCTGGGATCTGGCCTGGTCGGGCCGGCTCACCAACGACACGCTGGCGCCGCTGCGAGCCCTGCTCGGATCCGGCCGCACCGCGGGGGCGACCGCGCACCGGGCACCCCGGGCGGTGCCGCGCGGCCGCTACAGCTCGCTGGCCTCCCGGGCCGTGCCCCGCGCCACCGCGTCACGCAACGGCCCGCCGACCACCGCGGGGCGCTGGTCGCTGCTGCCGGTGGCCGAGCAGGACCCCACCCTGCGGGCACATGCGCTCACCCATGCGCTGCTCGACCGGCACGGGGTGGTGACCCGGGGCGCGGTCGCGGCGGAAGGGGTCGAGGGCGGTTTCTCGGCGGCGTATCGAGTGCTGGCGGCGTTCGAGGAGACCGGCCAGGCACGGCGCGGCTATGTGATCGAGGGGCTGGGGGCCGCGCAGTTCGCGATGGACGGAGCGGTGGACCGGCTGCGGGCGCTGAGCACGGCCCGCGAGCGGGAGGAGGAGCAGACCGGCCGCGCCAGGACGGTGGTGCTGGCCGCCGCGGACCCGGCCAACCCGTACGGCGCCGCGCTGCCGTGGCCCGAGCAGCCGGCGGGCGTCGGACACCGGCCCGGGCGCAAGGCGGGCGCCCTGGTCGTGCTCACCGACGGGGAAGTCGCCCTCTACGTGGAGCGGGGCGGCAAGACGCTGCTGGCCTGGCCCACCGACGAGATACGGACGCAGGCCGCCGCAGACGCGCTGGCGCTGGCGGTGCGGGAGGGGGCACTGGGCAGGCTCACGGTCGAGCGGGCCAACGGGGAGTCCGCGCTGACCTCACCGCTGGGCCGGGCACTGGAGGCGGCGGGCTTCCACGCGACACCGCGCGGGCTGCGCCTGCGGGACTCCCGCTGACCGATGCGAGCCCGCGGGCGCGGCAGCCGGCGGCCCCCGCTCCCCCGACCGCCACGCGGGCGGGCATGATGGAGGGGTGCCTGAAGGAGACACGGTGTGGCTGACCGCCCAGCGGCTGGATGCGGCGCTGGCGGGACGCCCGCTGGTGCGGGCGGAGCTGCGGGTGCCCCAGCTGGCGACGGTGGAGCTCGGCGGGCGGCAGGTGCTGGAGGTCACACCGCGGGGCAAGCACCTGCTGACCCGGTTGGAGGGCGGCTTGACACTGCACTCGCATCTGCGGATGGACGGTGCCTGGCACCTCTACGCCCCCGGGGAGCGCTGGCGGGGCGGCGCCGAGCATCAGGTACGGGCGGTGCTGGGCAACGAGGCCAGGACGGCGGTCGGCTACCGGCTGCCGGTGCTTGAGCTGCTGCCCACCGCGGAGGAGTCACAGGTCGTCGGCCACCTCGGGCCCGATCTGCTCGGTCCCGGGTGGGACGCGGCCGCGGCGCTCACCCGGCTGGCGGAGCAGCCGGAGCGGCCGCTGGGTGAGGCGTTGCTCGACCAGCGCAATCTCGCCGGGATCGGCAACGTCTACGTGGCCGAGCTGTGCTTTCTGCGCGGGGTGACCCCGTGGACGCCGTTCGGCGAGGTCGCAGCGCCGGTGAAGCTGGTGGCGCTGGCCAAGCGGCTGCTGGAGGCGAACAAGGCGCGCCCGGGCCATGTGACGACCGGGGACACGCGGCGCGGCCGCACTCACTGGGTGTACGGCAGGGAGCACCAGCCGTGCCTGCGCTGCGGCACCCCCGTCAGGGGCGGCGAGCACGGCCCGGCGGCGCAGCGGCGGGTGGCGTACTGGTGTCCGCGGTGCCAGCGCGGACCCACTCCCGGCCAGTAAGTCAGCCAGTAGGTCAGTCGCAGGCCCCTGCCCTTCAGGCAGCGGTGGCGTCCGCCTGCGCCTGCGTCTCGGCGGCCGCACGTGGTCGCCGTATTCGTACCGGCACGGCGTGCAGCGGTATCAGGCCGAGACTCCAGCCGCCCGCGGCCAGCGCGCCCTGCCAGGGGCCGACCGCCTCGGGGTGCACCGCGAGCCGCAGCAGCGCCCCCCACCACAGCGCACCCCCGGCGACGCGAGCCATGAGCACCAGCCGGCGCGGCCCCGACCGGCGCGGGGACGGTGCAGCGGGGGCGAGGGGCGAAGAAGGGTAAAGGGGGGTGGGGAGTTCCTGAAGCGCACGCACGGCCGCCTCCTCTGACCCCGAGTTCGCGGCGGGGGCCGCACACGGCGGCCCCCGTACTGCCCGTACTTCCCGCCGGAGCGGGCGAGCGGACGGTCAGGCGTTCTCGGCCTGGAACATCCAGTGGAACTTCTCGAGATCGGCGGTGAGGCCGATCAGGATGTCCTGGGTGACCGGGTCCGGCTTGTCCGTCAGTTCGATGCGTTCCCGCATCCGGGTGATCACGGCGCTCAGCGCGGCGACCATGATCTCGACGACCTCGGAATCCTTGACCCAGCCGTCCGTGACCGTGTCGATGCCGCTGGTCTTGGCGACCGTCCCGGCGCGGCCGTCCGGGCTCACGCCGATCGCCGAGGCGCGTTCGGCCACGGTGTCGGAGTGGGCCCTCGCGCTGACGACGACCTCGTCGAGCTGGAGGTGGATGGACCTGAATCGCGGGCCCACCACGTTCCAGTGCACCTGCTTGGCGAGCAGCGACAGGTCGAGGAGATCGACCAGCGCGCCCTGCAGGGCGTCTCCGACGGCCTTGCCGTCGCGTTCGGACAGAGGGCTCTTCACGACACTCATGCGGGTCTCCCAGCGGATCGACGCGTTCGGATCCGATACGGCCGGTTGTGACCGGTATCGGACCTTCACCGCCTACCCTGCCTCGCCGTTCTGAACACGGCAAAGGCAGATCCGCCGCCGCGTGGGGCGGCCGCAGGGGGTCAGGCGGCCACGACGTTCACGGTTTCCGCGGACTTCTTCGGTGCCTTGATGGTGATCCGTTCGTCCGGGGTGGACGTGACGGACGTGACCGATGTGACAGTGCCGAGCAGCGGCCGCATCGGTGCGGCAGTGGCCTCGGACGCCGCGGACTGTGCCAGCTCGGCGAGCGACAGATCGTCGCTGACCTCACGCATCACCTCGGACATCGGTACGTCCAGGGCGTCGCAGATGGCTGAGAGCAGTTCGGAGGACGCCTCCTTCTGCCCCCTCTCGACCTCCGACAGGTAGCCGAGCGAGACCCGGGCGGACGAGGAGACCTCACGCAGGGTGCGGCCCTGGCGCTGGCGCTGCCGACGCAGCACGTCACCCAGCAGGCGACGGAGCAGAATCATCGGTGGCTCCCTCCTCGGATCGCGGTACCGCATCCTTACTCGCCCCACCGTACCGCCTCGGGCACCGGCCGTGCGGGGAGCTAAGACGTGTTCACTCAGGGCTGCAAACATCGCGCCCTCCGCTGTTCTTCCCCCTCCTGCACCGCTGAACGCACGCCGGGCCCGTTATTCGGCGGCCTTCCCGAGCTGTTCGACCAGAAGATCGAGTACGGCGGCCACGGACGCCCGGCGGATCGCCGTCCGGTCGCCGGTCAGCAGCAGCGCGGTGACCTCGGCGACCCCCCCGGGACCGGCCACCGCGACGAAAACGGTGCCCACCGGCTGCCCGTCCTGCGGGTCGGGGCCCGCGACCCCCGTGGTGGCGGCGCCCCAGTCCGCGCCGAGCCTGCGGCGTACGCCCTCGGCCATCTCGCGCGCCACCCGCGCGTCCACCGCGCCCCGCTCGGCCAGCAGTGCGCCGTCCACTCCCAGCAGCTCCTGCTTCAGCGCGGTCGCATATGCCGTCACCGATCCGCGGAAGGTCCGGGACGCGCCGGGCACCCCGGTCAGCTCCGCGGCCAGCAGCCCGCCGGTCAGCGACTCGGCGACCGCCAGCGTGCCGCCCCGCTCGTCCAGCAGCCGCAGCGCCTCGGCGGCGGTCCCGCGCGTCATACGCCCTGCTCGGGCCGCTCGTCCCCCGGCCCGTCGCCGGCCCCGGCACCGTCAGAGCAAGCGGAGGAGCCGGACGACCCGGCGGAAGCCGAAGGTCCCGAAGTAGCCGGGGAGGAAGCCGCGGAGTTCGCGGCCTCCCGGGCCGACCTGCGCTCCGCCGCGAGGCCGGCCCGCCGCAGCACCACGGCCTGCCGGACGTAGTCCAGCCCGGTCACCACCGTGAGCAGCACCGCGAGGGCCATCAGCCAGGCGCGGGCGCTGGCCAGCGGCCCGGTCAGCACCAGGATGTACATGCCGACCGCGACGCCCTGCGTGAGCGTCTTGAGCTTGCCGCCACGGCTGGCCGGGATCACCCCGTGTCTGATCACCCAGAACCGCATCAGCGTGATGCCCAGCTCGCGGAAGAGGATCACGGCGGTGACCCACCACGGCAGGTCGCCCAGCGCGGACAGCCCGACCAGCGCGGCCCCCATGATCGCCTTGTCCGCGATCGGGTCGGCGATCTTGCCGAAGTCGGTGACCAGGCCGTAGCGCCTGGCCAGCTCGCCGTCGAAGAGGTCGGTGATCATCGCCACGGCGAAAGCGGCCCAGGCGAAGGAGCGCCACTTCGGGTCGTTCCCGCCGTCGTGGACCAGCAGCAGGACGAAGCCGGGGACCAGCACCAGCCGGGTCATCGTCAGCAGGTTGGCGATATTCCACAGGCCGGCCTTCGGCGCCACCGGGTCACCCGCGTGATCGGTGCCCGCCGCAGGCTCCACGACCGAGGGGGGCGCCACCGTGGATCCGGACGGCACCCCGCCCGACGCGGCAGGGGAGGCGGGGGACGACGGAGAGGACGAGGAGGACGACGACGGGGTTGGGGACTCGGCCGGTGCGGGGGCTCCGCTCATCTGCCCACCACCGCCGATCCGGCCATGACCGCGCTGTCGGCCGGCGCGGCGGGGGCACCGATCGTGGTGGCGCCGCCGAGCGGCTCGGCCACCAGGTCGACGCCCTGCGTCCCGGTCACCTTGGCGGTCACGAAGGTCCCCGGCCGCGGCTGCCAGTCCCCGCCGGCCGAGCCGCTCTGCGGCACCAGGACGACCTGCCCGTCCGTCTCCGGCGCCTGGTGGTCGGCCCGGCCGGTTACCTCGCCGGTCTCCTCGTCGACGGCCTCGACCAGCACCCGCACGGTGTCCCCGAGGCGCTCCTCGGCCCGTTGCGCGGTCAGCTCCTCGGCGAGGCGGGAGACCCGGGCCAGCCGGGCGGCGATCACGTCGTCGTCCAGCTTGCCGTCGTAGCCTGCCGCCTCGGTGCCGTCCTCGTCGGAGTAGCCGAACACCCCGATGGCGTCGAGCCGGGCGCCGCTGAGGAAGCGCTCGAGCTCCGCCAGGTCGGCCTCGGTCTCGCCGGGGAAGCCCACGATGAAGTTGGACCGCACACCCGCCTGTGGCGCCTTGGCGCGGATCGCGCCGAGCAGTTCGAGGAAGCTGTCGGTGTCGCCGAAGCGCCGCATGGCCCGCAGCACCCCGGGGGCGGAGTGCTGGAAGGACAGGTCGAAGTAGGGCACCACGCCGGGCGTGGAGGTCAGCGCGTCGATGAGCCCGGGGCGCATCTCGGCGGGCTGCAGGTAGCTGACGCGGACCCGCTCGATGCCGTCCACCGCGGCCAGTTCGGGCAGCAGCGTCTCCAGCAGCCGGATGTCGCCGAGGTCCTTGCCGTAGGAGGTGTTGTTCTCGCTGACCAGCATGACCTCCTTGACGCCCTGGGTCGCCAGCCAGCGGGTCTCGCCGAGGACGTCGGAGGGGCGGCGGGAGATGAAGGAGCCGCGGAAGGACGGGATCGCGCAGAAGGTGCAGCGCCGGTCGCAGCCGGAGGCGAGCTTCACCGAGGCGACCGGGCCTGAGTCCAGCCTGCGCCGCAGCGGGGCGCGCGGGCCCGACGCGGGCGCGACGCCGGCTGGCAGGTCCGCCAGGTCCACGGCCGGTCCGTCGTCCTGCGCGGGCGTGCCGGACACCGCGGCGGCGTCCCCCTTCGGGTGACCCTCCTGCGAGTGACCCGGCAGCGCCACCGTTGACGCCTGGCGCTCGGCGGGGCTGATCGGGAGCAGCTTGCGGCGGTCGCGCGGGGTGTGCGGCGCGTGGACGCCGCCGGCCAGGATGGTGCGCAGCCGCTCGGAGATGTCGGCGTAGTCGTCGAAGCCGAGCACGCCGTCGGCCTCCGGCAGCGCGTCGGCCAGTTCCTTGCCGTACCGCTCCGCCATGCACCCGACGGCGACGACGGCCTGCGTACGGCCGTGGTCCTTCAGGTCGTTGGCCTCCAGCAGGGCGTCCACGGAGTCCTTCTTGGCCGCCTCCACGAAACCGCAGGTGTTGACGACCGCCACGTCCGCGTCCGCGGCGTCCTCGACCAGCTGCCAGCCGTCCGCTGCCAGCCGGCCGGCAAGCTCTTCTGAGTCCACTTCATTACGGGCGCATCCGAGCGTGACAAGGGCGACGGTACGGGGTTCGGGCATGCACTCAGACTACCCGCTGCCCTGTCGCGCCCCTCGCGCCTCGGCCGCTACGGCCGGAACCCCTCGGCCGGCCCGCCGGCGGACCGGCCGCCCGCCCCGTCAGGAGCGGGGGGCTTCAGCCCTGCGTCGGGTCCCCCGGGGTGTAGGTCAGGCGGACCACCTGGCCGTCGGTGCCGGCCGCGCCCAGGTCCTTGCCGTTGACGAAGAGCTGCACCGCGCCCGCGTTGCCGACGACGAGCTTGATCTTCTTGTCGTCGGTGAAGATCTGCGAGGCGCCCTTCTTCAGCGAGCCCTGGAAGAGCCGCTTGCCGTTGTGGTCGGTGGCCTGGACCCAGCTGACGCCGCCCTCGGCGCTGATCTTGACGGTGACCTTGCCGGGCGGGGCGGCGGCGATGACGCTGCCGGTCGGGTCGGGCGAGGGGGTGTGGGTGCCCGGCGTGTGGCCGGTGGGCTTCGTGCTGCTGCTCGGGGTCGGCGGCGCGGGGTCGGCCTTGGCGCCGTTCCCGTCGTTGCCGCCGGTGACGGCGGTGTAGGCGACGAAGCCGACGACCGCGACGATCGCGGCGACCATGGCCGCGGTCCAGTTGGGCCGGCGCGGTTCGGAGCGGATCTTCTCGGACGAGTAGACCGGCGCCACGGGCGCGACTTCGACCTCGGTCCCGTGTTCGGCCGCATATTGTGCGATCAGCGGCTCGGGGTCCAGGCCGACCGCGCGAGCCAGGGTGCGGATGTGGCCGCGTGCGTAGACGTCGCCACCGCAGCGGGAGAAGTCGTCCTGTTCGATCGACTGCACGATCGGGACGCGCACCCGGGTGCTGGTGCTGACCTCGTCAATGGAGAGCCCGGCGGCGATACGGGCCTGGGCGAGGGCGTGACCGACCGAAGGCCGGTCTTCGGTGGGCGTGTTGCCGAGGGACACGAGGGCGCCTTTCGAGCGTGCAGCCGCCTGCTGGGAGTTCAGTCTAGGGGGGGTACGAAAACGGGGGGCAAGCGGACGGCCGGTTTTTGTCCGCCATCAGGATGTCGTCCTCCCTGCCGGAATTGACGTACGAACAGATCAAACGGTTGCCCGGAAAATCCGACTGGTTTTCGGCCGTTGCCGCGTGTCGCGGTCAGGCCCCGCCGCGGATCTCGGTCAGCACCCCGTCGAGCTCGTCCGCCTTCACCATCACATCGCGCGCCTTCGACCCCTCGCTGGGGCCGACGATGCCGCGCGACTCCATCAGATCCATCAGCCTGCCCGCCTTGGCGAATCCCACACGCAGCTTGCGCTGGAGCATCGAAGTCGAGCCGAACTGCGTGGAGACCACCAGCTCCGCGGCCTGGCACAACAGGTCCAGGTCGTCGCCGATCTCCTCGTCGATCTCCTTCTTCGGGCCGCTGCCGACGGTGACGTCGCTGCGGTACGCGGGGGTGAGCTGGGCCTTGCAGTGGTCGACGACCTTGGCCACCTCGTCCTCGGTGACGAAGGCGCCCTGCATCCGGATCGGCTTGTTCGCGCCCATCGGCAGGAACAGTCCGTCGCCCTTTCCGATCAGCTTCTCGGCACCCGGCTGGTCCAGGATGACCCGGCTGTCGGCGAGCGAGGAGGTCGCGAAGGCCAGCCGGGACGGCACGTTCGCCTTGATCAGTCCGGTGACCACGTCCACGCTGGGCCGCTGGGTGGCCAGCACCAGGTGGATGCCGGCGGCCCTGGCCAGCTGGGTGATCCGCACGATGGAGTCCTCGACGTCGCGCGGCGCGACCATCATCAGGTCGGCCAGCTCGTCCACGATGACCAGCAGATACGGATACGGCGTCAGCTCGCGCTCGCTGCCCTCGGGGGTCCTGGCCCGACCGGAGCGCACGGCGGCGTTGAAGTCGTCGATGTGCCGGAAGCCGTACGCGGCCAGGTCGTCGTAGCGCAGGTCCATCTCGCGCACCACCCACTGGAGCGCTTCGGCGGCCCGCTTGGGGTTGGTGATGATCGGGGTGATCAGGTGCGGGATGCCTTCGTACGCCGTCAGCTCCACCCGCTTGGGGTCCACCAGCACCATGCGGACCTCGTCCGGGGTGGCGCGGGCCATCACCGAGGTGATCAGGCAGTTGATGCAGGACGACTTGCCGGAGCCGGTGGCGCCGGCGACCAGGACGTGCGGCATCTTCGCGAGGTTGGCCATCACGTAGCCGCCCTCGACGTCCTTGCCGAGCGCGACCGTCATCGGGTGGTCCTCGCCCGCGGCCTCCGCGGAGCGCAGCACGTCGCCGAGGTTGACCATCTCGCGGTCGCTGTTGGGGATCTCGATGCCGACCGCGGACTTGCCGGGGATGGGGCTGATGATCCTGATGTCGGGGCTGGCGACGGAGTAGGCGATGTTCTTGGCCAGTGCGGTGATCCGCTCGACCTTGACGGCGGCGCCGAGTTCCACCTCGTAGCGGGTGACCGTCGGGCCGCGGGTGAAGCCGGTGACGACCGCGTCGACCTTGAACTCCTTGAAGACCTGGGTCAGCGAGGCGACCACCGCGTCGTTCGCGGCGCTGCGGGTACGCCCGGGGCCGCCGCGTTCCAGCAGGTCGAGCGACGGCAGCGCGTAGGTGATGTCGCCGGACAGCTGCAGCTGCTCGGCGCGCGGCGGCAGCGGCTCGCCGGGATCGGCGGTGTGCTTGGTCAGGTCGGGGACGCCGGAGCCGGTGTTGTCCTCCTCCGCGCGGGCGGCGGGCACCGGCTTCTTGATGCCGCTCGTCAGGTCGGCGACCAGCGGCGACGGCTGCAGGCCGTGCAGGACGGCGCCGTCCAGCGCCGCCGCGGCGGCCGCGGCCACGTCCACCGCGTCCGACCCGGCCGCCTGGGCGGTCCCGGGCAGCGGCTCGGGCCGGCGGCGGGGTCTGCGCCGCGGCCTGGGCTCGTCGCCGGCCGGCAGGCCGTCCGCGCCCAGGTCGCCGTCCACGTCGTAGGGCTCGTCCGGCGCCTTGCCGAGCTTCCTCGGCAGCCGGCGAACCGGCGCCTCGTCCTCGTTGTCCCGGCCGCCGGGCAGGCCGTCCGCCTCGTCGGCGTCGAAGAACTCCTCCAGCGGGACGGCGTCGAGGTCCGGCTGCGGGGCGTAGAGGCCGAGCCGGGCGCCGGCCGCCCGCAGCCGCTGCGGTACGGCGGCGAGCGGGGTGGCGGTGACCACGAGCAGCCCGAAGGCGGTGATGAGCAGCAGCAGCGGCGCGGCCAGGACGGCGCCGACCGTGTAGACCAGCGGGGAGGCCGCGACCCAGCCGATCAGGCCGCCGGCGTTTCGCAGCGCGGTCGCGCCGTCGCTGCGGGTCGGTGAGCCGCAGGCCAGATGGATCAGCCCCAGCGTGCCGATGACCAGGGCGGACAGGCCGATGACGATCCGGCCGTTGGCCTCGGGCTGTTCGGGGTGCCGCATGACGCGGACGGCGACCGCGCCGAGCAGCAGCGGCACCAGCAGGTCCAGCCGTCCGAAGGCGCCGGTGACCAGCATCTCCACCAGGTTGCCGACCGGGCCCTGCAGGTTGGACCAGGTGCCGGCCGCGACCACCAGGGTCAGCCCGATCAGCAGCAGGCCGAGGCCGTCCTTGCGGTGCGCGGGGTCCAGTCCGCGGGCGCCGCGTCCTATGCCGCGGAAGACCGCGCCGACGGTGTGCGCCAGGCCGAGCCACAGCGCCCGGAACATGCGGTAGACGCCGCTGGTCGGCGAAGGAGCCGCTTTGGGCGCGGGTTTGGGCGCCGCTGCCGCCTTCTTGGCGGGCGGTCGGGCGGCGCTCGCGGGCTTCTTCGCCGGGGGCTTTTTGGCCGCAGGCTTCGCCGGGGCTTTCTTGGCGGTGCCGGACGTACGTGGGGCCATGGTGCCGAGGTTACCGCCCTTGTGATCGGGGAACACGCGTGCTTGCCGATACGCCCGTTCGTGTCGGGCGCCCACCGTCACGGCATTGACGTGCCGTCAACCTGCGTCGCCCGGCCCGCGCGGACCCGGCCGCGTACCCGTGCCGCCCCGATGGGCTCTAGTCCCCGGAGGCCTGCCGGACGATGCCGCCGCCGCTGCCGGGCTCCAGCGCGTCCAGCGCCCGGCGCAGGCCGGTCAGCTTGCGCTCCAGGTGGGCGGCGGTCGCCACCGCTGCCGCGTCCGCGGACTCGCCGAGCTGCTTGCTCAGCGCCTCGGCCTGCTCCTCGACGGCCGCCAGTCGGGCGGACAGCTCGGCCAGCAGGCCCGCCGGCTCCTTGGAGCCGTTGGCCTCCGCCCCGGAGGGCAGGCCCTGCTCCAGCTGCAGCCGCAGCAGTCCGGCCTGCTCGCGCAGCTGGCAGTTCTTCATGTACAGGTCGACGAAGACCGACACCTTGGCCCGCAGCACCCACGGGTCGAACGGCTTGGAGATGTAGTCCACCGCACCCGCCGCGTAGCCGCGGAAGGTGTGGTGCGGCCCGTGGTTGATCGCAGTCAGGAAGATGATCGGGATGTCCCGGGTCCGCTCCCGCCGCTTGATGTGCGCCGCGGTCTCGAACCCGTCCATGCCCGGCATCTGGACATCGAGCAGGATCACCGCGAAATCGTCGGTGAGCAGCGCTTTGAGCGCTTCCTCCCCGGACGATGCCCTGACCAGAGTCTGATCGAGCGCCGAGAGAATCGCCTCCAGCGCCAGCAGATTCTCCGGCCGGTCATCGACCAGGAGGATCTTGGCCTTCTGCACCATGGCCCGCCCTCCTCGCCCCGGCATCACGCCGGTCGCCGCCCCCGGGGACGACTCTGTCGCGCCGCCCGTCCTTGTGCCGGTCATGGTAGCCGCACCCCGCCGTTCGCCACACCCTGTCACCGCCACGTCACCCACCACACACCGAAAACGCTGGCGGAGACGAGAAGGTTCCCTGATCCTCTCGCCCTCACACCCCGTCAGACGAGCGAGTTGGTAAAACTTCAACTTTTCTCTTGGTCAGCGGGCGTGCATCCACTCCTCCATCAGCGTCAGCAGATGGTCGGTGTCCACGGGTTTGGCGACATAGTCCGACGCTCCGGAGTCGATGCTCTTCTCCCGGTCGCCCTTCATCGCCTTCGCGGTCAGCGCGATGATCGGCAGCCCGGCGAACTGCGGCATCTTGCGGATCGCCGTCGTCGTGGCGTAGCCGTCCATCTCCGGCATCATGATGTCCATCAGCACGATGGCGATGTCGTCGTACTGTTCGAGCACCTCGATGCCCTCGCGGCCGTTCTCGGCGTACAGCACGGTCAGGCCGTGCTGCTCCAAGACGCTGGTCAGCGCGAAGACGTTACGGATGTCGTCGTCGACGATCAGCACCTTCTCGCCGCTGAAACCGCCGGAGAAGCCCGACTCAGCGGCCGGCTGGCTCTCCTCCTGCCACGGCTCGTGCCCGGAGCCGTGCTGCCCGTGCCCGGCCGGCAGGGGCGCCGGCTGGGCGGAGCGCCGGCGCAGCCTGGCCAGGCTGCTGCCGGGGTTGCGGGTACGTCCCGCGGCGGCGGCGTCCTGGTCGGCGGTACCGGCCGGCAGCTGCGGCACCGCCGGCGGGAGCTCGCCGAGGCTCAGCGGCAGGTACAGCGTGAACGTCGAGCCGCGACCGGGCTGGCTGTCGGCGTGGATCTCGCCGCCGAGCAGCCGGGCGATCTCCCGGCTGATCGACAGGCCGAGGCCCGTACCGCCGTACTTCCGGCTCGTGGTGCCGTCGGCCTGCTTGAACGCCTCGAAGATCACCCGCATCTTGCCGGCCGCGATGCCGATACCCGTATCGGTCACCGAGAAGGCGATCAGCGGCTGGTCGGGGTCGCGCAGGGTGCCGGCCTCGAGCAGCTGCTCGCGGATCGACTGCGGCACCTCGCTGCCGGCCGGCCTGATGACCAGTTCGACCGAGCCGCTGTCGGTGAACTTCACCGCGTTCGACAGCAGGTTGCGCAGCACCTGGAGCAGCCGCTGCTCGTCGGTGTGCAGGGTCACCGGCAGTTCGGGCGAGACCCGCACCGAGAAGTCCAGGCCCTTCTCCGCGGTCAGCGGCCGGAAGGTGGCCTCCACGTAGTCGACGAGCTGCACCAACGCGATACGGGTCGGCGAGACGTCCATCTTGCCCGCCTCGACCTTCGACAGGTCCAGGATGTCGTTGATCAGCTGGAGCAGGTCGGATCCCGCGCCGTGGATGGTCTCGGCGAACTCGACCTGCTTGGGCGACAGGTTCCCGTCGGCGTTGTCGGCCAGCAGCTTCGCCAGGATCAGCAGCGAGTTGAGCGGGGTGCGCAGCTCGTGCGACATGTTGGCGAGGAACTCCGACTTGTAGCGCATCGAGACGGCGAGCTGCTCGGCGCGCTCCTCCAGGACCTGCCTGGCCTCCTCGATCTCGGTGTTCTTGACCTCGATGTCGCGGTTCTGCCGGGCCAGCAGCTCGGCCTTCTCCTCAAGCTCGGCGTTCGACAGCTGCAGCGCGCGCTGCCGGTTCTCCAGCTCCGCGGAGCGCTCCTGCAGCTGCTCGGTCAGCTCCTGGGACTGCTTGAGCAGGCCCTCGGTCTTGGTGTTGACGCTGATGGTGTTGACGCTGATCGCGATGATGTCGGTGATCTGGTTGAGGAAGTCCTTCTGGATCTGGGTGAAGGGCTGGAACGCGGCCAGCTCGATGACGCCGAGCACCCGGCCCTCGAACAGCACCGGCAGCACGATCACATGCGACGGCGGGGCGTCGCCCAGGCCGGAGGTGATCTTCAGATAACCCGGCGGGACGTGCTCGATCAGGATGGACCGCTTCTCCACCGCGGCCTGCCCGATCAGCCCCTCGCCGGGCAGGAAGACCGTCGACATGGTGCGGCGGGAGAAGCCGTAGCTGCCGCGCAGCCGCAGCTCGTACTCCTCGCCGACCTCCGTGGTGTCCTCGGCGAGGAAGAAGGCGCCGTGCTGGGCGGAGACCACCGGGGTCAGCTCGCTCATGATCAGCGCCGCCACGTCGCCGAGGTCCCTGCGGCCCTGCATGAGGCCGGAGATCCGGGCCAGGTTGCCCTTGAGCCAGTCCTGCTCCTTGTTGGCGAGCGTGGTCTCCCGGAGCCGGACGATCATCGTGTTGATGTAGTCCTGCAGCTCCAGGATCTCGCCGGCCGCGTCCACGTCGATCCGCAGGTTGAGGTCGCCGCGGGTCACCGCCGTCGCCACCTGCGCGATGTTGCGCACCTGGCTGGTCAGGTTGTTGGCCATCAGGTTGACGGACTCGGTCAGGTCCTTCCAGATGCCGGAGACGTCCGGCACCCGCGCCTGGCCGCCCAGCCTGCCCTCCGTGCCCACCTCGCGCGCCACCCGGGTGACCTCGTCACCGAAGGCGGACAGCTGCCCGACCATGGTGTTGATGGTGGTCTTGAGCTCCAGGATCTCGCCGCGCGCGTCCACGTCGATCTTCTTGGACAGGTCGCCGCGGGCCACCGCGGTCGTCACCTGGGCGATCTGCCGGACCTGGCCGGTCAGGTTGGACGCCATGCCGTTGACGGACTCCGTGAGGTCCTTCCACGTCCCGCTGACGCCCGGCACCCGCGCCTGGCCGCCGAGGATGCCCTCGGTGCCCACCTCGCGGGCCACCCGGGTCACCTCGTCACCGAAGGCGGACAGCGTGTCCACCATCGTGTTGATGGTCTCGGCGAGCTGCGCGACCTCGCCACGCGCGTCCACGTTGATCTTCTTGGTCAGGTCACCGTTGGCGACGGCGGTGGCCACCGACGAGATGGAGCGCACCTGGCTGGTCAGGTTGCTCGCCATCAGGTTGACGTTGTCGGTGAGGTCCTTCCAGATGCCCGACGCGTCGCGCACCCGCGCCTGGCCGCCCAGCTGGCCCTCGGTGCCCACCTCGCGGGCCACCCGGGTCACCTCGTCACCGAAGGCGGACAGCGTGTCCACCATCGTGTTCACGGTGGTGACCAGGGCCAGGATCTCGCCCTTGGCGTCGACGGTGATCTTCCGCGACAGGTCGCCCTGGGCGACCGCGCTGGTGACGTCGGCGATGTTGCGGACCTGGCTGGTCAGGTTGTTGGCCATGAAGTTGACGGACTGGGTGAGGTCCTTCCAGGTGCCGCTGACCCCCTTGACCTCGGCCTGCCCGCCGAGGATGCCCTCGGTGCCCACCTCGCGCGCGACCCGCGTCACCTGCTCGGCGAAGGAGGAGAGCTGGTCCACCATCGTGTTGAGGGTGTTCTTCAGCTCCAGGATCTCGCCGCGCGCGTCCACGTCGATCTTCTGCGACAGGTCGCCGCGCGCCACCGCCGTGGCGACCTGTGCGATGTTGCGGACCTGACCGGTCAGGTTGCCGGCCATGAAGTTCACCGAGTCGGTGAGGTCCCGCCACACGCCGGCGACGCCCGGCACCTGCGCCTGCCCGCCGAGCCGGCCCTCGGTGCCCACCTCGCGGGCCACCCGGGTCACCTGCTCGGCGAAGGAGGAGAGCTGGTCCACCATCGTGTTGATGGTGTTCTTCAGTTCCAGGATCTCGCCGCGCGCGTCCACGTCGATCTTCTGCGACAGGTCGCCGCGGGCCACCGCCGTGGTCACCTGGGCGATCTGCCGCACCTGGGAGGTCAGGTTCCCCGCCATGAAGTTGACGGAGTCGGTGAGGTCCTTCCAGGTGCCGCTGACGCCGTCCACCCGCGCCTGGCCGCCGAGCCGGCCCTCCGTACCCACGTCGGTGGCCATCCTGGTCACCTGGGCCGCGAAGGAGCCGAGCTGGTCGACCATCCGGTTCACGGTGTTCTTCAGCTCCAGCATCTCGCCGGAGACGTCGACCGTGACCTTCTGCGACAGGTCGCCGTTGGCGACCGCCGTGGTGACCTGCGCGATGTTGCGGACCTGGCCGGTGAGGTTGCGGAAGGCGGTGTTCACCGAGTCGGTGAGGTCCTTCCAGGTGCCCGCCGCACCCGGCACCTGCGCCTGCCCGCCGAGGATGCCCTCGACGCCGACCTCGCGGGCCACCCGCGTCACCTCGGCGCCGAACGCCGACAGCTGGTCGACCATCGTGTTGACGGTGTTCTTCAGCTCCAGCATCTCGCCGGAGACGTCCACGGTGACCTTCTGCGACAGGTCGCCGCCCGCGACGGCGGTGGTGACCTGGGCGATGTCCCGCACCTGGGCCGTCAGGTTGCGGAAGGCGGTGTTCACCGAGTCGGTGAGGTCCTTCCAGGTGCCCGCCGCACCCGGCACCTGCGCCTGCCCGCCCAGCTGGCCCTCCGCGCCGATCTCACCGGCGACCCTGGTCACCTCGTCGGCGAAGGTCCGCAGCGTCTCTGTCATCGCGTTGATCGTCTCGGCCAGCTGCGCGACCTCGCCGCGCGCGCCGATGGTGATCTTCTGCGTCAGGTCGCCGTTCGCGACCGCGGTGGTGACCTGCGCGATGTCCCGCACCTGGGCCGTCAGGTTGCCGGCCATCAGGTTCACCGAGTCGGTGAGGTCCTTCCACACCCCGGCCACGCCCGGCACCTGGGCCTGGCCGCCCAGCTCGCCCTCGGTGCCGACCTCCCGGGCGACCCGGGTCACCTCGGAGGAGAACGAGGAGAGCTGGTCCACCATCGTGTTGACGGTGTTCTTCAGCTCCAGCATCTCGCCGGCGACATGCACGGTGACCTTGCGTGACAGGTCGCCCTTGAGCACCGCGGTCGTCACCAGGGCGATGTCGCGGACCTGCGCGGTCAGCCGGTACGCCATGGTGTTGACGGAGTCGGTCAGGTCCTTCCAGGAGCCCGCCATGCCGCGGACCTTCGCCTGGCCGCCGAGCTTGCCCTCGGTACCGACCTCGCTGGCCACCCGGGTCACCTCGTCGGTGAACGCGGACAGCTGGTCGACCAGGCCGTTGACCGTACGGCCGACCTTGAGGAACTCGCCGCGCAGCGGGTGCGCGGAGCCGTCGGGGTTCTGCGCGCGCAGGTCCATCCGCTGTTCCAGGTCGCCCTCGGCCACCGCGGACAGCACCCGGCCCACCTCGGACACCGGCCGCACCAGGTCGTCCACCAGGGCGTTCGACGCCTCGATGGCCGCCGCCCAGGCGCCCTCGCAGGCCCCTGTCTCCAGGCGCTCGGTGAGCTTGCCCTCCCGGCCGACGACACGGCGCACCCGGGCCAGCTCCCCGGTGAGGTGCTGGTTGCGGTCGGCGACCTCGTTGAAGACCGCGGCGACCTCCGCCATCACCCCCTCGCCGCTCACCGTCAGGCGACGGCGGAAATTGCCGTCCCGCATCGCGGCGAGCGCGGTGAGCAGCTTGGTGAGCGCGGCAGAATCGACCTCTACGGTCCCGCCGGCCCGGGAACGCCCGTTTTTCGTACGCGTGACTGTGCCCCGCGCCGATGCGCCAGACTCCACCGTGTCCCTCCTGGAGGGTCGATCGACCTGCATGTACCTGAGTTAGGCGCCTCCAGTGTTCCACCTTCGCCTACCGTGCCGACAACATCCCGCGTAACCCGTACGCAGCGGGGTCGTTGGCGCTAGACCCGTCACCGGGGAGCGTTTACGCAGCGCATCCGGTACGGCACGTTCCGGTTTGACGGCCGCACGGGACGGCCGGGTCCCAACGCACTAGCCTTGCCTGATGTCAGTACGACGCACGGTGCACGAGCGGGCGACCGACCGTGGCGCGACCCGGCACCGGCCGCGGGACACCACCGAACCCGTCAAGAGGAGATCCGTGATCACGGCTCGCGCATCGGCCAGCTTCGAACCGGTGGGCCGGTCGGTCGCCGTGGCCAGGGCCTTTGTGCGGGACACCCTGCACGGCTGGGGCTTCGCCGACGTCGTGGACGACGCCGTCGTGCTGACCAGCGAACTGGTGACCAACGCCGTGGTGCACGCAGGCACCGCCGCCGACGTGCGCTGCCTGCGTTACGAGACGGCCGTACGCGTCGAGGTCGCCGACCACTACCCCGAGCGTGAGGTACCGCTCCAGGGCCGCGGCCGGCCGCACCGTGACCCCGACCACGAAGGCGGGCGCGGGCTGCTGCTGTGCGCGGCGCTCGCCAGCCGCTGGGGCGTGGAGTACACCGCCGCGGGCAAGCACGTCTGGTTCCAGCTCGACCTGCCCGAGCGCCCCGCGGGCACCCGCTCGGCAGGACCGCTGCTGCCGGCCGCCGACCTCCCGGTCGCCGACGAGCGGGTCAGGGTCGCCGTCGTCCAGGTCGACAGCCGGGGCACCATCACCCGCTGGAACGACGACGCCGCCGACCTCTTCGGCCACCCCGCCGCCGACGTCGTCGGCAAGTCGCTCGCCGACCTGACCGCCTGGCCGCAGACCCCGGGCACCGGCATCGGCCTGGCCGAGGCGCTGCAGCTGTCCCGCTGGGAGGGCACCTACGGGCTGCGCAACAGCGACGGCCGGGTGCTGCCCGTCTACGGCTCCCACCTGCGGGTCCGTGACAGCTCCGGCGAGCCCTCGACCGTCTGCCTGCTGGTGCGCGTCGAGGAGCGCGCGGTACTGCAGACACCCGCCCGCGGCAACGCGCCCTCCGACACCGGCCTGGTCCAGCGCGGGAAGAACACCGACGCCTTCGAGGTCTTCATCGGCTCGCCCGCGCCCGACGACCTCGACAGCCTGCTCCAGCGCACCGTCGAGCGCGCCCGCGACATGCTCGACGGCGACGCCGCCTACCTGCTGCTGGCCACCGACGACGAGACCGAACTCGAAGTCCGGGCCTCCACCGGGCTGCCCTCGGCCCGCCAGCGCTTCGCCCGGGTGCCCGTCGAGGCCGGCACCGGCCGGTACGGCAGCGCCAGGATGCCCGCCGTGCACGAGGACCTGACGGCCGTCCCCGGCGCCGTACCGCTGCTGTCGGGCACCGGGATGCGCTCCGTCGTCACCGTGCCGCTCAAGGTCGAGGGCCGCCTCACCGGCTCGCTCGGGGTCGCCGCCGAGGCGCCCGGCCGCTACTCCAACCAGGAGGCGCTGCGGCTGCAGTTCGCGGCCGACCGGATCGCGCTGGCAGTGGAGAGCGCCCGGCTCACCGAGCTGGAAAGGCTCCGCCGCGGCTCGCTGTCCTTCCTGGTGGAGGCCTCCGACCTGCTCGCCGGCACCCTGGAACGCGACCAGACGCTCGCGCTGATGGCCCAGATGACCGTGCCGACGCTGGCCAGTTGGTGCGCGGTCTACACGATCGCCGAACAGTCCGAGCCCGAACTGGCCTTCGTCCTCCACGAGGACGAGGACCGTATCGACGGCATCAAGGCGCTGCTGTCCCAGGTCCGCGCCCCGGAACCGGACCCGACCCCCGGCGCCCGCGCCTGGACCGCACCGTCCGACGCGGCCCATTCCAGCGCCCTGCGGGCCTCGTTGCGCAGCCTCGGCGTCGGCCCCAGCGGCTCGGGCACGATCGCCGGCCGCGCGCCCAGCACCCCCGGCGTGGCCCTCGCGACGGCGGCCGCCGTCGGCGGCGAGACGGTCGTCCTGCCGCTGGTGGCCCGCAACCGCGTCATCGGCATGCTGACCCTCGGCAAGCCCTCCGACGAGCGCTTCCGCCAGGAGATCCTGGAGCTGGCCGAGGACCTCTCCCGCCGCGCCGCCCTCGCCCTGGACAACGCCCGCCTCTACAGCGAGCGCACGGCCATCAGCCAGGCACTCCAGCGCAGCCTGCTCCCGCCGGAACTGCCGCAGGTCCCCGGCGTCGAGGTCGAGGTCGTCTACCGGGCCGCCGGCGAGGGCAACGAGGTCGGCGGCGACTTCTACGACCTCTTCCCGATCCGCGACGGCTGCTGGGGCTTCGCCATCGGCGACGTCTGCGGCACCGGCCCGGAGGCGGCGGCGGTGACCGGCCTGGCCCGGCACGCCCTGCGGCTGCTGGCCCGCGAGGGCTTCGGCGGCCCAGCGGTCCTGGAACGCCTCAACGCCGCCATCCTCGACGAGGGTGCCCGCAGCCGCTTCCTGACCCTGCTCTACGGCGAGTTGTGGCCGCAGCACGACGGGAGCGCGGTGCTGCGGATGGTGTGCGCCGGGCATCCGCTGCCGCTGCGGCTCCGCCCCGACGGCACGGTGGAGCCGGCGGCCGACCCGCAGCCGCTGCTCGGCGTGATGGACGACCTGGAACTCGTCGAACAGTCCGTCACCCTCGACCCGGGCGACGTCCTGCTCTGCGTCACCGACGGCGTCACCGAGCGCCGCGAGGGCTCTCGGATGCTCGGCGACGACGGCCTCGCGGACGTCCTCGCCACCTGTACGGGCCTGACGGCCGGGGCCGTCGCGGCCCGCATCCAGCGCGCCGTGGAGCGCTTCGCCTCCGACGCGCCCTCCGACGACATGGCCATCCTCGCCATGCGCGTGCCGGCCCTCCCGGAGAACTGACCGCCGGGGCATGGGACCAGGACATGGAAAAGGCCTCCCGCCGACGGCGGGAGGCCTTTTCTGTCAGAGCCCCAATACGGAATCGAACCGTAGACCTTCTCCTTACCATGGAGACGCTCTACCGACTGAGCTATTGGGGCGCGTCGACGGGAAGATCGTAGCCCATGAACGGCTGTGCGGGAAACTCGGCCGAGTACCTGCTCAGCCGCCCCCGCGAGGCGCGGGCAGTGCGCTCAGATCAGCCCGCCCAGCGCGTTGCAGGCATCCGCGATGTGCGTCAACTCCCGCTGTGTGATGCCGGGGTGGACCGGCAGCGACAGCGTGTCCGCGGCCGCCGACTCCGTCTGCGGCAGGACGACCCCCGAGCGGTGCGCCGGCATCCGGTGCACCGGTACGGGGACGCTCACCGTCGCCCGCACGCCGCGCGCGGCCAGCGCGGCGGCGAAGGCGTCCCGGTCGGGCCGCCCGTTGCCCGGCACCCGCACGGTGTAGCGGTGGTAGAGGTGGTGCGCCCCCGGCTCGGTGTACGGCACGGTGACGCCCTTCAACGCCGAGTCCAGGAAGCGCGCGTGGGCCCGGCGCCTGGCGACGGCCCCCGCGTCCTCGGTCCGCCCGCCCTCGGCGCCCTCCTCCACCAGAGCCAGCGCGCGGCGGTCGGCCAGCTCGGTGAGCTGCGACATCGGTGCCGGGTGCCCGAAGACATGCACCGGCAGTATGGCCGCCGTGCGCGACGTGATGCCGGCGGCGACCGCGTCGGGGTCGAGGCAGAACGTCCGCCGATCTATGTCCGCGAAGACCGGTACGGCGCCGGCCAGCCGCACCGCGTCGGCGGGCGCACCCGGTCCGAACGACGGCACGATGACCTCGTCGCCGGTGCCTATCCCCAGCCTCTCCAGCGCCTCGCGCAGAGCCGCGGCCGTCGTGTCCGAAGCGATCCTGTGCCGCCGTTCGGCAGTCGTCATCTGCTGCACGTCTCCACACCTCCGCCTGTCGGGGGCCCAGAGTCTCTGCAAGACGTGAACAACGGGTAACGGGCAGCAAAAAAGCCCCGGCCCCCGAGACAAAACTCGGGGGCCGGGGCCTCTGGCAAAACTCGTTCGGCGGTGTCCTACTCTCCCACAGGGTCCCCCCTGCAGTACCATCGGCGCTGAAAGGCTTAGCTTCCGGGTTCGGAATGTAACCGGGCGTTTCCCTAACGCTATGACCACCGAAACACCATGAAACACACACCACACCACCCAACCACCCCGTCGAACAGGGTGTGGGTGTGTGGTGGCTGGTTGTTTCAGAACCACACAGTGGACGCGAGCAACTGAGGACAAGCCCTCGGCCTATTAGTACCGGTCAGCTCCACCCCTTACAGGGCTTCCACATCCGGCCTATCAACCCAGTCGTCTACTGGGAGCCTTACCCCATCAAGTGGGTGGGAGCCCTCATCTCGAAGCAGGCTTCCCGCTTAGATGCTTTCAGCGGTTATCCCTCCCGAACGTAGCCAACCAGCCATGCCCTTGGCAGGACAACTGGCACACCAGAGGTTCGTCCGTCCCGGTCCTCTCGTACTAGGGACAGCCCTTCTCAAGACTCCTACGCGCGCAGCGGATAGGGACCGAACTGTCTCACGACGTTCTAAACCCAGCTCGCGTACCGCTTTAATGGGCGAACAGCCCAACCCTTGGGACCGACTCCAGCCCCAGGATGCGACGAGCCGACATCGAGGTGCCAAACCATCCCGTCGATATGGACTCTTGGGGAAGATCAGCCTGTTATCCCCGGGGTACCTTTTATCCGTTGAGCGACGGCGCTTCCACAAGCCACCGCCGGATCACTAGTCCCTACTTTCGTACCTGCTCGACCCGTCAGTCTCACAGTCAAGCTCCCTTGTGCACTTACACTCAACACCTGATTGCCAACCAGGCTGAGGGAACCTTTGGGCGCCTCCGTTACCCTTTAGGAGGCAACCGCCCCAGTTAAACTACCCACCAGACACTGTCCCTGATCCGGATCACGGACCGAGGTTAGACATCCAGCACGACCAGAGTGGTATTTCAACGACGACTCCCCCCAAGCTGGCGCTTGGAGTTCACAGTCTCCCACCTATCCTACACAAGCCGAACCGAACACCAATATCAAGCTATAGTAAAGGTCCCGGGGTCTTTCCGTCCTGCTGCGCGAAACGAGCATCTTTACTCGTAGTGCAATTTCACCGGGCCTATGGTTGAGACAGTCGAGAAGTCGTTACGCCATTCGTGCAGGTCGGAACTTACCCGACAAGGAATTTCGCTACCTTAGGATGGTTATAGTTACCACCGCCGTTTACTGGCGCTTAAGTTCTCAGCTTCGCCACACCGAAATGTGACTAACCGGTCCCCTTAACGTTCCAGCACCGGGCAGGCGTCAGTCCGTATACATCGCCTTACGGCTTCGCACGGACCTGTGTTTTTAGTAAACAGTCGCTTCTCGCTGGTCTCTGCGGCCACACCCAGCTCACCGAGTAAATCGGATCACCAGACATGGCCCCCCTTCTCCCGAAGTTACGGGGGCATTTTGCCGAGTTCCTTAACCATAGTTCACCCGAACGCCTCGGTATTCTCTACCTGACCACCTGAGTCGGTTTAGGGTACGGGCCGCCATAAAACTCGCTAGAGGCTTTTCTCGACAGCATAGGATCATCCACTTCACCACAATCGGCTCGGCATCAGGTCTCAGACTATTGCCACCCGGATTTACCTGGATGACGTCCTACACCCTTACCCCGGGACAACCACCGCCCGGGCTGGACTACCTTCCTGCGTCACCCCATCACTTACCTACTACAAGTCTGGTCCGTCGGCTCCACCACTCCCCCTCACTCCGAAGAGATCAGAGGCGGCTTCACGGACTTAGCATCGCCTGGTTCAGCACTGGGCGCTTTACAGCGGGTACCGGAATATCAACCGGTTGTCCATCGACTACGCCTGTCGGCCTCGCCTTAGGTCCCGACTTACCCTGGGCAGATCAGCTTGACCCAGGAACCCTTAGTCAATCGGCGCAAGAGTTTCCCACTCTTGTATCGCTACTCATGCCTGCATTCTCACTCGTGAACCGTCCACCACTGCCTTCCGGCGCGGCTTCACCCGGCACACGACGCTCCCCTACCCATCCGTACAGGCGTTGGCCCTATATGTACGAATGACACGACTTCGGCGGTACGCTTGAGCCCCGCTACATTGTCGGCGCGGAATCACTTGACCAGTGAGCTATTACGCACTCTTTCAAGGATGGCTGCTTCTAAGCCAACCTCCTGGTTGTCTCTGCGACTCCACATCCTTTCCCACTTAGCGTACGCTTAGGGGCCTTAGTCGATGCTCTGGGCTGTTTCCCTCTCGACCATGGAGCTTATCCCCCACAGTCTCACTGCCGCGCTCTCACTTACCGGCATTCGGAGTTTGGCTAAGGTCAGTAACCCGGCAGGGCCCATCGCCTATCCAGTGCTCTACCTCCGGCAAGAAACACACGACGCTGCACCTAAATGCATTTCGGGGAGAACCAGCTATCACGGAGTTTGATTGGCCTTTCACCCCTAACCACAGGTCATCCCCCAGGTTTTCAACCCTGGTGGGTTCGGTCCTCCACGACCTCTTACAGCCGCTTCAACCTGCCCATGGCTAGATCACTCCGCTTCGGGTCTTGAGCGTGCTACTCAACCGCCCTATTCGGACTCGCTTTCGCTACGGCTACCCCACACGGGTTAACCTCGCAACACACCGCAAACTCGCAGGCTCATTCTTCAAAAGGCACGCAGTCACGAGGACGAGAACAAGTTCTCGCCCCGACGCTCCCACGGCTTGTAGGCACACGGTTTCAGGTACTATTTCACTCCGCTCCCGCGGTACTTTTCACCATTCCCTCACGGTACTATCCGCTATCGGTCACCAGGGAATATTTAGGCTTAACGGGTGGTCCCGCCAGATTCACACAGGATTTCTCGGGCCCTGTGCTACTTGGGTGATCTCCAAGAGAGCCGCTCATGTTTCAGCTACGGGGGTCTTACCCTCTACGCCGGACCTTTCGCATGTCCTTCGCCTACACAAACGGTTTCTGACTCTCCGACCGGCCGGCAGACCGATCAAGGAAACTCCCACGACCCCGTATACGCAACCCCTGCCGGGTATCACACGCATACGGTTTAGCCTCATCCGGTTTCGCTCGCCACTACTCCCGGAATCACGGTTGTTTTCTCTTCCTGCGGGTACTGAGATGTTTCACTTCCCCGCGTTCCCTCCACACTGCCTATGTGTTCAGCAGTGGGTGACAGCCCATGACGACTGCCGGGTTTCCCCATTCGGACACCCCCGGATCACAGCTCGGTTGACAGCTCCCCGGGGCCTATCGCGGCCTCCCACGTCCTTCATCGGTTCCTGGTGCCAAGGCATCCACCGTGCGCCCTTAAAAACTTGGCCACAGATGCTCGCGTCCACTATGCAGTTCTCAAACAACCAACCATCCCCCACGCAACCCACCCCAACCAGGGCCGGCGCTACGAGACTGGTCT